>JABDLD010000033.1 GCA_013001885.1 Lysobacterales bacterium
GTCCCCACCTGGATCCGGAAAGCAACCAGATCGACAATGTTTGCGGCGGCCAGGAATTCATAGAAATAGACGGGCGAAAACGCCATGCCATTTCCTATCTCGGCGAATTCATGTTCGCGCCAGACCGCGTGCGGATGCCGGTCAAGGCGCTTTCCGGAGGCGAACAGAACCGGGCCATTCTCGCGAAGCTGTTCAGTAAGCCCGCCAACCTGCTGGTGCTCGACGAGCCCACTAACGACCTCGATATCGAAACGCTGGAGCTGCTGGAGGAAATCCTGCTGGAATTCAAAGGCACGGTGCTACTCGTAAGCCATGACCGCGAGTTCATGGACAACGTGGTCACCAGCATCCTGGTGCTGGAAGGCGAGGGCCGGGTAGCCGAGTATGTCGGTGGCTACAGCAACTGGGTGGAAAAAGGCGGGAAACTGGACTGGTTCGGGGACCAGGATTCAGACGCACCAGACCGTTCTTCAGCAAACCGGCCAAAATCCGGAAAGAATCCAGCCAAGCCGGCTGTGAAAAAATTGGGTTATAAGGAGCAGCGAGAACTGGACGCATTGCCCGGGTTGATCGATCAACTTGAATCTCGCTGCGAGGCATTGGAAATCGAGATTTCAGCTCCGGGCTTCTACGAGCGTGAACGGAACGCAACGCAGCAGACCATCGACCGCCTGGCCGACACCCGTTCAGAACTGGAGGCGGCCTATGACCGCTGGCAGGAACTGGAAGGTAAAATGTCAGAATTCTGAACGCTGGAGATTCACAATGTCCAAAATCCACGTGACCTGTGCTAAATGCAACGCGATCAACGCTGTTCCCTCAAAGCGTCTGGAAGAAAATCCGCTGTGCGGTAAGTGCAAGAGCCCTGTTCTCAACGCTCACCCGGTGGAACTCAATACCGCCGGTTTCGAAAGGTTCATTGCGAAAAACGACATGCCGGTTCTGGTCGACTTCTGGGCTCCATGGTGCGCTCCGTGCAGGACCATGGCGCCGGCCTTTGAACAGGCTGCATCCGTGCTGGAACCCACCGTGCGGCTGGCCAAGCTGAACACGGAGGATGAGCAGATGATTGGAGCCCAGTATGGAATTCGAAGTATTCCAACCATGATCCTGTTTGATAAGGGCAGAGAAGTCGCCCGCCAGTCAGGTGCGCTGATGGCGGGCGACATTGTCCGCTGGACTAAATCAAAGATTGTTTGATCAGAAGTCCGCGCCGATTCCCACGGCCAGGGTCGTGTCGTATTTTTTCTTGCCCGCTGCCGGATCTGTTTCATAGTCGTAGCGGAAAGAAATACTCGTGTAGACACTGCCGATTACGTCGAAGCGAAAGCCCGTATTGGTTTTCAGAATCGTGTTGTTATCCCCGTAAAACTGGTAGTTCAGATTGTGGTTATGAAAAAACGAAAGCGCGCCTTCGCGAAAATCGTGCTCGTATATGAGGTTCCACAACCCTACAGCGCCACTGTCTGAAATGCCGGCCAGTTTTTCATCCGAGTAGCCGATGCCGATACTGGCGGTCAGGAAGCGATTGGAATCCTTGATAAAATCCCTGCCAAAGAGCACGCCCGCCATGTAGCGGTGATCCAGTTCCTTGATCGGATCACGTTCGTAACTGGCGGTGGCGCCCAGATACCAGGGGTCGCTCAGCAGCCAGTTGTAGGAATAGCGAAACAGGTCCTGCTTCTTGGTCGTGACATCGTTGGTCTTGTCCCTGGCAATCGTGAGTTCCGCCAGGTGGCGATGGTCGCCCACACGAACCCGCGTGTCTGCGAACAACAGGTTGTTTTTGCTGTCCGTGTTGCCATCGTTCCAGGTCATGTTCAGATCGACGTGCGATGAACGCGAGTAGTAAGGCGCCGGCTGGGCAGCCTGGGTCAGCATCATCGTGTTGACGCTCATTTCGGCGCCGTCGGAAATTAGGGTCTGCTCGCCCTCAGCTGCCGATCCGGCAATCTGGGCGCTCATCTTGCGGCCGTCTTCCAACTCAACTTCGAAGACTTTTTCCGCGTTGATCGACACGACTTCGGCCAGGTCCACCGAGAATTCACTGCCATAGGCGGGTTTTATATACACCTTGTTGTTTTCGATCTTGCCAACGTCGCCGGTTATGACGTCTCCGTTTTTCATCACCAGTTGGTCAGCTATTACGATGCCGGGCAGCAGAATGGCTGCCAGGAGCAAGGTGGTAAAAAGGTTACTCCGCGCCAGCTTGTTCATGTTTTCTCTCCAGTTTTTGGGGTTCAGCTCAAGCAAAGCGCGGTATTATATAGATCAATGGGCTGTTGTGCGTAATTTTCGTCACGAGTTATCATTGCAGGATGCTGTTTGAATCAGGGCAATCAAACCCATGCACAGCCGTTTGAGAAACAGGCTGGGCTGGCTGGAAGCGGGTCTTTACCTTGGCGGCGTCGCTTTGCTCGCAGTGTTCTTCCAATTGAGGGCCGATGCCGAGCTACAGAGAGAGCAGGGTGTCAGGGCATTTGAGGCATCTCTCGCAGATAAGGCTGCGAGTCACTCGGGCTGGATACCCGACCAGGAACTCTGGTCCGACAAGCGCATTCGCGACTACGAAGAAAGCATCCAGGTAGATGCCGAACCGCCGTTAGCGTTGATGAAAATCGCACGCCTGGGTATCGAGGTGCCCGTTTATAACGGCACTGACGAATTCAACCTGAACCGCGGCGCCGGCCGGATCAAGGGGACAGCCTGGATCGATTCACCGGGGAACCTTGGCATTGCGGGACACCGTGATGGCTTTTTCAGAGGGCTGAAGGACATAGAAATTGGCGATGAAATCGAGTTAAGGACCGCTGGTGGAGCCGTTAACTACCGTGTTTCATCGTTCCTGATCGTGGAACCGGATGATGTGTCAGTTTTGGGAAAGACGGCTGAAACGACCCTGACGTTAGTTACCTGCTATCCTTTTTATTACGTCGGGCACGCGCCAAAGCGGTTCATAGTAAAGGCCGAAGCCAGACATCCATCGTTGAAATTCTAAAGTGAGGAAGATATGAAAAAGACACTGTTACTCATCATGCTTGTGCTTGTGGGAACGCTTGGATTTACTGCCAGCGCACAAGCGGCGGAATGTTCAGAAGTCATCTATTCAGCTGAGTTGTTGGAAACGAACCCGAATATCGGCAATGCCTGCCTGGATATCGTTCAGAAAGAAGAAGCAATGTGGGTCAAGCTCACGGCCAGAGTGGTGCGCCAGAGCGTGAATTCCACCATCGTGCAATGGCAACTGCCGGATGGAACATGGACAGACTCTGAACGCAGGTATCCAGCGCGTGGCGCTACCGCCGAAATTGGTGGCAAAACAGTCAGAATCCTTGACCTGGCGCCCCGACAGGAAGTGAACGTTTACATTCCGATGGCGAGTAACTGGAGCCTGCCGGCTGCCGCTGCCGCTACTGCCGCCCCGGCCCCCGCGCCCGCTCCGGCACCAGCACCAGCACCAGCACCCGCTGCTGAGCCGGAACCCGTCATGCTGCCGACCACGGCAACTCAGCTTCCCATGATCGCCCTGTTGGGCGGGCTGTTGTTGCTGTTGGGCGGCGCCGTCAGTTTCGCTCGGATGCGCCTCTGATTCTGGCAAGTACCGGTGTTTCGAACACCGGTCGTTTATCAACGACAAAGAGCGCCGGGTGCGCTCTTTGTTTTTTCAAGCCTTCTCAGGCCGTCATTCCAAGTACTTCGATCAGTTTCGTGCGTGGTTTGAGCAGGTCCAGCAAGGTATAGCGTTCGAGCGTGCTCAAATAGGCCGTCAATGCCTGGCTGAGCACGTTTCTCAGCTGGCAAATGGGTTTGATGGCACAGCTTCCTTCTTCACAGAAACACTCGACCAGGTTGAGATCTTCCTCCATGTCGCGCACGACATCGGCAATGACAATTTCCCTGGGTGCACGGGCCAAAGCGATTCCCCCGCCGGGACCGCGGCGGGCGTCAAGATAACCCATGCGCGTCAGCAAGCTTACCACCTTCATCAGGTGATTGCGTGAGATTCCATAAGCATCGGAGATTTCCCTGATGGTCACTCTGCCGTCATCCTTGAGGCCAAGATAAATCAGGACGCGAAGTGAATAGTCGGTGAATCTTGTTAGTTTCATGGTTTGACACCGTTACTTAATAGCTCCCTGCAGCTTATTGATGCGGGGAATAACTTTTAATCTAACAACTGGCATTCGTAAGCATATTGATTCACATCAAGGTTTTTTAATATGCAAACTACCCCGGAAAGATTGTTGCGGTATTAATGCTTCATTTATGATGCTTGTTTTAAACGGGAGATAGGTTCGTGGGCCAGCACCGTTACATGCTTTTGAGCGCTTTTATCGTGGTGACACTGGCGGCCTGTGCCAAAGAGGAACCGGCCGCGCCGGACCAGACCGCCGGCAACACCGTTGCCGCGCCTGCGGACGGAGCGGGCGTTCGAACGCTCGCACAGCGAATGGCCAGGGGCGGAAAACTCTATGCTGCGCATTGTGCGGCCTGCCACCAGGCATCCGGTCAGGGCCTGGCCGGCGCTTTTCCTCCATTGGCGGGATCCGACTACCTCGAGGCAGGTCCGGCGGCGGTCACCGATGTCATCCTGAATGGACTGAAGGGCCCGATCACCGTCAACGGCATGGTTTACAACTCGGTGATGCCGAACATGTCCTATCTTGGAGACGGCGATGTGGCTGATGTCGTTACTTTCGTGATGAATTCCTGGGGGAATCCCGGAGGCGAAGTGAGCGCGGGCGAAGTGAGCGCGGCGCGCTCAAAGGCAGTACCGTAAAGCGCAATCCCGGCTGAAGCGTTCTATGACAGGGCGCCGGGATAAACGGCCCCCGGTCTCAGGAAAACTCTTCGACGCCGTTCGAGGTCGCCATCAGGACGACATCCGCTGGCCGGATCGCCCACAGGCCGTTGGTCACGACACCCGGAAGGTTGTTCAACTCTTTCTCAACGGCAACCGGATCGACCAGGTCCATATTGTGAACATCAAGAATGACGTTGCCGTTATCGGTGACAAAATCCTGTCTCAGCTCCGGTTGTCCGCCCATGGCAACCAGTTGGCGGGCCACGAAACTGCGGGCCATGGGAATGACTTCCACAGGGAGCGGGTACTTTCCGAGCACGCCTACTTTCTTGCTTTCGTCAACGATACAGACAAACTTGCGGCTGGCGGCCGTTACGATTTTTTCACGGGTGAGCGCTCCGCCTCCGCCCTTGATCAGGCGTCGGTGCGGATCGAATTCATCGGCGCCGTCAATATAGAGGTCGAGTGTGCCGGCAAGGTTGAGGTCCCGCACCGTGATGCCGTTCGATTCCAGCAATCGGGTAGAGGCGTCGGATGAAGACACGGCTGCTTCGATCCGCGTGCCGCTGGCGGCAAGCGCTTCGATAAAAAGATTGACCGTGCTGCCCGTTCCCACTCCCAAAACGGAGTCTGGGCGCACATAGCGGACCGCGGCTTCCGCTGCCCATTGTTTCTGAATTTGTTGGTCGACGGCTGATGTCATGAATTGGTTCACTCCTGTGAGAGAATATAGTCCCAGTGCGCCTTGGAAACCGGCATGATCGACAGGCGATTGCCGCGCCGGATCAACGCTAAGCCCTCCAGTTTGCCGGCTTTTTCCTTTAACTCCGTCAGGCTGATCAGGCGTTTGGTTTTGCGGCGGTACTTTACGTCGCGCATCAGCCAGCGCGGGTCATCCGCCGGACTGCCGGCATCGTAATAGCGGCTGTTCGAGTCAAACTGGGTATGGTCGGGGTAGGCATCCGAGACGACTTCACAGATTCCTACGATACCCGGTGTCTTGCAGTTGGAATGATAGAAAAAAGCGAGGTCGCCTTTTTGCATATCATCGCGAATGAAGTTTCTGGCCTGGTAGTTTCTGATTCCATCCCAGTGCTCTTTTTTACCGGGCGCGTTTTTCAGGTCATCGATACTGAATTCTTCGGGCTCGCTCTTGATCAACCAGTAATTCATACGCAACTTCATTCCTGCAGTAACCGCTTGTTAACGGCATTGTCTCGCTTCAGCCCCCGCAGGTAAACCAGCCATTTTCGGTCAACATGCCGTGCAGCCGAATATCCCAGGGTTCCCGCGGAATGCGGCTCACCTGCTGGAGCGCGTAGCCCACTCCCATGCGAACCGGCTTGTCGAGTTCGGCGAAAGGCTGAAACAGGCGGTCGTAAAAGCTGGCGCCCATACCCAGCCTGCCTCCTGATTTGTCCCACCCCACCAGCGGCACCAGTACAAGGTCGATGTCGATGATCCGAACGAGATCCGTCCCTGCCGGCTCGGCGATACCGTAGCGATTCGGCCGCAAATCACTGTCGGGCTTCCACTGACTGAACGTAATGACCGACTTGCCTGGTGCATCACGAACCACCGGCAGGGCCAGCTTCGCTCCGTTTTCGTATAACGCGGTCAGCGTCGGAGCCAGGTCGGGCTCTCCGTCAAACGCCATGTAGGCCGCTACCGTCGCAGGGCGCGCCTGGCTTACATAGGCAAGCAGCTGGTGGTTGATAAGCGCGTCCCAGTGAGCCCGCTTTTTTTCATCAATTATCGCGCGCTTGCGCCTGATGTCTTTGCGGAGCTGGATTTTTTGGGATTTCTGACTGGCTTCGCTGTGCATCGGGTGAAACAGGAGTGAAACAGGAGTGAAATAAAGCCCTCCATGATGCCGCTACGGCCCGGTGACCTTGAACCAAAGGTTCAGGTGGGATGGCTTACGAGGCTTCAGGCTTTTCGCTAAAAGCGAACATGCACACCAGCACTCAGATCAGCTACCCCGTGGTCAATAAGTAGGGACAAGGCATTTAACGAGTCCGATGGCAAACACCACAGGGGGCAAAAGTAATTATAGCGCGATCAACTTTTCAGCGCATCATCGATCTGATCGGCCAGTATGCGGATCTTGCTGTCTATCTTTTCCTGCCGGTAATCTTCCGCCGCACGGAGCTTCATCAGCTCGGCACTAAAGTTGAGCGCTGCCTGCAGGGCAATCCGCTCCAGCGACATCAGCCGCCCGGTGTCCTTTATTTCAGTCATGCACTCGTCCAGATGGCGAGCGGCCTCAACCAGATCCTTGCGCTGATCCGGTTCACAGGCAAATTGGTATTTTTTTTCCAGTATGATGACCGAGACTGGCTCAGGTGAATTGCTCATGCAGCGGACTCAGCTCTGTTCGAGTGCTTTTAGCCGGTTGATCATGGCCTCGACCTTGGTGCGGGCCTCTTCATTTTTTGCAACCAGTGATGCTCGTTCGGCTACGAGTGATTCCTGGCGGTTCTGCAGGGACAGATTTTCCTCGCGCAGTTTCCGCGCTTGGTCCAACAAAGCCTTAAGTTGCGCTTCGAGACGCTCCAGATCTTTTCCGGCCTGTTCCAGTGAATCCATGGCGACAACTATAGATTGAGCGGTTAAAACCGTCAATCAATTCCCTCAGGGATGGTAATATTCATCTATTTGGAGCGGCCAGATGTCAGCGCCTTCATTACCTGATTTTGATCGGACAGTCCGCTTGAGCCATGGCAACCTCGATGCGACGGAATTGTCAGAATGCCATGGCCTGCTGTGCGGCCTGTTGTGCCGGGAAGTCAGCAGCACACCTTCGGCGTTCATCAGCCATCTTGCGGCGATGCAACTGGTCGTAAACCCCGGGGCGGCCCTCAGCGCTGCTTTGTCTGATGTTTTCGAGCGTACGCAAAGCCAACTCGAAGATGATGAATTCGGTTTCCAGCTGTGGTTACCGGATGATGAGGAAGCATTGGAAGACCGCACCGCAGCCCTTGCCCAGTGGTGTTCCGGTTTTCTCGCTGGGCTGGCCAGTGGCGGGCAACTCGATGCCTTGTCGGAAGAAGCCAGGGAGGCGATCGAGGACCTCCAGCAAATTGCACGGGCAGAGATTTCCCGGCCGGAACAGAATAAGGGAGAGAGCGAGGAAGATGAAACGGCCTTTATGGAGATTGTCGAATATGTGCGCGTGGTCGCCATGATGATGCGCGAAGATTTTCGCGGCCCAGGGCAACATGAGGCAATTCATTGAGCACCGCAATAACAGAGAGCTTTAAGTGATCAAACAGAAAGAGTACGCCCGGCGCAGAAGGCAGCTGATGAAAATGGCCGGTGAGGACTCCATCGTCATCCTGCAGGCCGCACCAGCCAAGATCCGGAACAACGACGTACATTACCCCTATCGACAGGACAGCGATTTTTTGTATCTGACCGGTTTTCGTGAGCACGAAGCCATATTGGCCTTGATTCCGGGCTCAGAGGGCGGAACCAGTATCCTGTTCTGCCGCGAGCGCGACCCGGAGCGGGAAATGTGGGATGGCCGCATGGTGGGCCTGGAGGCCGCGGTATCGGAATACGGGATGGACCAGGCGTATTGCATCAAGGAAGCCGAGACCCGGTTGCGCGAGCTGTTGCAGAACACGGAGCGGATATTTTACGACCTGGGCAAACACCCCCTGTTCGACCAGCGGCTTATCGGCTGGCTCAATGAATTCCGCGGGGAAGCGCGCAAGACGTTCCACGCGCCGGAGGAAATTCACGCGCTGGACCACATGCTTCACGATATGCGCCTGTATAAAAGTCGGGAAGAGCTTTCGGCCATGAGGCGCTCAGCCAAAGTGGCGATCGAGGCTCATCAGACGGCCATGCAAATCTGTCAGCCTGGAATGAACGAAGCCGAGATTTATGCCAGCCTGCTGCATTCCGTCACCCGCAACCAGTGTGAGATTTCCTATCTCCCGATCGTCGGGGGAGGCGCAAACGCCTGTGTTCTGCACTACATCGCCAACAACTCGGAGTTACACGATGGCGAACTGTTGCTGATCGACGCCGGCGCGGAATATGACGGTTACGCATCGGACATCACCCGGACCTTTCCAGTCAACGGAAAGTTTTCACCGGATCAGCGCGCACTTTACGAGGTCGTGTTGGCCGCCCAGGCGGCCGCCATTGACAAAGCGCGAGCCGGAATCCAGTGGCAGGAAGTACACAATGCCGCCATTCGGGTGGCTACGGAAGGAATGATTGATCTCGGCATTCTGGGCGGGAGCGTGGATGAAGAGATCGAATCGGAGGGTTACAAGAAGTTCTATGTTCACAACACCGGTCATTGGCTCGGGCTGGACGTGCACGATGTGGGTGAGTACACCATCGACGGCCATTCAAGGGAGTTGGAGCCGGGCATGGTTTTAACTGTTGAGCCGGGAATTTACATTCCCCCCGGCGAGGAAAGCGTTGAAGAGTCCTGGCGTGGTGTGGGAATCCGTATCGAAGACAATGTGGCCATCACCAGGGATGCCCCCCGCATCCTGACCGATGGGCTGGCCCGCACGGCGGATGAAGTTGAAGCCGCGATGGCGGCCTGAAGGAGACTTGATGACCAAGCGTTATGATGTCGCAATTGTGGGCGGTGGGCTGGTGGGCGCAAGCCTTGCCTGTGCCCTGGCGCCGCTGGGCTTGAGAGTAGCCCTGCTCGAATCGGTCAGGTTCAGCGTGGCCTCCCAACCGAGTTACGACGACCGGACGCTGGCCCTCAGCGCCAGCTCCTGCCGGATACTCCAGGCACTGGAAATCTGGCCGGCGGTTGCCGGCAGTGCGACCCCGATCCGGGAAATACAGGTGCGCGAATTCGACCGGCCCGGCCGAGTACTGATGGAACCCGGAGAACTCGACCTGGACCGGTTCGGGCATGTGGTTGAAGCGAAGGTTTTCGGTGCGGCCGTGATGGCGCAGATTCCCCGCTGGGAAAATCTCGACTTCCTGTGCCCGGCCGCCGTGACGAAAATCGACGCCGGCGCAGAATTGGCTGTCATCCATTACACCGCAGACGGGCGTGACCACAGGATCCAGGCGTCGTTGCTGGTGGGCGCAGACGGCGCTGATTCATTTGTGCGGCAATCCCTCGATATCGAGACGGAAAAGCACGATTACCGACAGACTGCGATTATTTGCAACATCACCCCCGAACAGGACCATCGGGGCCGGGCGTTCGAGTGTTTTACTCTGACCGGTCCTTTTGCCGTGATGCCTCACGTCAACGGTCGTTGTGGGCTCATCTGGTGTGTCTCCACAGACCAGGCTGCCCTGATGATGGAGATGCCCGAGACGGAATTCCTGCGCGAGGCGCACCGGCGTTTTGGCAACCACCTTGGAAAATTTCTGAAAATAGGTCGGCGCAGCAGCTATCCGCTGCGGTTGGTGCGGGCGCTGGAAGACGTTCGGCCGGGCGCGGTCATTCTCGGAAACGCGGCGCACGCAATCCATCCGGTCGGCGCGCAGGGGTTCAACCTCGGGTTGCGCGACGTCGCCGTACTTGCCGAACTGCTGCAGGATGAGTCCAGGAAGGGGGCTGATGCGAACTACGGCAACATCGACTTGCTGACGCGTTATAGCGATTGGCGCAAGCCGGACCAGGCCGGCACCATTGCCTATTCTGACGGACTGGCGAGAATATTCTCGAATCCTACGCGGCTGGCGGCGGCCGCTCGCACGGCCGGCATTCTGGCGCATGCGTTTGTGCCGTCGTTGCGCCGGCAGCTCGCCGTCCGGTCGATGGGATACCGCGGGCGCACACCGCGGCTGGCTGCGGGTGAACCCTTATGAAATACGACGTTGCGGTTATCGGGGCAGGCATGGTGGGCGCGGCCGCAGCATCGCTGCTGGCCAGGTCCGGTTTTTCGGTAGCCGTCGTGGACCACCAGGAACCCGGTCCGTTTGACGGTTCGCAGCCGGTGGGATTGAGGGTTTCCGCCATTTCACCGGGGTCGGCAGATATCCTTTCCGAGGCCGGCTCCTGGCGTCAGGTTGAACGGCAGCGGCACTGCCCCTATCGCAGGATGGCGGTCGAGGACCGGGATGAGAGCGTGTCGCTGCAGTTTGACGCGATGGAGTTTGGTCTTGAGCGCCTGGGCACGATAGTCGAGAACACACTGGTCCAGTGGTCGTTGTGGCAATCTCTGCTGACCATGAGTGCGGTGGAGCTGTTTTGTCCGGATCGCGTGACGAACCTGGAATACATCGATGGCGAGCCGCTGATCAGCCTGGAAAGCGGGACGAGTTTGCACTGCCGGCTGGTGGTGGGTGCAGACGGGGCAAATTCAGGAATTCGCAAATTGCTCGGCATTCGGCAAGACCATTGGGAGTACAGTCAGCAGGGGCTGGTCTCGGTGGTGCAAACCAGCACTCCCAATTCCGGCCTGGCCTGGCAGCGGTTTCTTGACGGTGGTCCGTTGGCGTTTCTGCCGCTCGATGACGGTTCTTCCTCGATTGTCTGGTCGCTGCCCGATGCCGAGGCAGCGAGGATGCTGGAGCTGGACGAAGCAGATTTCCTGGAGGAACTGAACCAGGCGATTGCGGGCGGTCCGGATCACTGGCCAGACCCCGTCACTTCCTGCGGGAAGCGCGCAGCATTTCCGCTCACGATGAGGCTGAGTGAGCGCTACTGGGCCAACCATGCCGTTTTGATCGGGGACGCGGCTCACGTCGTTCACCCGCTGGCGGGGCAGGGCGTCAACCTCGGCTTGCTGGACGCGGCGGGCCTCGTCGAAGTGCTGGTGGCTGCGCGCAACCGGCAGCTTAATTTTGCCGGTGAAAAGACGCTGGAGAAATACGGCAGGTGGCGTCGCTCGGAAGCTGAGGTGATGGCGCGTGGCATGCACGGCATTCGCGGAATTTTCATACCGGGAGAACTGGGTCCGTTACGCCGTTTCGGGATCGGCCTGATCTCTTCGAGCTGGACCGTCAGGGAGGCCTTCATCAAGCGCGCCACCGGGCGGCACCGTAATTCTCCTGCGCTTGCCCGCGGGCAGGCGCTGACGGACTTGCTCAGAGCCGCACCTGCCTGATTATTGGACACCCCGGTGCCACCGGGAGTAGTCTTTGGTTTTCCATCGAACGCCGTTTGGGCTCGATGGTTGCTGAACCGCAAAGGACATCCACATGATCTTCGACACTATTCTCGATACGATCGGCAACACGCCGGTTATAAAAATTCAAAAACTGGCGCCCGAAGGCGTGGAAATGTACGTAAAGGTAGAGGCCTTCAATCCGATGAGTTCGGTCAAGGACCGCCTCGCCCTGGGCATCATCCTCGATGCGGAAAAGCGCGGAGCACTGAAGCCCGGACAAACCGTGATCGAGGCGACTTCCGGCAACACCGGCATTGCGCTAGCCATGGTTTGCGCGGTTCGCGGTTATCCGTTCGTGTCCGTGATGGCTTCATCGTTCTCAATAGAACGACGCCGTCTGATGCGTTTCCTTGGCGCCAGGGTTGTTCTGACGCCTCCTGAAGAGCGCGCCACGGGAATGGTGCGGGTCACCGAAGCGCTGGCAAAGAAGCACGGCTGGTTCATGACCCAGCAATTTGAAAACGAGGCCAATCCCGCATATCACCGCAATACCACCGGACCTGAAATATTGCAGGACTTTGCCGACAGGCGCCTGGATTACTTTGTCAGTGGTTACGGCACGGGCGGCACCATCAGCGGCGTCGGCCAGATGATTCGACAGGCTCGTCCGGACGTGAAGGTCATCTCCACCGAGCCGTCAGGGGCGGCTCTGCTCGAAGGCAAGGAGTGGCAACCTCATAAAATCCAGGGGTGGACGCCGGATTTCCTCCCGCAAACGCTGGACCGGAACGTGGCGCACCAAAATGTCCTGGTAACCGATCAAGAGTCGATTGACTGTTCGAAGGCACTGGCGCGCCAGGAAGGTATTTTCTGCGGCATATCCGCCGGCGGCACTTTCGCCGCCGCGCTTCAAGTAGCGCAACAGGCTGAGCCCGGCGCGGTAATCCTGGCGATGTTGCCCGATACCGGGGAGCGGTACCTTTCTACCCCGTTGTTCGCGGATATTCCGGACGGCCCGGACGATGCACAGGACTTGCTCGACGACCTGGATGACTGACGCAGCAGGCGGGGCCCTGTTTACCCGATAGAGGCTTATTGCCGCAGCAGAGACGGCGGAAAGTCTTTCAGGCAGGAGCCCAGTTCTCTGAGAAAGGACGAAAGCGCTGAACTTCCTCTCCACACCAGCGCAATCGTGCGGCTCGGCGCAGGGTCTTCAAAGTGCCGTATCACCACATTTTCCGTGGCTGCCATCGGCGGTTTCACCGACAGGATCGGCATCAGGGTGATGCCGACGTCGGCGGCCACCATCTGGCGCAACGTCTCCATGCTGGTGGCATGAAAATCAACGCGCTCATGCGCATTGGCCAGCGCGCACACGGCCAGCGCGTGGTCACGCATGCAGTGCCCCTCTTCCAGCAACAGCAGTTCCGCGCCCTCCAGGTCTTCGGTAGTTATCCGGGGTCGTTGCACCAGCGGATGGTGTCCGTGAAGAGCCAGCACGAAAGGCTCTTCGAACAGGGTTTCCACCTCGAGGCCTTCGTCATTGATGGGCAGCGCGAGCAGCGCCGCGTCGAGCTCACCCTGTCGCAACATGCGCAGCAGGTCTTCAGTTTTTTCCTCGGCCAGCTGCAGGCGCAAATTGGGGTATTGCTTTCTGAGGGAGGGCACCACGTGAGGCAGAAAATAGGGTGCCAGTGTAGGAAACAAGCCAAGGCGCAGCGTGCCTTCAGCCGGGTTGCCGCTACGCCGTGCGACTGCCCTGATCTGGTCAATATCACTCAGTACCAGCCGTGCGCGGTCGGCGATCTCCTCGCCGACGGGGGTGAGCATGATGTTTTTTGGTGAACGTTCAACCAGCTGCACGCCCAGCTCTTCCTCCAGTTTCTTGATTTGTGTGCTCAGCGTGGGCTGGCTGACAAAGCAAGCATCGGCAGCCTTGCTGAAATGCCGGAGTTCGGCCAGCTTGACGAAATATTGCAGCGCGCGCAGGTTCATCCGGCCATTATACTGATGGATCAATGAAACTCTGCATTCCAGTAATATCTTTTTTTCTTCTGGGCCTGTCCTTTTTGGCATTTCCGGCGGAGCCCGATGTCGAAGCGATGCAGCGACTGCGAAGCGGCGAAATCCTGTTACTGGACGCACGTTCAGACCAGTCAGGTGGATCCGCCCGGGTGCAGGCCATTATTGACGCCCCGGTAGAGTCGATATGGGATGTTATTGTGTCATGTGAGCTGTCTTTCGTGTTTGTCGACGGGCTGGAAAAATGCGAACTGATCGAATCCAGCGGTGACCGTGCGCTGGTGCACCAGGTAGTGGATAAAGGCTGGCTGGTTCCAACCCAGGATTTTATATTCGAGTCGTTGCGCGAACCTCACCAGTCCATCCGGTTTCAACTGGTCGAGGGCAATATCAAAGCGATGCAGGGCCAGTGGGAGTTCAAGCAACTGCAGCAAGGCATCCTGGTGGATTACCGGATTCGGGTCCAGCCCAAGTTCCCGGTCCCCGGTTTTATCGTGAGTTACGTCATGCGCAAGGGGATGCCGGATCTGATTGCATGTATCCGGGGGCTGGCCGGCGGTTCGGGCTCTGCCTACAACGAAAAATCGGATCTCGGCCGTTGCCGCGGCAGGGAGACAAAGTCGTTGTCTTTCCCGTAAAATACCGCATCGAATTGACGCAGCGGACATACCTTCATGAGTAAGCGAACGGTCCTGACGGGCATTACCACCACCGGCACACCGCACCTGGGAAACTACGTCGGTGCGATCAAACCGTGCATCCAGGCAAGCCATGATCCGGACGTCCAGTCCTATTACTTCCTGGCGGATTTTCATTCCCTCGTAAAAAACCAGGATCCAGACCGGATAAGGCAATCGACCCTGGAAATTGCAGCCACCTGGCTGGCACTTGGGCTCGACACCGAGCGGTCCGTGTTTTACCGGCAATCCGATATACCGGAGATTCCTGAGCTGACATGGATCCTGACCTGCTCGACCGCCAAAGGTTTGATGAACCGCGCCCATGCCTACAAGGCGGCGGTGCAGGAGAACCTTGACGCCGGGGAAGATGCCGATTTTGCCATCACCATGGGTCTGTTCAGTTATCCGGTGCTGATGGCCGCGGACATCCTGATGTTCAACTCAACGCATGTGCCCGTGGGCAAAGATCAGGTACAGCACCTGGAGATGGCGCGCGATATCGCCCAGCGCTTCAATCACCATTACGGTGAGCTATTCGAATTGCCCGAGGCGGTAGTCGAGGATCACGTCGCCGTGCTTCCCGGCAAAGACGGGCGCAAGATGTCGAAAAGCTACAACAATACGATTCCGCTCTGGTTGCCGGAGAAACAGTTACGCAAAGCAATCATGAAAATCGTGACCAACTCCCTGGAGCCGGGTGAACCCAAGGACCCGGACGACTCAGCCCTGTTCGCCATCTACGCGGCATTTGCTTCCCGCGAGCAGCGTGGGGCGATGCGCCAGGCCTACCGGGACGGTATTGGATGGGGCCAGGCCAAACAGGAAACTTTCGACCTGATCAACCGCGAGTTGCTGCCCGGCCGGGAGCGTTACGAGGCTTTGATCGCCGAGCCTGCGCGGATTGAGGAGGCATTGCAGGAGGGCGCAGAAAAGGCACGCGCTTTCGCCACGCCGTTTCTGCAAAAAATCAGGCGGTCGGTCGGTATTCGCCAGCTGGTATGAATACGCCAAAGGCCGATTTCGATGGCTGTGTTTTCGAGCCTGCATCCTTGCCCAGGTTGCAGGTTCAGGGAACAGACGCGCTGTTCCCGGTCCATCGAGTGTATTGCGTCGGGCGTAATTACCGCGAGCATGCGCGTGAAATGGGCCTGTCGACACGCGAGCCCCCGTTCTTTTTTTCGAAGCCTGCGGACGCCGTTTGCACCGATGCTGAAGTACCTTACCCATCCATGACGGGGGAGCTTCATCACGAGGTGGAGCTGGTGGTTGCGATTGGTGGCGGAGGAGCGGACATTCCACTGGAAGAAGCTCAGGCGCTCGTCTTTGGGTACGCCGTGGGTGTCGATCTGACCCGGCGGGACCTGCAGGCCGCGGCGAAGAAACACGGTCGCCCCTGGACCACAGCAAAGGGCTTCGACCAGTCGGCGCCCGTGTCGGCCATTCGGCCAGTTTCGGCCAACGGCCATCCCGGCAGTGCCGCCATCAGACTGCAGGTGAACGGCCAATTGCGCCAGCAAGGCAACGTCCGCGACATGACCTGGTCCGTGCCTGAAGTGATTGCCGAACTGTCCCGTTATTTCGAGCTGAAAGCGGGCGACCTGATATTTACCGGCACGCCGTCGGGTGTTGGCAGCGTGTTGCCGGGCGACCGGATCGACTGCGCCATCGATTCGGTGGGCGCGTTGAGTTTTGTAATCAGGGAATGACCCGCGGGGCATGCGCCCGCAACAGGTTAGCCCAGCCGTTCGAGCAGAGCTTCCACAGCCCCTTCCAGCGGGATTTCACCGTTTTCAGTATCGGTGCGTTTGCGGTACTCGAGTACGCCTTCATCCAGGCCCCGCTCCCCGATCACCACGCGATGCGGTATTCCGATCAGTTCCATATCGTTGAACATCACGCCCGGCCGAACATTCCGGTCATCCAGCAACACTTCGACGCCTGCGGCCTGGAGATCGGCATA
Source organism: Lysobacterales bacterium (assembly GCA_013001885.1). Classification (GTDB taxonomy): domain Bacteria; phylum Pseudomonadota; class Gammaproteobacteria; order Xanthomonadales; family SZUA-36; genus JAHEFT01. Next base: position 16,519 of record JABDLD010000033.1, read on the forward strand.
TAGAAGCTCAGCGGCTTCGCGCACACGGTGTGATTTGCGGGCGTTCATCGGCAGAATCGCGACCTGGAACGGGGCGATCGGATCGGGCCAGCAAATGCCTTTTTCATCGTGGTTCTGCTCAATCGCCGCAGCGACGATGCGGGAAACGCCGATACCGTAACAACCCATCGGCATCACGTGCGATTTGCCGTCTTCACCCAGCACCACGGCGTTCATGGACTCACTGTACTTCGTTCCCAGTTGGAAGATATGGCCCACTTCGATACCGCGGGCCAATTGAAGGGTTCCCTCACCGTCCGGGCTGGGATCGCCTTCCGTCACGTTGCGCAGGTCCGCCTGTTCGGGCAGTTCCGTATCCCGCCCCCAGTTAACGCCAAAATAGTGCTTGCCGTCCTGGTTGGCGCCCGCGGCAAAATCAGACATCGCGGCCACAGTGCGGTCGACTACCGCCGGAATCTTCAGGCCAACCGGGCCAAGAGACCCCGGGCCGGCGCCGGTCGCGGCGTGAATTTCGTCTTCCGTTGCAAAACGGATTGGAGTGGCTACCTGCGGCAGGCGCGCCGCCTTGAACTCATTGAGTACATGATCGCCCCTGACCAGAAGCGCTACAAAACCGGACCCCGATTCTTCGGCAGCTTCCACGATCAGTGTTTTGACTGTTTTCTCGACGGGCAGACCGAACTGCTCCACCAGGTCGTTGATGGTGTGGGCGTCCGGCGTATCGACGAGCAGCAGATCTTCCTTAGCCGGCGGCGTTGCTCCTGCCGGGGCGACCGCTTCCGCCAGTTCGACGTTGGCCGCAAATTCAGAATCGGTCGAGAATGCGATCAAATCCTCGCCTGACTCCGCCAACACGTGGAATTCGTGCGACTGGCTTCCTCCGATGGCTCCGGAATCGGCCCGGACGGCGCGGAACATGAGCCCGGCACGCTCAAAGATCCGGGAATATACCTCGTACATTTCCCAGTATGTCTGATCGAGGCTGGCTTCATCGATGTGGAAAGAGTAGGCGTCCTTCATCAGGAACTCGCGCGCGCGCATTACGCCGAAGCGCGGCCGGATTTCATCACGGAACTTGGTCTGAATCTGGTAGAAAGTTACCGGCAGCTGTTTGTAGCTGCGGAGTTCGTTTCGGGCAAGATCGGTGATGACTTCTTCGTGGGTCGGGCCGAACACGTACTCGCGCCCCGCGCGATCCAGGATCTTCAGCAACTGGCCGCCAAAATCTTCCCAACGACCGGTTTCCTTCCACAATTCGGCAGGCTGCACTGCGGGCATCAGCATTTCCAGGTAGCCGGCCCGGTCCATTTCCTCGCGGACAATCTGTTCCACTTTCTTCAGTACCCGCCAACCCAGCGGTGACCAACTGTATATTCCGGCCGTCAGTTTGCGAATCATGCCGCTGCGCAGCATGAGCTGGTGGCTGGCGATTTCTGCGTCCGCGGGGGTTTCCCGGGTCGTCATGATGTGGAATTTGCTGGTTTTCATGCGTTATAGGTTCACTGGTCCCAAACGACCGATTTTACCTGCATGAAACACGGATTACCTGCAGTTTTTGGCGATGTAGTCTCGTGACTCCTCGATAAGCCCGATGCGCAGGTCATCATCCATCCGGATTTCTTCACCCGCTTCGTTCTTGTACATCACCCTGCGGGCAGGCTCCATCTGCTCCAGGCGCTTGCGGTGCCGCGCACATAATTCCTCGGCTTCTACCTGCGCTTCCCTGCGTTCCTGGCGGCTTTTCGCGATGTCCTCACGCCGCTGCTGGGCGGCGGACTTCGGACTTTCCGGGCTTTCTGCAGAGGCTGCGTCTGTACCCTGCGGGGCGGACGGGTAAGCGCCGGTCGTTCCGGGCTGGTACACGTCTTCTACCTCTATTTTCAGGGATCCGTTGCTCGGGGGCGGCGAGTCGCCAAAATGCACAACGCCTTTTTCGTCAGTCCACTTGTACACTTCCGTCGCATCGGCGCTGTTCAACCAGCCGCACGCGAGCACCAGGGTCATCGCGAGAAGCAGTTCAGTGCGATGACGGCTCAATTGCTGTTGCCAAATTCTGTGTTTCATGGGCTATCCCTGCTATGAACCAGTTTTTCTTATAACATAGACGAAGTTCAACTGCCTTATTCGGGGCTTTATCCGGTGCTATGATGCGAAGCAGAAAACACAAGAGGATTCAGCGTGGAACCTGGTGAGAAAACAGTGCACAAGGGCATATTCCTGTTGCCGAATGCCCTGACCACAGGCGCCATGTTCGCAGGGTTCTACTCGATCATCGCCGGTATCAATGGCCACTATGTTGCGGCGGCCGTGGCGGTAGTGGTGGCGGGGTTTCTCGATGGTCTCGATGGACGGGTAGCCCGGCTGACGAACACCCAGAGTGATTTTGGCGTCCAGTACGACAGTCTCTCTGACCTGATATCCTTCGGCCTCGCGCCGGCGCTGCTGGCATTCAACTGGTCACTTTCCTCCATGCGGGACATCAGCCCGCTTGCCGGAAAACTGGGTTGGCTCGCCGCATTTTTGTTTGTTGCCTGCGCCGCGTTGCGCCTCGCCCGCTTCAATACCCAGGTTTCGACAGTGGACAAGAGCTATTTCCAGGGCCTCGCATCACCGGCGGCAGCGGGTACGCTGGTCGCCACCATCTGGTTTTTCAACGACCAGGGAATATCAGGCGAATCCATGCGCTGGCTGATCTGGTTCGAGACGGTCATCCTGGGGCTCCTGATGTTTTCCCGTGTCCGTTACTTCAGCGGGAAATCCTGGCCTTCCGGCGACCGCATACCGGCCGGGTTTCTGTTTCTCGTCGTGCTGGTTTTTGTTCTGTTGGCGATTGACCCGCCCACGGTCATGATGATCATTGGCGTTTTTTACGTGAGCTCCGGCCTGGTGATGACGATTCTTGGCAGGAAAGCATGGAAAAACCGCCGCTTGAAGCGGCAGGCAAAAGGCAGGCAGTCAGCAGACAAGGATGAAGCCGAATCGTGATTGAGTTGCGTCGCCGCGCCTATCTGGACGCTATGGGGTTCGACGTCTGGGCCGTCAAGCCGCCGGCGGTGGCGACCAACCGGCTGATCCTGCAGGCGGGGGACGGCGATACGCTGCTGATCTGTGCGCAGCCAGATCACACCGCGAGCCGTTTCGCCGGAGATGTGGCAAGGACGCTGGGCGGCAGAGTGGTCTGGGCCTGGCCGGATCCTGAAGGCAGTTCGGACTGCCCGACGCTGGATGAAGCGGTCAGACAGTTCCTGTTCACTCGGGTCATGCTGTTTGGCACAGGCCTGGCGCGGCGGATTGCCGGAGACGAGATTTCGCCGGTTGTCGGCTCAGCTTTCGTCCAGGTCACCGAGGATATGGAAGACCTGGCAGTCACGGGCCGGGCCAAACGCAAATTCTGGAATCAGCTCTGCACAAGCGGCGCTGTGAACTCTACGGACGGGAAATGAGTGCAAATCCGTGCCCGGTCCACACCGTGGTCCGCCGTCTCGACGATAGTGACCTCGATCGCATTATGGAAATTGAGCTCTCAGCCTATCCATATCCGTGGACCCGCGGCATTTTTGCGGACTGTATCCGGGTTGGTTACGACTGCTGGGGTTTGCAAGCCGGCGCAATACTGGCCGGGTACAGTGTTCAGACTCATGCCGCAGGTGAGAACCATCTGCTGAACCTGTGCATCGCGCCCGAGTTTCAGCGCCGGGGCATGGGAAGCATCTTGCTTGACAATGCCATCCGTACCGCTCGCATGCATCTTTGCGATTGCATCTTCCTCGAAGTCCGGCCAAGCAATCGGGCCGGCATTGAAATCTATCGCAAATACGGGTTTATCCCGGTCGGGGAGAGGCCGGATTATTACCGGTCTGACAGCGGCAAGGAGAGCGCCATCGTGATGCGGATGGAGCTCGGCAAGTAATCATTCGCGCAATGACTCAAGCTGGCTGATCTGCTCGTGTAGATTTTCTACCTTGGCTTCGTGCGCCAGCAGTCGTTCGCGTTCCTGTTCGACTACCGCTTCCGGCGCATTCTCGACAAACCTGCTGTTCCCCAGCTTGCCCTTTGATTTTTTCAGATCAGCGTTTTCGCGTTCCAACTGCTTGCCAAGGCGTGAAAGTTCCTCTTCCACATCGACCAATCCTTTGAGCGGTATCAGGATCTTCAGGTCGCCCACCAGCGCAACGGCGCACTGCGCCGTGTCTTCGCTCTGGTCGACCCAGGTCATCGAATGAATCCGCGCCAATTGGGACAGTACGCCGCTGAAACGCTGCTGACGACTGCGGTCGTCTTCGTTGCCGGCCTGGAACAGTACGTCCAGTTCTTTCGCAGGGGGCAAGTTCAGTTCGGAACGGACGCGACGGACGCCCTGGATGGTGCTCTTGATCCACTCCACATCCCGTTCGGCCTCTGAATCCCGGGGCCCGGACTGCGGAAATGGCTGCAGCATGATGCTGGCGCCTTCGATATCCAACGGGGTCTTGACCCGTTGCCAGATCTCTTCCGTGATAAACGGCATGATCGGATGCAGTGTTCTGAGGCAGGTTTCCAATACGGCCAGCAAGGTGTTCCGGGTGATGGCCTGTTGATCCTGCCCGGCTGACTGCAATGTGGCCTTGGCAAATTCGAGGTACCAGTCGCAATATTCGTTCCAGATGAATTCATATAGCGCCTGTGCCGCAAGATCGAGACGGTAATCGCCGAAATGTGTTTCCACTTCGCTGATCATCCGGTTCATGCGGGATACGATCCACTGGTCGATTACATCAGGCTTGTCCGCTGCAGAGACAGGTTTTCCGTCCGTTTGCATCAGAACAAACCGCGTGGCGTTCCAGAGTTTGTTGCAGAAATTTCGATAGCCTTCGATCCGCCCGAGGTCGAATCGTATGTCACGTCCGGTGGTTGCCAGCGAGGCAAAGGTGAAACGCAGGGCGTCGGTTCCGAATGGCGGGATACCATCGGGAAACTCCTGCCGCGTGGTCTTCTCGATAGCCGGAGCCATTTGCGGTTGCATTAATCCCGAGGTCCGTTTGGAGATCAGGGTCTGCAGGTCGATGCCGTCGATGAGATCCAGTGGATCCAGTACATTGCCTTTCGACTTTGACATTTTCTGACCGCTTCCGTCGCGGATCAGGCCGTGAATGTAAACGGTTCTGAAGGGAACGTCGTCCATGAACTTCAGACCCATCATGATCATCCGGGCGACCCAGAAAAAAATGATGTCGAAGCCGGTCACCAGCACACTGGTCGGATAGAAACGCTCCAGGTAATCGGTTTTTTCGGGCCAGCCAAGCGTGGAAAAAGGCCACAGGGCAGAAGAAAACCAGGTGTCGAGCACATCCTCATCCTGCCGCAGCAAGACGTCGGATGAGAGACCCGAGCGGCGCCTTGCGTCCTCTTCACTGGTGCCGACATGAATGTTGCCTTCCGGGTCATACCAGGCTGGAATGCGATGCCCCCACCAGAGCTGCCGGCTGATGCACCAGTCTTCAATCCGGTGCATCCAGTCAAAATAGGTTTTACTCCAGTTGGCCGGAACGAATTCAATCCGTCCGCTTTCCACCGCCTCGATAGCCGGCTGAGCGAGCGGTGCGATTTTTACATACCACTGGTCGGTCAGATAAGGCTCGACAATCTCGTGCGAACGGTCTCCGCGCGGAATCATCAGCTTGTGGTCGTCTATTTTTTCGAGCAGACCCAGCTTTTCGAGATCTTCCACGATGAGCTCACGCGCCGCGAACCGGGTCTTGCCCCGATATGCCTCGGGCGCGTTGTCGTTCAGACAGGCATTGATATCGAGTACATTGATCAGTTCCAGATCATGTCTTTTGCCGATTTCGTAGTCATTGAAGTCGTGTGCGGGGGTGATTTTCACGCAGCCCGAACCGAATTCAGAGTCGACGTATTCATCTGCGATAATCGGAATCGTGCGATCCGTCAGGGGCAGTTCGAGCTCTAACCCGACCAGTTCGGTATATCGTTCATCGGCCGGGTGAACCGCGACCGCGGTATCGCCCAGCAGCGTTTCGGGCCGCGTGGTCGCCACGACCAGGTGACCGCGTCCATCTGCCCGGGGATAACGGATGTGCCACATCTTGCCCTGTTCTTCTTCCGAGATAACTTCAAGGTCGGACAGTGCGGTGTGCAGTACCGGGTCCCAGTTCACGAGTCGTTTGCCCCGGTAAATCAGCCCTTCCTCGTACAGGGTGATGAAGACCTGCTGCACGGCTTTTGAGAGCCCTTCGTCCATGGTGAAACAATGACTGGACCAGTCAACCGATGCGCCCAGCCGGCGCATTTGCATACCGATGGTGTCGCCGGAGTGTTCTTTCCAGTCCCACACCGCCTCGACGAAACGTTCCCGTCCAAGATCATGGCGGGACTTGCCCTCCGCCAGAAGCTGTCTTTCAACGACCATCTGGGTGGCTATCCCGGCGTGATCGGTTCCCGGCTGCCACAAGGTGTCGGCGCCTTTCATCCGTTGCCAGCGGGTGAGAGCGTCCATGATGGTGTCCTGAAATGCATGGCCCATGTGCAGGCTGCCGGTCACATTGGGGGGCGGCAGCATGATGCAGTAAGGGTGGCTGCCGCCGGCCGGTGCATAGTAGCCATTTTCTTCCCAGTTGCGGTACCAGCGTTTTTCTAATTCGTGAGGGTTGTAGCTTTTATCCATTTTCCAGTCACTTTCCAATCTTATGGCTTGACGGTTCGAGACCGACCGCGCGATATTCACGGTATTTCTGCCGCGAAGCCAGGCGTTTCTGCTCTGCGCCCGGGACGATCTCGAGCAGGCGAGTGAACCGGGCAGGATCCTCGATGGCGTGGTCGGTCAGGTTGATCAACAGGTCGCGTCCAGTCGGTAATTCCTTGTCATCAGTACCGATGCTGACCGGTGCCTCCGCATTTTCCTGGCCCGTGCCGTGGGGCAGGAACCTGCCGGCTGGAAAGTCCCACATGATCTCATCCAGGGCTGCAGCATCTTTTTCGCTGGCCGTCAGCACGGCGACTTTGTGGCCCTGCTCCCATGCCATCATGGCCAGCCGGCAGGCGAGGCGCTCTGCCGATTGCGCCGGGCTGGCCAGCACGTAGAAGTCGATCTGGCAGGTGCGGTTCACAAGCCTACTTCGAGCGATCCAGCATGTATTGGGCCAGCAGGCCGACCGGCCGGCCCGAGGCGCCGTCGTCGCCGCCCCATTTCCACGCCGAGCCGGCCACGTCCAGGTGAGCCCACCGCTGGTCTTCTGCGAAACGCGACAGGAAACACGAGGCCGTAACGACTCCGGCAGGCATTCCGCCGATGTTTTTCATGTCGGCAAACGGACTGTCGAGTTGTGATTGGTATTCCTCCCAGAGCGGAAGCCGCCACGCGCGGTCGACAATGGAGTCGCCGGCGGCGAGCAGATCTTGCGCCAGGTCGTCGTCGTTGCTTATCAGGCCGGTGGCGTGATGGCCCAGCGCGACGACGCAGGCGCCGGTGAGCGTCGCGACATCGATGATGACGTCCGGATCGAATCGCTCGCTGTATGTGATGGCGTCACACAGAACCAGGCGGCCCTCTGCATCGGTATTGAGCACTTCAATGGTCTTGCCGGACATGCTGGTGATCACGTCACCGGGACGGCAGGCATCCCCGTCCGGCATGTTTTCAACGGCCGCCACTATGCAGATCAGATTGGCCTGTATCTGCAACCTGGCGCAGGTGACGAATGCACCGATCACGCCGGCCGCTCCGCACATATCGTATTTCATCTGCATCATGTTTTCGCCGGACTTCAAGGACAGACCCCCCGAATCGAACGTGACGCCTTTGCCTATGAACACCGCCGGTTTCTGGTCATCTTCCGCGCCCGAATATTTCAGGATGATCAGCTTGCCGCTATTGGCACTGCCCCGGGACACGGCGAGAAACGCGTCCATGCCCAGTTCCGCCATGTCATCTTCGTCGAGAATTTCCAGTTCAACCTGGTCGTACCGCGCAGCGATGTTGATCGCTTCCTGGGCGAGATAAGCCGGGTTGCAGATATTGGCGGGCAGGTCCCCCAGGATTTTTGCCTTTTCAAATCCGGCCGCGAAGGCATTGGCCTGCTCGAGTGCAGACTGTAGTTCTGTTCCGCCCTGCAGCGATGCCGACTGCATGGGGGCTGGCGAGTCGTCCTTGAGCGGCTTGGTGGTTGTATACAGATAATTGGCCCGATGGATGGCTAACGCGGCCTGCTTGAGCCGCCGGCTGATTTCTGTGTGTTCGAACTCCAGCTCGTGGACACAGATGTGGCAACTGGTGAGCGCATGATTGCGAAGTGCTTTTCCAGCCGCGATGCAACCGCGGTCGAAACGGGCGAGCGTCAGCTTTTCCTGTTTACCGAACCCTGCAACCAGTAAGCGCGTGGCGGCCAGGCCGGGCAGGCCGTGCAGGAAAACGGTCTTGCCGAGTCCGGTTTGAATATCCTTGCTTTCCAGCATGCGGCTGATGGTGCCCCCGCTGACTTTGTCGATCGCGGTCGCGGCCGGAGACAGGGGCCCGCCCTCCGTAACGCCGATAACCAGGCACTCGGTTTGGGCTTCAATGGGGGGGCTGTTGTCCAGGTTCATCTTCATCAGGGTGTCCTTTAACTAGGTGATTGCCGGATCCGGGCTCCGGTAAATTTGCAAATATCAAACCAGCCATTCTACAAGAAATCGGCGTTCAATTAGCGTTTCATTTTTGATTGGAGGGATAACTGATAAACTGCTGCTCCGGTCACCTTTTTTTTGGCGCGATGAGGTCACTCTGAATATTTTACAGAAGTATATTTTTCGTGAATGGCTGTGGACCTTTTTCGCTGTCACGATAGTGCTGCTGGTTATCTTGATCGGCGTGGCGCTCGGCGAACTCTTGAGTGACATCGCCGGCGGGCGCATACCTTCCGGTCTCCTGTGGACTCTGATCATGCTGAAAATGCCGCAGGTGCTGGGCACCATTGTGCCGCTCAGTGTTTTCATATCTATCATCTGGGGGCTGGGCCGGTTATACCGGGACCAGGAGATGTCGGTTATGAGATCCAGCGGTTTCAAATGGCAAATGCTGTTGCGGCCACTGTTCAACCTGATCTTTCCGGTCGCTGTTGTGCTGATGTTTCTCGGTCTGTTCGTGGCGCCGTCTGCGGCATCACTGACACAGCAAAAGCTGCTGGACGCTTTTCGCAATGCTGCTGAATGGGGACTGCAGCCGGGACAATTTCATGTATTGAAAAGCGGAGACCTGGTGCTGTACGTCGAGTCCGTCGAGAAGGACGGGCGCACGTTGAACAACGTATTCATCCAATTGAAGCAGGACGAACGCAAGCAGGTTTGGAGTGCGGAAAAAGGCTATTACTGGCTGGACAAGGATTCGGGAAACCGCTTTCTCACGCTGGAGAATGGCCAGATGACGGAAGGCGGATCAGAGACGCTCGATTTCGGGGTCATGCGTTTTTCACGCACGGACCTCAGGCTTCCGGAGGAGGAAGATCAGGTAGAACTTGATTCGATCGAAACAAAACCAAGCGTGGATATTCTGTTCTCGTCCTCGCTCGAGGATATTGTCGAGGTGCAGTGGCGAATTGCACCCGTTTTCGTGGTGGTGGTGCTCGGGTTGATGGCCATACCACTGTCCCATGCCCCGCCCCGCGAGGGCCGCGGCGGACGGGCGCTGCTGGGTATTTTGGCTTACATGGTGTACGTCAATACGCTTTACATGTCCCGAAACTGGCTGTTGAAGGGCGATATGCCGATCACCATCGGATTGTGGTGGATCCATTTGCTGGCGCTGGTGATTGCACTGATCTGGCTACGTCGCCAGGGCCGCATGGTAGGGGTGGGCTAAGGCATGGTAAAGCTGGTTGATCTGTACATCGGACGCGCCGCCCTGCTGGGAACCATCGCGGTCTGGTTTGTCCTCACTTTGCTGTTTTTAGTCATCGACCTGTTGGACGAGTTGCGTAACGTGCAGGACGACTACAGTACCGTGGACGCCCTCTGGGTTCTTGTGCTGACCATACCCCGTCTGGCCTACAAGATTTTTCCGGTTTCAGCGCTCCTCGGCGCGCTGGTCGGTGTCGGCGGACTGGCCGCGGCAAACGAACTGGTTGTATTCCGAACCTCGGGAATCTCCCGCATTCGGCTGGCGCTGGCGGCGATTGCCGGCACCATGTCCATCACGGTTTTTGTGATGGTGATCGGCGAATGGGTCGCTCCTGCGGCCGAACAACAGGCCCGGGCGTTCAAGCTGAGTGAGATGGTGGGGCAGGCGATCATCGGCGGTCCCAGCGGTATGTGGATACGGGAGGGAGCAGACTACGTCAATATCCAGCGGCCGGTGCTGACGGCTGATCGCGGTCAGCAATCTGTAGATTTCAAGGATGTCGTGATCTACAACTTCTCGGATGAAGCCGACCTGCAGACGATCACGCGTGCTCAGACTGCTACGCATAATGGCACCAACTGGACCCTGGAGGGCGTTGAAAGTGTCCGGTTTTCAGCCGAGGGCGCAACGGAGACCGCGATTGATCGAATGGACTGGCTGACCGAATTGAAACCCGAATTACTGGATTCTGCGGTCTCACGGCCCAATCTGCTTTCGATCAGGTCTCTGTGGGATTATCTGGGTTACCTGGGCGAAAACGGTCTGGACGATTCGGTGTACCTGTCGGCGTTTTGGAAAAAGGTGCTGTTTCCCTTAACTGTCTTCGCGCTGGTATTGGCAGGTATGCCTTTCGTATTCGGATCGGCTCGATCCCAAAACGTCGGTGTGCGACTGTTTTTCGGAATGACTTTGGGCGGCGTCTTCATGATCGTGAGCCGGGCACTGGAGAAATTCGGAAATATCTACGAAATTGCACCGGTGTTGACGATCATGGCGCCTGTTGCAGCGCTGATCGTCGCCGCTATTTTGGTTCTGCGCCGCTCGACTTACTGACCTCAAATCCGCACCAGGCGGGTGGCGCTTGCGATGTCGTGCCAGGTACGCCTGTCGGTGTCCGCGAGTGACCACAGAAAGCCGGCTCCGGCAACAGCAGCAGACACCACTGCGACCAGCAATCGGATCATTGATCTTCCCCAGCCCGGTCTGTTGCCGTTGGCGTCTTCGATTTTTACCCTCCAGGCCCTCATCCCCACGGTCATTCCTCCGCGATGCCAGCACCAGCAAAAATAGGCAAACCAGAAGAGGGCCAGGTACAGCGTGTACCAGGGATCTTTGAGCGCAACCTGGTTCTCGATGCCGGCGAGGATCGCCAGCAGGGCTGCCAACATCAGCAACGCAAGAACCACGACTGCGTCATACAGGATGATCGCCAGGCGTCTGGGTAAGCCGCAGGGGCTGCCGCTGGTCTGGTTTTTCTTTTTCACTGCGTGAAAGGCCTTGTTGCACGAATCGCTCATTATCGCCCAAAATGCCCCGGACTGTGGTAATGAACCGCCAGCTTCGGTTATCCTCTGCGGCCCTGCAAGAAAGTTTTTTTCTTTCTTTCGGTCGCCGCTAATTTGAACATTAAATGCAAATCTGGAACAGGCTATGCCAAATAAAATGAAACACGGATCCGCACTGCAGGCTCTGAGCGCTCTCGCCCTGGGATGTTTGACCAGCATGGCGTTTGCCCAGGCTCTGGACGCTCCCGTGCAGGTTGAAAGACAAATAAACGAAAAATCAGCCACGTCTCAGACCCGGGTTTCAAGTCTGGCGCGACAGACACAGGACTTGCTTACTGAATACCGGTCGGTCGTTCGCGAGACGGACAGTTTGAAAATTTACAACGATAATCTCGAGAGAGTAGTAAACGATCAGCGAAGCGAGATCGAATCCATCAACCGCCAGCTTGCGGGACTGGAAGCGACCAACCGCGGGGTTGTGCCGTTGATGTTGGAGATGATCGAAACGCTGGACCAGATCGTGGAAGCGGACGTGCCTTTCCGAATAGAGGAACGCCGCGCCCGGGTTGAGCGTTTGCGTGACATGATGGATCAGGCAGAAGTAACGGCCTCGGAGAAATACCGCCGGGTGATGGAAGCCTACCAGGGCGAGCTCGAGTTTGGCCGGACGACCGAAGCCTATTCAGATGTATTGCCGACCACCGGCCAGACCGTCGATTTCCTGCGCGTCGGCCGGACCTTGCTGGTTTATCAAACGAGTGATAACTCAGTGACCGGCTGGTTTAACCCGGTCAACCGCCAATTCGAAGAACTGGAAGATGACCGCTTCCGCCTGGAAGTCAAAGAGGGCCTCGCTATCGCAAGGAACGAAAAAGCACCCGACCTCGTCATGCTGCCGGTACCGGCGCCGGAGGCAGCACAATGAGAAAATCAGCGCTGATGATGTTCACAATGGTCCTTATTTCGACGAGCCTGCCCGTTGCTGCGCAGTCGCTTGAGGAACTGGCCCGTATCGTGCGCGAGGCGGCCACAACCGAGGCCAGCATCAACCAGGAACGAGAAGCGCGGTTCGTGCGGGAGCGCGACAACCAGCGGCAGTTGCTGGGGGAAGCGCGTCAGGAGCTGGCCAACGAGAATGCCCGATCCGACCGGCTGCGGGTGGAATATGACCAGAATGAGCGCACCCTGGCTGATCTGGAAACAACCCTGGCTGAGCGTATGGGTAATCTCGGAGAGTTGTTCGGTGTCGTGCGCCAGGCATCCGGTGACGTACAGGCTGCCCTGGATGATTCCATGGTCACTGCGCAGTTGCCCGACCGCACCCAATTCCTGTCGGAACTCGCACAACGCCGCGAACTGCCGACCGTGCCCGAGCTCAGGGCGCTGTGGTCAGCGATGGTGACAGAAATTGCCGAATCCGGACGGGTGGTCAAGTTCACGGCTCCGGTCGAGCGGACCAGCGGCCAGAAAGAAGAACTGGAAGTCGTTCGGCTGGGTGTATTCAATGCGGTCAGCGACGGCATTTTTCTCGATTGGGACACCAGCAAAAGCAGGAAAAACTTCATTGAGCTTGCGCGTCAGCCTGCAGCCCGTTTCTCGGGCATGGCCAACGACCTGCAAGAGGCGTCTGCCGGTGAAATTGTACCGATGTCGGTCGATTTTACCCGCGGTCAGATATTGCGCGCCGTGGTGCAGTCCAAGACACCGATCGAACGGGTCAGAGAGGATGGCGGGCCGGTCGGTTACGTCATCATCGGTGTCGGACTTTTCGGGCTTCTCATGTGTCTGTGGAAAGCCATAGCGCTATTTTCCACTGGCGGAAAGATCACTCGCCAGATGAAGAAAGAGGAGCCGGACAAGCGGAATCCGCTCGGTCGTGTGCTGGCCGTATATGCGGATAACCCTGAAGCGGATATTGAAACCCTGGAGCTCAAGCTCGATGAATCCATCCTGCGCGAAACGGCTCCGATTGAAACCGGTCTGAGTTTCATCAAAGTACTGTATGTCGTGGCGCCGCTGCTTGGATTGCTGGGAACGGTCGTTGGCATGATCGCGACGTTCCAGATGATCACGCTGTTTGGCACCGGCGATCCCCGCATGATGGCTGGCGGTATTTCCACCGCTCTGGTCACCACGGTGCTCGGCCTGGTGGTTGCGATTCCGCTGACGCTAATCCACAGTTTCCTGCAGGGTAAGGCCAAATCTTTGATCCAGGTGCTCGAAGAACAGGCAGCGGGCATCATCGCCCGGATTGCGGAGCAGCGTGCATGATATGGTTCTATGAAGCCATGGGTTCTATCCGTGCCTTCATGGAACTTGGGGGCAATGTCCTCTGGGCCATTATGCTTGTTCTGTTCCTGATGTGGACGTTCATTCTGGAGCGCCTGTGGTATTTCTACCGCGTCCATCCGCAAAGAAAACAGCAAATACTGAACCTGTGGGATTCACGGTCGGATACGACGTCGTGGTATGCAAAGAGGATCAGGGAAGGGCTGGTGTCTGAAACATCGCTGTCGCTGAAACAGAATGTCGGGCTGATCAAGGTTCTCATCGCTATCTGTCCCTTGCTCGGTTTGCTGGGTACCGTGACCGGCATGATCACGGTATTCGACGTGATGACCTACAGCGGCGGAGGCAATGCGCGTGCGATGGCCGGAGGTGTGTCGATGGCCACCGTTCCGACTATGGCTGGAATGGTTGCAGCGCTGTCCGGTGTCTACTTCGGCACCTGGCTGGAGCACAAGGCCCAGGTTGAAACTGAAAAGTTGGAAGACTTGCTGCAGCAACACTGAGCCGTAATTTATGGCGCCCAGGCGCCGGTAAAGAGGATTTAGCATGGCCCGAAGGCATGCACAAACAGAAGAAGCCGAAATCAACATCACGCCGATGCTCGATATCGTTTTCATCATGTTGATCTTTTTTATTGTGACGACTTCGTTCACCAAGGAAACCGGCGCCATGATCATCAAGCCGCAGGCCGAACAGGCCGTGGCTCTGCAAAACGGCACCATTCTGATCGGTGTCCGTCCCAACGACGATATCTGGATGGCCAAGCGGCAGATCGAACTGCGCGAGGTTCGCCAGATGGTTGAGCGTGCAAAGTCGGAAAACCCGGAAGGAAGCGTGGTGATCATCGCCGACAAAGGCTCCCGCATCGGAACCGTCACCCAGGTGATGGATCAGGTCAAACTGGCGGGGGTCGAGGGCATCGCCATCTCAGCTGAGAAACCGGGCGGGTAGTGCGGATGAAGAACCTGCGCGTAATACTTGCAGCTTTTGTGGCCGTTGGAGTCACTTTTGGCCTTTTTCTGTTCATGCATAAACTGATATCTTCGGGCAAAGACAAGCGAGCGGAGTTGGATGCAATCGCCGGCATTCATTTTGGCCCGGTCGAAATTCCTGATGAAATAATGACCAAGAGCCGGCGCAAGCCGCCGAAACCTCCGCCGCCAAAAGATCCTCCGCCGCCGCCTAAAATGCAGATCTCGAAAATGGATCAGCAGGTGCAGAATATGCCGCAAATGGACCTGCCTGACATCGATGTGCCAATGGCGGGCGGTGCAGGCATGTTTATCGGCAATTTTCAGAAAGTCGATCAGACCGCCGAGGGTGACATCATCCCGGTGGTCGTGATCCGCCCGATGTATCCGAGGGAAGCCGCAATGAACGGCACCGAGGGTTGGGTCGAGGTGGAGTTCACGATCACCGAGGTCGGCACGGTGAAAGACCCGCGGGTGATCGATGCCAAGCCGCCCAGGATTTTCAATCGGGAAGCTATTCGTGCAATTCTGAAATGGAAATTCAAGCCGCGCGTAATCGACGGCGTGGCCGTGGAGCGGCGGGCAACGCAGATCATCGACTTCAATCTGGACGAGTCCTGAGGCCGGTATGACGAAGCGCATTACGCTGAAGACAATCACCGCTATCTGTTTGCTGATAGCCTCCTGTGGCGGGATCGGCGCTGTGCACGCCCAGTCGGACCTGTGCGGCGTGAAGCGCGATGTGGGAACCAAGGCGCTGGATGAAATCACCTGGAAACAGCTCAATGCTGTCTACGAGGACGTTGCCGAGGAAGAATACAATGAGGCCTACGATACTCTCCAGAGACTGCTGGGCCGTGCGGGGCGCGATACCTATCTGCAGGCTATCCTGAACCAGGCCCTGGCGCAGGTGGAGTGGTCCCGGGAGAATTACCTAGAGTCGCTGGCTTATTTCGAAAAAGCTGTCGAACTGGATGCGCTGCCCGACCAGACCCACTTCGCCCTGATGTATCAGATTGCACAGCTTTACTTCATGCAGGAACGGTACGACGAGGCTCTGGATCGCCTGGATTTGTGGTTCTGCAAGTCACCCGAGGACAAGATTACCTCGGCCGCATACGTGTTGCAGGCCTCGATCTATGCCGAGAAAGAAGACTACAGCGGAGTGCTCACGGCGATCGACAAAGCCATTTCAATGGATGAGGATCCTCAGGAGTCGTGGTATCAGCTGAAGCTGGCCGCGCATTATGAACTGGAACAGTACCCGCAAGCGGCAGAGACGCTTGAGGTCATGATCGCCCGGTGGCCCGACACGAAAATGTATTGGACCCAGCTTTCGCAGATCTACTATCGGCTTAAAAGAAACGAACGTTCCCTGGCCGTGATGGCCCTTGCGTACCGCAAAAGCCTGCTGGATAAACAGTCGGACCTGGTTTACCTGTCAAGCCTGTACAGCGGTTTAGACGTTCCTTTCAAGGCGGCGGAGGTCCTGCAAAAAGGAATCAGGGACGGGATCGTCGAGTCCGACAAATACCACTGGACCATCGTCGCGGAGTCCTGGTATGCCGCTGAAGAGCTGGAGCAATCGCTGGTCGCGTTCGAGCAGGCTGGGCGCGCTGCGGCTGACGGCGCTATTGACCTGCGCAGAGGTTTTATTCTGATCGACATGGAGCGCTGGCAGGCTGCGCTGGATGCACTCGACCGCGCGCTCGAAAAAGGCGGGCTGGATGAGCGCAAGACAGGTGAATCCTATCTTCTCAGGGGTATGGCCCAATTCAACCTGGGAAATTATGACAGCGCCAGCGCGGATTGGGGCAGGGCAGGACGTTACGAGAAAACCCGTGACGCGGCGCAGCAGTGGATGAATCATCTGAAGGAAGAGCGCAGGCGCCGCGCGTCGTGAAGCCACACTCTCTGGTGTCACGCTGACCACTCCACGCAAAGACTGTTAATGGCAAGCGGAGACGAACAACTGCTTGAACTTTTCCTCGATGCGGCCTGGGCCGAGCGCGGCCTGAGCAGCAACACGTTAAAAAGTTATCGTTACGACCTGGTCCAGCTCGCGCGGCATCTGGAATCCGCAAACAAGACGCTGATCGGCGCCAGCCGCGAGGATTTGCTGCATTTCCTGGCGGCGCAGGTACAGACCGGGCGGAGTCCCCGGTCCCTCTCCCGATACTTGTCCGGCTTCAGGCAGTTCTATCGCTGGCTGTTGCGCGAAGGCCGGATCAGGAAGGATCCTACCGCACTGATCGAAAGTCCCAAGCTGGGCAGGGGGCTGCCAAAAGCGCTGGACGAGACCCAGGTCGAGAAACTGCTGGAAGCGCCTGATACCGAAACTGCGCTGGGATTGCGTGACCGCACCATGCTTGAGCTGATGTACGCGACGGGCCTCAGGGTCAGTGAATTAATCAAACTGGAAGCGGTGAACCTGAGCATGAACCAGGGCGTTGTGCGCGTCATGGGCAAGGGTGGAAAAGAGCGACTGGTGCCGCTCGGCGAAGAGGCGCTCGCATGGCTGCAACGGTATCTGCGGGAGTCCCGGCCCGAGATGATGCGAGGCGGAGATTGCCCGCAGGTGTTCGTGACGGGGCGGCGCGCAGGCATGACCCGGCAGGCTTTCTGGCACTCAATCCGCAAGCACGCCGCACAGGCCGGTATTGCCCGACCGGTATCTCCACACATGCTCAGGCACTCATTCGCCACCCATCTACTGAATCACGGGGCAGACCTCAGGGTTGTGCAATTGTTGCTCGGGCATAGTGATCTTTCGACCACTCAGATATATACTCACATCGCCCGCGAAGGGCTCAAGCGCCTGCACCGTGAACACCATCCAAGAGGTTGAACGATTTTCAAAAGAAGCGGTCTGTAGGAGAGCGCAAAGTACAGGCCGCTCCCAGGCGGGCCGCATGCGAGGTTGAGCGCAACAGACTCACGCCGCACAGGGCTGTGAGCGGGCACAAATACACAACGAGGTTAAATATGAGGCACTTCACAACCACAATAACAGGCTTGCTACTCGCCGTTTCCGCAACGGTCCACGCCCAGGATAACTACAGCGCCGTCGAGGAAAAGATCAGAAGTCTCGCGCCGGGCGCTGAGTCTATTGCAATTTCAGAGACTCCCATCAACGGGATCCTGATGGTGCAGGTCAGCGGTGACGTCGTTTACATGACGGAGGACGGCAAGTTTCTGATCCAGGGCCGCGTGGTGAATACAGAGACGCGCGAAGACTTGACCGAAACCGCCAAGGCCGAAGGCCGACGGGAATTGCTGTCCGGAATCGAAACGGAAAAGCAGATCACTTTTTCGCCTGAAAACCCCGACTATGAATTGACCGTATTTACCGATATCGACTGCGGCTATTGCCGGAAACTCCACGCTCAGGTCGAGGAATACAAAGCCAACGGCATCGCGATTCATTACATGGCCTTTCCGCGGGCAGGCATCGGTTCGCGGTCCTATGAGAAAGCCGTATCGGTCTGGTGTGCAGACGACCAGCAGGATGCAATGACCCAGGCCAAGATGGGCGCCGATCCGGATCCGATGCAGTGTGAAAATCCAATCGCGGAACAGTACCAGCTCGGCATGGCTCTCGGCGTGACCGGAACGCCTGCCCTGTTGACCGCCGACGGGACCCTGATTCCGGGCTACGTCCCACCGGAGCAGTTGCGTGAACGGCTCGATAAAATGGTTGCCGCTCCCGCCTCTGAGTAAGCAAATAATTCGTTACTGGGTTAAACTTATTCTCCAGAAAGCCGGCGCCTAACGCCGGCTGGTTGCAATGATCCGGGAGTACTGTTTTGTCAGCATTCACCTGCCTGCTGGGAGAATCCGCCCTTTCTGACTTTCGTAAACGTAAACTGGTCCAAAGGATCAACGACGTCGCCGGATCCGCGCCGGCTTTGGAAGCTTTTTTTGTTTACCTTGTCGAATCGGATGAGCCGCTGACAGAGCCGGTGTCTGGCGCACTGCGCGACCTGCTGCACGGTGAGCCCGTGAAGGAGCTCGAACGTGATGGTTTGTTGCTCGTCGTGCCCAGGCTGGGCACTCAATCCCCATGGTCTACCAAGGCCACCGATATTGCCCGTCGTTGCGGACTCGAAACCGTGCTCAGGATTGAACGCGGCGTCGCTTACTCTCTACCGGGTTTTTTCGGTACGAAACGCGCAGCAGCCAGCGGCGAGTTACACGACCGGATGACCCAGTCGGTGCTCGAGTCACTGCAGGATGCCCATGAGTTGTTCCGGCATAATCCGCCCAGAAATCTCGGCTACATACCTGCATCTTCCGAGGGGGCTGCTGCCCTGCGAAAAGCGGATCGTGACCTGGGCCTTGCGCTGTCGGAGGATGAAATAGACTACCTGGTGGAGGCGTTCGGCAAGATGGGCCGGGATCCAAGCGATGCCGAGTTGATGATGTTTGCGCAGGCCAATTCAGAGCACTGCAGGCACAAAATTTTCAATGCGAACTGGACCATCGACGGCGAGCAGCTGGACCAGACGCTGTTCGGGATGATTCGCAACACGTACAACTGTTCACCAAACGGCATTCTATCAGCGTATCACGATAATTCGGCTGTGCTCAGCGGGCCGGAGGGCGACCGGTTCATGATCGATCCCGACTCGGGGGTTTACGGCTGGACCCGTGAATCACTGCCTTTCCAGATAAAGGTTGAGACGCATAATCATCCTACCGCCATATCGCCGTTTCCCGGTGCAGCGACGGGATCCGGTGGCGAAATTCGAGACGAAGCGGCTACCGGCCGCGGCGCGCGGCCCAAAGCGGGATTGACTGGATTTTCGGTCTCTCACCTGGATATTCCCGGTCACCGTTTTCCCTGGCGTCGCGATTTTGGCAAACCGGACCGCATCGCCAGTCCTCTGGAGATCATGATCGAAGGCCCAATAGGTGGCGCGTCCTTTAATAACGAGTTTGGGCGTCCGGCCCTGTGCGGCTATTTCCGCACTTTTGAACAGGAGATTGACGGGGCGGTATGGGGTTACCACAAGCCGATCATGATTGCGGGCGGCATGGGTACCATCCGTGAACAGCACGTGGATAAGCTGCCGTTGAAACCCGGCGCGCACGTCGTTGTACTTGGCGGGCCCGCGATGTTGATCGGTCTGGGCGGCGGAGCGGCTTCATCCGTCGGCAGCGGACAGGGGCAGGAAGAACTCGATTACGCCTCGGTGCAGCGGGGCAATCCCGAAATGGAGCGGCGCTGCCAGGAAGTGATCGATGCCTGCTGGGCCATGGGTGAAAACAATCCGGCCCTGTCGATTCATGATGTTGGCGCAGGCGGATTATCGAACGCGCTGCCCGAACTGCTCAATGACGGCGGCCACGGCGGTGAACTTGAGCTGCGCCGTGTTCCCAGCGCTGATTCGTCAATGTCGCCAATGGAGATTTGGTGCAACGAATCCCAGGAACGCTATGTGCTCGCCATTGAGCCGGCAAAGCTGGAAATTTTTGAAGCGATGTGCCGGCGCGAACGCTGCCCGTTTGCAGTACTGGGTCAGGCAACTGCGGCCCGGCAACTTAAACTGAATGACGAATTACTCGGAAATTCACCGGTGGACATGCCGCTAGAGGTACTGCTGGGTAAGCCGCCACGGATGTTCCGCGAGGCAGAACGTCTGGCGTTCAGCGGCGATAATTTGAAAACATCGGAACTTGACCTGGCGGAGTCCCTGCGACGGGTGCTGCGGTTTCCTTGCGTCGGCAGCAAGTCGTTCCTTGTGACCATTGGAGACCGCACCGTTGGCGGTCTGGTGACACGCGACCAGATGGTCGGGCCTTGGCAGGTTCCCGTGGCGGACACCGCGGTGACGCTCAGTGGTTTCAAGAGTGACACAGGAGAAGCCATGGCGATGGGGGAGCGGACACCGCTTGCCGTATTGGATGCGCCCGCTTCCGGGCGCATGGCTGTTGCCGAAGCTCTGACCAACATTGCAGCCGCGTCAATCGAGGATATTTCCAGGGTTCGCCTGTCCGCTAACTGGATGGCGGCAGCCGGAGAACCGGGGCAGGAAGGCGCATTATTCGACACCGTCAAAGCGGTGGGACTCGACGTGTGCCCTGAACTGGGCGTGGCGATACCGGTCGGCAAGGACTCCTTGTCGATGAAAACAGTCTGGCACGACGAAACCGGTGAGCGGCGCATGCTGGCGCCGGTATCCCTGATCGTCTCGGCTTTTGCGCCGGTTGAAAACGTGCATCTCACTCTGACGCCTCAGTTGGATTGCACCGGGGAAGACACCCGGTTGCTGCTGCTGGACCTGGGCAATGGGCGCAATCGAATGGGCGGCTCCGCACTGGCGCAGGTTCACGGATTGTTCGGTCGGGAAGTCCCTGACCTCGACCATCCGGAACAGCTCAAGCGTTTTTTCAATGCCATCCAGTCGCTGAACCGGTCCGGCTTGCTCCGGGCCTATCACGACCGCTCCGACGGCGGCGCCGCTGCAACCCTTTGCGAGATGGCTTTCGCCTCGCACTGCGGCCTGCAATTGACGCCTGGCGTCCCCGCGAACCGGTTGCTGGACTTCCTGTTTACCGAAGAGCCTGGTGCGGTGGTGCAGATTCGTGCTCGTGACCTGGCGGAAATCACGGCTCGCCTGACGGCCGCTGGCCTGGACGGAATCATGCACGATCTGGGACGTCCCGTTCCGGGCGACCGCCTGACCATCCATGTCGGCGATGACTGTGTCGTGGATGAGGATCTGCCGGGATTGCAGCGCCTGTGGTTCGAGACCAGCCATGCGGTGCAGCGCATCAGGGATAACCCCGAGTGCGCCGACCAGGAACTGGAGTCTGCTTGTGACTGGCGCAAGCCGGGGATGAACCCCCGGCTCACCTATGCTGCGGAAGAAAACCCCGCCGCACCCATGATCGCTCATGGCGCGAGGCCCGCAGTTGCCATCCTGAGAGAACAAGGCGTCAACGGCCACACAGAAATGGCGGCCGCATTCGATTTGGCCGGGTTCGATGCGACCGATGTTCATATGTCCGATATTGCGGAAGGCCGGAGAAGCCTGGACTCGTTCTCCGGTTTCGTCGCTTGCGGCGGTTTTTCCTACGGCGACGTGCTGGGCGCCGGCCGTGGTTGGGCCAAGTCGATTCTGTTCCAGGAATCACTGCGTGAGCAGTTCGGTGTTTTCCTGGCCGATCCTTCGCGGTTTGCTCTTGGCGTGTGTAACGGTTGCCAGATGTTGTCCGCGCTGAAAGAACTCATTCCGGGCGCTGAAGCTTGGCCTGATTTTATCGGCAATCGCTCGGAGCAGTTCGAGGGGCGGCTCAGCCTGGTCCGGGTTGAAGAATCCGCATCCCTCTTTCTGCGCGGCATGGCGGGGTCGGTTCTTCCGGTAGCAACCGCTCATGGCGAAGGGCGCGCAGTATTCGCAGGCGAAAGGCCGGATGAGAGTCTGATAGCCGTTCGTTACGTTGACAGCAGAGGCGGAGCAACCGAACATTACCCTGAAAACCCGAATGGATCCGAAGCGGGCGTGACGGGATTGTGCAATGAGGACGGACGGGTGACCATCTTGATGCCCCATCCGGAAAGAGCACTCAGGAGCGTCAATTTTTCGTGGGCGCCCGGGGAGTGGAGCGATGTTTCCCCGTGGCGGAGAATGTTTTTGAATGCGCGCCGCTGGATCGGCTGACCTATGGTGGACGAAATGGAGAAAGCGCCGTCTGGCGAGCCAAAAGAAGAACTCAAGCTCAGTGAATTGCTGATTCTTGCATCCATGTGGATGCTGTTCGGTTTCATGCTGTGGTTTTACCTTTCGGCGTTTCACGGTGCCCCGGCGCGCATGGCCGCTGACGCCATTCTCAGTTACCTTCTCGAAAGCGATTTCTCACGCATCATCGTCGAACCGAATCAGCATTTTCTGTTCCAGGTAGAAACAGCGATCCAGTTCACCTTTAGGGACGGCACCACCGACGCGCTCGGTTTCGTGGTGAATCCGCTTATTTTCAGTTACGGCCTGCCGCTGTTGTTCGGCCTGGTCATGGGGTCGGACGTCAGCTGGCTGCGCAAGGCGGTCATCATGCTGATTGGTTATGGCGTGATCACGGCGGTACAGATCTGGGGTGTAGTGTTTGAATCGCTCAAGATGCTGGCATTCAACTTTGGTGAACCTACCCATGCCGTCGTCACCGCGCACGGTATTTCCGATACCACCATTGCACTGGGTTATCAGCTGGGCACGCTCATTTTTCCCGCGTTGGCGCCCATCTTCGTCTGGGTGTTGACTAACAGGCCGCTGGTGGAGCAGTTTGTCGGCTGGCAAGTGGGCGAGATGAACCAGAAGTGGAACCGATAATTCATCCCGGTGTCTCTGCTGTGAGACAATGAACGGTAAACAGGAAGTCCCCAATTGCAGGCAAACGAAGAAACAATAGAATCCAGGCCGGCGGGCGTTAGCCCGGCGGAGGGCATGAACGACCCTGTCTGTGCCTACTTGCTGGACAATCGCAGGCTTAAGTCTGCCGACCTGAAGAGAGCGGTGAGCTACCAGGAGCAGCACGGCGGCAATCTGGTTACTCTACTGGTGCGTTTGGGCCTGGCCTCCGAGCACGATGTGGCCGAGGCTGAGTCAGCTTTGCTCGAAATACCGCTCATTCGCACCGCGGACTTGCCGGACGAGGCGCCGGAACTGCCCGGGATTTCAGTCCGCTATCTGAAACAGAACCTGATCCTGCCGATCGAAGAAACAAACGGCGATCTTGTCGTCGTCATGGCCAACCCCAGGGATGAATTTGCGCGCAAGGCACTGACCATGGCGAGTGGGAAAAACATCGTCCCCAGGGTCGGGATTGCATCCGAGATTGAAAACGGCATCGAGAAGTTGATGGGCGGCGGGCGTAGCGCAATGGGCCAGATCGTGGAGAGTCTGGGAGGTGAAGAAGACGGCGATATCGAGGATGTTGAACACCTCAGGGACCTCGCCTCGGAAGCCCCGGTTATCCGCCTGGTTAACCTGATCATGCAGCGGGCAGTCGAAGGTCGTGCCTCTGACATCCACATCGAACCGTTTGAAAACCGCCTGAAGGTCCGCTACCGGATAGATGGCGTTCTGCAGGAAGTCGAAGCCCCCCCGGCCAAATCTACCGCTGCGGTCATCAGCCGCATCAAGATCATGGCAAAATTGAATATTGCGGAAAGGCGCCTGCCGCAGGACGGTCGCATCATGCATCGCGTGCAGGGCAAGGAACTCGATCTGCGTGTCTCCACGGTGCCGACTTCGCACGGAGAAAGCGTGGTCATGCGTATTCTCGACCGGGAAAGTGTCGTACTCGATTTCGACTCGCTCGGTTTCGATGATGAAATAAGGTCCGGATTCGTGCGCCACCTGGAGATGCCGCACGGCATCATTCTCGTTACCGGCCCGACCGGGTCGGGTAAGACGACAACACTTTATACGGCGCTCAGCGCTCTGAACACGCCCGAGAGAAAAATCATCACGGTGGAAGATCCGGTTGAATACCAGCTTGAGGGGATCAACCAGATCCAGGCGAAAGCCTCGATCGGGCTGGATTTTGCCCACGCGCTCAGGTCCATCGTGAGGCAGGATCCCGACGTCATCATGATCGGTGAGATGCGCGATCTTGAAACTGCGCGAATCGCCATTCAGTCGGCGCTCACCGGCCATCTCGTCCTGTCGACCATTCACACCAACGATGCGGCGGGCGGGGTAACGCGCATGCTGGACATGGGAGTGGAGGACTACCTCCTGACCTCCACCGTCAATGCCATCCTGGCGCAAAGATTGGTCCGAACGCTGGATCCGGTCAGCCGGGAAGCTTACGAGCTGCTGCCTGAAGTCTCGCAGGAACTGGGCCTTGCGGAGCTCGAAGGTCAGGAGCGTTACCGGTTTTACCACGCTCGGGCTACTACGGAGAATCCAACCGGTTATCGCGGACGAACTTCGATCCTGGAATTGCTGGAGATGTCCGACCCGGTCAGACGTCTTGTGATGCGGCACGCAACTTCCGGCGAAATACAGGACCAGGCGGTCGCTGAAGGCATGAGAACCATGTACGAGGATGGTTTGATCAAATGCCAGAAGGGCATTACGACGTTGGAAGAAGTGCTCAGGGTCACGCAGGAGTCCTGATGCCGCTTTTTGAATACAAAGCCGTGGCGCCCAGCGGTGAAACCGTCCAGGGCACGATGGAAGCGGGATCGCTGGACATGGTCGTCCTGAAGTTGCAGGAAGCCGGGAATATCCCGCTGCACGCCCGAGAGCAGGGCGCCGGTGGCTTCAGCCTGTCTGCTCTGCGAATGGGCCGGCGCGGGATGAATGCGCGTGAAGTGGGTGAATTTACCCAGCAGTTGTCCACGCTACTGGTTGCCGGCCTGCCGCTTGACCGCTCTCTTCAGGTCATGCTGGAGCTGTCGGAAAACGAGCGGGTTAATCGTACGGTGACCGAGATACGGGACCGCGTAAGGAGCGGCGGCAGCCTGTCAGATGCGCTGGAGGAGCAACACGGCGCATTCAACCGGCTGTTCGTCAATATGGTTCGGGCCGGTGAAGTAGGCGGCACGCTTGATGTCACGCTGTCGCGTTTGACGGATTATCTCGAGCGGTCGCGCGATCTGAAGGACAGTATCATTTCGGCACTGATTTACCCGATATTGCTGCTGGTGCTGGCGGCAGGCTCGTTGATACTGCTGCTGGTTTACGTCATTCCGCAGTTCACCCCTATCTTCGAGGAACTGGGTGGCGACCTGCCGCTCATTACCAAGCTGGTGCTGGGTGTGGGTTCGATACTGCAAAATTTCTGGTGGGCGATTGTGCTGGTTACGTTCCTGGTCGTGATGCAGTTCCGCCGGATGCTGGCCGACCCGGAAAAGCGGTTTGCGTGGGACACCCGTGTGCTGTCGATGAAGTGGGTGGGTGACCTGGTAGGCAAAATTGAAATTGCGCGACTCAGCCGCACGCTGGGCACTCTGCTGACCAATGGCGTGCCGTTGCTCGGGGCACTTTCCATCGCGCGTAATGTCCTAAGCAATACGGTTTTGAGAAAAGACGTCACCGATGCGTCTCGCGAAGTGAAAACCGGCGGCAGCCTGGCCCATAATCTGGCCAAAAGCGGACGTTTCCCCCGCCTGGCGCTGCAGATGATCAGCGTCGGGGAAGAAACCGGGCAACTGGACGCGATGCTGCTCAAGGTTTCGGACACCTACGATGTCGAGGTCCGGAACACCATTGACCGGCTTTTGTCGGTTTTTACTCCGGTTGTTACGCTTTTGCTCGCTGTGTTGATCGGCACGATCGTTTTGTCTGTGCTGGTGGCGATACTGAGCATCAATGACCTCGTGGGCTGAGTCGTACTTGGCTTCAGGGTTGGAACAGAGGAATCAGAGATCATGGATCTGGACAGAATGAACATCATAATATCGCAACGTGGTTCAAATCCGCGCAGAACGTCCGACGGCTTCACTCTTGTCGAGTTGTTGCTGGTGCTGGTCATTCTCGCCCTGATCGGCGGGCTGGTTCTGCCCGGCATCATCGGTAAAGCCGAAGGCGCAAAGGTCAAGGCAGCCGGATCACAGATCAACCGCCTGGCGATGGCGGTCGAAAGTTTTTACCTCGACACCGGGAGCACTCCGGACAGCCTCGACGCGCTGGTCAGTGAGTCCGGCGGTGTCGAGGGGTGGAACGGCCCTTACGTCAAAGGATCGAGCCTGAAGGACCCCTGGGGCAGAGAATATGTCTATGAATACCCGGGTGAGCACGGTGATTTTGATATCTATTCACTGGGGGCCGACGGTCAACCGGGCGGTGAAGGCAAAAACGCGGACATCAACAGCTGGGACTGATTTCAGTTGAGCGGCCACGGTAAAGGACGGCCTCTGGGAAAATGCGACGGGGCCGCAACCGGTTTCACACTGGTCGAAATGCTGGTCGTGCTGGTCATCGTCTCGCTGATGCTGGCGCTGGTGGGAACTTCGATTTCCCGCAACATCAGCGGAGCCGAAATGCGCACGGCGGCCAGCAAGATTGCCTCTTCATTGCGCTACACCCGAACCCAGGCGATCTTGACCAAGTCAGAACAGGTTTTCGTGGTGGATACCGAGGCGCTCACTTACCAGGCCGGAAGCAGAAAAGCTGAAAAACTGCCTAAAGACATGAAAGTCGAATTGAATACCGCCCGTTCTGAGTTGACCTCGGAAACGGCCGGCGGTATCCGCTTCTACCCGGATGGAGGATCGACCGGCGGTAATGTCCGTCTTGAAGCCAATGGCCGTATCTACCTGGTCAACGTGGCCTGGTTGACGGGTGAAGCGTCCGTCGAGCGGCCCGAAGACTGAACTCATGATCAAGCGAATTTCATCAAAGGCACCCCCACGCGGAAATGGCGGCTTTACGCTGCTGGAACTGCTGCTGGCCTTCGTCGTATTCGCGCTGAGCTTTGCAACCGTGCTTGAAATCCTTTCCGGCTCAATGCGTAACACGGTCCGCGCGAGGCATTATTCCGAGGCGGCCCTGACTGCACAGTCACTGATGGACCAAGTGGGCCTGGAAATTCCGCTGGAAGCTGGGTTTGCTGCCAATGGGGAAAGCGGAGAATACGAATGGGAGATCCAGGTTTACGAATACTCCAGCACCGGCGAGAATCCCTATAGCGTGGAGTTGTCAGAGCTCACTGGCATTTTGCTGCTGCAGGTCGACCTGGCGATTTCATGGGGCGAACGCCCGCGCGAACAGACCCGTTATTTCAGCACCGTAAAAGCGATTTTGGCCAGCACGGTGCAGCAGCCATGAAGCTCGGACGAGGCTTTACACTGGTAGAATTGCTGCTGGCACTGGGCTTGATGAGCATGCTGCTGGCGCTGGCTTACGGCGGGTTGCGGGCATCCACCCGGGCCGCAGATAAAGGCCAGGCCATTCTGGAAGACAGCAGCCGGATCAGGATGGCGCATCAATTCGTCAGGAAACAGCTGAACCAGATGATTCCGATCGCGTATCTCGAAGACCCTGACACCGGGGAGCGGGTTGTATTCGAGGGTTCTTCCAAGATTATCCGGTTTGTCGCCCCGATGCCCGGATACCTCGGTTTTGGCGGGCCCCAGGTGCAGGAGTTGGCGGTGGTTCCCGGTGACGAAGGCGAGATGCTGGTTCTTTCGCATGCGCTTTTGCAGGGTTTCGAGGAACAGAACCTATACTTCCGCGACCCGATTGTGCTGCTGGAAAAGGTCGGTAACGCAGAGTTCAGTTTCCTGGGCCGGGATGAAACCGGGGAACTCACCGGCTGGACCAACCAGTGGGATCTGCCGGATGTCCTGCCGGAATCCGTATCTCTGGATGTCGAATTTGCAGATGAAGTTTACATTCAATGGCCGTTGTTGACGGCCTCGGTCCGCGTTGACCCGGCAGCTCTGCAGGGACTGGAGTCCAACATGGGAATCCGCGAGGACTACAGCACCACCATTCGTGACATGATCAATAAACGGAGGCAGCAAAATTGAAAGCCTCTCGATTAGCTGCTTTTTCCTTGAGTCCTCCCGGGCACCAGCGGGGTATCGCGCTGGTCATCGTTCTCTGGATATTGCTGCTGGTCACCATTTCAACCGGCGCCTACACCCTGATGGCGCGGATGGATCAGCTCGAGGCGCACACGGTCATCTCCAGCACGCGGGCGAGAATGGCTGCCGAATCCGGAATAAACCTTGCAGTGTTGTCGCTGCGGGATCCGGATGAACTCAACCGGCTGATTCCGGACGGCCGCCCCTACGCGTTCCAGGTCCAGGATATCTTCGTCGAAATTGAAGTAACGGACGAACGCGGCAAAGTAGACATCAACTCCGTCAACGAGCAGACCTTGTTGCAGTTGCTTCAAGGCCATGGGCTGCAGGCGGGCGACGCCGAGTACCTCGCTGCCGCCATTCTGGACTGGGTCGACGTGGACGAGATCGAGCGGGCCAGTGGTGCGGAGCTGCCTGCATACGAGTCGGCAGGTCTGGGCGTGGGTCCCGCCAACCGTCCGTTTGTCATGATTGAAGAGCTGCTGCAGGTGTTGGGAATGCCGTGGGATCTGTTCAAGAAAATGGAACCGGGATTGACCGTATTTTCCAAGTTAGGTGTGCCCGATGCCGCCTACGCGCCGCTGGAGGCGCTGCTGGCGATACCGGACATGACCGAGGAAGATGCGTTGAACTTCATTGCAGAACGGCAATCTGAGGATGCGTCAGGCGGGATGGGCGCAACGCTTCCAAACGGGCAGGTTGCCGTGGCGCGAGGCCGGGGGCTGACGTATAGTGTGCTCGCCAAAGCGACGCTGCCCAACGGGATCTGGGACCAGGTGGAAGCCACGATACGTTTAGGCGGAGGCGGGGACGGCCGGCCGTACACCGTATTGAAGTGGCAGGAAGGATTTCATAATTGAGAACACCATGCTGAAAGTTTTAGAGGATAAATTGCTGCAACTTCTCAGCTGGCTGCGGGCCGGGCCGGCCGGTAAGTTTCTGCGCTGGTGGACAGGGGAACTCCGGCAGGCGATGCCCTCTTCCTGGCAGCAAAAATTACAGCATGCGCTGCGCCGCACGACCCTGAAGGTCAAAGATGAGTCGTTGCTCGTCGGTGTGGACGAGAACCGGGCGTTGCGAAACCTCGAAGTGTTTTCCATGGCCCAGGCGGCTTCCGTGCAGAAGCAACAGGTCGAGGACCTGTTGCTCAACAACGAACTGCAGGAGGCGCCCCGGGTTCTCCTGCTGGATTTGGAGACTGTCCTCAACCGGGAGATGAAGCTGCCGCTGGCGGCTGAATCCAACCTGGCGCAGGTTCTGACTTTCGAGATGGACCGCCAGACCCCGTTCAGGGCATCCGATGTTTACTTCGACTGGAAAATCACCGGACGCGATACTGAAAGCAATCAACTTCACCTGCACCTGTATGTGATCCCGCGCACGGAAGCTGACCGGATTATGAGTTCAGTCACGGATCGCGGGTTCAACCTGACAGGTGTCGACATCGTCGACGGCGACCGGACTCTGGGGCTCAACCTCCTGCCCGCCGAGCGGCGGTTCCGGATGGTTAACAGGAAGGCCAGGATGAACCTTGCACTCGGCGCGGCCTGTGTCGTCTTGCTGGTGCTGGTGATGGCGCAATCACTGTATCTGCGCGCCCATCAGGTTACGGAACTCGAGGCCGCGATAACCGACGTCCAGGGCCAGGCGCGTGAAGTCATGGAGATCAAGCAACAGATCGATGAAACCAGCGAGGCGGCTGGATTTCTCGCCACCCGGCGCGCCGAGGTGCCGTTGGCTATCGAGGTCCTCGCGGACATCACGGAAATTCTGCCGGATGATACTTATCTCGACCGGCTGGTGATCACCAACTCGTCCGTTCAGCTGCAGGGCAAGTCACAAAATGCACAGCGCTTAATTGAACTGGTGAACGAATCTGCTTTACTGGACGATGCAGCATTCAGAGGCTCAACCCGCCTGGATGCCCGCAGCGGGCTGGAAATATTTGAAGTTAACGCCACGATTGTGAAGGCAGGCACGAACTGATGGCGCTGATTGCAGAACAGGGAAATAATCGCCTGACAGCAATTTTGCTGTTCGTCATCGCCGTTATTTTTGTGTATCTCGTGTGCTTTCACTGGTTCATCCTGCGGCATGTGGAGTATTCCGCCGAAATTTCGGAATTGTCCACTCAACTGGGCCGGTACGAGAGAGTCGCCGCACAGAAAACACAGTACGAATCATTGCTGCAGAGTCTCGATGACCGAAAATCTGATCAGAACCTGTTTCTCGAGGGCGGCGATTTTAATGAGGCCGCGGCGGAGATGTCGGAACGCCTCAGTGTAATGGTCAACACCCAGGCAGACGACACCTGTCAGATTGTCAGCCGGCAGCCGGTGCGCCCGCGCGTGCAGGAACGATTCCAAAAGGTGACCGTCAACGTGCGTATGCGCTGTGAAATTGATGATTTGCAGAAGGTGCTGTACTCGCTTGAATCCGGCGTGCCGATGGTGATCGCTGATGAGGTCACCGTGATCAAACCAAGAACGCGGCGGCGCACGAGGAACGCCAACCCGCGTGCGACGTCCGCTCTTGATGTCCGCTTCAATATGTCCGGATATCTGAGCGCGGGAAGTGATTCGTGAGCCGCTGGTTTGAAGGCAATCCCCTGGCCATGGTCCTTGCTTCCGCCTGCGGTTTTCTGCTGTTGATTGCGGTTGTGCTTGGCGTGTTACGGTCTTTGCCGCCCTCAACGCCGGGCACGGGCGGGGACGGCCAGTCCGCCGATCTGGTGCTGGAAGTGCCCCAGCTGGGAGAAGCTGAACCCCTCGACAGGTACGCGGTCATAACGGAACGCCCGGTGTTCAATGAAGGCCGCCAGCCGCAACTCGAGGGTCTGGATGAAGGCGAGGGCGAGGGCGACGAACTGGCCGAAGAAGAGGTCGATGCGCCTGAGCTGGAACTGGCCGGCGTGGTTATTACGCCTTCGATCCGCATGGTGACGCTCAAGAGCAAGGACAGTTCCGAGTCACTGGTCGCTTTTGAGGGCAAACCGCTCGAGGGAAATTACGGCACCTGGCAGGTGAGCCGGATCGAACCGAGGCAAATCACGTTATCATCAGGTGCGGGCGAGGAGAAACTGCTGAAGCTCCAGGTGCATGACGCCAAAATCGCAGAGCCACCCAAAATGGAGGTGGCGAAAGATGATGAAGCGGAACAGTCGGCCGATGCCGGTGACGCCCAAAGCGACCAGCCTCTCTCCCGTGCGGAAGAAATCCGCCAGCGCATTGCGGAACGCAGAGAGGAACTCAGGCGCGCTGCGGAAGAAAAGCAGGACGGCGAAGAGAAGCCGCAGGATTACCGGTCAGCGATACAGTCGATGATAAAGTCGTCGCGCCAAAAAGAACAAACAGATGAAAACGATTCGTAAAAGGATATCGGGCATGAGATCGATTAATCAGTTTGCACGGAACAGGAGATACTCCCCGTCGCGATGGCCGGCACACCCTCCTTCAAAGTGGGCCAGGCGGCTGGCATTGATCGTGGCGACCGTGTTTGTCGTTGCTGCGTGCTCGACGACCACGCGTGCTCCGATGAGGCCGATGAGCACCGGTAAAACGATCAAATCCGCCGCGAGCAACGTGCCGGAGCAGCGGCCGATTACGACCGCTCCGCAGACCGTGGATCCGGGCGTGACCGATATTGAAATTTATCAGGGCACCGGCGAATTCATCAACCAGGAGGCTGCGCGCCGGGCGCCGGAGGTGGTCGCAGAGGACGGTGAAATCGTGCTCAATTTCGAGGGCGAATCAATCCAGTCCGTGGTTCACACGATCCTCGGTGAAGTGCTGCAGGAGACTTTCGTCATTGGGCCGGGTGTGAGTGGTGAAGTGACTTTTTCGACCTCCAAGCCGATCAACCGCGACCAGTTGATGCCGATCCTGGAATTGCTGCTGCGCTGGAATGGCGCGACGATGGTGTTCAACGAGGGCCGTTACAACATCCTGCCCGTTTCGGACGCCATCCGCGGAAACCTCTTTCCGGAAGTCGGTGCGGCTGACCAGGCGCGGGGCTACTCGGTAC
Organism: Lysobacterales bacterium; assembly: GCA_013001885.1. Classification (GTDB taxonomy): domain Bacteria; phylum Pseudomonadota; class Gammaproteobacteria; order Xanthomonadales; family SZUA-36; genus JAHEFT01. The sequence continues at coordinate 48,715 of JABDLD010000033.1, forward strand.
GGGCCGTGCCGTTGCGTTACATATCGGCGCCTGAAATGGCAAAAATACTGGAGCCCTATGTCAGGGACGGTGGAATTATCAACTCGGATGAATTCCGGCAGATGATTTTCCTGGCCGGCACGCCGGAAGAATTGAGGAATTACCTCAAGACCGTGGCGATCTTCGACGTCGACTGGCTGGAAGGGATGTCGGTTGGCATTTATCCGTTGCAAACGGTAGACGTCGATTCAATCATCCTGGAGCTTGAGGGCATTTTCGGCTCGAACGCGGAATCGCCGCTGGCCGGGATGTTCCGTTTTGTGCCGCTGGAGCGCCTCGCCTCGGTGATGGTGATCACGTTTGAGCAGTCCTACCTTTACAAGGCGGAGGAGTGGATCAAAATTCTTGACCGCGGAGCAGCCGGTGCGGGAACCCAGTTATATGTTTACCGGGTCAAAAACCTCGAGGCCCCCATTCTGGCCGGGTATCTGACCCAGCTATTTGGTGGCGAAGGTGGGCAGCCCACGCAAAATACGCCCAGGGGCACGTTGGCGCCGGGGCTGGAGCCCGCGACCGTGGGCAGCGTTTCGGACTTCAATCAAAACCGCCTGGGCTCGCAGCAGCAACAAAACCGGCAGTCAGGCGTCCAGTCGGGAGCGCTGGACATGGGGTCCGGTGACATCCGCATCACTTCGGTACTCGAGACCAACTCGTTGCTCATCCAGTCCACCCAGGCCGAATACAACGCGGTGCTTGCCGCCATCGAACGCATAGACATCGAGCCGTTGCAGGTGCTGATCGAGTCGCAGGTGCTCGATGTGGAGCTGAATGAAGAGCTTCAATTTGGTGTCAATTGGTTCCTGACAAACAATCCCGACCTGATTCCCTCAGGTATCGGAGACATCAGCGAATATGTTCAGAGTGCCGCTTTCGGTAGCGGCAGCGCCGAGTCCGGCGGGTTCAATTTGCTTACTACGCTGGCCACACCCCTGAGCAACGGCATGCCGTTTGTCCAGGCGACGATAGCCGCCCTGGACGAGGTAACCGATGTTCGAGCCCTGGCGGCACCGTCGCTGCTGGTCAGAAACAATGCCACGGCCACGATTACCGTCGGCACGCAGGTTCCGGTGCAGTCGTCTTCAATCTCGACGGGGAACAATAACGTTGTCAGCAGTGCCCAGTACGTATCCACCGGCGTCACCCTGACAGTTACGCCGAGAATCAATCCGGGAGGACTGGTCTACATGGATATTACCCAGGACGTCAGCCGTCCAGGCGCCCGTGATCCGGACATATCGACCAGCGGCAACCCGCCTATCAACAACAAATCCGTCTCCAGCCAGGTGGCGGTGCAGTCCGGCCAGACCGTTTTCCTCGGCGGGCTCATTTCCGAACAGGATTCAAGAGGGCGTTCCGGAGTCCCGTTCCTGAGCCGGGTGCCGCTGATCGGGCCGCTGTTCGGATCCAAGACGAAGGCCACTTCGCGCAGCGAGACCCTGGTGATGATTACGCCCACGGTGATCGAAACGGCTGTCGATTTGCAGGAAATCAGCGAGGACATGGAACGGGAGTTCTCCCGCATACCGCCGTTGAAGATCAGCAGCCTGAACCCGGTCGACCGCGAGTATCAAAAACAACAGAAAGATGAATCGGCCAACGAACCCGAAAATTAAACCCGGCAGGACCTGTAGATAAAAGCATGAAAATTTTTGAAATAATCAAGGCGCGAAATCTGAAACACGCCGTAAGCTTCACGTTGCTGGCCTTGTTGTCACTGGTGCTCGGTGGTTGCGCAGGCACCAGTCCCGCCGGAGACTCGCTGCTGGAGCGGGCGCAGCTGCGCTGGGACAGCATTCTCTCGCGGGATCTCGACACGGCCTACAGCCTTTACTCACCGGGTTACCGCTCAAAACACTCGCGCGTAGACTTCGAGATCGAATTACGGACCAAACGCGTAAAATGGACCTCGGCCGAGTACATCGACCGGGAGTGCTCGGAAAACCGCTGCCTGGTCAATTTCAACGTCGGATTTACCGTGCAGAGACCGGTACCGGGTCTCGATGAGTTCAAGAGTTCCAACCTCATCCAGGACACCTGGGTCAAAACCCGCGGAGAGTGGTGGTATGTGCCGCCAAAATAGTGAAATCTGAATCCCGAAACTTGCCTGTATTTACATTGGGTTTTGTTGCTTTACCCCCCTTATTATCGTAATATTGTGCCGCGAATAGTCTGAGTGTCGACGTGCGCGCCTGTGAAAATCAGACGGGTATCGGAGAGTTCAGTTTTTTTGCAAAGCCCTGTGTACACAACTTTAGGAGTGTTGTAATGAATAGAAAAAATTTGACATGTGCCGTATTGGCCGGTCTGGCAGGTGTTGCCGGACTTGCTGCTACCGCACAAGCAGTCAACCTGAATCCGGATGGATTGGGACAAGTTCTCGTTTATCCGTATTACACCGCCAATGATGGCAACCAGACCGTTCTGTCGGTGGTTAACACCACCAACAATGCGAAAGCAGTCAAGGTCCGGTTCCTCGAAGGCTTCAATTCACGTGAAGTTCTTGACTTCAACCTGTATATGTCGGAACACGATGTGTGGGTAGCTTCTATCGCCGCTGGCGAGAACGCACCTACGCTGTTTATTCCTGACTCTTCCTGCACCGTTCCCTACCTCTACGGTATGGGTAAGGCTGCTGGTCTGGACTACGGCATGCAGCCGTTCCTGACTCTCGCTTACACCGGTGACAATGAGGATGGCGGGCCGACCGCAATCCAGCGTGCCGCTGAAGGTCATTTTGAAATGATCGAAATGGGCGTACTGACCGGCGATTCTGCTGATGACGTGCGTCATGACAATTCAGACGGTGGCACCGGCGAGCCGGCTGACTGCATGGAACTCAGCGACAAATGGTCAGAAGTGATCAACGGCACCAACGGTATCTGGTTCGACGAAGCAAACTTTGGCACCGATGATTGCACGATCGACGATCAGGCCTGCACCGACACCGACCGCGCCAGCGGCGGACTGTTCGGCGGCGCTGCGGTGGTTAACGCAACCAACGGCACCATGTACAGCTATGACGCCAAGGCCATTCAGGGCTTCGACAAGACTGACAACGGTCTGCACTACGAGCCCGGCACCATCTTCCCGTCACTGCGTAGCGGTAGCGAGTCTGATGCATGGGTCTTCTTTGGTGTTCCGCAGAATACTGCAGTTCAGCTTGATTACTCTGACGAAGATGACCTCAGCGTTGACGCGGTTTCAGCCGTGTTCATGCACGAAAACCTGATGAACGAGTACACCACCGAGGACGACCTGTCGGCCGGAACCGAGTGGATCATCACGTTCCCGACCAAGGCTTTCTACGCTGACGCAGCCCTGATGGTTTCATTGGGTATCGATGAAGAAGCTTGCACAGGTGATGGTGACGATGAAGTGTGCGTTACCACTCCTCGCGCTCCTTTCACCCAGTTGTTTGGTGATGAAAGTGCCGACGGCGACCGTCTGTGCGAAGTCGTATCCCTGAAGACCTGGGATCGCGAAGAGAAGACGTTCGTACCCGAAGGTCCGGGCACCGGCGTAATTCCTCCGCAGGTTTCACCGGCTCCGCCGCGTGAGTGCATCACCGGCCTCGAGCCCGCTTGCACGGAGTCGACCGTATTCCAGCTGTGTAACGAAGTCAACGTCCTTCGCTTTGGTGAAAGGTCAGTCTTCGGTACTCCGGACTTCGGTGCTGACGGCAGCCTGCTGCTTTCCGTTCAGGACGAGTTCGAGAACGGCTGGGGCAAGATCAACCTGGGTGTTGACGGTGACGGCGATCTGCGCACCGACAGAGAAGGCCTGGTTGGCTTGCCGGTTGCTGGCTTTGCCGCTTACGAATTCGAAAACGATTTCGTGGACAATGACGGCATCAAGGCCTTCTACGGCGGCCTGTTCGGCCACAAGGGCAACGTGCGTCGCGTTAACGACTAAACGTACTTGCCATAAAGAAATCATAGCTTCGGCGATGATGAGGAAGGGGCTGCATTCGCAGCCCCTTCTTTTATCCCGCCCTATTTTTTAACTTGTATAACCTGGAAATCAATGACCATTCGATCCATTAAATCCCTAGTGGTGATATTGACCGTCCTGACGCAGAGCGCGATATTTGCCCAGCAAGAGTCAACGGACACCAAGGCCAGCTCATCAAACGACATTTTTGCCCGCCAGGGTAGTGTCGTGCTGACCCATAGTGAGCTCGACGCCGCCTTTTCCCGTATACCGCCGGAATTCCGTCTGGCCTTCATTCGTGACGGAGCGAAGGTGGATGACCTGGTAAAGTCCCTGCTGCGTCTGAAGCTGGTCGCCGCTGATGCCTCCCGTTCCGGTTTTGACCAGCAACCCATGATTGCTGAACGAATGCAGCTTGCGGCCGAAAAGGAGCTGGCGGAAGCGTGGGTGGGCAACCTGATTGAAAACGCGCCGGAGGCTGATTACGAGGCCCTGGCGCTGGAATACTACCTGGCTCACCCGGATGAGTTCAAAATGCCGGAAAGGGTCGATGTTTCGCACATCCTGATTTCTTCAGAAACCCGATCCGAGGAAAAAGCGCTGGCGCTTGCCACCCGGCTGCATGATGACTTGCGCACTGATCCGTCGCAGTTTGATGGATACGTCACAGAATATTCTGAAGACCCCGCGAAAACCAGCAACGCCGGCCGTTACCCCGGCATGCAGCGCGGCCAGATGGTCAAGCGATTTGAAGAGGCGGCTTTTACGCTGCAGCAACCGGGGGACATCACGGAGCCGGTGAAAACGTCTTACGGCTACCACATAATACGGCTGAACCAGGCCAAGCCCTCCGCGCCAATCCCGTTTGAGCAAATCAAGGAACAGGCGTCTGAAATGGCAAAGGAGCAGTATCTGTCGGAATACCGCGCACGGTATATCAAACAGCAGATTGCAGAACCCATCGAACTGGCTGATGGAGCGGCTGAGGCGATGGTTAAACGGTATTTTGGAGAAGAACTGGAATTGATTCCGGAATTTCCAGAGTGAACCGCAGGGACAGGCGCCGGGTCGCATAACAGGTGAATTTGCTGACCAATAATGTCTTCCGCCAGTTGGTTTCGCGCGCCATCAGGACGGACTATCTCGAGAACCTGACGGGTTTTGCCTGGCTGATACTACAGCCGCTGGTTCTTCTGGCTGTTTACGCTTTCGTATTCACGACGATTTTTACCGCCAGGGTGCCGGATTCCGGCGCCGGCGGCTTTGTTCCGTATCTTGCGGTCGCGTTTTGGCCCTGGACTGCATTTTCCGAAGCGGTTTTACGCTCGTCCAACTGTGTCAGCGCCAATGCCGCGCTGATCGGCAAAGTGGCTTTTCCCAGCGAGTTGCTGCCTTTGTCTGCAGTAACTGCCACGTTCCTGATGAACCTGGCAGGCTACCTGGCCGTGCTGGTCGTTCTGCAGTTACTGGGAACACCGATCCATTGGCTCGGCGTAATACCGGCTTTGCCGGTGCTGCTACTGCTCTACCTGTTTGCGAACGGACTGGCGCTGTTTTTCAGTGCCCTGCAGGTATTTATCCGGGACGTTTCCCAAATTTTGCCGCCGCTGATGACCTTCTGGTTTTTCACCACGCCCATCCTCTATAGCTCGAGCCTGCTGCCGGAACAGTTCGCTACGCTGATGAAGTTCAACCCGATGTCCTGGTACGTTGAGCGGCTCCGTGATTTCCTGTTGCTCGGTAACTATGACCTCTCCCCTTACGATGCTGTGGTGCCTGTGCTCACGGTGATCGTGTTTTGGGCGGCGCTGCGGTTCTTCCGCAAGTTCAGCGCGCATTTCGAGGATTTTCTCTGATGAAGCCATTGGTGAGAATAAGGGGCGTATCCAAATTCTACCCAAGGGTGCACCGGCCGCGGGAGCGCTTGCGGGCGTTTGCTTCGCTGATGGCCGGCAGCAGGATACGCGAGGGGGCAGAGGTCCTGCATGACGTCAGCCTGGAAGTAACCGCCGGCCAGTCGTTTGGAATCATCGGGGAGAACGGCGCCGGAAAATCGACCTTGCTCAAGATTCTGACGGGTGTGATCAGCCCCAGCCGGGGAAGTGTAGAGGTCAACGCCCGCATCGCCGCCTTGCTGGAACTGGGAGCGGGCTTTCAACCTGAGTTTTCCGGTATCGATAACGTCAGGATGAAGTCTGCACTGCTGGGCATGAGCGCAAGCCATCTCGACGCGCACATGGATGAAATCCTCGCCTTTGCAGATATCGGTGATTACGTGTACGAGCCGGTCAAGCACTACTCGTCCGGCATGGTGGTCCGGCTTGGGTTCGCAGTCGTGGCGGCTTCCGATCCCCAACTGCTGATCACTGACGAGGTACTGGCCGTTGGTGATGAGGCGTTTCAGAAAAAGTGCATTCGCTGGATCGAGTCTTTTCTCGATCGGGGCAATACGCTGTTGATGGTTTCCCACAGCATGTACCTGGTGCAAAAGCTTTGCCGCCAGGCTTTGTGGCTGCACGACGGCCGCATGCGGGAGATCGGGGACGTGTTTCCGGTCACGCAGTCTTACCTGGCCTACAGCGAGGAGCGTACCTCGGCGGAAAGGCGGCACCGCAGGGAACAAAGCGGTGACAGCGGACTTTATCGAATTAAGGATTTTGCCCTGCCTGATCAGGAAGGGGAGCGGGATCTTGTGATCGGGTTCGGCGGCGATCTAAGAGCGGAACTGGTGCTGCACTCTCCGGATGGCCAGCCTCCGGTCGCCTTGTTTGGCGTCATGCGCGCCGACGGCACGCCTGTCTATGGAGTCGCCTCCGATTTCGATGAAATCGAAGCAGAGAAGCTCGATCAAAACCATTTTCGCTTCCGCATCTGTTTTGACCAACTGCCTCTGCTGCCAGGCAGCTATTCACTTCGGGGTCACGCAATGGATTCCCAGGGTATCCGCTTGTGCGACACGGCCGAACTGCGGTTCAGCGTAGCGGGTGAATCCCGGGAGATGGGAATGATTCGATTGCCTCACAGTTGGAACGGGCAAGAGTAATCTTCGCATGACCGGCGCAGCCGAAAAAATCTCCGTTGTGATCCCGGCGTACAACGCCGCCGAGGAACTGGCGTGCTGCCTGGAAAGCGTATTCGCGACTACCCCGATGAGCACGGAAGTCTTGATTATTGACGATGCGTCACCCGATCCGGCAACGCAAAGGGTGCTGGACGATTGGCGGGAAAAAGCTCCGGCAGGCTGGACCTTCACCCGCCACGAGCAAAACCTGGGTTTCGTCGCAACGGCCAACCGGGGTATGCGCGCAACGCATGGCGACGTTGTGTTGCTCAATTCGGACACGCTGGTCACGCCTCGCTGGCTGGAAGGCTTGCAGCGATGTCTGGCATCCGGTTCAGAGATCGCCACGGCCACGCCTTGGACCAACAACGGCGAAATTGCCTCCATTCCGCTGTTCTGCGAATCCAACCCGGTGCCTCCGGACGTTGATGCAGTTGCTGCCGCCATCGCGCAGGCTGGATCCCGCGGGTATCCTGAGCTGCCGACCGCGGTAGGTTTTTGCATGGCCGTATCCCGGAGAGCCATTGAGCGGGTCGGTGTCTTCAACGCCGAACAGTTCGGCAAGGGCTACGGCGAGGAGAACGATTTTTCGCTGCGGGCCGCCGCCGCGGGAATGCGTAACGTGTTGTGTGACGACGTATACGTTGCTCACCTGGGCGGCCGGTCGTTCGGCCCTGCCGGGCTGAAGCCCGACGAGTCGTCAATGCAGCGGCTGCTAGCCCTCCATCCCGGCTACCTGCAGCTGGTACAGTCATTTATCGAAACGGACCCGCTTTTTGCCAGGCGAACGCTTGTTTTGGAAGCATTGGAGCGGGCCGGGGTCTCGATGGGTTAAAATCTATGCCACACGGACATTCCACGGAGATCGACTTGTCCCAATCCCTCGACTTTACCGGTGAACGCTTTACCCCCGAGTGTGTGCGGGAAATCTGGTACGAGCATCTGCATCGTTACGTCTTCGCTCGTGAGCTGGTTGCCGGGCTGAACGTTCTGGATGCCGCTTGCGGCGAAGGTTACGGCGCGGCCATACTGGCGGGACCGGCCGCTTCGGTGACCGGCGTGGATCTGTCCCCCTCCGCGATTGACCATGCCTGTAAACGTTACCGAGTGAAAAATCTCGATTTTCAGGTGGCCGACTGCCTGTCTTTGCCGTTTGCAGACGAGCAATTCGATTGCATCGTCTCATTCGAGACCCTCGAGCATCTCGAGGACCACCAGGGTTTGATGAATGAGTTCAGGCGGGTGTTGAGGCCGCAGGGAATCCTGTTGCTGTCTTCTCCCGACCGGGCGGTGTACACGGACCGGCAAAACAACCGAAATGAGTATCACGTCCGGGAGCTGTACCGGGACGAATTCGAGGCGCTTTTGCAGACGCATTTTCCGGCGTACCGTCTTTGGGGCCAAAAACTGCTTTTCCAGTCGGCCATCTGGTCGCTCAGCGAGAATCCCGGCGTCGGCTTTCACCAGGAGGACGGCGGGCAGATTGAAAAGTACGCCTCTCCCCGCCACGACCCGGTTTATTTCATTGCGGTATGCGCTGCGGCCGAGGACTTACTGCCCTCGATACGGCCGGGCCTGAGCTTGTTCGATGATGCTGCCGAATCGGTGTACGAGCATTACTATCACGAGATTCGTAAGAATATGGCTGCTGGCGAAATCCTTGCGAAAAAAGAGCGGGAACTGGCGGAACTGAAGGCAGCGTTGCAAAAAAGCAAAAGCGCAGCTCGCTGGTGGAGCCGTCTGCTGGGTAAAAGCTGATGCAGGAAGCCGGAGTCAAACCGGCGGTGGAAGTCATCGTGGTTAATTTCAACGCTGGATCCGCACTGGTTCGCTGTATTCAATCCATCCTGGCGCAACAGCAACCGGTCAACATCACGGTTGCGGATAATGCCTCGACTGACGGCAGTATCAGCCGGCTGCTGGAATCCCTCGGGCCGCTGGACAACCTGGCCGTGCTGGCTAATGACCAGAACCTGGGTTTCGCCAGCGCCATCAATGAAGCCGCCCGTTTGCGCGAGCTGCGCGGGCGTTACCTGCTCATCCTGAATCCGGATTGTGAAATGTTGCCCGGTTCTCTGGCCGCGATGATTGAAGCGCTGGAACAGGACGAACAGGCCGGCCTGGCCGGGCCGATGGTCGTGAATCGTGAGCACCAGCCCATGCGCGGAACCTTGCGCCGGTTTCCGGGCCCGGGCTCCGCCTTTCTGACGTTTTCCGGATTGTGGCGGCTGGCCCGGTGGTTTCCTTTCTTCAGCGGGGTGGAAATGATGGACCGGCTACCCGCGGAAACAGCCACCGCTGAGGCCGTATCGGGTGCCTGCATGCTGCTGAGGGTGTCTGACTTTTTGAGCGTCGGCGGCATGGACGGGGATTACGGCCTTCATTGCGAAGACCTCGACCTGATGTACCGGCTGCGGCAGAAGGGCCGTCATTGCCTGTTCGTTCCGGCAGCACAGGTCTTTCATGCCCAGGGAGTCTCAAGCAGCGGGCGGCCGGTCTGGGTGCATTGGCAGAAACATCTGGGGATGCAGCGTTTTTTCAAAAAATTCCAGGCCGGGCAGACTTTTTTGCTGCTTCGCTGGCTGGTGCTCGCAGGTATCTGGCTGCGCTTTGTCGTAACACTCCCGCTGGTATGGATACGGCGCTGAATACCGGCCGCCGGGATCGGGTGATTGTCACCGGAGCAAGCAGTCAACTGGGTGTGTTCCTGTTGCCCAGACTGCAGGCCGCGGGATTCAGAGTTCTTGCGCTCAGCCGGAATGCGCCGGCGTCACCGGTCGACATATCGGAGAGCGTTCGTTGGTTGAGGTCTGATAAGGCATTGGCCCCGGCCTGTTGCCTCGTTTCCTGTGGGCCGCTTGAGCTTGCGCGCACGCTGGCCGAGCAGACTTCGGGCCTGCAGCGCGTTGTCGCGTTCAGCACAAGCAGTGTCCTGACCAAAGCCCGTTCAGACAATCCTGAAGAAAGCCGTCAGATGGCAGAAATACTCGCTCACGAGCGGCTACTGCGCGCAACCTGCGACATACAGGGTATCGCACTGGCATTGATTCGGCCCACGATGATTTACGGCTGCGGGCTGGACCGAAACATCAGCCTGCTGGCGGCTTTTGGGCGGCGCTTCGGTTTTATTCCAGTATCCTCGTCGGCAGGGGGTTTACGCCAGCCGGTTCATGCAGACGATCTGGCGGCGCTTGCGCTAGCCTGTCTGTCAAGTGAAACGGCGCTCAGTTTGGAAAGCGTCGCCTGCGGCGGCAGCACTCTAAGCTACTGCAAAATGATGGAAAAAACGGCTGCGGCAGGTGGAAAAGACGTTTCCATATTAAAGCTCAATCCGCGTTTGTTCAGTTTCGCGGCAAGCCTTGCCTCGTTGGTGCCGGGATTCAAAGGTCTGAATCCGGAGATGGTTCGCCGACAGGGAAGAGACATGGTATTCGATGACTCTGAACTGAGAGAAAAACTGAATTATCAACCCCGGCCGTTCGAGCCGGCCCCGGCCGATCTGCAGGTTCCAGGTTTTGCCCGAGAACTGCAGTTAACCGGATAGCGGCCGATATTTGACTCGATGCGGTGTATCCGCGTCCGCTCCGATGCGCCTTTTCAGGTCCGCCTCGTACTCTGAATAATTTCCCTCGAACCACTCGACCTGGCTGTCGCCTTCAAAAGCCAGCATGTGGGTTGCGATGCGATCAAGAAACCAACGGTCATGGGAGATCACGACCGCGCAGCCTGGAAATTCGAGTAAAGCCTCTTCCAGAGCACGCAAGGTCTCAACATCGAGGTCGTTGGTCGGCTCGTCGAGCAACAGCACATTGCCGCCCGACTTCAGAAGCTTGGCCAGGTGAACCCGGTTGCGTTCACCGCCTGACAGGTCCATGACCCGTTTCTGCTGGTCGGAACCACGGAAATTAAAACGCCCCACATAGGCGCGGGACTGGGTTTTGTAGTTACCAACCTGGATCAGTTCCTCGCCGTCGGCAATTTCCTCCCATACGCTGCGTTCGCCGTCGAGGCTGTCGCGGCTCTGGTCGACATAGGCGAGATCAACCGTTGGGCCAATGATGATCTGGCCCGAGTCCGGCTGTTCTTCACCGGTGAGCATGCGGAATAGAGTCGATTTGCCGGCGCCGTTTCCGCCAATAACGCCCACTATGGCGCCTGGGGGGATGTTGAAGCTCAAATCATCGATCAGCAGGCGGTCGCCAAACCCTTTGCTGATGTTCTGCGCCTCGATGACCTGGTTGCCCAGGCGCGGGCCCGGCGGTATGAAAAGCTCGTGGGTTTCATTGCGTTTTTGATGTTCCTGGGAAGTCAGCTCCTCAAACCGCTGCAGGCGGGCCTTGCTCTTTGCCCGCCGTCCTTTTGGATTGGACCGGACCCATTCCAGCTCAGCATGGATGGAGCGCTTGCGCGCCTGCTCGCGGCTGTCTTCCTGTTTCAGGCGCTGTTCCTTCTGCTCCAGCCAGGACGAATAATTGCCTTTCCAGGGAATGCCGTAACCGCGGTCCAGTTCCAGGATCCACTGCGCGGCGTTGTCGAGAAAATAGCGGTCGTGCGTGATCGCAACGACGGTGCCGGAAAATTCGGTCAGGAAGCGCTCCAGCCATCCGACCGACTCTGCATCGAGATGGTTGGTGGGTTCGTCCAGCAGCAGCATGTCGGGACTGGCAAGCAGCAGCCTGCACAAAGCAACCCTCCTGCGCTCGCCGCCGGACAGGTGCGAAATTGAAGCATCCCATTCAGGCAGGCGCAACGCGTCGGCCGCTACCTCAAGCGTGCGATCCAGCTCCCAGCCATTGGAGACTTCGATGGCCTCCTGCAATTCAGCCTGCTCGGCCAGCAGGGCATTCATCGCATCATCCTCCATCGGTTCTGCGAATTTCATGCTGATTTCATCGAAACGTGTCAGCAGGTCACGCACTTCGGCCACGCCCTCCTCGACGATCTCCCTGACCGTCTTGCTGTTGTCCAGTTCCGGCTCCTGCGGCAGGTACCCGATCCGGATCCCGGGTTGCGGCCTGGCTTCGCCTTCGAATTCGGTATCGACGCCCGCCATGATCCGCAGCACGGTCGACTTGCCGGCCCCGTTCAGGCCCAGCAGGCCAATCTTTGCGCCAGGAAAGAAGGACAGTGAAATGTCCTTGATGATGGTCCGGTTGGGGGGCACGATTTTGCTTACCCCGATCATTGTGTAGATGAATTGAGACATGGATTCGCCCGGCAGGTCGATGAGTGATCTGGAGCCAGATTATGCGTGAAGGCCGTCTCCGGGTCCAGACGTGGTTATGCACGATTATTGCTTTAAAAATGGTAGAATAATCCGCTGAATTTTTGAAACCTTTCCAATCAGCTTTCCAACACAGGATACGGGACCAGGAATGTTTGACCAGAGCTTCCGCGTACGCGGATTTGATGATGAACTGGCCGATGCCATCGCGGCAGAACGGGTCAGGCAGGAAGAGCACGTGGAGCTTATCGCTTCAGAAAACTACGCCAGCCCCAGAGTTCTCGAAGTGCAGGGTTCTGTGCTGACCAACAAATATGCAGAAGGTTACCCCGGGAAGCGGTACTACGGCGGTTGCGAATACGTCGATATTGCCGAACGCCTGGCCGTCGACCGAGCCATGGAGTTGTTCGGCGCCAATTACGCCAACGTGCAGCCCCACTCGGGCTCACAGGCCAACGCTGCGGTCTACCACGCCCTGTTGGACCCGGGCGATACCATCCTGGGTATGAGCCTGAACGAAGGCGGACACCTGACTCACGGCAGTCCGGTGAACTTTTCTGGAAAGCTTTTCAACGCAGTTCAGTACGGAATCAATACAGATACCGGCATGATCGACTACGATCTGATCGACTCATTGGCACAGGAACATAACCCCAAGATGTTGATCGGCGGCTTTTCAGCCTATTCGCGGCGTGTCGACTGGGCGCGTATGCGGGAGATTGCCGACCGGGTCGGTGCATGGTTCCTGGTGGACATGGCTCACGTGGCCGGCCTGATCGCTGCCGGCGTGTATCCCAACCCGCTGCCACACGCACACGTGGTGACATCGACAACGCACAAGACTCTGCGTGGCCCCCGGGGCGGCATCATTTTGTCGAACGCGGACGACAAAATGAAAAAAGCCCTCAATTCGGTTGTATTTCCAGGAACCCAGGGCGGCCCCCAGATGCATACGATCGCGGCGAAAGCGGTTGCGTTCAAAGAAGCTCTCGATCCCGATTTCAAGGTCTATCAGCGGGACGTGATCGACAACGCCCGGGCCATGGCTGCCGTCTTGATGACGCGGGGATACCGGATAGTCTCCGGCGGTACCGACAATCACCTGTTCCTGGTCGACCTGATCGGAAAGGAATTTACCGGTAAGGACGCAGAGGAATCTCTCGGTCGTGCCTTCATCACGGTCAACAAGAATACCGTGCCGGGCGAGCCGCGTTCGCCGTTCGTAACGAGCGGGTTGCGTATCGGAACCCCGGCAATCACTACGCGTGGTTTCAACGTAGCGGACTGCGAGCAATTGGCGTCGATCATCTGCGACGTTCTGGATAACGTCGGTGACGCCGAAGTTGAGCAAAGGGCGAAAGACGGCGCCCTGGCACTGTGCAGCCAGCACCCGGTTTACTCCTGAATGTGGTGCCCGTTCTGCAGGCATGAGGACACCCGGGTGGTTGATTCGCGCCTGACACGTGACGGCATGCAGATACGCCGGCGCCGGCAGTGTGAAAGCTGTGGGTCGCGGTTCAACACCTATGAAGGCCCGGAGCTGAAAGCACCGCGAATCATCAAGGCCGGAGGCGCCAGGGAAGCTTTTTCAGAGAAAAAGCTACGCGCCGGCATGTTGCGCGCGCTGGAAAAGCGGCCGGTGGAAACCCGTGAGGTTGAGCGAGCCATACGTTCCCTGTTGCGGGAAATATCCAGTGTCGAGGATTCTGAAATTCCAAGCTCACTGCTCGGCGAGTGGGTCATGCGCGAACTGAGCAAGCTGGATCAGGTTGCCTACGTTCGTTTTGCCTCGGTTTACAAACGCTTCGAGGATGTGCAGGCCTTCCGGGACGTGATCGAGAACCTGGAGCGGGACTCTCCGGCAGATGGCGACCGGCGACAGATTTCGCTGCTGGATGCCGGCGGAAAGCCCGGTAAACGGCCCAGGAAGTGAGGTTTACACGGTTCGACCACGAGTGCATGGCGGCCGCTCTGCGGCTGGCGCGGAAAGGGCTGTATACAACGGACCCCAATCCGAGAGTCGGATGTGTCCTGGCCCATGACGAGCGCGTCATTGGCAACGGCTGGCACCGGCGTGCGGGTGGTGCGCACGCGGAAATAGCCGCAATGCGGGACGCGGACAGCTCCGTTGCCGGATCTACCGTCTATGTAACGCTGGAGCCCTGCAGCATCCACGGCCGGACTCCGCCCTGCGCGAAGGCACTGATCGAGGCCCGGGTAGCTCGAGTCATAGTAGCGGCCCAGGACCCAAATCCGGCCGTAAACGGCGGCGGGATGAAATACCTGCGGGACGCCGGCGTGACGGTTGAATCCGGGTTGATGGCGGAGGAGGCGGAGACCCTGAACGTGGGGTTCAGCTCCCGAATGAAGAGCGGGCGGCCCTGGATCAGGGTCAAAACCGCGATCAGCCTGGACGGCCGGACGGCCCTGCGCACTGGCGAAAGCCAGTGGATCAGCGGCGAGGCTTCGCGCGCAGATGTCCAGCGCTGGCGGGCCCGCTCATCGGCCATCCTGACCGGCATAGGGACAGTCCTGGCAGATAATCCGTCGATGAACGCCCGTGTGGACCAGCCTGTTGTTCAGCCATTGCGGGTGGTCGTTGACCGTCAGTGGCGAACGCCTCCGGACAGCCGGATCGTGGCGGGTCAGGGCGATGTGCTGATCGCCGGAGACCGCTCCATTTCGGTACCGGCCGCTCTGACCTCATCAAAAGCAGAGTGCCTTGGTCTTCCGGCGAAAGACGGCCGGGTCAATTTACGGGCTTTGTTCAACGCATTGGCTGAACGCGAAGTGAACGAAGTCCAGGTCGAGGCGGGCTCCCGTCTGTGCGGGTCACTGTACAATGAGCGCCTGGTCGATGAAATTTTGATTTACCAGGCGCCCGTGCTGCTGGGTGATGGCGGACCAGGTCCTTTTGCGCTCGGCCCGCTTGAATCCATGGCCGATAGAGCGCACTTTAAAGTATTGGAGGTATCTCATCTCGGAAACGACTTGAGATACCGGTTACAGCCCGAATTCAGGTCTTAAAAAATGTTTACCGGTATCGTTGAAACTACAGGAAAGCTCGAACAGAAAGTCTCCATGGGCGGCGACTGCCGTTTACACATCAGTTGCAGTGATTTGAACCTCGAGACGTTGCGGGCCGGTGACAGCATTTCTGTTTCCGGCGCTTGCCTCACGATGCTCGAACCGGATGCGTCCGGTTTTTTTGCAGACGTCTCCACCGAAACGCTTGCGCTGACCACGCTGGGACAGCTCAGGGAGGGGCAGCGACTGAATCTTGAACTGGCGCTGGGCGTGAAGGCCCGGTTGGGCGGCCACATGGTCACCGGCCACGTCGACGGCAAGGCCCGGCTGATCTCCCGCAATGAAGACGCCCGTGCAGAGCGCTTTGAATTTGAAGTTCCTGCCAGCCTCGCGCGTTATGTGGCGAAGAAAGGTTCTGTTTGCCTCGATGGAGTCAGCTTGACAGTCAATGAAGTGGATGGCCGGACATTCACTGTATGCCTGATTCCCCATACGCTTGAAATCACCACGTTGGGAAACCTCGCCCCGGGGGATGAGGTCAATCTCGAAGTCGACCTGATCGCCCGATATCTCGAGCGGCTGCTGGATCCGGACCTCGAGGAGCGGCAACAGCCCGAGGAATAAGCCATGCCAGGTAAATCGAAAGTCAATACGATCCCGGAACTGCTGGAGGATCTGCGCGCCGGGCGCATGATCGTCATGATGGACGACGAGGACCGCGAGAACGAGGGGGACCTGGTGATGGCCGCATCCAAGGTCCGGCCCGAAGATATCAATTTCATGGCGCGGTTCGGGCGCGGCCTGATTTGCCTGCCGCTGACCCGGGAGCGCTGCCGCCAACTTCAGTTGCCACTCATGGTGAGCAAGAACCAGGCACGTTTTTCGACCAATTTCACCGTTTCCATCGAAGCGGCGGAAGGCGTCACCACCGGTATTTCCGCGTATGACCGGGCTCACACCATCCGCACAGCGGTCAAACCCGACGCCAGCCCTGCCGATATCTCGCAACCCGGACACGTGTTTCCTCTGATGGCCCAACCCGGAGGCGTTCTCGCGCGTGCCGGGCACACCGAGGCCAGCGTTGACATGGCCATGCTCGCCGGTCTCGAACCGGCGGCTGTGCTGGTTGAAATTCTGAATGAAGACGGCAGCATGGCCAGACGGCCGGAACTGGAAGAATTCGCACGGGTTCACGAGCTGAAAATCGGCACGATTGCCGACCTGATCCATTATCGAATGCAGACGGAGAAGTCGATTGATCATATCTCGACGCACCAGGTGGATACGGACTACGGTTCTTTCACGCTACACACCTACCGGGACCAGATTGAAGACCGCCTGCACCTGGCGCTGATTCGAGGCGAAGCATGCCCTGACGAACCATTCCTGGTCAGGGTCCACGTGCAGAACCCGCTGAGCGACGTACTGTCGATTCACCGCTCTGATTTCGGCATGCCGCTGCGTACCGCACTGGCCCAGATCGATGCAGCCGGGAGCGGCCTGGTCCTGGTTCTGGGTGCGGATAAGGACGACGACGAGATCCTGCGCCAGATACAACAAAAACCGGCGCCAGCGTTCGAGCCCAACGGGGACAACAGGAATTCCAGGGAGCTCAGGACTTACGGAATCGGTGCGCAGATAATCGCCGATCTGGGTGTAAGAAAAATGCGCGTTCTGAGCGCGCCCTGGAAACTGACCGGGCTTGCGGGCTTCGGTCTGGAGGTCGAAGCCTATATCGACACATTCCCCGAAAAGGCCGAGCGATGAAAGAGATCCAGCCGAATGATGCGGTCACCGACGTCAGGCTGGCTGTCGTAGCGGGCCGGTTTAACCAATTCATAGTGGACCAGCTGCTCTCTGGAGCCCGGGATGCCATGACCTGCAAAGGCATTGATGCCTCCCGGCAAGTACTGGTTTGGGTTCCCGGCGCATTCGAGATCCCGTTGGTAGCCAGCCAGTTGGCCGCTTCAGGGGCTTATGACGCCGTGATCGCCCTCGGCGCCGTTATTCGGGGCGGGACCCCGCATTTCGATTTCGTGGCCGGCGAATGCGCAAGCGGACTGACCCGCGTTGCCCTTGATTACGGTATCCCGGTTACTTTTGGCGTACTGACCACGGACACGGTCGAACAGGCGCTGGAGCGGGCCGGCACCGGTGAGGGAAATAAGGGCTTTGATGCAGCTATGACAGCCATGGAAATGGTCCGGACGCTGCGCGCGCTGGATGGCCATCTGGATACCCTGACTGATGAGTAAGGAAAGCCGGTTCGAACCGCGCCGCCGTGCGCGCCGAAGAGCACTGCAGGCCATCTACCAGTGGCAGATTACCGGTCAGGACGCGGGTGATATTCTCAAACAATTTCGTGCAGCACAGGAAATGACGGGCGTTGACGAAGAGCATTTCGAGTCGCTGGTGCGCGGTGTCAGTGCTGGACAGAAGGTTTTGGATGAGCAACTGCAGCCTTTTCTGGACCGGCCTTTCGAGCAGGTTGATCTGATGGAACAGGTGGTGCTGCGAATCGGGGCCTTTGAATTGCTGAACTGCCCTGAACAACCGTTTCGGGTTGTGGTTGATGAATGCGTCGACCTGGCGCACCGTTTCGGCTCGGAGCAGGGTCATGCGTATGTCAACGCCGTCCTGGACAAGGCAGCCAGAGCCTGGCGGCCCGATGCGATAGATGTCTGAATTTGACCTGATCAACAGCCTCAGGGAAATCATCTGCGCCCGTCCCGGGGATGAGGCCGCGCAGAGCGTGGTCGGAATTGGCGATGACGGCGCAGTCCTGTCTGTCCCTTCCGGCCGGGAACTCGTCGTCTGCACCGACACCCTGGTCGCCGGCGTACATTTTCCCTTGCCAACCCGACCTGACGCCATCGGATACAAAGCGCTTGCGGTCAATTTGAGCGATCTTGCGGCCATGGGTGCGCAACCTGCCTGGTTTTTCATGGCTCTGACCTTGCCGTTCGATAACCCTGATTGGATTGAATCATTTGCCGGCGGCATGGCAAAGTTGGCATCGGACGCTGCGGTCGAACTGGCAGGCGGGGATGTCACATCGGGGCCGCTGAGCATTACCGTCACTGCGCTTGGCCTGGTTGCAAAAGGCCAGTCCCTGCTGCGTTCGACAGCGGTGGCGGGCGACCTTGTCGTTGTCTCTGGCCGCCCGGGCGCCGCCGCGTACGCGCTGAAGCGTCTCCAGGAGGGCAGTCAGCCCGGAACCGCTGATCTGGCCGCCCTGAATTTTCCGGTTCCGCGGCTTGCGCTCGGCCGAATGCTGCCCGGATTGGCGACTGCCTGTATCGATATTTCTGACGGCCTGGCCGCTGACCTTGGGCACATACTGGAGCAGTCAGGCGTTGGGGCCGTCATCGACCTGGACACTTTGCCTTGTCCGGACAGTCTTCGTTCGATGGCCGGTTCCGAGCGCTGGCCGCTGCAACTTGCGGGCGGGGATGACTACGAGCTGTGTTTTACCGTTCCGGCCGGGTCAAAAACCGAACTGATGGAACTCTCTGTCGCAGCCGGGGTTGAGTTGACGATCATTGGTGAGATCACACCCGGCCGGGAAATGGAATTCAAAACCGCCGACGGTAAATCGTACAGGCCAGCGATGGCCGGCTACAGGCATTTTGAGAATCCCGGGAACGGGGAGAAATGAAAAAACTGATTGATCAGGATCCTTTGGTCCGGCGAGTCGCGCTGAGCACACCGGCCGGTTTCCTGGCGTTTGGATTTGGGTCCGGGCTTTTCCGTCATGCCCCCGGAACGATGGGCACGGTGGCCGCCATCCCCTTTGCGCTGGTTCTGAAAATTCTGCCGGAGACAGTGTTCTGGATTGTGCTAGCCAGTACTTTTTTGGCGGGAATCCACATTTGTGGCGTGAGCAGTAAACGCCTTGGGCGCCACGATCCCGGCGGTATTGTCTGGGACGAAATGGTCGCTTACTGGCTGACCGTGGCATTCCTGCCGATGTCCTGGGGCTGGTGGCTAGCCGCTTTTCTGTTGTTCCGCTTCTTCGACATTGTGAAGCCCTGGCCGATCCGACAGTTGGAAAAACGCTTCGGTGGTGGTTTGGGTATCATGCTGGACGACGTCATCGCTGCGGTCTTCGCCATGGTGATTCTCGCAGCAGCGGCACGGTTTATCTGATTCTGCCGTGCGGCGGCGCCTCAGCCCGTGTTGAAGGCGTCTTGTATCCAGTTCACGCGGGTATCGCCGTTTTCAACTCCGATGGACAGCACGTCGAACCTGCAGGGACGCGTGCTGGTTTCGGGGTGACACTGGATGAACCGGCGCGCAGCGCTGATTATCCGGCGTTGCTTGGCGTGGGTCACGCTGTCGGCGCCGCTGCCGTGGCGGGTGTTGGCACGGTAGCGGACCTCCGCAAAAACGACGGTCTCGCCGTCCAGCATCACCAGGTCGATTTCGCCAAAACGGGACAGGTAATTCCTTTCGATCGTTTTCAGGCCGCGACAATTCAGGAAGGATTCTGCGATTTTTTCCCAATAATCGCCGCGTTGGCGTGCGGTCACCACCCCGGATTACGGGTGCGCCGGCTTTTCAGTTTCCAGTAGCGCCGCCGGCCGTCCCCGGCTGAACTCCGCCCAGGCCGGTTCACGCTGAAAATCAAGGCCGCCGGCCGACCAATAGGTACCTGACTGTCCGAAGTACCGGAAATCCGGGTCTTTCTGCATCAGTTCCAACCAGGTCAGAAGATTCCATGCGTCCTGGCCCAGTGCATACAATGAAGAGAGGCTGCCGCGCCTGATGCTGTGGAGATCTGGAATGTCTTCTTGTCTGGGGTGTTCCAGTTGCCAGGGAGTCGCCGTGAATCGGACCCCGTTAAGATCCTGGTTTTGCAGCGGGTCCGGCTGCCCGGCATAAATCCGGGCAGTGGCGTAAACCGGAATGTCACCGGCATCGAGAAATTTGAGCTGCGGGCGGATCAGCTTGGCCTGGCCGGGGTTCGCCGCCAGGAAAATAATGTCTGCGTCGTTCCGCAGGACCGGCTCGAATTCAATCGGCATCCTCAGGGTATTCTCGAGGGCCCGCTTACGGGCTTTGCTTTCGTCAATTTTCAACAGGCGCTCCAGATTGGCACTGTGGTCATTTTGCGATTCAACGTAGCGTGCCGCAGCCACGATCTGCCGATCTTCCTGTAGGAATTCCGATTCGAAAGCCAGCGCCATCCTTTCTCCCCATGGGCTCTCCGGAGCGATAACCAACGCGCTTTTGTAGCCGGCCCTTGCGGCATGGGACGCCACGGCGGCAGCTTCTGCGTCCTGAGACAGCGAAATTCCCATGATCTGGCCGGTCATGCCCGGCGGTGGAACATAATTTTGCGGCAGTTGATTCAGGGCGAGTACCGGGGTAGAGAGCCCGGCAAGTCCGAGTAAAGCTTCCACAGACTCTTTTTCCAGCGGACCGATGATCCAGTCAACCCCCGCATCAAGCGCATTGAAGTAAGCTGAGATGACCGATTGCTGATCGTCGCCGGTTCCGAAAAACTGAATTTCAGCCCCGCCCGGGTTGTCCAGGTAGGCGCTAAGCACTCCGTCCCGAATCGCAGCGCCGGCGGCACTCAGCCGGCCTGAGTCCGGCAGCAGTAACGCTACCCGGCGCGGTGGCGCAAACTGCTGGCGATATTGAAGCCAGGTGTCGAGTGCTTGTTGGTCTGTCAGCAAGTGGTAAGGATGGCGTGCCTTCCAGGCTGCAACCGCATTTGTTACTCCCTCAGGATCGGCGAGATTGCGGCGGATCGTCAGCGTGAGGTCAAGCCAGCCGGCGAACTGCCGCTCACTCCTCGGATTCTCGGCGCGAATGGCCAGTTCACCGGAAGATACCCTTTCCAGTGCACGGACCAGTCGAAGCGAAGATTCAGGCTCATAGAATCGCATCTGGTCACTGAGATTCTTGGCGCTGGCAAGATCGCGGGAGCCGGGACTGGAAAGCTGCTGTAGAACTTTCGCGTAAAGACTCTCGTACCGATTCAAGACATCGGCAGGCAGTTGTGTTCGGGCCTGCTGCAAAAGCGTTTCAGCTTCACCCGGCATGCCGTTCTCCAGGGCCAGGCCGGCCAGTACAAGATCCAGCCTGGATTCGTCCTGTACCGAGAGTTCCTGCCGGTCAATCCAGCGCAGGGCACTTTCCGCAAGGTCGGGTTTTCCCGCCAGCAGCCATGCATCTGCAGCCCGAATCCGCAAGTTTGCGGCACGTTCAGGGCTCGCATCGAGAGCCGCCTGTTGCCAGGCCTGCGCGGCCTGTTCGTAACGGCCCTGTTCGATCAGGGTCTCGGGCGTCATCCGATCTACCTGTTCCGGCGCCCGTGACGGGCCGCTCGATGCACAGGCAGAGAGTGCAAGCACGATCAGAATCATAAGTACTCTGGCGGGTAGAACACCCGGGAGGCGGCGCAAACCCGGGTGAATCGGAAGTCGGGTTTTTGTTCTGGCTTGGGACATCACAGCAAAATGATACCGCAATAGACGTATCTTTGATCCATAATATGTTCGTATGAATGAGGCCCGGCTCTATGTGGTAGCAACGCCAATCGGCAACCTGCAGGACATTACGCTGCGGGCACTTCAGGTTCTCGCTGCCGTTGATGTCATTGCCGCCGAAGATACGCGCCACACGAGGGTTCTGATGTCACGCCACGGATTGGACAGGCCCCTGGTCTCTTTGCAGGAACACAATGAAGAACGTCGGGCGCCCCAACTGGTGGAGCGCCTTCTTGGGGGCGAGTCAGTCGCGTTGGTGTCCGATGCCGGAACGCCCCTGCTGTCCGACCCGGGCTTCCGTTTTGTCCGGTTGGCCGCAGATGCCGGCATCGAGATCGTCGCAGTTCCCGGTGCGAGCGCCATCACCGCTGCCTTGTCAATCAGCGGCCTGGCAACCGACCGATTCGCGTTCGAGGGGTTTTTGCCCCAGCGGGCAGCAGCCCGGCTAAAACGCCTCTCCGAACTGAAACAGGAGTCACGAACACTGGTGTTTTTTGAATCGAGTCATCGCATTCAGCAGAGCCTGGCCGACCTGTCCGGGGTATTTGGCCGGGACCGGCAGATTGCTGTTTGCCGCGAGATGACCAAGCAGTTCGAGACGGTATTGCGGGGCCCGCTCCCGGCCGTCATTGAGCGGATCGAGCAGGACCCGAACCAGCGCAAGGGGGAGTTCGTGCTGGTGGTTGCCGGTTGTGACCCGGCAGGTGACGAATCATTCGCTGAAGCACTGCGCCTGGCGCAGGCTTTACTTGCGTATTTACCGGCCAGCCAGGCGGCCCGGGCCGCTGCAAATCTGCATGGGGTGTCGCGCCGTGACGTTTACAAGGCGCTTGAGCAGGCCGATGCTGCAAAGGCCGGAGAGTGATTCCGGGCTATGATTCCGCGCCTTATTGGAGGAAAATAGGGTTGGGAGTCGGCCAGGCAATCGCCCTGTATCGGACTTAGGTCTGTTGCGGGGAGGAAAGTCCGGGCTCCATAGGGCAGGGTGCCAGGTAATCCCTGGGGGGCGTGAGCCTACGGAAAGTGCAACAGAAAAGATACCGCCCCGCGTCGGCCTCGCTGGCGCCGGGGTAAGGGTGAAATGGTGCGGTAAGAGCGCACCGCGCAGGTGGTAACACGCTGCGGCAAGGTAAACCCCACCTGGAGCAAGACCAAATAGGAAAGCAATGCCGCGGCCCGCGGTGCTTTCGGGTAGGTTGCTTGAGGCCGCCGGTGACGGCGGTCCCAGATGAATGATTGCCCACGACAGAACCCGGCTTACCGGCCGGCTCCCCCTTAAAATCACTCCCGCACCCGCAAACGCTGCGCGTTGTTTCTACCGTCAGTTCACTGAATTGCCCTTTTTCTGACTGCAGGGCGCCACCTGATTCCACTTCAATGTAATACGGATTGATATCTAAGTTGTTGTAGTGCTTGACATTCGCATTTCAAATCACTATCGTGCACTTTAGTGGGAATTTGTGGTAAATAGTGTCAATGTAGTGGGGATGCAGTGTTTTTTGGTGAAACCGCAATCAACCTGGACGTCAAAGGGCGTCTGGCAATACCAATGCGCTACCGGGATTCGATCCAGGATCTCAGCAGCAGCCGGTTGGTGCTCACCTACAGTGCGTTCGATTCGGGGTCTTTGTATCTCTACCCGGAACAGGAATGGGAAAGGGTGCGTGACGAAGTGACCGGTTTAAGTACATTCAATCCGGGTCACCGCAGCCTTCAGAGAAGACTGGTGGGGAGTGCCAGTGCGATTGAACCGGACGCAAACGGCCGGATTCAGATACCGCAGACGCTGCGGCAGGTGGCAGGACTGGAGAAACGGGTCGTGCTGCTTGGAATGGGTAACCGCTTCGAGATTTGGAATGAAACTGTTCTGAATCAGAAACGGGCAGAAGAAGAGCGCAGTCTTGACGAAACTGTGTCGGAAGAAATGACCCGCCTGGTGTTGTAGGCGGGTGCAAGAGAGCCAGAGGTGCAGTACGGAGTAGATGGGAGATTACCAACACCAGCCGGTTTTACGGGAAGAAGTGTTGGAAGCTCTCAGCATCCGGCCCGACGGAAAATACGTCGACGGTACCTTTGGCCGAGGTGGACATAGCCGGGCGATTTTAGCCCGCTTGTCCGGGAAAGGCTGCTTGTTGTCCCTGGACAGGGACCCGGAGGCGATAGCCGCCGGAGAGGAATTGCAGAGCGAAGATTCGCGATTCTCGATCGTCCGGGGCAATTTTGCAGATTTGGAACGCTACGTCCGTGAATGGGGCGTTGAAGAAGGCCTGGACGGCATTTTGCTTGACATCGGGGTTTCATCACCGCAACTGGACGATCCGGATCGGGGTTTCTCCTTTATGGGGGATGGTCCACTGGATATGCGTATGGACCCATTACAGGGTGTGTCAGCCAAAGAGTGGTTGGCTGAAGCACCGGAACGGGAATTGACCCGCGTGTTTTGGGAGTTCGGAGAGGAGCGCTATGCGCGCAGGATTGCCAGGAACATCGTGATGTCCCGGCATAAGCAGCGGCTTGAAACGACGGGTCAGTTGGCGAGATTGATCGAGGAAACGATAGGCCGCCGGGAAAAGAAAAAACATCCAGCAACACGGTGTTTTCAGGCAATCCGAATTTTTATAAATGATGAATTAACCAACCTGAAAAAAGGTTTGGATTCAGCAATAAGGTTGTTGCGCCCGGGAGGACGGCTGGTAGTGATCAGCTTTCATTCCCTCGAGGACCGCCTGGTCAAGCGGACGTTCAGAGAAGCCGTACGACCAGGAAAGGTCCGAAGGAATATACCGCAACACCCGGATCTTAAACCTGTGCTGAAACTGGTTGGTAAAGCTGTCAAAGCCTCTGAAACCGAACTCTCCGTCAATCCCCGTGCACGAAGCGCCGTCATGAGGGTTGCGGAGAAACTTGGTTGAATGCTCGACTCATTGTTCTGATAATTGCCCTGGCTGCGGTCATATGCAGCGCGCTGGGCGTGGTCTATACCCGTCACGAAAGCCGCAGGGCTTCGGTACAGCTTGGTTTGCTTGAAGATGAGCGCGATGAGTATATCGCCGAGTGGAGCCGCCTGCAGCTTGAACAGGCCTGGCTGGCTGACGCAAGCCACATTGAAAGTAAAGCACGTGAGCAGCTTGGCATGCAGACTCCCGAAGAATCGGTGATTCTTGTGGTGGAGAAACCATGAAGCCGGCGGAACAGAATATGGCGCCGGTAAGCAGGCTTTACGCATTTCTATTGATGTTTCTTCTGTGTTCGGTCGCGCTGGTGGCGCGCGCTGTCAATCTCCAGATAGTGGACACGGAATTTCTGCAGGACCAGGGTGAAGCCCGCTATCTTCGGGAAGTGGTGGTTCCAACCCGGCGCGGCAACATCCTGGACCGGAATGGCGAGCCGCTGGCGGTGAGCACGCCGGTGGATTCGGTCTGGGTGAATCCCAAAATGTTGCTGCAGGCGCCGGAGGATATTTTGCCGCTGGCTGATGTGCTCGGTGTCGATGCGGACGAAATTGAACGGCGGCTGACTCAGCGTTCAACACGTGAATTTGTCTGGCTGCGGCGGCGGCTGCATCCGGATGTTGCCGCCCAGGTCGAGTCGCTCAGGCTTCAGGGGGTGTTCCTGCAAAAGGAATACCGGCGCTTTTATCCCGCCGGCGAAGTCACGTCACACGTTATCGGCTTTACCAACATCGATGATATCGGGCAGGAAGGGCTGGAACTCGCGTACAACGACTGGCTGCAGGGTAAGCCCGGGCTGAAGCGCATTATCAGGGACCGGCTGGGCCGCACCGTTGAGCATGTGGAGATGGTCCGGGAGTCAGAGCCGGGGCATGACCTCAGTCTTACGATTGATCGCCGCCTGCAATACCTCGCGTACCGGGAGCTCAAGCGTACCGTGCTGAAGCACGGTGCGCGCTCCGGTAGCGTGGTGTTGCTGGATGTTAAAACGGGCGAAGTACTGGCCATGGTCAACCAGCCCTCGTACAACCCCAACCATGCCAACATTGACAGCGAAGGCTTGCGTAACCGCGCCATTACCGATGTGTTCGAGCCCGGGTCGGTGATGAAGCCGTTCGCCGTCGCCTCGGCGCTTGAAACCGGAAGGTGGACGCCCACGACACCGATTGACACGACTCCGGGCCGCATCAATATTTCCGGCCACACGATCAGTGATCATCATAATTACGGGCCGATCGACGTTACGCGGCTGATCACGAAGTCCTCGAACGTCGCTGCCACCAAGATCGCTCTCGACCTGGAACCCGGGCACATGTGGGATACCTATGACCGGTTCGGATTCGGGGATGTCACCGGTACCGGATTCCCCGGCGAATCGGCCGGCGTGCTGAGAAATCATCGGCGCTGGCGCCGGGTCGAGCAGGCCACGCTATCTTACGGATACGGGATATCCGTTACGGTGTTGCAGCTGGCCGAAGCATTCGCAGCGCTGGCGGACGAGGGCCGCCTGCGCCGCCCCAGCCTGGTGATGGGGGCGGCGAATCCGCCAGCTTCCATCCTTGATTCCAGAATTGCCCTGCAGGTCGCGGCCATGCTCGAAACCGTTACCGGCCCGGAGGGTACAGGCAAGAAAGCGCGGATTGACAACTATCGCGTTTCGGGTAAAACCGGCACCTCCCGCAAGGCCAGCGCCTCGGGTTATGCGTCGCGCTACATTGCAAGCTTTGCGGGATTTGCGCCTTCCAGCGATCCGCAGATTGTCGGCGTCGTTGTGATCAACGATCCGTCGGGTGAGGAATATTATGGCGGGTTGGTTGCGGCGCCGCTGTTTTCGGAAGTGATGGGCGGCGCACTGCGTCTGCTGAATGTTCCGCCGGATAATTATGAAGGAATGACAGTCAAGGCCGGCCAGCCGCTGCCGGGGGGTGGCCGATGAGTTGCCCGATGAGCGTCCAGACCCTGCTTGAAGGCTGGTGTGATTCGGTTCCCAACGTGATCATCACCGGCATCGAATCGGATTCGCGGCGGGTGAAAAAAGGCCAGGCGTTCCTGGCGGTGGCGGGTGCATCGACTCATGGCATGAAGCATGTGGTTCAGGCCCAGGCCCGAGGTGCGGCGGTTGTGATCCATGACGGCCGGGCCAAGGTGCCGGAACTGAATGTACCTGCGGTGGCCGTTCCCGAGCTTGGCAGTCTTCTCTCCAGCATCGCTGCCCGATTCTTTCATTCCCCGTCCGATCACTTGACCCTTGCAGGTGTAACAGGGACCAACGGCAAAACATCTACCGCGCATTTTATGGCTCAAGCCTGGCAGAGGACCAGCGCTGACGCGGGCATCATCGGCACAATCGGCTACGGTCCCCTGAAATTGCTGAAACCGGCGAATATGACGACTCCCGATCCCATCTCCCTGCAGGCGATGTTGTCCGGCTGCCTTGACCATGGCGTCGGTAAAGTGGCCATGGAAGTATCGTCCCATGCGCTGGACCAGGGCAGGTGTAACGACGTTGCATTCGATGCTGCGGTGCTGACGAACCTGAGCCGCGACCACCTGGATTACCACGGCACCATGGAGGCGTATGCGGCCGCCAAGCGGCGCCTGTTCATTGACGCCCACCCGCGCTTTGCCGTGATCAACCTGGATGATGCGTTCGGCAAAGTCCTGGCCGGTGAAATCAGCAACGGCACTGAAGTCTTCACATATGGCACCAACGGCTCCAGCGAATTGCGGGGATCTGTACTTCAGATGGACTCGCAGGGAATGACGTTGAACCTTGCATCTCCGTGGGGCGGTGGCGAAGTTCGCACCGGCCTGCTCGGCGCGTTCAACGTGTCGAATCTGCTGGCAGTTGCCGGAACGCTGGCATTGCTGGGAATGCCCTGGAGCCAGGTCATGCATCAACTGGAAATCATGCATGCTGTTCCGGGCCGGATGCACTGCATGGGCGGAGAATTCACTCAACCGGTTGTGGTCGTTGACTACGCCCATACACCAGACGCTTTGCAGAAAGCGCTGACCGCTCTGCGCTCGCATCTTCACGGCCGCCTGGTCTGCGTGTTCGGCTGCGGCGGGGATCGCGATTGCGGCAAGCGTCCGCTGATGGCCCGGGTTGCCGAATCACTTTCTGACCGAATCATCATGACCAGCGACAATCCCCGCGGCGAAGAGCCTGCCGCCATCATAAGGGACATGATCGCCGGCCTCGAAGGCCCGGAAAAGGCGCTCGTGATTGAAGATCGCGCCTCGGCGATCCGCCAGGCGGTTCTGGAGTGCGGACCAGGCGACATTATTCTGGTTGCCGGGAAAGGCCACGAAGCCTGGCAGGAACTGAACGGGCAGAAAATTCCGTTCAGTGACGAGGCCGCCGTGCACGCGGCCCTGGAGGAAGCGGCGTGATCCCTCTCCTGTTGAGTGAACTGGCCGAAGCCCTGAATTGCCCTGCACCGGCCGCAGATGTATCAATAGATAATATTGTCACCGACAGCAGAAGCGTGCACCACGGAACTTTGTTCGCCGCGTTGCCCGGCAGTAACGTCGATGGCCACGACTTCGCCTTTTCCGCGGTCAAACTCGGCGCACCGGCACTTCTTGTCAGCCGTTCTCTGTCACTCGAAATTCCGCAGCTGGTCGTTGAGGATGTTTTGTTAGCCCTCGGTATATTGGCAAATCTGCTACGCACGCGCCTGGATCCGGTTGTTGTCGGGATTACCGGCAGTAACGGCAAAACCACAGTCAAGGAAATGGTGGCTGCCATATTAAGGCTCGAAGCCGATGTGCTTGCCACGCAGGGAAACTACAATAACGAGCTGGGAGTTCCCCTGAGTTTGTTCGGACTGGAAGCCCGGCATCGATTCGCTGTGATTGAAATGGGCGCGGCGAAGGCCGGAGACATTGCTTACCTCGCAAGCATAGCAAAACCGGACCTGGGCCTTATCACCAACATAGGCCCGGCCCACCTGGGTGGTTTTGGGAGCGAGGAAGGTGTTGCACGCACTAAGGGTGAAATGTACGCGGCGCTTCCTGCCGAAGGAACTGCCGTTTTCAATGCAGACGAACCGTGGCTTGGATTGTGGAAAGAAATGAGTTGCGCGGAACGCTGTGTGACGTTCGGCATTCAGCCGGGTGCAGACGTCCGGCTGGTTGAACAGGGCTCCGGGCCGTCCATAGTCACGCCTGAGGGCACCATCAGACCCCGGCTGCTGCTGCCGGGAAGTCACAATCTGATCAATGCCGCCGCCGCAACAGCCGTGGCGCTCTCCATTGGAATCGACCTGGAAACCACTCAGCGGGGCCTCGAATCGGTTAAACCGGTGCCTGGCCGACTGAACCGCATTCAAACCGAAGCAGGCTGGACGGTCATAGATGACACCTATAACGCCAATCCGGCCTCACTTTACTCCGCGCTACAGGTGCTGGCAGGCATGCAGGGGACTCCCTGGCTGGTGCTGGGCGACATGAAGGAACTGGGTCAGGGCAGCCGTAAAATGCACCGGGAGGTCGGAGAAGCGGCAAAGGCCATGGGTGTGCGCCGGCTGTTCACGACCGGTGAAATGTCGGCCTTCACGGCCGAAGCGTTTGGCGAAGGCGCACAGCATTTTGAACACCGCAATGACCTGGCAAAGACCCTTCTTTCTGTTCTGCGCCCCGACGTGAACTGCCTGGTCAAGGGCTCCAGGTCAATGGGTATGGAGGCGATCGTGGACGCCATTACCCGGGCGCCCGTCATGAGGGAGACAGGCTGATGCTCTATTGGCTCTTCCAGCAACTGGCAGAATTCAACTCCGGGTTTGCCGTCTTTGGCTACATCACGCTGCGCACCATCCTGGGAGCGCTCACGGCGCTGGTGATTTCCCTGTTGCTGGGTCCCTGGTTCATCCGGCGGCTGGTCCAACAGCAGGTCGGACAGCCGATCAGGAAACTGGGACCTGAGAGCCACTTCTCGAAAGCGGGAACCCCGACCATGGGCGGGGCTCTGATCCTGTTTTCCATTGTCGTTTCAACGCTGCTCTGGGCGGATCTGGCCAATCGTTACGTATGGGTCGTCATCATAGTGACTCTGGTTTTTGGCGCTATTGGCTGGGTGGATGACTACCGCAAACTAGTGCTTCAGGACTCAGCGGGGCTGCCGGCGAGATGGAAGTATCTCGGCCAGTCGGTGGCTGGCCTCGCCGCGGCCTGTTTCCTTTTTTATACTGCCGACGTTCCGTCCGCCACTGAGCTGATCGTGCCCTTTTTCAAGGATATTGCGATACCGCTGGGTCTTTTCTATATCGTTACGACTTACTTCATGGTGGTCGGCTTTTCGAACGCTGTGAACCTGACAGACGGACTGGATGGATTGGCGATCATGCCTTCGGTATTCGTTGCCTCGGCCCTGGGTGTTTTCGCGTACGTCACCGGGCATTCGGTGTTTTCAGAGTACCTGGCCATACCGTTTCTTCCCGGTTCCGGTGAACTCGCTATTTTCTGCGGCGGCCTGGCGGGAGCCGGATTGGGCTTTCTGTGGTTCAACACATACCCGGCACAGATTTTCATGGGTGATATCGGCGCCCTGGCGGTGGGTGCGGCACTCGGCCTGATCGCCGTTATCGTTCGCCAGGAGTTGGTCTTCATTGTCATGGCCGGTGTTTTCGTGATGGAAACGGTCTCCGTGATTCTGCAGGTGGCTTCGTTCAAATTGACGGGAAAACGCATATTCAGAATGGCCCCGATCCACCATCACTTTGAACTCAAAGGTTGGCCCGAGCCGAGGGTGATCGTTCGATTCTGGATCATTTCAGTCGTGCTCGTTCTGGCCGGGCTGGCCACGCTGAAAATCAGGTGACGGCAAAGACATGAGAAAAATGACAGCGTCAATCAAGCATCCCGCCACCCGGGGCCAGGCGTTCCAGGCCGGATCGATGCCGGTTCCGATCCGGCCGGACTCCTGGATTCTGTTGCCGGCGTTGCTGCTGCTGTCCATTGGTATCGTGATGGTCGGTTCCGCCTCCATTGCGATTGCTGAAGGCCAGGGCGCCAGCACCTACCATTACCTGGCGCGGCACCTGGTGTTTATAGGCGCCGGAGTGTTTCTTGCCTCCATGCTCCGAGTCATACCGATGGCTTTTTTCGAGCGGATTAGCCGGCCGATGCTCGCATTATCCGTTCTGTTATTGCTGCTGGTTCTGGTGCCCGGAGTAGGGCATACGGTCAATGGAAGCACGCGTTGGGTGCGCATGGGTTTTGTCAATTTTCAGGTGGTGGAAGCCGTTAAGTTGATGGTCATTATTTACCTCGCCGGTTACCTCGCCAGAAAGGCACGGTTGGTCCAATCACGCTTTTTCGATACGTTCAAGCCCTTGATTTTCGCAGGAATTCTGTCGGCTATCCTGTTGTTGCAACCGGACATGGGCAGTGCCGCCGTCATTACGGCCATTGTCGCCGGAATGGTCTGGCTGGCAGGTGCGGCGTGGCGGCATATTCTCGTCCTCGGGCTGCTGACACTGCCGGCCTTTGGATTTGCTGCGATGGAACCTTACCGGTTGCGGCGGATCGTCAGTTTCATGGATCCCTGGGCAGACCCGTTTGCCAGCGGATTCCAGTTAACGCAGGCGCTGATTGCGGTGGGCCGCGGGGAGTTGTTTGGCGTAGGGATTGGCGCCAGCATACAGAAGCTGTTTTACCTGCCGGAAGCTCACACCGACTTTATCTTCGCCGTGCTGGCAGAGGAGTTTGGGCTGGTTGGAGTGCTCGCCGTGCTCCTGTTGTTCCTGCTGCTGGTCACGCGGATCATGGTTATCGGCGTCATGGCTCACCGCAAAGGCAAACCCTTTGCGGGTTTTGTCGCCTACGGGATCGGACTGTGGATAGGCCTCCAGGCATTAGTCAGTATCGGCGTCAATCTCGGTGTCCTTCCGACCAAGGGGCTCACGCTGCCCCTGATCAGTTCGGGCGGCAGCAGCATGCTCATGTCGCTTATCGCGGTCGGAATTGTCCTGCGGATCAAGTACGAAATGGACCAGGACAATGTAGTTTATTGCCGGGCCAGGAAAACCGTAAAGAAGGTGCCGAAATGAACGCGGCGCGGCGCGAGGTCCTGATCATGGCCGGCGGAACGGGCGGCCATATCTTTCCCGGGCTCGCGGTGGCCGACAGCCTCCGCGGCAGCGGTGTCGAGGTACGCTGGCTGGGTGCGCGAGGCGGAATGGAGTGCCAGAAAGTTCCCGAAGCACGGATTCAGCTCGACGTGGTCGATATAACCGGTCTGCGCGGTAAAGGCGCTGCGCGCTGGCTTTTGATGCCGTGGAAGCTCGTGCGCGCCGTATTCCAGGCTTTCAGATTACTCGGGCGACACCGTCCCGCCTGTGCAATCAGCTTTGGTGGATATGCGGCGGGACCGGGCGGTCTTGCCGCCAGGCTCAGGGGAATCCCGCTGCTTGTGCACGAACAAAATCGTATTCCCGGCATGACGAACAAGGTTCTCGCCAGGCTGGCCGGCAAGGTTCTACAGGCCTTTCCTGGGACCTGGGCGCTGAAGCTGCACCCAGTGACCTGCGGAAACCCCGTTCGGCAGCCGGTCGCGGACCTGCCGGCTCCGGCCCATCGCATGAGCGGGCGTGAGGGTGCAGTTCGGGTGCTCATCACCGGCGGAAGTCAGGGCGCCCGTGCTTTGAACCGGATTGTTCCCGGGGCCCTGGCGCAGTTGCGGGGCTGCCCGGGTTTAGAGATAAGGCACCAGGCAGGAAAAGGGTGGGCGGAAGAGACGACGCAGGCATACCGTGCCGCGCCTCTGGATGCGGAGGTTACCGAATTTATCGAGGATATGGCAGGTGCATACGCGTGGGCGGACATCGTGGTTTGCCGCTCCGGCGCGTTGACGGTATCGGAATTGGCCGCCGCGGGCGTGGCCGCTGTATTGGTTCCATTTCCGTTTGCCGTGGATGACCACCAGACGCGAAATGCAGAGTTCCTGGTCGAGGCGGGAGCCGCCCTGCTGCTGCCGGAAAACCGGTTGGATGCAGCAACATTGGCCCACACGCTGGAGCCCCTGGTGAGCGAACGCGGAAAACTTGTTGTCATGGCTGAATGCGCTCGTTCTGTTGCTGTACCGGATTCGGCTGACCGGGTTGCCCGGCTCTGCAGGGAGTACCTTTCGAAATGAAAAGCCGTGGCTCACATTTGCGGCCGATGAGGCGGATGCAGCGGATCCATTTCGTGGGAATCGGCGGCGCCGGAATGAGCGGTATTGCTGAAGTCCTCGTGAATCAGGGGTTCAGGGTGACCGGGTCTGACAGAGTCCAAAGCCGGGCGACCCGCCACCTGGAAAAGCTGGGCGCCAAGGTATTTACCGGACATGACGCCTCTCACGTGGAAGGAGCCGATGTGCTGGTCGTTTCCAGCGCAATTTCAAGCCAGAATGCCGAGGTGCTGGCCGCTCGTGAGCTTAGAATCCCCATCGTTCCCCGCGCCGAGATGCTGGCTGAACTGATGCGGTTCCGGCGTGGAATCGCTGTTGCCGGCACGCACGGAAAAACCACCACGACCAGCCTGACCGCCAGTCTGCTGGCAGAAGCGGATTTAGATCCGACCTTCGTTATAGGTGGTCTGCTGAATGCCTGGGGCAGCAACGCCCGGCTGGGTGAAGGCGAATACCTTGTCGCCGAAGCCGACGAAAGCGACGGTTCGTTTCTGTTGCTGCAGCCGGTTGTCGCACTGATTACGAACATCGACCGGGATCATCTTGAAGCCTACGAACACAGCTTTGACAACCTCAAAAAGGCCTTTCTCGAATTTTTGCATCATCTGCCTTTCTACGGCGCGGCCGTGCTTTGCCTCGATGATGAGCAGGTTGCAGAAATGATTCCTTCGGTAACCCGGGCCGTGGTGACCTACGGCTTGTCCGAGGGTGCAGACATCCGCGGTTCGGATCTGGTTCAGGATGGCCGGTCGATGCGCTTCAAAGCGCATTTACCCAATCAGGCCGAGGCACTGGATGTGAGCCTGAACCTGCCCGGGGTTCATAATGTCCGCAATGCCCTGGGGGCGATAGCCATTGCCTGGGAATTGGGCCTGGACCTGCGCCCCATCCTCGGCAGTCTGGGTTCTTTCCAGGGGATCGGAAGGCGGTTTGCAGATGTTGGACAGTTTTCCGTTCCCGATGGCGAGGTCAAGGTTGTGGAAGACTATGGCCACCATCCGTCGGAACTTGAGGCCACGATCAGCGCTGCCCGCTCGGGCTGGCCTGACCAGCGGATAGTCGCGGTTTTCCAACCTCATCGCTACACCCGCACTCGTGACCTGTTCGATGAATTTTCCCAGGTGCTCGCCGCTGCGGACGTCGTTGTGCTGACGGACATCTACCCCGCCGGTGAGGAAGCCATTGACGGGATCAACAGCAGCGCATTATGCCAGTCCATCCGCGCCAGGGGGCGGGCTAATCCAATATTGATCTCCGATGTATCGAGCATCCCCCTCGAGCTTCCTGCGATGCTCGAGAATGGCGACCTCGTGTTGTTGCTGGGCGCCGGAAATATCGGCCAGGTCGCCCAGGACATCCGGGAGCAGGGATTCTCAAAGGAGATCTCCGGATGAGGCGGCTGACCCGACTGCGTATTACAAACGCCGAGCGTTTCGGCCGTGTTGGACTGGTGGTCGGCGGCGACAGCGCGGAGCGGGAAGTCTCTTTGCGTGGCGGCAGGGATGTGCGCCTGGCGATGGAGCGCATGGGGATTGACGTTCAGGTATTCGATGGAGCGCTGTCTCTGTTCGATGCAATCAGGCGCGGTGAAATCGATCGCGTGTTCAACCTGATTCATGGCCCAGGCGGTGAAGACGGCTCGTTGCAGGGTGCGCTGCAACTGATGAATGTTCCGGTTACGGGTTCAGATCTTGCCTCGTCAGCACTCTCCATGGACAAGGTTCGCTCCAAATGGGTCTGGGAGTGCAACGGAATAGCCACACCGCCCTTTGAAGCCTTTGGGCCGGGCGACGAGGATTACTCCCGCGCCGCCGACAAATTCGGATTGCCTCTGTTTGTCAAGCCAACCGGACTGGGTTCCAGCATTGGCATTTCTCGTGTTGCGCAGCCTGATGACCTGGGGTCTGCAGTTGAACTGGCTATGACCTACGGCGACACAGTGATCATTGAGCCTGAAATTGGAGGAAAGGAGTATTTCGCCGGTGTGATCGGAAGGGACATGCTCCCCCTGATCCGGGTAGAGACGCCAAATGAGTTTTATGACTATGAGGCCAAATACGAGTCCGATGAAACCCGCTATTTCTGTCCCTGCGGGCTCGATTCAACGAGGGAAACGGAGCTTCAAAACCTGTCACTGAAGGCATTTGATCTTCTCGGGGCTTCGGGCTGGGGCAGGGTTGATTTTTTGCTGGACGAAGCGGACAAACCCTGGTTTCTCGAGGTCAACACCACGCCCGGCATGACGGATCACAGCCTGGTTCCGCAGGCGGCGGCAGAAGTCGGTGTAGGTTTTGACGAGTTGGTCTGGCGCATCCTGGAGTCGAGCCTGTGAACCGTTATCAGCAGAAAAACCAACAGGGCAGTCGAGGCTTCGCCAACGGCATGCTCGTCGTGGTTATGCTGTTTGTCCTGTCCGTCGGTGGTCTGGCCTGGGTCTCGCTCGGTATTTTGGCGAATGACCGCTGGCCGATCCGGTGGCTTGATCTCAATGGCGCCTTCCAACGGGTAAGCGCAGAACAACTGCGGGCTGCCATGACACCGCTGATCGAAGAGAGTTTTTTCACTCTTGATCTGCAGGAACTGGATCAGGCAGCGAGACGAATTTCATGGGTTTCATCCGTTCGGATTCAAAAGGAATGGCCCGACACCGTCAGGGTGACGATCGAAGAATACGTACCGATAGCGCACTGGAACCGGGGCGAACTGATCTCCGAGCAGGGCGATGCTTTTGCGATTGCGGAGGCTGACGATTTACAGGGTTTGCCGTGGCTCGAGGGACCGGAAGAAAGGCTTAACGAAGTGCTGCTCAACTGGTCTGAATTCAGCGACGCCATGGCGTCTTTCGGTCTGGAGATCGTAGCGCTGAGGCTGGACCGGCGCGGCGCCTGGTCGATGCGGCTGAATAATGGAACCCGCGTCCAACTGGGCCGTGACTCCGCCAGAGAGCGGTTCTCGCGGCTGTTGAACAGCTGGGAATCGCTCACTCGCGGTCAGGCTCTGCCGCCGCAGGACGTTGATTTGAGGTACACCAATGGATTCGCGGTTCTCTGGCCGCAAACTCCGCAAGAGGCAAAAGGGACTGATAGCTGAATGAAGGCCAAGAAAACAGAAAAATCGCTGGTTGTTGGACTGGACGTCGGGACATCCAAAATCGTAGCCATCGTCGGAGAAAGTCATCCGGACGGGTCAGTGGAAGTGATTGGACTCGGCTCACACCCTTCAACCGGTTTGCGGCGCGGAGTGGTGGTTGACATGGCTTCGACCGAGCAGGCGATTCAGCGTGCCGTCGAGGAAGCCGAACTGATGGCCGGGTGCGAAATCCATTCCGTTTACGCCGGGATTTCAGGAAGCCATATCCGAAGCCTGAATTCCGACGGAACGGTTGCCATCAAGGACAAAGAGGTATCGGAAGGTGACGTCGAGCGGGTGCTCGAAGCGGCGCGCGCGGTGCCTGTAGCCGCCGACCAGAAAGTTTTGCATGTGCTGCCGCAGGAATACGTGATTGACAACCAGGACGGTATTCGCCAGCCGATCGGGATGGCGGGCGTTCGTCTTGAGGCCCACGTGCACGTGGTCACTGCGGCTCTGAGTGCAACACAGAACATCAGCAAATGCGTGGCGCGGTGCGGGTTGAGTGTTGACGAGCTGATCATGCAGCCGCTGGCTGCGAGCTTCGCGGTATTGACTGATGACGAGAAAGATCTGGGTGTCTGCCTTGTCGACATTGGCGCCGGCACGACCGACATCGCGGTGTTCACCGACGGCGCGATTCGTCACACGGCATGTATTCCCATTGCGGGCGACCAGGTGACGAATGATATTGCGGTGGCTCTGCGCACACCGACCCAGCATGCAGAGGACATCAAGATCAAATATGCCTGCGCGCTGGAACAACTGGCACGGAACGACGAAAGCATCCAGGTGCCCAGTGTTGGGGACCGCACTTCGCGGCACCTGGCGCGACAAACCCTGGCACAGGTAGTGGAAGCCCGCTACCGGGAGCTGTTTTCGCTGATCCAGGCTGAATTGAGGCGCAGCGGATTCGAAAACATGATTGCAGCCGGACTGGTCATGACCGGCGGGGCCTCGCGCATCGAGGGTGCGGAGGAATTGGCGGAGGAACTGTTTCACATGCCGGTGCGGCTAGCCACACCCAGCTATGTGACCGGTCTTTCCGAAGTAGTGAACAACGCCATTCACGCAACCGGCGTTGGATTGTTGTTGTATGGGAGCCAGGCCGATCCGGGTAGTAACCTGTTGACGGCCGGTAGTGGAGAAACTTTTGTAGATCGGGTCCGGAGTTGGTTTCGGGGCGAATTTTAATGATAACTACGGCGAGCGAGAGGAGCACTAAAAAATGTTTGAACTAGTAGAAAACTATACACCGAGCGCAACGATAAAAGTCATCGGTGTGGGCGGAGGCGGCGGCAATGCCGTGGCCCAGATGATCGATGCCAGCATTGATGGCGTGGAATTCATAGCGGCCAACACCGATGCCCAGGCCTTGCGGCAGTTCAAGGGCAAGACCATCCTGCAAATCGGTTCCAGCGTGACCAAGGGTCTGGGTGCCGGCGCCAACCCGGAAGTCGGGCGGCAGGCCGCACTCGAAGACCGCGACCACATCATGGAAATGCTGGCCGGCGCTGATATGGTCTTCATCACTGCCGGCATGGGCGGCGGTACCGGCACGGGCGCGGCCCCGGTCATCGCTCAAGCCGCCAAGGAACTGGGTATTCTCACCGTGGCGGTTGTCACCAAGCCATTCCATTTCGAGGCGAGGCGCCGCATGCAGATTGCTGAAAAAGGTATCGAGGAACTGGCTGCGCATGTTGATTCCCTGATTACGATTCCCAATTCGAAGCTGGGCGACGTTCTGGGCGGTGAGACGCTGCTGCTCAATGCATTCAAGGCGGCCAACGATGTTCTGCAGGGAGCCGTGCAGGGTATTGCAGAGCTCATTACCCGTCCGGGCCTCATCAACGTGGATTTTGCCGATGTCAGAACCGTGATGTCGGAAATGGGTATGGCCATGATGGGATCGGGCCAGGCATCCGGCGATGACCGCGCGATCATGGCCGCCCAGGCGGCGATTGGCAGCCCGTTGCTCGAAGACATCAACCTGTCAGGGGCTTGCGGCATTCTGGTGAATATCACTGCAGGCACCAACCTGACCATGAAAGAGTTCGAGGAAGTCGGCAGCACCGTGTCTGACCTGGCTTCGGAGGACGCGACAGTCGTCATGGGCACCGTCATCGATGCGGAACTGGGGGATGATCTACGCGTAACGGTCGTGGCAACTGGGCTGGGAGAGCCGGTTCGCAGTTCCCTGACGCGGGAGCGTCCGATGCGACTGGTGGCCAATGGAACTACTGGCCGACCGGAAATGGTGGCAAGCGAAGACGTACAGGAGGAAGAAACTGACAGGGATTACAGCCAGGAGTTTTCCGACGCCGGACGCAGGGACCTGTTCGAGAGGCAGAAAGATATCGACTATCTCGATATCCCATCGTTTCTCCGGACTCAGGCCGACTGAACAGGACCGCTGGCGCAACCCTCTCAACGCGCCAGCGTCCGGCTATGAAGTCCGGTAACCGGGGACCCCGACTCGCCGTGCCGGCCTGCTGCCAGGCCGGCGTCCTCCGGTTACCGGACAGGGATCGAAATCAACGGTGTAACTATTGCGTTACACCGTTGTTAAAATGTTGTTAAATTACAACAACTGTGGTTTAAATACCGATTCAACGGCTATCAAGTTCAGTGATGTTGTGCTAGTATGCCGCTGATTTTGGGGACCTTGCGGAGTCTCATAATGATAAATCAACGCACCCTCAAGAACGTCATTCGCGCCACCGGGGTTGGAATTCATACCGGTGAAAAAGTATTCATGACATTGCGCCCTGCGCCGGTCAATACCGGCATCATATTCCGGCGCACGGATCTCGATCCGGTCATGGAAGTGCCGGCATTTGCGACTCATGTCGGCGATACCAGCATGAATACTTCGCTGGAACAGAATGGGGTTCGGGTTTCGACTGTTGAACACCTGATGTCTGCCTTCGCGGGTCTTGGCATCGACAATGCCTACGTCGACCTCAGCAATGCTGAGGTTCCGATCATGGATGGCAGTGCCGGGCCTTTTGTGTTCCTGATCCAGTCGGCCGGTATCGAGGAACAATCGGCAGCCAAGAGATTCATCCGCATCATCGAGCCGGTGGAAGTGCGCCTGGAAGACAAGTGGGCGAGGTTCGACCCGTTCGACGGTTTTCGAGTCTCCTTCAAGATTGACTTCAACCACCCGGTTTTCAGATCTCACCAGTCGTTTGCATCGGTAGACTTTTCGACAACCTCTTACCTGAAGGAGATTGCGCGAGCCCGGACATTCGGTTTCCTGCGGGATATTGAAATGCTGCGTGAGCGCAATCTGGTACTCGGTGGCAGCATGGACAACGCGGTCGTGCTGGATGATTACCGGATCCTGAATGAAGACGGCCTGCGTTACGAAGACGAATTCGTCAAGCACAAGGTGCTGGATGCGATTGGTGACCTTTACCTGCTGGGCCACGGTTTGATCGGGGCATTTTCAGGTTACAAGTCCGGTCATGAATTGAACAATCTGCTGTTGCGGGATCTTCTGGAGAAACCTTCCGCCTGGGAAGAAGTTACTTTCGATGATTCAGAGTCAATTCCGGTCTCGTACGCTCACCCTGCGCACGCGGCGGCCTGACAACCCGGCTTGACCTAAATTCACGACAAATCAGCTGATTTCTGATATTATCCGCCGTCCGTGGAGTCAGACGGAGTGTCTGACCTCTTGCTGTCTTCGTTATCGGCTTCAATTTCGGCAATGATATCGAGGGCCTGACGTGCAGCGGGTGAGAGTTCTCTCTTTTTTCTCGCGGCAGGACGTTGTTCGGTAAGCGGGGCCACCCGGATATCGATATGTTCGATTTCCGAGTGACCGGCACGATGAAGGGTTCCGATCATTTGCGGGGCCTGCATCTTGAGCCGGGTAGCCCAGGATGCAGACGGTGAAATCAAGATTAGCCTGTTTTCCCTGATAGCCGCCACCTGAAAGTGGCTGGCCAGATCTGCCTCCAGAGCACCGGCCAGCAAGCGTTCGACCTGCATCAGCAGGTTCGCGCGCTGCAACAGGATTCCGAGCGAAGAACCGTGATCGGTAATGACTTCGGAAATGCGAAATATCTTTTTACCGGACTGAGGAACACGAGCCATATATGCAGCGTACTTCAGCAACATCAACCATTACCAGCCCCGGTGCTTTCAGGGGGCTGTCAAGCCGGGTCAAAATCCAGCGTGTTTTGCTGCTGGCGGCGTTCTGCGGCTGCGGCGCCCTGATGTTTCTGTTCGGCAGAAGCACAGCCCCTGCTCAAACCGAAATCGTCAGGTCCATCAGTATGTTGCAGGCTCAAATTCAGCAGCAACAGGGAAAAGTGGATCGACTCAGCAAAGAAAGTCAGCAGAATGTAAATGCGCTCGCAGCGCGGGTGGCGGAGCTTCAGGCCGCCTCAACACGCCTGGATGCGCTAGGTGAACGTCTCGCAAACATGGGACAGTTGTCCTTGGACGAATTTGATTTCAGCGAGCCTGCGCCTCTGGGCGGACCCGGTGATGACGAACCCGTTGCCCAGACCGGCGAGGACGACCTCGGTTTTGCAATAGCTGCGCTGGGTAACAAGCTGCGGCGCCAGTCTTCGCAACTGGACACGCTGCAGTTCCTGATGGCAAACAGGCAGCTGGAAAATGATCTGACACCGGCAGGCTGGCCGGTTCGGAAAGGCTGGATTTCCTCCAGGTACGGCGAACGTAATGACCCTTTCACCGGCGAGCGGGAAAAACACTCCGGTCTCGATTTTGCAGGCACGCGTGGCACGGAAGTCCTGAGCGTTGCCAGCGGTGTCGTTATCTGGGCGGCCAATCGGTCCGGCTACGGAAAGACCGTGGAAATTGACCACGGTAACGGTTATCGCACCCGTTATGCCCACAGTGACGAATTGATTGTCAGAGCCGGCGAGCATGTAAACGCCGGGCAGGTCATTGCGCTGATGGGCAGTACCGGGAGGGCATCGGCCCCGCACGTTCACTTTGAAGTTCTGAAAAACGGATCACGGATAAATCCTGCCCGCTTCGTCAGCGATCTCCGCTAGCCGAAATTGCCCGTTTCGGCTTGCAACGGAATGTGATTGCCCCCAAATATCCATCGGCCCGAAGTCATGAAGAAAACCCCAGATGCTCAATAAGCTGATCACAAAATTAGTCGGCAGCCGGAATGACCGGCTGGTCCGTAAAATGGCGAAGGCTGTACAGAAGATCAACGATCTGGAAGAGTCCACGAAGGCGCTTTCGGACGATGACCTGAAGGCGAAAACGCTTGAGTACCGTCAGCGTCACGAGAACGGCGAGTCGCTCGAGGCTCTGCTGCCCGAAGCTTTCGCGCTGGTCAGAGAAGCATCCTGGCGTACCCTCGAGCTGCGGCACTATGACGTGCAGTTGATCGGTGGCATGGTGCTGCACCAGGGCAAAATCGCTGAAATGAAGACGGGTGAGGGTAAGACACTGATGGCGACCCTTGCTGTCTACCTGAATACCCTGACCGGCAAGAGTGCGCATGTAGTAACGGTCAATGAGTACCTGGCGCGACGCGACGCGGAGTGGATGAAGCCGATTTACGAAGCGCTCGGCCTGACGGTTGGCGTTGCCATTCCCGGAATGACTCCGGCAGCCAAGCGGGCCGCTTACGCCTGCGATGTCGTTTACGCCACAAACAACGAACTCGGGTTCGACTATCTTCGCGACAACATGGCGTTCTCCAGTGACCAGAAGGTTCAGCGTGACCGCTATTTCGCCATCGTGGATGAAGTCGACTCCATCCTGATTGACGAGGCGAGAACGCCCCTGATTATCTCGGGGCCGGCCGATGAAACACCCCAGTTGTACGTTCGTATCAACCAGTTGATTCCGAACCTGAAAAGGGCTGAAATTCTGAGTGAGGAAGAAGGTGAGGCAGGCGACGGCGATTTCACCATTGACGAAAAACAGAAACAGGTCTACCTCACCGAGGACGGCATGGCCCATGTCGAGGACTTGATGGTCAAGTCGGGACTGTTGAAAGATGACGATAGCCTGTACAACGCCCAAAACCTCAACCTGGTGCACCACCTGAATGCGGGCTTGCGGGCGCATCACTTGTTCAATAAAGACGTGGATTACATCATCAAGGATGGCGAAATCGTTATCGTTGATGAATTTACCGGCCGCACGCTGGCCGGCCGGCGCTGGTCCGAGGGCCTGCACCAGGCCATTGAAGCCAAGGAAGGAGTCCCTATTCAGCGTGAAAACCAGACCCTGGCTTCGATCACGTTTCAGAACTACTTCCGGCTTTATGACAAGTTGTCCGGCATGACCGGCACTGCCGATACGGAGGCTTACGAGTTCCAGTCCATTTACGGTCTGGAAGTGGTTGTCATACCGACAGCGAAACCGATGATCCGCGATGACAAGGACGATCTGGTTTTCCTGAAGGAGGAGGCCAAGTTCGACGCCATCATCGATGATATCAAGGATTGCGTTAAACGCGGACAGCCCGTGCTGGTCGGCACAACTTCTATCGAAACATCAGAACTGCTCTCCGGGCTGCTCAAGAAGAGAAAAATAAAGCACGAGGTGCTTAATGCGAAACAGCATGAGCGTGAAGCGGCTATCGTGGAAAATGCCGGGCGCCCCGAAGCGGTCACAATTGCCACCAACATGGCGGGCCGCGGAACGGATATCGTGCTCGGCGGCAGCCTGGCGGCGGAATTGGCTGCACTTCCGGAAGACGTGGGCAAGGATCAGCGTGAAGCAGTCAGGCAAGCGTGGCAGAAACGCCATGAACAGGTGGTCGAGGCGGGCGGGTTGCACATTATCGGAACCGAACGCCACGAATCGCGACGGATCGACAACCAGCTGAGGGGTCGCTCCGGACGCCAGGGTGATCCGGGGTCATCACGTTTTTACCTTTCCCTGGAAGACAACCTGATGCGGATCTTTGCGTCCGATCGTATGTCCATGCTGATGCAGCGTTTTGGCATGAAGGAAGACGAGGCAATCGAGGCGGGCATGCTCAACCGCGCGATCGAAAACGCCCAGCGCAAAGTCGAGGCGCACAACTTCGATGTCAGAAAACACCTGCTCGATTATGACGACGTTGCGAACGATCAACGCCGGGTCATCTATCAGCAGCGCAATGAACTGATGGAAGCCGATGAGATCGGCGACACGATTATGGAAATGCGCCACGATGTTTTCAATGATGTCATCAGCCAGTTCATTCCGCCCGGCAGTATCGATGAGCAGTGGGAAGCCGCCGCGCTCGAAAAAGCGCTGGATGGAGAATTCGGCATCGATTTGCCGATTACCGCCTGGCTGGCCAAGGAAGAGGATATTCACGAGGAAGTGTTGCGTGAGCGCATCGTTGAATCCGTCGACACCCACTTTACCGGTAAAGAGGAGATGACCGGAATCGACGTGATGCGTCATTTTGAGAAAGCGCTGATGCTCAACGTGCTGGATCAAAAGTGGAAAGATCACCTGGCCAGCATGGACTACCTGCGCCAGGGAATTGGCCTGCGCGGCTACGCCCAGAAACAACCGATGCAGGAATACAAGCGCGAGTCCTACGAGATGTTCACCGAATTGCTGGACAACATCAAACATGAAGTCGTGCGAATTCTTGCCCGTGTACAGGTTCAGGCCGAGGAAGATGTTGAAGCGGTAGAAGCTCGCCGCCGCAGTGAAGCACAGATGGAGTATCGCCACGATGAGGCCTCTCCAGCCGCGGCAGGGCCAGCGGGTGACGGTGAAGCTGCTCCGGAAACCTATGTCCGCGAGGGCCGGAAAGTAGGAAGAAACGAACCCTGCCCGTGCGGTTCAGGCAATAAATACAAACATTGCCACGGCAAACTCAGCTAGAGGACTGACTCAGGCTCAGATACTTTTCATGCAGTGATTTGACTTTCTCCGGCAGTTCGGAGCGTTTTCCGCTGTTTTCAATGATGTCGTCGGCCAGTGCAAGGCGGGTCTCCCGGCTGGCCTGTGAATTCAAGATAGCGCTAGCCTGATCGCGACTGATCCGGTCGCGCGCCATGACACGCTCAATTTGCAGCTCCTCGCTGACGTCGACCACCAGCACCCGGTCAATCCATGCATAGGATGATGATTCGGCATACAACGGGATGACGATGATGCAGTAGGGCGCGTCCAGAGCTCTTACCCGGCGCAATACCTCTTCGCCAATGCGTGGATGAAGAATGGCCTCGAGTCGGGTTTTCTGTTTCGGATCGGAAAATATTTCCTGCCGCATTCTGCTGCGGTTCAGGCCGCCATTCGAATCCAGGAAGTCCTTACCGAATTCGTCGGCAATGTGCTTCAGCGCCGGCTTGCCCGGTTGCACCACTTCCCGTGCGATCCTGTCGGTGTCCACGACAGGGGTTCCCAGTTGTTCGAAACAGTCAGACACGGCCGATTTACCGGACGCGATACCGCCAGTGAGAACGACCGTGAAAATACCGTATTTCAAGCCTAGCCAAATCCACCGGAGCGGATATAGGAATCAATGATCTGCTGCCCCCAGATGAGCGCAATCCATCCTGCCGCCGCTATGAATGGGCCGAAGGGCATCGGCTTGTCTTTCTTCAGCCGCCCCGTTCCCATCAGGGTCAGGCCGACAACTGCGCCGACCACAGAAGACAACAGCACGATCAG
This sequence comes from Lysobacterales bacterium, assembly GCA_013001885.1. Lineage (GTDB taxonomy): Bacteria > Pseudomonadota > Gammaproteobacteria > Xanthomonadales > SZUA-36 > JAHEFT01. Next base: position 93,383 of record JABDLD010000033.1, read on the forward strand.
CGGCAGCATCTGCCACCCCATCCAGGCGCCCAACGCGGCCAGAAGCTTGAAATCACCATACCCCATGCCTTCCTTTCCGGTCAGCAGGCGAAAAAGGTGATAGATCGACCACAGGACCAGGTAGCCCGCAATCGCGCCGATGACACTGGTCGCGAGCCCGATATGGATCGACCAGAAACTGATCAGGATACCGGCCCACATCAGAGGGATGGTCATGTTGTCGGGAAGCAGCTGGTGGTCGATATCAATCCCGGCCAGCGCAATTAGTACCGCCGTCAGAAAAAGGGCGGTCAGGCCCTGAAAAGTCGGCCCGAAGTGCCAGATGGTGATCACGAACAGGAGCGCGGTGAGAAGCTCGATAATCGGGTATCGCGGCGAGATTCGCGCTTTGCAGGCGGAACAGCGCCCGCGCAGTGCGAGATAGGATACCAAGGGGATATTTTCATGGGCCCTGATGCCGTGCCCGCATTTCGTGCAGTGTGAGCGCGAAAAAACCAGGCCTGGCGGACGCTCTTCTTCAGCGGCCTCCATTTCCAGCAGGTCCCGGCACTGGCATCTCCAGTCGTATTCCAGCAACGGCGGGATTCTGAGAATGACGACGTTCAGGAAGCTGCCGATGAGCGCCCCAAAAACGAACACCCCTGCGTAAAGCAGGGGCGCCGATTCAAAAATAATGTCCAGCATATTGTGCGAGATGCCTCAGTCCGCCTTAAATGACGGCAGCCATCTTGAAGATCGGCAGGTACATGGCAATTACCATCGTACCCACGATAACGCCGATAAATATGATGATCAGCGGTTCCAGAAGGCTGCTCAGCGCATCCACAGCGTTACTCACTTCCTCCTCGTACGCTTCGGCGACCTTGATCAACATCTCGTCCAGTGAACCCGCCTCTTCACCAATGGCGGCCATCTGGATCACCATGCTGGGAAACACACCAACTTGTTGCATGGCCATTTGCAGCTGATGTCCCACGGCCACGTCTTCCCGGATTCTTGCAGCGGCCAGGTCGAATACCCGGTTGCCGGTAGCACCCGAAACGATTCTCAACGCGTCCACCAGCGGTACGCCGGCCGCGAAGGTAATGGCGAGCGTGCGGCAAAAACGGGCGATGGCGGCCTGCTCCAGAATTTTACCGACTATCGGAATTTTCAGGGAAGTCCGATCAATCCAATGGGCGAATTTCGTCGATCGTTTCTTGGCCATGATGAGGCCGGTAACGACCGCTATAAAACCGACCAGTACATAAAGGCCGTTGGCTCTGAGATATCGCGAGGCATTGACCACCATCTTGGTGAATGCGGGCAGGTCGGCGCCAAAACTTTTGAAAATTCCTTCAAACTGGGGAATCACATAGATCAGCAGAATAGAGGAAACGATGATGGCAACCGCGATCACGGCAGCCGGGTAGTACAAGGCCTTCTTGATTTTTCCCTTGATGCTCTCGATTCGCTCTTTGTGCGTCGCAATGTCATCGAGGATCGTATCGAGCACACCGGCACTCTCGCCGGCTTTCACCAGGTTGGTATAAAGCTCGTCGAACTGGACCGGGTACTCTTCCAGGGCTTCGTGCAGCGAGCTGCCAGACTCGACATCGGCACGAATCTTGTCCACCATCGCCCGCATTTTTGCGTTCTTGACGCCCCCGGAAATGATCTGAAAAGCAGTGACCAGCGGCACGCCAGATTTGAGCATGGTGGCCAGTTGGCGGCTGAACACGGCGATGTCTTTTGCGCTGATCCGGCCGCCGGCCCCGCCGAACAGTGGCTTGGGCTTCTTCTTGACGCTGATAGGGTTAATGCCCTGGCGCCGCAATTCTGCGCGGACGAGATTGGGCGTTGTGGCGATTTGCTGGCCTTTCAGCTTGGTGCCACGTTTGTCCCTGCCTTGCCAGAGAAAGACGGTTGGTTGTACTTGAGTCGTTGCCATAACCTAATCCTTGGTTACACGGTTAATTTCAATCAGATCTGTGATTCCCTTTGAAACTTTATTTAAAGCAGATTGCCTCAGATCGATAATTCCTTCTTTCCTGGCCTGCTCGGCAATGCGCAGTGCGTTGCCTTCTTCCAGAATGATCCGGGCAATGTCATCCGTTATCGGCATGACTTCGAAAATGCCCGTCCGGCCCCGGTAGCCCTCATTGCATTCGCTGCAGCCGCCGGGCTGGTAAAGCGTCAGGTCCTCCAGTTCGTGCTTCTGAAACCCTGCCTGGAGAAGAGCCTCCGGCGGAAGTTCCAGTTTTTTCTTGCACGTATGCAGGGTTCTGAGAAGCCGCTGCGCCACGACAATATTCACTGCCGAGGTAATGTTATAACTTGGGACACCCATGTTCATCAAGCGCGTGATGGATTGTGGAGCGTCGTTGGTATGCAGGGTGGACAAGACCAGGTGGCCGGTTTGTGCTGCCTTGATCGCGATTTCCGCGGTTTCGATGTCGCGTATCTCCCCCACCATGATTACATCAGGATCCTGGCGCAGGAACGCCCGGAGCGCGCGAGCGAAGGTCATGCCCTGCTTGGTGTTTTGCTGGACCTGATTGATGCCGTGCACCCGAATTTCAACGGGATCCTCAACCGTTGAGATGTTTCTGCCTTCATCGTTGAGCAATTGCAGGGCGGTATAGAGGGATACCGTCTTACCGCTTCCCGTCGGACCGGTGGATAGCACCATGCCGTAGGGCTTCTTGACTGCCTCGTAATAAATTTTCTGCTGGTCCTTGTCGAAACCCAGTTGCTCAATGCCCAGCTTGGTGGCTGAGGAATCCAGGATACGAAGCACAACCTTTTCGCCAAACAGCGTCGGACAGGTGCTCGCCCTGAAATCAATGCTCTTGCTGCGGGAAAGGTTTAGCTTGATACGGCCGTCCTGCGGCACGCGCTTTTCCGCGATGTCGAGACCAGCCATAACCTTGAGCCTGGATGACAATCGGCGTGACATCTGGATGGGCGGACCGGCGACGTTTTTCAGCACGCCATCGAGGCGGTAGCGAATCCGGTAGCGTGCCTCGTACGGCTCAAAGTGAATGTCGGACGCGCCTTTTCTTATGGCATCCAGCAATACTTTGTTGATAAAGCGCACCACCGGCGTCTCATCGACCGCCGGATCGCCACTGTCATCGGTGGTTTCTGTGTCGAGCTGAAAACCGACGTCTTCAAGGCCTTCTTCGTCTTCGAATTCGTCAAAGGCGGGGCTGGTGGCGTCCATTGCCCGCTGGATGGCTGACTCGACCTGGTCTGCGGCAATCAGTATGGGCTCGACATGGAAGCCCGAGCTGAATGCTATTTCATCGATCAGTTCGTGATCCGTCGGATCTTTCATCCCGATGAACAGCTGGTTCCCGCGCAGATGCAGCGGCAGGGCCTGGTGCTTTTCGATTAAGGCTTCGCTAACCAAGCCTATCGGCGCCTGGTTCAAATCGAATGCAGCGATATCAATCAGTGGAATTCCGTATTCTTCCGCTGCGGCCGACGCAAGAGCCGCGGCGTCAGCTGCGCCGGTCTTGATCAGCCATCCCAACAGTGTCTTGTTTTTCTTGTTGGACTGGGTGCAGGCGTTTTCAGCCGCAACCGCATCCAGGATGTTCTCCTCCACCAAGCGGCGGGCGAGACCATTCAAATTGCTGGTGACCTTTAATTCAGTGTTCATCAGCGGGTCGCTCCATGTTCCCGATTGTATTATACCTATTTATCACTTGATGTCTGCAAGTTATTGTGGAATATGAATAAACGCTTCGACCTCAGCTTCTGCAACTGTTGGGCAGCAGCCAGTTCGGGGTATTGCTGCTTGAACACTTCCACTCAAACTTGCCAGATCCTGCCGTCAAGTCCCCGGTCATCAGAAGAACCGGGTCAGGTGACTGCCCGGTGTTCTTTGTGGTGACTGTAATCAACGGACTGCGGCACGGGCCCCTGACCTGAATGTCGGCGACGTAATCTTCGGCATCGGTACCCTCGCTAAAACCGTAACCCACCATGCTATTGTCAGCGATGTTCAGTAGCGGGTCTTCGATACAGGCACTGCTGACCGCGGTTTTGGTGGAATTGGCCAGGCTCAGCCCCTCTGTAACTTTCGCGCGGATGGTGTAGTTGGAATATACCGGCAATGCGAGTGCCAGTATAATGGCGACGATCGCGATCACGATCATCAGTTCGATCAGTGTGAACCCGCGGTAATGCAGCAGATTACGCGTAAATGCATTTGGATGGTTTTTCGCTGTCATTGGACTCAACTGCCCCATTTGATCATATTGGAACCCCATGTTCCAAATTTTTAGAAAAAGGTTGTCTTTTTTTAGTCTTGAATTTTCTTGTGAGTAAGACAACTACGAAACTGCTGGATCTTCAGGCAAAAAAAACCCCCGAGTTGGGTCGGGGGTTTTTTCCATGCTTTTAAAATTATGAACGGCATGAAGTTGGTACGTGCTGCGGAAGTCCTGCCGTGGTCGTGCAGTCCCATTCGATCTGTCCGGAACCGACTTGAACATCGCCAGTCAGCAACAGGGTAGGATTGGTCGCGGCGCCCGTATTCTGGGTTACGACTGTTACGGTAGGTGCAGCGCAAGTTCCACCGACCGTGACGCTGGCAACGTAATCATCATCATCGGCTCCAGCGACGAAGACGTAGCCTGAGTCGTCAGCAGGAGTGGCCAGCGGGTCTGACTGGCAGGTTTCGGACACCGCAAGTTTCGGTGAAGCCGCCACTGACAAACCTTCAGTCACTTTGGCACGAATGGTGTAGTCCTGGTACGCGGGCAGAGCCAGCGCCAGCAGAATGGCGACGATCGCGATAACGATCATCAGTTCGATCAAGGTAAAACCTTTTGAAACGCGTTTCATGTTTTTCACAAAATTACCCTCCTGGTAAATAATAAAGTGGACGTTGACGACCACTTCTCAAATATCCCTTTTAAATCGGGATCGCGGGAAATAAGAAGCAAATTATGTGCCAGATAATCGGTTTCAATAAAATCAATAAGATAGAGAAATTATTATGAGTTGTTTCAAAATCGACATTATTATTTTTGGCACATTGTGACAAAAAACGTCAGTTGTTGACCCCGTTGTGCACGTTGTAGAGCCGGCAAACCTTGGAGTCCTGCCAAATTCTCGGCCACATGGACGCTCCCGGCTCGAGTAATTCTGACCGGCTCTTCATGGTTTGCAATTCATGAGTGCCAAGAGCGACTAGGAATGAAGCGAGCAGCAGTCCGGGCAGCAGGCGCCACCTGGCCACCGGCCGATGTTTTTTCGCTCTGGTCGGAAACAGGCCGACCAGCATTCCGCAGGTCAGAAGCCCCGTTACCTGGCTGGCCGGCATCACCAGGACACCGCTGAGGCAGGCATGCAGCGCAGCAGCCAGGATTCCAGTGAGCAACAGCCCGGCCAGGAGGGCATCATCCGGATGATCGAATCGTTTGTTTCTGATTCCGGCAACGGCGTACCCGCAGAAAAAGACGAACAGGCCGGCAATCGCCAGTGCAACCGGGACGCCCCATTCGGCGGCCAGTTGCAGCGGAAAATTGTGCGGGTGTCCGATTCTCTTGTTGCTGGTGCACGCATAATTCATCGGTCCAATGCCGGCCAGCGGATAATCACGAACGTCCTCCAGCGCCGACCGCCACATCCAGGTTCTGCCTGAAGTGTGCGTCATGGGACGTCCAACCGATTGCTTGAAGAAACTGCTTTCTCCACCTGAAATCTGACCTTGCCCGGCACCTCTGTCTGCTTCGCGAATAACCGAGGGTTTCGCCGTCTGCGCCGTTCCTTCTGGCTTTTCGGCGTTTTTGCCCGCCTCGAAACTGAGCAGGACCAGGCTAAAAACCAGCGCACCAATCACGAAACCCGTGGCTTGCCAGGCGGCGAGACGCACACGTATTCGAGGAACGAGAACGAGGGCCAGAATGATCGCTGCGCCCACACTGACGAACGTTCCCCGGGCGCCGGTCATCAGGATGATGTACCACTGAAGCCCCAGCACCAGCCCACACAGAATGAAACTCATGAGGTAACGCGAAAAAAGCAGGGGCAGGGCCACCAGAACGGGAACCACCCAGCTCTGTACCTGGTTGTAGAACCGGGGCCACGAAAAATGCAGCAGCGAAACGCGAAAATTGAAATCAACGCCGGCGTTGTGTGCGGCGAACACGCCGATCAGCTCCTGTAAGCCCACGGCCAGCCCGGTCATCGCCAGCAATCCAACAGCCAGCCGATCGAATGACCTTCCGCCAATCCGCCTGCAGGCTCCGACCACAAGGGTTCCAATGGCCAGGGCAGTCAACAAAGCAACCTCGGAAAACGAATTCAGGGCATGCATCAGGCTTTGCGCATTTATGGCCACGGACAGCAGGCCCCAGGCAAAAACCGCCAGCAGCGTGGCCTTGGTCCAGGCTGGAATCATGTCCAGCAGGTCTGCGAATTCCGCGCGGATTTTCCGATTGATCATCGGCACCAAAAACAGGACAAGCAGCAGCAGGAATTGCAGCATGCGTTTACCATCGTACGGCCAGATTCCGGGGATCAGGTTGGTCGTGGAGGTCAACAGAAGGTATGCGCCGGCCAGCCCTGCTATCAGCAGGCTGAGCAGAACCGCCGGATCGCGCAGGTCTGCAATGGGATCAGCGGTGTTCCTGGTGGAATTTTTCGGGTTCGCCAAAGGCCCGGTCACTCGATCCCGTATTTTTTCAGCTTGTAGCGAAAGGACCGGAAACTGATGCCCAGCAGTTCGGCCGCGCGCGTCTTGTTATACCGTGCGTTGCGCAGCGCATCCTCGAGCATTTTCCTCTCGATCTCCTCCATATAGGTGTCAAGCGACTGATCGTCCTGCTTTTCGGTTTCCGTCGGGGCCGAGTCGTGGACCTCGACGTGCTCCAACAAGAGATCGGCCGGCTGGATCACGTTGCCCTCACACATCGTGACGGCACGTTGCAATATGTTGATGAGTTCGCGGACGTTGCCCGTATAGTTATGGTGCTTCAATGTTTCCATCGCAGCGTCCGAGATTTCTGGCGCCCGGTCGCCTTCCCACTGCTCCGTGATCTCCGCCAGGAAGCGGTTGGCCAATTCGGGGATGTCTTCCACGCGATCCTGCAGCCCGGGCATTGGGAGTTCAATGACGTTGAGGCGGAAATAAAGGTCACTCCGGAACTTGCCGCTTTCCACCAGCGGCTTGAGCGGTTTGTGCGTGGCGCTGAGAATGCGCACATCCACCGGCACTTCCGCCCGTGCCCCGATGGGCATCACGGCTTTTTCCTGAATCACCCGCAGCAGCTTGACCTGCATGTGCAGCGGCAGGTCAGCCACCTCGTCGAGCATCAGAGTGCCGCCGTCAGCAGCCTGGAACAGGCCGTCCTTGTCGCCGGCCGCACCGGTGAAACTGCCTTTGCGGTGTCCAAAAAACTCGCTCTCCATCAATTCGGTCGGAATGGCGCCGCAGTTGACCGGAATGAAAGGGCCGTCAGCCCGCGGGCCCAGGTCATGAATCAGGCGCGCGGCGAGTTCTTTGCCTGAACCTGAGTCACCGCTGACCAGGACCGGCGCCTGGCTGCGGGCCAGTTTGGCGATCATTGCCTTGCATTGTTTGATCGCCGGAGATGAGCCCGTGAGTTTGTCCAGCGCGGAATCAGGTTTGCCGGCGGCCTTGTCCTCGCCACGGTCAGCTTCTCCAGAATCACTCTTGCGAATTTTCAGTGCGGTGTTTACGAGTTTGCGAAGTACCGCCAGGTCGACCGGCTTGGAGACAAAATCAAAGGCGCCAATTTTCAGGGCATAAACGGCGTCCTCGATTTTTCCGTGAGCTGTAATCACGGCGATGGGCAGGTTGGGATATCGCTCGGAAACCTCTTCAACCAAATCCAGGCCATTACCGTCGGGCAGGCGCATGTCCGTCAGGCAAAAGCTGAACGCCTGCGATTGCATCGCCCGGCGTGCCTCCCCGAGATCCTCAGCCGTGGTTACATCCAGGCCCATGCGGGATAAGGTCAGGTGCAGTAGCTCCCTGATATCCGGTTCGTCGTCAACTACAAGAACATGCTGCGAGATATCGTTCATGTATTCCTCATAACATCAGCTATCTTTTCGGTCGCTGGATTCCATTACTGTTTTGCCGAAGCGTGCGCCAGGGCGAGGCGAATGTGGAAAAACGCCCCGCTGCCGGGTTCGGAGTCTACCGTAAGTTCGGCCTGGTTTGCTTCACAAAGTTGCTTTGCGATGTAAAGGCCCAGCCCGGAGCCTTCTTTTCGCGTGGTGTAAAATGGTTCAAAAATCTTGCTTAACTGCTCTTTGTTGATGCCGGGCCCGTTATCGGCAACGGTAATGATACAAAAACCGGACTCCTCGTGCCGAGCCAAAGCGAGCCTGACGCTGGGCTTTGAACGATCCCGGCTGGCATGGTCCACCGCATTGTCCAGCAGTTTCCAGAGGCATTGGCTCAACTGGCTCTTGTCGTAAAGCACATAGGTTTCTTCTTCCAACTGGACGGCCGCCTTGAAATCCAGTTGGCGATTGACCTGCGAAGATTGGAATTCGCTGGCGAACTCCGGAAGGAAGAGGTGCAGCGGCACCAGTTCGGGCTGGGATTGCTCCCGTCGCGACAACTGCAGAATATTTTCGATGATCCCATTCATCCGCTTAGCGTGGTTCTGGATGATATTGATCAGGCGCATTTCCGGCAGGCGTATTTGCGGTGACTCCTCGAGCAATTGCGATGCATGGTTCAACGCGGCCAGCGGGTTGCGGATTTCGTGCGCGATACTGCCGGATAATTTGGCCAGCGAATTCACCGAGAGTTCAACAGCGCGGCGCGCAACGACATTGTTGTCGGTCAGAAAAATCATTGCGCCGATGCCATCGTTGCCCGGCAGTGCGACGAAACCCGGCAGCACCTGCGCCTGGCTCGGTTCCAAGACAACCGGACGTGGGTCCGACGTCGTGTCGTTTTTCCATTCATCGAGCGCCTTGGCCAGTCGCGGCGTGATTGACTTGAGTGATCGCTCGCGCACGGACGGGCTGCCCAGCGCGAACCAGGCGGACTCGTTCATGACCCGGATCAGCCCCGTTTCGTCAACCGCGATCACACCGGTTCTCATCCTGCGAATGATCAGCTCATTCACCTGTTCCAGTTCAGTTAAAGTTTCCTTCTGCTTTTCCGCGATCAGCCGGTAATCCCGCGCCCAGTAGGCGAGCTGATTGGCCATGATGGTCGAGACCATCGCGGTCACGCTGAAAAAAGCGGCCTGCAGCATCGCTTCCGCCGTACCGTTTCCAAAATAGAAACTCCACAAACCGGTGCCCACCATAGCCAGGCTTGCGAACGATGCCAGAAGAAGGGCAAGGCGCAACGGCAGCAGAACTGCGGCTACGGCACTGGCGAATACCAGCAGGATTCCGAGCCCGCCCCCGATCCCGGCGAATACCACGACCAGCAGGGAAAGAGAGAAGATATCGCTGAACAGTGACCAGACGGCCACACGGAAAAAGTTTGCGTCCTCGCGCCGGGCGCTGATCAGGTGAAAGGCGGCGAACAGGAAATAAAAGACCAGTACAAGAGTGGCCGCGATGGAGGATTGCGGCGCCATGCTCGCGCTGAGGAGACCGCTGAAATAGGCGATTGCCAGGACGGCAGCAATGATCAGGCGATAAATGTTCAAGTAATTGACCACCCTTCGGGTCAGCGTGGCTGACAATGGATAGGCGGTGTACTTGATTGCTTTGCTCATATTTTCACGGTTCGGGGCTATTCCGTGTTCCCGGATGTGTTTTGCTGATTATCGCATGCCGGAGCAGTATATCACTCACATAATTGACTTTGATTTAACAACGCAATCAAGGGAAAATGATAAACTTCAAAGCGTCCCGAAACCGGGTGAGAACCCCCTGAACACGAGCAGCATCCATCCTTGAGGAGAAAGCATGAATTTTCATGAATACCAGGCGAAAAAATTATTCGCCCAATACGGAATTCCTGTGCCGGCCGGCACGGTTGCAGCGACACCGCTGGCTGCCGTTGAAGCCGCCCGTGAACTGGGCGGAAACATGTGGGTGGTCAAAGCCCAGGTCCATGCAGGCGGACGAGGCAAGGCAGGTGGCGTCAAGCTGGCCAAAAGTCTGGAAGAGGTCAGGGTCGAATCCGAGCGCATGCTCAGCATGAAAATCAGCACCTACCAGACCGGCGGCCTCGAGTTGCCTGTAGAAAGCGTGTTGATCGCAGAAGCGGTCGACATCGAGAGCGAGCTTTATCTCTCCGCGCTGGTGGATCGTGCACACCGCTGTGTAACGTTCATGGGCTCTGCGGCTGGCGGGGTGGACATCGAGCAGGTCGCTCAAACTGAGCCGGAGAAAATCTTTACGGTCAATATCAACAACACCGCAGGCCTGCAACCTTACCAGTCCCGCAAAATGGGGTTCGGCATGGGACTGAACGGCACCCAGGTCCGCCAGTTGGGCAAAATCATGTCCGGACTCTACCGTCTGTTCCGGGACAAGGATCTGAGCCTGATCGAAGTGAACCCCCTGATTATCGACAAGGCCGGAAACCTGCTGGCGCTGGATGCCAAAATCAACGCTGATGACAATGCGCTGTTCCGTCACCCGGAACTGGCCTCGATGCGTGATGAAGCCCAGGAAGACCCGACCGAGGTGGCCGCCAGCAAGCACGATCTCAATTACGTCACGCTGGATGGAAATATCGGCTGCATGGTAAATGGCGCCGGCCTGGCCATGGCCACGATGGATGTCATCAAGTTGAACGGCGGCGAGCCGGCCAATTTCCTCGACGTGGGTGGTGGTTCGAATGCCAGCCGCGTAAAAGAGGCTTTCAAGCTGATTCTGTCTAGTACTAACCTGGAGTCCATCCTGGTCAATATTTTTGGCGGCATTGTCCGCTGTGACGAGATCGCCGAGGGTATCATCGCCGCGATTCGTGAGGTCGGGGTGACTGTGCCGGTGGTGGTCAGGCTGGAAGGGACCAATGTCGAGAAAGGAAAGACGTTGCTGAATGAGAGCGGTCTGGCGATTATCGCGGCCAATGATCTGAATGACGCGGCGCAAAAAGCCGTCGCTGCAGCAGCCTGAGGGAACGGAGCACAGTAAAATGAGCGTATTGATCGACAGCACGACCAAAGTGATTTGCCAGGGCTTCACCGGAAACCAGGGCACTTTTCATTCCCAGCAGGCACTCGATTACGGCACCAACATCGTCGGCGGCGTGACACCCGGCAAAGGCGGGCAGAAACATCTCGATTTGCCGGTTTTCGATACGGTGGCCGACGCCGTTGCCGAAACGGGCGCTGATGCGAGCGTCATTTACGTGCCGCCGCCGTTTGCTGCTGATGCCATACTCGAGGCCGCTGACGCAGGAGTCCGGGTCATCGTGGCCATCACCGAAGGCATTCCGGTGCAGGATATGATGACGGTTAAGGCGGTTATCAGCGAAATGCAGGATACCTGGCTCATCGGCCCGAATTGCCCCGGAATCATCACTCCTGGTGAGTGCAAGATTGGCATTATGCCGGGCCAGATTCACAGCAAGGGGCGCGTCGGGGTCGTTTCACGTTCCGGTACGCTGACCTACGAGGCGGTCTACCAGACGACTCTGGCAGGCCTCGGCCAGTCGACCTGTATCGGGATCGGCGGGGATCCGATCCAGGGCATGAATTTCGTCGATGTAATGCGTCTGTTCCAGGACGATGAAGAGACGGAGGGCATCATCATGGTAGGGGAAATCGGCGGATCCGCCGAAGAGGATGCCGCGCAGTTCATATCCGAATACGTGACCAAACCGGTCGCTGCCTACATTGCCGGCGTTACGGCGCCCGCAGGCAAACGAATGGGGCATGCCGGCGCCATTATCGCCGGCGGTAAGGGAACTGCTGAAGCGAAGTTCGAAGCTCTCGAAGCGGCCGGTGTGACCACAGTTCGTTCGCCGGCAGACCTGGGCAAGGCTATCCTGGAGAAGCTCTGCGATTGATTACCCTGGCGCTGGCACAACACGATTTCCTTGTTGGTGACATCAAGGGTAATCTGCGCAAGGCGATCGCTGTTCTGAATGACGCCCGTGATGCGGGCGCCGACCTCCTGCTTTTTCCTGAACTGGCGCTGACCGGCTATCCGCCTGAGGACCTGCTGCTTCGGCCGGGCTTCCTCGAGGCATGCGACGACGCGGTCGAGGCCCTGGCCAGCCAGGTGCGGGGAATCGATGTCGTGTTTGGGCATCCTCGTGTCGAGGACGGCAAAAGGTTCAATGCCGTCAGCTGGATGCGCGATGGCCGGATCATCGGCCGGTATGCAAAGCAACTGCTGCCGAACTATGCCGTGTTTGACGAACAGCGTTATTTCAGCCCGGGTTCGGAGTCGCTGGTGGTCGAATTGGCGGGGGTCCGCATCGGTGTCATCATCTGCGAGGACGCATGGGAAGCTGCGCCTGCCCTGCAAGCCAAACGCGATGGCGCCCAGTTGTTGCTGGTGCCAAACGCCTCCCCCTACCGGGATGACAAGCTCGAGGCGCGGGGGCGAATGTTCGAACAGCGTTTCCGGGAAACCGGTTTGCCTGTGGCTTACTGCAACCTGGTCGGGGGGCAGGACGAACTCGTTTTTGACGGGCGCAGCATGCTGATGGATGCGCAAGGCAGGCTGTCCGCACCCGGCCCCTTGTGCGAGGAAACGCTGTTGCTGGCCGAGTTCAGTCCCAAAAGCGGCGCGCTCGAGGGATGCGGCTGGAAGCCGGCACCGGCAGATCAGCTCGAAGAAATTTACGCGGTCATTACCCGGGGGCTGCGCGATTACGTTCGCAAAAACGGTTTCAGCGACGTTGTTTTCGGCCTGTCCGGCGGGATTGATTCGGGTCTGATGCTGGCGCTTGCCGTCGACGCTCTCGGTCCCGAACGCGTGCACACGGTCATGATGCCGTCACGGCACACGTCCGGATTGAGCATCGAACTTGCCCAGGAACAGGCCGTGCAACTTGGCGTGGACCACCGCTGCATTTCGATCGAGCCCGCCTACGAAATGATGATGAACCTGTTGACCCCGTCATTCGGAGACCGGGAGCCTGACATCACCGAAGAAAATTTGCAGGCGCGGATCCGCGGCGACATCGTGATGGCCCTGTCGAACAAATTTGGCTGGCTGCCCCTGGCGACCAGCAACAAGAGCGAACTGGCTGTTGGGTACTGCACCATATACGGCGACATGTGCGGCGGCTTCGGTCCGTTGCTCGATTGTTTCAAGATGCGGGTTTATGCCCTGGCCCGTTACCGCAACAGCCTGTCGCCCGCCATTCCGGAAAACGTCATCACGCGGCCGCCATCCGCCGAGTTGCGGCCGGATCAATCCGATCAGGATTCTCTGCCGCCTTATGAACAGCTCGACGCTATCCTGAGCCGCTACGTCGAGCGGGATTGGTCCATCGCTCAAATTGTGGAGGAGGGTTTCGACGAACCCACGGTCAGGCGCGTGGCCGGCCTGGTGCTGTTGAACGAGTATAAAAGGCGCCAGGCTCCGCCCGGAGTCCGGGTCACACACCGCGCGTTCGGACGTGATCGCCGTTACCCGATCACCTCGGGCTGGAAAGACAGTCAGTAGGTCAGAGTTTCGGGGTCTTCAGTCAAACGGCCAGAGACGGTCAGCCCAGCTGCGCTTTTTCTTCTTGCCGAGCACGTAATAGTTGTCCGGGTAGTTCAGCGCAAGCACAGCCATCGAACTCTCGGCCAGATCAGGCAAATCCAGCTCGGTGTAGGCTTTGTGCAGAACAATCAGCGCCTGGGCATTTTGCGGCGTGTTGGGATAAGTCTCCAGGGCGTAACGGGCCCGGTTAGCCGCTGCGATATAGGCTTTGCGCCGCATGTAATACTCGGCGACCGTAATTTCATAAGCCGCGAGGTTGTTGCGCAGGAAAATCATGCGCTGGCGCGCATCCGGAACATACCGGCTGTCCGGAAAGCGGCGTATGAGTTCGCTGAAATCCATGAAGGAATCGCTGGCCATGGACTGATCCCGGTCACGGACCCTCTCGGGCATCATTTTTTCAAGGAAACCCAGGTTCTGTTCGTAATTCACCAGACCTTTCAGATAGTAGGCATAGTCGACGCTTGGATGAGCCGGGTAAGTTCGGATAAACCGGTCCAGGGTGGACAGCGCATTTTCGGGTTGGCCGCCTTTGAAATATACGTAGGACAGATCGAGCATTGATTGCTCTGTATAGCGCCCGAAAGGATAACGTGTCTGCAGGGCCTTGTAGGCAGAAGCGGCTCTTCCCCAGTTCCTGGCGTTCAATGATTTCGTTGCCTGCTGGTAAAGTTCCTCCGCGCTCATTTCACCCTGGAAGTCTTTGTCCTTACGGCAGCCGGAGACACACAGCACGAGGCCGAGCATGGACAGAGCAAGAATCCGCGTCCAACGGACGTTGCGAAACAAAACGGAGTGATGGAGCATCGATACAACCCAATAACAGACGAGAGCGGAATGATAACGGAATACGGACGGCAAAAGAAGAGAAGCCGGTTTCGGATTGTGTGAAAATGAGGGTCTCTCGGGCGTGACGGGTTATCGATCGGGTATGCCGAATAAAAACGAAAAAATTACACAATCTGCACAGGTGGACAGCAGTCATGCCGGGCTGCGCCTGGACCAGGCGGCGGCTGCACTGTTTTTGGACTTTTCAAGGGCGCGCCTGCAGAAATGGATCCGCAGCGGTGAACTGACTGTAGACGGCCACAAGGCACGCCCAACCTACCGTATTGAGGGGTTCGAAGTCCTCAGGCTTGATGCGGTGGCAGAACTCAGTCAATCGGTGGCGCCGCAGGACATACCGCTGGATATCATTCATGCAGACAGCGACCTCATTATCATCAATAAACCGGCTGGACTCGTCGTTCATCCCGCCGCCGGTAATCCGGACGGAACCTTGCAGAATGCCTTGCTGCACTATGACCAGAACCTGGCTGCATTGCCCCGGTCTGGAATCGTGCATCGGCTGGACAAGGACACCAGTGGGGTCATGGTCGTGGCCAGGAGCCTCAGGGCACATACCAGCCTGGTAAACCAGCTGCAAAGCAGGGAGATGAGCCGTATTTATCGGGCCGTGGCCAAAGGGGACATCGTGGCCGGCGGAACCGTGGACGCACCCATCGGCCGGCACCCCAGGGACCGAAAACGCATGGCGGTGGTCCATTCGGGTAAACCCGCTGTCAGTCATTATCGCGTGCTGAAACGGTACCACGGCGCCACTTACCTGGAAGTCTCTCTGGAATCGGGCCGCACGCACCAGATTCGCGTTCACATGGCGCACGTCGGGCATCCTCTGGCGGGAGACGCTGTCTACGGCAGGTCCATGAAAATGAGGAAAGGGTTTTCAGCTTCAGTGATTGAAGCCATGCGTTCTTTTCCACGCCAGGCGCTGCATGCGCGCAGACTTTGCCTGCAGCATCCCGCATCCTCGCGGAAAGCTGAATACGAAGCGCCTCTGCCGGAGGATTTCATTCGACTGCTCAGCACACTCGACGCATGCGCAAACTGAACGCGAAATGTATTTATCCGGACTGGCCGGCGCCTGACAATGTGCGTGGGTTTACCACGACGCGCGGCGGCGGCGTCAGCAGCGGATGCTGGTCGAGCTTCAACCTGGGTGACCACTGCGGAGATGATCCGGCTGACGTGAAATCGAACCGGGCGATGCTGGATGCCCTTTTGCCGTCACCGGCTAACTGGCTGCGCCAGGTGCACGGCACCCAGGCTCTGAAGATCCCGGGCAAGCAAGAAACGATTCCGCAGGGTGACGCTCTGGTTACAGTCACGCCGGGCCAGGTTTGCGCGGTTCTTACAGCGGATTGCCTGCCCGTATTCCTGTGCAACCGGCGGGGTGACCGCGTGGGAGTCGCGCATGCCGGCTGGCGCGGTCTGGCGAACGGCATTTTGCCGGCCGCCGTCCGTGCCATGGACGAGGATCCGGGCGAATTACTCGCATGGCTGGGGCCCGCGATCGGTCCGCAGGCCTACGAGGTGGGCCCGGATGTCGCTGCGGCCTTCGCCGGCGAGTTTCCCGCGGGATTTTTGGCCAGGGGCGATCGTTTCCTGATGGATATTTATGCCCTTGCCCGGCTGAAATTGGCGGCCGCGGGGGTCCGGTCCGTCTATGGCGGCGGATTCTGCACGTTTACCGAATCCACCCGGTTTTTTTCCTACCGCAGGGATGGCGTTACCGGGCGGATGGCGAGCCTGATCTGGTTCGACCGGGGACCGGAAGATCAGTTTGCGGGTGCATAACGCTCCTGCAGCAGCCTGAGCTTTTCCACTTCGCCCAGCTGTTGATAATAGCTGGCGAGCGCGGAGACCAAGTCCCGGTCGCCGGGGTAGGTTTGGAGCACCGATTCGAGGTTTGTGACGGCCTGACCTCGTTTTCCGGCCTCCCACAACGCAACGGAATAAACGTAGTTGTAGCGTGCGTTGATCGGCACGTCCCGTGCAGCGATTTCCAGGTGCGGAAGCGCTTTTGCCATATCCCCCTGCCTGATCCGGAGCAGCCCCATCGCGTGCTGAACAGATGCCTGGCCGGGAGCCATTTTGATGGCTCTCAGCAGCAACGGCTCAGCCTGCGGGTCCAGGCCGTTTGCGCGGTAGAGGTCCGCCAGGTTCAGCATGGCCGGTACATAGGCCGGCGCAAGCTGGAGCGCACGCCGATAAGCCTTTTCAGCTGCAACCATGTCACCGGTTGAACTGAAAAACAGGCCCAGGTTCATCTGGTCTTCCGGCATGTCGGCATTCAGCTGCAGGGACTCGAGATACTCTTGCCACAGTGTTTTGAGTTCAGCGGCCGAAGCCGGGGGCAGCTGATCTGCCGGTATTCCGGAAAGTTGCCGGGCGACGGCGAGGCGTACTGCTCTGCTTTTATCACTGATCAGGTCCCGCAGCATCGCGTATCTTTGGGCTTCCGGCACCCAATCCATCGCACGAACTGCAGACGCCTTCAACAACGGATCCTCCGTAAGCAGCAGTTGCTGAATCCCGGCCAAGGCCTCTTGCGAAGGATAATTCTGCGCGGCGAGAATCGCGCTGGCCCGAAGCATGGCCGGCTGCGCGGGCTGGTTGGCCAGTGCCAGCAAACCCGGCAAAGCGCCCGGCTGACCCGACCAGGCCGCATTCAGTATGGCTGCATGACCTGCGCGAACATCGCGCGACACGCCCCAGGATGCCAGCGCATCAGCGGCCCACTGAGCGTCCTGGTCCTGGTGGCACTGGTTACAGGAATTGGGCACGCCGAGGGCCAGGGTCAGGCGTGGTTCCGGGATGCGGAATGAGTGATCCCGGCGGTCATCGACCACCATGTAGGTTTTTGCCGGCATGTGGCAATTCACGCAGGCTGAGCCGGCGTTGTCAGCTGCATGGTGGTGATGTTCCGGCCTGTCGAACACGCTGGCGGAATGGCACTGTGCGCACAGGGAATTGTCGTTCGCGAGAAGCCGGTTGCTGTGCGGATCATGGCAATTCGTGCAGACCACGCCTGCCTGGTGCATTTTGCTCTGGATGAATGAACCGTAAACGTATACTTCATCGTTGATCTGCCCATCGGGGAAATACATCCCCGGCTCGACCAGGGTTAACCGGTACTGGTCGTTGAACGGCTGACCGGCCTGGTAGTGCGCAATTTCGCTGCGCCTGGAATGACAGGCCGCGCAGGTTTCTACCTGGACGGTCGGCTGTTTGCCGTCGACTCGCCGCATCGTGCCGGACGAATGGTCTCCGACCGGTGCGAAAGCACCGCTGTCGGCGAGAGAAAACGAAAAGCCACGGCCGGCTTCCTGCTGGTCGCCCGTGGTCCAATCGACATGGCCGGATGCGGGTCCGTGGCAGGCCTCGCAGGCAACGTTGACCTCTTCCCAGGACGTGTTGTAGCGGTCGGTCGTGCCGGAGTAGTTTTTCTCCAGACCGGTCGAATGGCAGACGGCGCAGCGGGAATTCCAGTTTTGCAGAGACCCCGTCCAATGGACGGCGTCCTCGTGGGTGACCGGCTCACCCGGATACAGGTGAATCCAGCGCTGCCCGCCCTGGCTTTGCGGCCGGCTATCCCAGACGATACTCAACGCCTGCAGTCTGCCGTCCTCAAACGGAACCAGATACTGTTGCAAAGGGTAAAAGCCGAAGGTGTAGGCGATTTCAAATTCCTGCAGTTCACCGAGCCGGTTGTCCGTTTCCACAAAGTACTTGCCGCCCTTTCGATAAAAACGGCTGGTAACGCCGCCATACTCAAACGTCTGGTCGGAGAAATTTCCGGCGACATTTTCAGGCGTTGCCGGCAGCATGGCCTGGTAGTGATGAGACTCTGTCCAGGATGCATAAGCCTGCTCATGGCAGGCCTCGCATTGCTTACTGCCCACGAAGGATTGCGCCAGCGCACTCGCGGGCATGCAAGCAATCAGAAGCAGGGACAGTTTGAATGATCGGAGCCAAATGGTATTCATTTCATTTTCCGGGCGGGCACGACGGCATGTCACGCTGTCAACGCGCTACAGAGCGCTTCTGTTTGCGACTCATCGGTGCAGTAAGAGAACACGAAGCGCGCCAGGTCGTCGCGGCCCGGCCAGGTCAAAAACTGCACTCCGGCATCTTCCAGCCGCTCGAAGCCCCCCGGCGACCAACGGACAAAAACTTCATTGGCATGGACCGAATATTCAAGGCTGGCTTCCGAATGGTTGCTGACCGCGTCGGCAAACCGAGCGGCCTGGCGGTTGGCGTTGCCCGCCATCTGCAGCCACAAATTGTCGTCGATATAGGCGAGCAACTGGGCCGAAACGAATCGCATCTTGCTGAGCAAATGCCCGGAGCGCTTGCGCAGCCGTTCCGCTTTTTCCTGCAGCCCGTGGTCGCCAAAAAACAGCAGTGCCTCGGCGGCTAAACAGCCATTTTTGCTCGCGCCGAACGAAAGCATTTGCACGCCCACGCGCCAGGTGATGTCGCCGGGGTGACAGGCCAGACTGGCGACGGCGTTGGCAAATCGAGCGCCATCCATATGGGTGGCCATACTGTGCAGCCGGGCTTTTTCGCATATGGCGCCGACTTCATCAGGACGATAGACTGTGCCGGACTCCGAGCTCTGGGTAATGCTCACCGCAGACGGATGAAAACTGTGGACTCCATGGCCTTCGTTTGCGCGAACCAGACGGTCCATATCCTCAGCCGTGAATTTCCCGTCCGGACCGTCCACCGGCACCAGTCGCAGCCCGTTTCCATAAAACTCCGGCGCCCCGCCTTCATCGTTGAGAATATGCGCGTTGCGGTGGCAGTAGACCGAGCCCCAGGGCGGCGTCACGGCCGCGAGCGCGATGCTGTTGGCTGCGGTGCCGGTGCTGATGGGGAGCACGGTGGTCTGCGTGTCGAACAACTCTGAGAAGGCATCATCGAGTCGCGCTGACCAGGGGTCGTCCGCATAGGCCCAGGCGGCGCCGTGATTGGCCTGTTCCAGCGCGGCAAGGATGGCCGGAGCCGCCGGCGATTCGTTGTCACTTCTGAAATTGAGTTCCATCAAACGAATTATACGGATCAGCGTTACCCGAGTCTCGACTATAATTTACGCCCATGGAATCGCACGCTCTTACCGCCAAAGCCCGGGCGCAGCTTGACAATATTCTGGCCAGAGACGCTGCCTGGTGCAGAAAGCGCCTGTCGGAAATACAGCGGCGGCTGAAGCGGGGCCAGGCGGCCGATCGTCTTCTGAACCAGGTTCTGCAGCGGATCGAGCGTTCCGGCCTCAAGGTAGAGCAACGCAGGGCCGGCCTGCCGCGACCGGTTTACCCGGAAGAACTGCCGATAACGCAGCACCGCGACGAGATCCTCGAATCCATCGGCGAGCACCAGGTCGTCATTGTCGCGGGCGAGACCGGGTCGGGAAAAACCACCCAGCTACCCAAGTTTTGCCTGCAGGCGGGCCGCGGCACCCGGGGGCTGATCGCCTGCACCCAACCGCGGCGAATTGCCGCCCGGGCCATGGCGGAACGCGTGGCGGAAGAACTCCAGAGCAAGCTGGGGGGATTCGTTGGATACCAGGTCCGGTTCAGGGAACGCAGCAGCCCGGAAGGTTATATCAAGTTCATGACGGACGGCATTCTGCTGGCGGAGTCGCTGACTGACCGCTACCTCGATGCCTATGACACCATCATCATTGACGAGGCGCACGAGCGCAGCCTGAATATTGACTTCCTGCTGGGTTACCTCAAGTCGCTGCTGCCGAAGCGGCCGGATCTCAAACTCCTGATCACGTCCGCCACGATCGATACCGGCAAATTTTCCCGGCATTTTGGCGATGCGCCGGTGATCGAAGTATCGGGCAGGGGTTACCCGGTGGAATGCGTATATCAGCCGCTTTCTGAGGAGTCCGACAAGTCCGAAAGGGCAGACCGGGATCTCTACCAGGGGATCGCTGACGCCGTCAGGCGGCTGGGCCGAATCGATCCCCGCGGGGATATCCTGGTGTTCCTGTCCGGGGAGCGGGAAATACGGGAGGCCGGGGATTTTTTGCAACGGCAAAGTCTGCGCGGCGGGTCAGGAGGAACGGAAATACTGCCTTTGTACGCGAGGTTGTCTGCTGCTGAACAACGGCGCGTGTTTCATCCCGGCAGCACCCGGCGGATCATTCTCTCCACCAATGTGGCCGAAACCTCTCTGACCGTGCCGGGCATTCGTTTTGTCGTCGATTCGGGACTGGCGAGAATCAGCCGGTATTCCCACCGCAGCCGAATTCAACGGCTGCCGATCGAACCGATTTCGCAGGCCAGCGCCAACCAGCGGGCCGGCCGCTGCGGGCGCCTGGGCCCGGGCACCTGCGTTCGCCTCTACAGCGAGGAAGACTTCGCATCAAGGCCCGAGTTTACCGAGCCGGAAATTCTGCGAACTTCGCTGGCTTCGGTCATTCTGCGCATGCTGACGATGGGCCTCGGCTCAGTGGAGGATTTTCCGTTTGTCGACCGCCCCGCACCGCGCATGATCAACGACGCCTACCAGTTGCTGTTCGAACTGGAGGCGATAGACGAGGATCGTTGCACCACCAACCTGGGCAAGTCTCTTGCCCGCTGGCCGCTGGATGTTCGCCTGGCCCGCATGGTCGAGGCCGGCTCTGCGGCAGGCTGCCTGGAGGACATGATGGTGCTGGCGTCAGCGCTCAGTATCCAGGACCCGCGTGAGCGGCCGCTCGAAGCCCAGGCGGCTGCAGACGAAGCCCACCGGCGGTTCGCCGATGACAAATCTGACTTTGCTACGTTGCTGGAACTCTGGCGGTATCTGAAGCAGAAAAGAAAAGAATTTTCCGGCAACCAGTTTCGAAAATTGTGCCGCAGGGAGTTCCTCAACTGGCAGCGTGTGCTGGAGTGGTTCGACGTCTATCAGCAATTGCGCGACCAGGCCCGGGAAGACCGCAGGAAGCTTTCAGGCCATCACGGTGATTTCGAACAGGTGCACCAATGCCTGCTGGCCGGGTTGCTGAGTCACTGCGGCCGAAAGCATCCGGAAGATCCGGGTTATACCGGCACGCGATCCAGCTCCTACCATATTTTCCCCGGCTCAGGGCTTTTCGGAAGTTCGCCACAATGGCTGATGTCAGCGGAAATCGTCGAGACCAGTAAACCCTACGCGCGCATCAATGCAGCGATCAGGCCCGAGTGGATCGAGCGGCAGGGTAGCCACTTGCTGAAGCGCCATTATTCCGCCCCCCACTGGTCACGGCGCAAAGGCGCTGTTTACGCCTGGGAACAAGTCTCGCTTTATGGCATGGTCATCGTCGAAAAGCGCCGGGTCAACTACGGGCCAATCGACCCGCCCGCCGCCCGCCGCATTTTCATCATGGAGGCCCTGGTCAGGGGCGAGCTCGATACGCGTGCGGCATTCAGGGAGCACAACCGGAAAATCAGGGCCGAGGTTGAGTTGCTGGAGCACAAGCGGCGTAAACGTGATGTGCTGGTTGATGAACAGACGCTGTACGAATTTTTTGATGCGCGAATTCCCGAACGCGTCACCAGCGCAAAATCTTTCGAAAAATGGCTGTCCGGGCTGGAGCCGGAAAAAAGAGACCTGTTGTACCTGGGGCACGATGTTCTGATGCAGGAAAATGCCGGGGCGGCGCCACGTGAACAATTTCCGGATCAGATGGAGTCGGGTGGACGCACGTTTTCCCTGGGCTATCATTTTGATCCGGGAAGCCCGGATGACGGGGTCCAGATCACAGTGCCCCTGGTGGCGCTCAACACCTTGCAACCGGGCCGGCTGGAGTGGCTGGTGCCGGGATTGCTGCGTGACAAGCTGGTCGCACTCATCAGGCAGTTGCCCAAACCGCTGCGTCGTTCGCTGACGCCCGTGCCCGAATTTGCCGATGCGCTGATGGCGTCCATTCAACACCGGGCGGAGGAGCCCATGCTGGAAGTCTGCGCCGATGAACTGCAACGCATGACCGGCTTGCCGGTAGCTGCTGAAGACCTCGATGAAAACTCGATTGACGACCATTTCCGGTTCCTGGTGACAGTGGTGAACGACAGCGGCGAAACGATCGACAGCGGCCGGGACCTGGCGGCCATCCAGGAAAGGCTGGGAAGCACGGCCCAAAGAAGTTTCATGGATCAGCAGGGCGAGGCCTTCAATCGGGACGGCGAGACCCAATGGGTTTTCGGCTCCCTGAGCAGCCAGATCCAAACCGAAGACGGGGCCACGGCGTGGCCGGCACTGGTCGACCAGGGCGACGCCGCCGGTTTGCGTTTGTTCGACACCTGGGATGAGGCCGTGCTGTCTCACATCGATGGTGTACTGCGACTGGTCCGGTTGGCGATTCCGGATAAAATGAATTACCTGGAAAAGCACCATGGCCTGTCACGGGATGCGCTGCTCGCCTGGAGCGCGTTGGGGAGCGCAGACCAACTGGTGCGGGACGTATTGCGGCAGAGCCTGGCGGACTGTGCCGGTGATATCAGCATGGTCCGGGATGCGGACAGCTTCAGTGCGCTTTGCCAGCTGGTGCGAAATAAAATTGGAAATGCCTGCCGGCAGCGCGCAACCCTGCTGAACGAGGTGCTCTTGGTTTATTCGAAGGTGGCCAGGCAGATCAACAGAAGACTGGAAGGTCGCTTGCCGGGCGTTTTCGAGGATGTGTCCGCGCAACTGGAGGACCTGATCTATCCCGGGTTCCTCTCGGATCTGGAACCGGGACGACTCGAGCATTATCCGCGTTATTTGCAGGCTGTCGAAGAACGGCTATTGCAACTGGAACAGGACCCCGTTCGTGATGCGGGCCGGATGGCCAGCGTGGCCCCGTGGTGGGACCGTTACCGGGCTGCACTCGAGGGCGGCTGCCTCTATGATGAGGCTATGGATACGTTTCGCTGGCTGATCGAAGAGTACCGTGTGTCGCTTTTTGCACAACGCCTGGGCACGGCAGAGCGCGTTTCGGAAAAACGCTTGGCGGATGCCTGGGAAAAAACAGGATGTTGACTCGTTACCGCAATAATGAACAGATTTGAAGACAATCCAGGCGGCCTCTCGCGGGCCGTGACAGCTGGGCCGCGCGGCCGGGAAGAACTCGATCGCTGGATGTCGTCTTACCGTGTTTCGGTGGGGCCGGCAGCCGATTCCTGCGAGCAGCTGTTGCGGGATTTGCTGAAACACAAAGCGCTGCCGGGGACATCCATCGAGCCGTTGCTCGAACTGCTGGAAGTGCTCGAGGTGCTGTCGGCGGATCCGGTTACCGTAAGCTGCGCGATTCTGCATGTCGCCGGGCAGCATGAAGAGCTGCCGGCCGGGATCATCGGGCAACTGCCCCGCGAAGTGGTAAGGCAGTTCGCAGAGCTTAACAAGCTGAAACATTACGAATCGGGGCAATCGGATAACAGCACCGAGCGCAGCGCAGAAGGCCTGCGCCGCCTGCTGCTTGCGTTGGTCAAGGATGTGCGAGTGGTGTTGATTGACCTTTCCTGGCAACTTGTCCTGCTGCGCCGGGCCAAGTCGGAAAAGACCTTGAGCCAGTCGCTTGCCCGGGAAACCATGCTGATCCATGCACCGCTGGCCAACCGGCTGGGTGTGTGGCAGCTCAAATGGGAGTTGGAGGACCTGGCTTTCCGTTACCAGGAACCCGAGCAGTACCGGAAAATTGCGCTGCTGGTCGCCGAGCACCGGGCCGAACGAGAGCGATTCATCGCCTCGTTCATGGATAAGCTGTCCCAGGCGCTGGAAGAGGCAGGAGTTTCTGCGGAAGTCAAAGGGCGTCCCAAGCACATCTACAGCATCTGGAAAAAGATGCAGCGCAAAGGGCTGGATTTCCACCAGTTGTTCGATGTTCGGGCCGTCCGTGTGCTGGTTGACGACCTGCCTGCCTGCTATGCCGCTCTTGGACTCGTGCACGCCCTGTGGCAGCCGGTGCCGGGCGAGTTCGACGACTACATCACGACGCCAAAAGGAAACAACTACCAGTCTCTGCACACGGCCGTAGCCGATCGCGAGGGCCGGGCGGTTGAAATCCAGATTCGTACCCGGGAAATGCACGAGCATGCCGAGCTCGGTGTCGCGGCTCACTGGCGCTACAAAGAGGGCGGTCCCACGGATCCCGCGTTCGACAACAAGATTGCCATCATGCGCCAATTGCTGGATTCCAGCGAGGAGGACCTTGATGATCAGAGCCTGCTGGACAGTTTCCAGTCCGCCACGTCCGAAGACCGCGTATACGTTTTGACTCCCCGCGGCCAGGTGGTGGACATGACGGCTGGTTCCACGGTTCTGGATTTTGCCTACCAGGTCCATACGGAAGTCGGTCACCGCTGTCGTGGCGCCAAGGTTAATGGACGCATCGTCCCCTTGACCCACGTGGTCAATACCGGTGACCGCGTGGAAATTCTGACCGGCAAAGTTCCCAAACCCAGTCGCGACTGGCTGAACCCTCGACTGGGCTACATCAACGGCGCCCGCGCCCGGGCAAAAGTCAGGCAGTGGTATAAACGCGAGAGCCATGACGACAACCTCAGGGCCGGAAAAGAGGCACTGGAGTCGGAGGCGCGCAGAGTGAGCGTCGAGCTTTCCGATCTGAAGGAAATTTACGAGCGCTTCAACATGAAGTCGGCGGACGATCTGTATGTTGCGGTTGGCAACGGCGATCTGACGACCGGGCAGATTTTCAATGCCCTGGATCGTATGAAGGCGGAGCAGGTTGCACCCCAGGCGGAGGACCTGGTCACCCGGGCTTCTGTCCGTGAACGCAAGACCAGGCCCAGGTCAAAGGACGACATCATCATCGAGGGTGTCGGCAACCTGATGACCCACATGGCTAAATGCTGCCGCCCGGTCCCGGGCGATCCGGTAGCGGGCTACATCACGCAGGGCCGAGGCGTGACGATCCACCGGGAAGATTGCGGACAGGTCGTGCACTGGCGAGCAGAAAACAGTCCCCGTTTATTGAAGGTCCAATGGGGAGCAAAACAGGAGACCCGTTACTCGGTTGAGATTCTTGTCAGGGCTTTCGACCGAAGGGATCTGATCAGGGATATTTCCACCGTACTTTCAACCTCGGAAACGCAAGTGACGGATATCAGCAGCAGGCTCGATGAGACGCTCGACGAGGTGACCATCCGGCTTAAAGTGCGGGTCAGGGACTACGTGCAGCTGAGCGATCTCCTGAGCCGGCTTGGCAGCGTCTCCAACGTGATCGAGGTCAGAAGGCTGCGCCAGGGTGTCTGACTGCCTGAAGCCGGTCTCAGCTCAGGGATTTCAGCAATGCCCGCAAACCCAGCCTTGCTGTTTCAACGGAGAAATACTGGCGCACATTTTCCAACCCCGCTATTGAGACTTTGTCCCACAGTTTTTCATCCTGGTAAAGGCGGATCACAGCCTCGGCAAAGTCTTCGGCAGATTCAGCCACCAGCACATCGCGACCGGATTTCGCGAACATGCCCTCTACCGCCATCGGGGTCGCGACAACCGGCTGCCCCCGGCTCATGCTCATATTGACTTTGCCCTTGATGCCTGCGCCGTAACGCAACGGGGCCACCGCCAGCCTGCAGCCGTCAAGCCACGGATCGAGCGTCTTGACGAAACCGTGGAAGCGCACGCCGTTGCCCTGCAGCGCCCGTACCTCTTCCGAGGCCTTACTGCCTATCAGGTGAAACTCCATTTCAGGCAGTTCCTTGTGCACCAGCGGCCAGATTTTGCTGACGAACCATTTTGCCGCGTCGACATTGGGGGGGTGCTGATACCCGCCAACGAAGAAGATGTCCTTGCGTTCCGCGAACGGACGCTGACTGCCCACTACTTCGTGGATATTGGAAATGACGTGCACGCGGGCTTCGGGCGCAGCTTCTTCCAAAACCGTTTTTTCAACCGGGCTTACGACGATCGTCGCGTCGGCGGAGTCGATGACGGACAGCTCGGATCTGCGGGTCTGCGCTGCGCTTCGCCTCAATGGCAGGCTGTCCTCCAGTTCTGCCATCCGTTCCTCCCGGAGGTAGTGCAAGTCAACGGTGTCGAAAATGAATTTTGCGTCCGGGCAATGGCGCCTAAGCAGCGACTCGTATTTCGAAGCTACGTAATGCCTGCTGATCATGACAAAATCGAATTCACTCCCGCGCTCGCTAAAAAACCGCTGCAGCGAGTCCAGCCAGGGATCATAAACAACCTCGATTCCGGCCTGTTGCAGCTCAGTCGTGTAGCGGCCCGCATGCGTGCGGTTGTCGGCCATGAATGTGACGCCGTAACCCAGCTTCATCATGCAGTCCATCAGGTAACACAGGCGGACACTGCCTGAATCCTGGTCCGGCTCCGGCGTATAGGCATCGATCACCAGGATCCGGCCGCTCAGGCGGTGATCCCTGGCGCGTCGAATTTCGACGGCGTTACCCGGATCGTTGACCGGCCCGGGATGGGTCGCCAGCTGTTGCCGCCAGCGTTGCATGAATTTTTCGCGATTCACCTCCTGGTAACGCTTGGTGCCTGCATTGAGATCGGTGCCCGACGTGATGCCTTCGTGGTGCACGATGGTGGCGGCAGGCTGTACCCGCACTTTGAGCCCTTGTGCCCGGACCCTGAACCCCAGGTCGGTGTCCTCGTAGTAGGCGGGAGCGTAGTGACTGTCGAAGCCGCCCAGTTCGCGAAAAAGAGCGGTTTTCAGCATGATGCAGGCGCCTGAGCAGTAGTCCGCCTCACGGATATACTGGTACTCCGGGCGGGCCTGGCTGTCGCCTTTGCCGTAATTCCAGCCGGAACCGTCATTGAAAATGATACCGCCGGCTTCCTGCAGCGTTCCGTCCGGATACACGAGCACGGCGCCGGCAATCCCGGTATCGGGGTGGCGTTCGAACGTGTCGACCAGGGCGTCAAGCCAGCCGTCCGTGACCTGCGTGTCATTATTCAGCATGACGATGTAGCGACCCCGGGCAGCCTCGGCACCCCGGTTGCTACTGCCGACAAATCCGAGATTATGCTCATTTCGAAGGTTGATCAGGCCCTGTATCCCGTCCAGCCGTTCTGCCGTCTCGTCAGAGGATTGATCGTCCACGACAATCACTTCGAACCGTGCCCGGTTTTCAGTCTCAGCCAGCGAACGCAGACACGCAGCCGTGTAAGCCCACTTGTTGTATACCGGAATGACAATGGACACGTCCGGATCACCGGAATCTTCAAAGCCTGCCGGCGGGGTTGGATCGCCGACCGTTTCGACCGAGCCGGAATCAATGATTTCCGGCCGGTACGGCTGGGTGCGGGTGGCCTGCGAACGTTCCAGCGCGCCGCCGAATCCCTGCGTGCTAACGGTGCGAATGGCCTGTGACAGCAGCAGCGGCCAGCGCAGCGGATTCCAGGCCCGCGCTCTCCCCGCGTTTTTAAGCAGCCTGCCGAGAACGCGGAATGGCCGGGTGAAACGCCAGGATGCGGTGCCCAGCACCCATTCGTGCACGGATTCCACGTTCTCCAGCCTGAGGTTGGTTTGCCGGTGGGCGGTCTGTTCGTGTTCCAGCGCAGCCTCGGTACGCTGCAGCACACCCTCGGTTCTCTGTAACCGGCCTTCCAGTTCGGAAACCCAGCGAATCCGCCTCTCGACTTCGATCTTACGTTCCCTTTCGCGGGCCTCGGCCCATTCGGTACGTTTCTCGACTTCCGTCTGTAATGACTTTGATTGGAGGGCCAGGGCGCGGTTACTGGCGGTGAGATCGGTATTTTGAAAGGCGAGGGCGGCGGCCTGTGCGGAACCCAGGTCCTGAGACCCTGCCAGCGACCTGGCGGATGTTCGTGGCGCACAGATTTCCCGATATTTTGCCGCCATCTGACCGGTGCCGGGCAGTTCGAGCATTTTGAGGTGGTCACGCACGTTCCGAAGATCAGCAGGATCACCGGCCAACGAACGGACACGTTCCACCAGTGCTTTGGGGTCCGCGCTGATCAGCCACCCGGTTTTACCGTCTGTAATGCGCTCCTCCAGGCTTCCTACCCGGGTTGCGATCACGGGGATATTCAACTGCTGCATTTCAGACAATGTGTAACTGAAAGTTTCCGGCACCACGGACAGCAGCCCGGCGACATGGGGGCCGATGGTCGTAAGCAATTGGTGCAAGTCCTCCCGCCGATACTGGACGATCACATCCACTCCCGGGATGCCGAAGAAGGCTTCTCCCTCCTTGCCTGCGCCCAACAGGTAAACCTGGGCAAACTCAGTCAGCTCCGGGAGCGCCTGCAGCAAAAGCTGTCGCCCCTTTCCGTCCTGGATCCGCCCGGGGATCACCAGCCGCAGACGGCCGTCTTCGCGCGGGCGTGGATCGACGGCCGTTTGACCCGGCAGTTCCGGCAGGCCGTGAGGAACGATGCGGGTTTCAATGCTCTCCCAGGCCGGATCGAGTCGCGCGAACAAATGGGCCACGGAACGGCTCGGCGCAATCACGTTTACGTTGTGGGCTGCTATTGCCTCCCGCCATTGTATTCCCAGCGCGATCCAGCCCTCTGCATCCCGGTCGCGAAAACCGGGTAAGAGACGGTGTTCCCGAAGGGCTGCTTTCAGAGCATGCTCCGTTCCGTGCGAAAGGTAAGGCTCCGGGTGAATTCCCAGCAGCGGCCAAAGCGGGTAATAGTCGTGCAGAACTTCAACTGTAGGAAGCCCGGTTGCAAGCGCATCGAGGCTGTGGCCGACCAGGGACGATATGATCAGCCTGCCGACACCAAAGCGCGCCAGCACCTCAAGCAGAACGTCGCGGTACTGGTCGTGCTTTGCCGCCGTCGAGCGTATCGGGGGCTGTACCCACCAGGTGGCAATTGCTGCATTGAGCTGATTGCCGAGGTAAAGAGAGAATCGCTGGCCGTATCCCTCTCCCGATTCAGGCTCTTCGGAACGCAGCTGGAGATTGATCCCGTCCCGTTCCGCCCCGATGAAGGATTCCACCCAGTTGGCGATGCCGCCGCCCCAACTGTGGGTAATATGCAGGGTGACCGGCTGCTCCGCGCGCCGAAAATCGGATACGGACTTTGCCCAGTTCGCCCTGTTCGCGTCGGCCCCAGGTTCCAGCCAGTGGGCCAGCCGCTGCCGTAACTGTCCCCAGGCGGCCGGCCGCCGGCTTTCATGCGGCTCCAGCGGCTTGGCGAAAAACAGGTCAGATGCGGAATCGAACAGAAAGATGCTGTCGGCCAACAGCAGTTGCCCGCCGGCAGCGCGCAAACGGCTCAAGGCCTTATCTTCCGTCATACCGGGCACCGCGAGAAGTTCCACTGCTTCCGCGGAAAACAGGGCCAAATGCCCGGGCCAAATATTCCATTCCAATAACCGGCCCGGAGCCAGCAATTGAACCAGCCCTTCAAGCAGTTCCGGGTCCGGCCTGGAGGTTTCCGTTCCGGCCAGCCCGGAGTACGGGTTTAATCCGGCCCCGGCGTTGCTCAGCGCCGTCAAGACAATCGGGCCGCCGTGTTCAGCCTGCGCCTTTGTCAGCAGCTGGTAAATCGCAGTTTCCATGGCCCCTGAGAGCGCCAGTCCCTTTTTCAGGGCAAGCAGCGGCACACCCGGGTTTTGCTGCCGGTGTTCGATCAGGAGCGCCCCGAGTGAATTGGGCTCGTTTCCTTGGTCTGGTAAAGTCGTGGTCATGGGGGTGCTTTCAGCACGAAATCCCTTCATTATGGTCAAAGGCCCGGGCGATGTCACCCGCGGCGAGACAATTACGTTAATGGGTGAACGCGTAAAAAAGAAAGCGGCAACACGAAAAAAATCCGGCAAGGCGACGTCGCCGGGCTGGACGGGCAGGCTATGGCGGCTCGGCCTGCTCCTTACGGGAATCTCCCTGGGGCTGCTCGTGCCATGGGTCGTCTATCTCAATTACCAGGTAACCACTGAGTTCGAGGGCAGAAAGTGGGATCTGCCCAGCCGTGTCTATGCCCGCGCCCTGGACCTCTATCCCGGCGCAACGATAACTTCGGCGGACCTGGAGACTGAACTGGAGTTGTCCGGATACCGCAGGAGCAACCCCGTCTCACAACCCGGTCAGTACCGGATTTCCGGTAGCAGCTTCGAGATTTTCCGGCGGCCTTTCCGTTTTCACGACGGAGCGGAAGACGCAGTCCGCTTTCGCGTGCGGATTTCCGCGGACACTGTCGCTGATATCACGGCTGTGCCGGACGGCCGCCCGCTGGATCTGGCGCGGCTGGATCCAGCAGAGATTGCCTCGATTTATCCTCTGCAGAAAGAGGACCGCACGCTGGTAAAGATTGAAGACGTCCCTCCGCTGCTGGTTACCGGCCTGCAGGCGGTTGAGGACCGGAATTTCAAACACCACCCCGGCGTAGACCTGCGCGGTGTGCTCCGAGCGGTGCTGGCCAATTTGCGGGCGGGCAAAGCAGTGCAGGGGGGCAGTACGCTGACGCAACAGCTGGTCAAAAACTATTTCCTGACGCACGATCGCACCCTGGCCCGTAAATTCAATGAAGCGATCATGGCCGTATTGCTTGAAATCCACTACCCCAAATCGGAGATTCTCGAGGCCTATATCAACGAGGTGTTTCTCGGCCAGCAGGGCGCGTATGCCGTGCACGGCTTCGGGCAGGCCAGCCTGTTTTATTTTGACCAACCGCTTGAGCAGTTGGCGCCACGCCAGCTTGCATTGCTGATTGGGCTGGTGAAAGGAGCGTCCTACTATAATCCGAGACGACATCCCAAGCGCGCCCTGGCTCGGCGCAACCAGGTTCTGGCTGCGTTTGCCGAGACCGGGCTGTTGACCGGACCCGAGGCCGAACGGGCATCGTCCGCCAATCTCGGAGTTACACCCACTCCGCGGTCGCGGGGCACCCGCTACCACGCTTTTGTTGACCTGGTTCGGCGTCAACTGGCGCAGGTTTATCGCGAAGAGGACCTGAAGACCGAGGGCCTGAAGGTTTACACGACCCTGGCGCCTTCCATCCAGGAAAAAGCGCAACGGGCAGTGGCCACCGGCGTTCAGAAACTCGAAGACCGGGGCTTGTCTGCCGAACTCCAGGCGGCAATGGTCGTGGCCGATGTAGCCACTGGTGAAGTACGGGCGATGGTGGGCGACAGAAACCCCGATCGCTCCGGCTTCAACCGGGCGATCCATGCGCGCCGGCAGATCGGCTCCATTATCAAGCCCCTGGTCTACCTGCTGGCGCTGGAACACAGCGACGACTACAGCCTGGTGACGCAGATCAAAGATGAACCACTCACTTTGAAACAGGCGGACGGCAGTAACTGGTCGCCCTCGAATTACGACGGCAAGTCCCACGGTACGGTTACATTGCTGGAGGCGCTGACCCGATCCTACAACCAGGCGACGGTGAGACTGGGACTGAACATCGGGGTCAAAAATCTTATCAACCGGATCCAACAGCTGGGCGTCACTGCGGAGGTGGATGCCGTGCCTTCAGTTTTTCTGGGCGCGGTTGAACTCACGCCGCTCGAAGTGACCCAGATTTACCAGTCTCTTGCGGCGGGCGGGTACAGCGTACCGCTGCGGTCGGTTATTGCCGTGCAGACTGAAGCCGGAGAGGAACTGGTGCGGTATCCCCTCAGGATGCTGCCGCAGCCCCGGCGCGAAGCCATCGGTGTTCTGAATTTCGCGCTGACACAGGTTGTGGAGCAGGGCACCGCAAAGGCCCTGCCGGGCTTACTGGGCCGGACGGCAATAATATCCGGCAAAACCGGCACGACGAACGACCGCCGCGACAGCTGGTTTGTCGGATATACTCGTGACCATGTTGCGGTGAGCTGGGTTGGGCGGGATGACAATCAGCCCGCCGGGGTTACCGGCAGCAATGCGGCGATGCATTTGTGGGCAGACTTGTTCAGCCAAATGCCGTTCCAGTCGGTTGACCTGCGTATGCCGGATAACGCTTTTTGGCTTTGGGTCGACCGTGACAGCGGTTATCGCACCGGCCGGACATGCGAAGGGGCGGTTGAAATACCGTTTGTGGAAGGCTCCGAACCGCTCAAATCAACTCCTTGCCTGGGCGAGCAGGAAAAAGATGAAGAATCATTCTGGAGAAAATTGTTTGGTAAGAAAAAGCGGTAAACCGGTTCAGTCAGGGCGTTATTTCCGGCTGTGTCTGGCCTTCGGCGCCGTTCTGTTGCTGGGTGCCTGTGCCAGCACCCCGGACAGCGGATCGGTTCCGCAAGACCGGGAGGTTGACGCGCGAGTGCGTGAACCGGCAAAACAGGACAGTGAGGGCGTGCAGGTATTCCCGTTGCAGAATCCAGCGGTCAAGGAACTGCTTGCTTCAGCCGGAAATGCCGAGTCGAACGGTGACTTCGGCCAGGCAGCAACCTTACTGGAACGCGCCCTCAGGATTCAGCCGCGAGACCCCGAAATTCTCCAGAGCATGGCGGAAGTTCAGCTGCAGATGAAAGACTATGGCCAGGCGCTGAATTTCGCGTCACGCTCCTACGATGTGGGTCCGAGAGTGGGCGAGATCTGCAGCCGTAACTGGCGAACCATCAGCGTTTCGCGAGAGCATCTTGGTGATCACGGCGGGGCGGCGGAAGCGGAGCAAAAAGCCATGGTCTGCATGAAGACCAAACCCAGGAGTCTTTGACAGAAACGTGACTGATTTACCCAGCCGCAGCGCCGCTCTGCTGGAGTCCGGCGGACCGTTTGCCGAAGCCTTGCAGAGTTTTGCGCCGCGCGATGCACAGATCAAGATGGCCGGCGCGGTCGAGGCTGCTTTGGCACAGGGCAGCGCACTGGTGGTCGAGGCCGGAACGGGGATCGGTAAAACGCTTGCTTACCTGGTGCCCGCACTACTCAGCGGTGAGCGTGTCATTATCTCGACCGGTACCAAGACACTGCAGGACCAGTTGTTTTTCAGGGATATTCCGCTCGTGCAGAAGGCGCTCGGGCTGAGCGTCAAGTGCGCCTTGCTGAAAGGGCGCGGCAATTACCTGTGCCTGCACCGCATGCAGATCGCGCGTACCGAGGGGCGGTTGCCGACCCGGGAGGCAGTTGCTGAACTTGAAGCGGTTTTCGACTGGTCTGCACAGACCGTTGACGGCGATCTGTCCATCGCCGGAGTGATTACCGAAGACAGCGGACTGCTTCCGCTCGTGACCTCTACCGCGGACAACTGCATGGGCGGTGAATGTCCTCGTTTTGAGGAGTGCTACGTGGGCCGGGCTCGCAACGAGGCGCAGGAAGCCGACGTGGTGGTCGTCAACCATCACTTGCTTTTTGCGGACATGGCCATCAAGCAGAGCGGATTTGGCGAAGTTCTCCCGGGCGCCTCGGCA
Source organism: Lysobacterales bacterium (assembly GCA_013001885.1). Taxonomy (GTDB): domain Bacteria; phylum Pseudomonadota; class Gammaproteobacteria; order Xanthomonadales; family SZUA-36; genus JAHEFT01. The sequence goes on from JABDLD010000033.1 coordinate 127,080, forward strand.
TTCATCATCGACGAAGCACACCAGGCGCCCGAAACAGCGACCCGCTTTTTCAGCGTTTCCCTCAGTTCCCGGCAGGTGACGGAGCTTTGCAGGGACTTTCTGGCCGAGTCTTCCGGGGTCAGCGGCGCCATGGGAATCCTGCGGGAGCCGGTGTCGGACTGTCTGCAGACAGTTAAGGAAATCCAGTTGGTGTTCTCTCAGCGCATGCCGGAGCGCGGACCCTGGGCCGACCTCGTGCGCGATGAACAGGCCCGCAGCGCGCTGCAGGCACTCGACCAGGCAATCAACGGACTGGAAGCGGGCGTAGCCAGGCTGGCGGGCAGCGCCCGCGGGATGGATGGCTGTATCGACCGGCTCAAGGATATTCAGGGCCGGTTGGATCGATTCGATGCAGAGAAAACCGGAGACGAGGTGCGCTGGTTCGAAATCCGGGGCCGGGGGTTTGCCCTGAACATCACACCACTGGAGGTTTCGGGCGTATTCAATGACTTCAGAAAGTCGGTGGAGGCAGCCTGGATATTTACTTCCGCCACACTCTCGGTGCGGGGCGATTTTTCACACTTTACCGGTTCCATGGGCCTTGATGATGCCTTGACCCTGCAACTGGAATCTCCGTTCGACTATGAAAACAATGCCTTGCTGTGGATACCGGACGACCTGCCTGAGCCGCGGGATGCGGGCTTTGTGCCCGCGCTGCTGCGGCAGGTGGTTCCGTTGCTCGAGGCGAGCCGAGGCAGGGCTTTTTTATTGTTTACTTCGCACCGCGCGCTGCGGCGAGCTGCCGAAATTCTCGCAGAAAAAGTGAATTTTCCGCTGTTCGTTCAGGGTCAGCAGCCGCGTAGTCTTTTGCTGGAGAAATTCAGGGAGTCCGGACAGGGCGTGCTGCTGGGCTCTTCCAGTTTCTGGGAGGGTGTCGATGTGATTGGCGATGCGCTGTCGCTGGTGGTGATCGACAAGCTGCCTTTTGCTGCGCCCGATGACCCGGTCATGGAAGCACGCAGCGAGTCACTGCGCCGTGCGGGCGGAAACCCTTTCATGCAGCTGTATCTTCCGCAGGCAGTGATTTCCCTGAAGCAGGGCGCCGGCCGCCTGATTCGGGATGTGAATGACCGCGGCGCACTGGTAGTGTGTGATCCGAGGATCAAAACAAAATCGTACGGCCGTGTTTTCCTGGAGAGTCTGCCGCCGATGAAAGTCGCTGCGGACCGGGCCGAACTTGAGAGGTTTTTTGATGACCAGACTGCTGGCTGTTGAGACGTCTGCCGAGGCCTGCTCGGTCGCCCTGCATTGCAGGGGTGAAACGCGGATTTATTTCGAGCACGCCCCGATGCGTCACGCCGAACTCCTGCTGCCCGCAGTGAAAATGCTGCTGGAACAGGAAGGTGTGAAATTGAACCAGCTGGACGCCATAGCCTTTGGCCGCGGACCGGGCAGCTTCACCAGCCTTCGCATCGGAATCGGCGTGGTGCAGGGTCTGGCCTGGGGCGCGGGCCTGCCGGTTGTGCCGGTCTCTTCACTCGCCGCCGCCGCCCAGGACGCTTGCGATGCGAAAAGCGGTAACGGCCTGCCCATCTGCGTGGCGCTGGATGCCAGGATGAACGAGGTGTATACGGCTAACTTTCGCTGCGGGGAAAACGGAATCGTGATCCCGGACGGCGAAGAGCGTGTTTGTGCGCCCGACCGGGTCAGCCCCCCGCAGGCCGGCCCTTACATTGCGGCAGGTAATGGATTTGAACGGTTTACAGAACTGGCGCCGATGGCTTCAGCCGCGGCCGTTTACCGCCCGGAGGCAGTCCCAAAAGCCGAAACCCTGTGCCAATTGGCGCTGAACTGGCTGACTGCCAATACACCGCTGCCGGCCGGCCTGGCGCAGCCGGTGTATCTGCGTAACAAGGTGGCATCAAAACCCGCTGCCGGCTGATCGGGTTCAACCCAGCCTGGCGTAAATGTTCCGGTATTTCTCCGCTGCCGTCCTCCAGTCCAGGCTGTCCGCCAACGCGCGACCCTGTTGTGCCAGATCCGCCGCTTTTTGCGGGTTACGGCAAAGGTCTGCGATAGCGCCAATGAACTCTTTCCAATCATCCAGAACCAATGCATGCCGCCCGGGTACGACCGGTATGCCTTCGATACCCTTGCTGGTGCTGACCACCGGCAGACACGCAGCGAAACAATCGATGATTTTCATCCGGGTTCCGCCGCCCTCCACCAATGGAACGACAGCCAGATCGGCTGATTTCAGCCAGGGCGCGACCTGTTCGACACTGCCGGTCAGGTGAATGCGCGGATGCGGACTGACGGCGGGTGCGTCCCTGCCAATGGCCAGCAGATGGCATTCGAGGCCAACTGCATCAAGACCCGGCAGCAGGATTTCGGCGAAAATCCGCAACGCCTCCTGGTTGGGCGGGTAGGAAAACGTGCCGTGATAAACCAGCAGGGGACATCCGTCCGGCACCGCGAACCTGGCCCGTGCATCGGCTGGGACGGCTTGATCGAACTGCGCGAGGTTAACACCATGGGGAACAGTGTGCAGCAGGTCGGGATGCACGCCGTCTTCCGCTAGTTTCTGGCGGTCGTTATCGGAGACACAAACCACCGCGTCTGATCGATTGCAAAGGTCAATTTCAATGTCCCGCAGATTGTTGTATTGATTCGTCGAAAGCTCATTCACCTGGGCTTTGATGCGTTCGTATTCAACGTTGTGCTGCACCAGGACGACACTGCAGTCCAGCGTGTCTCGCGCCTCGATGCAGGGCAGGGCGTAAGCGGGAAATTCCGCCTGCAGTATCCCGGCATTCAGCTCTCGCGCAACCGCGAGGGTACGCCAGAAAAAGGATCCGTCCGTTAGCGGCAGGTAGAGGAAACTGTTGCTGTAGGGAAGGTCCTTGGAAAAATGCAAAAGTTTGGCAAGCGCCCCCGGCAAGCTGAACAATCTCGTCCAGAACGGTAATTCTCTGGGCCTGATCTCACCCTGTTCTACTGCGAACCAAGATTTTCTGTCATCGGTTACGATTCCTACCGGCGTTCCATCGCGGGACAGGGCCTTCGCGCTCTCGATCGTTCGAACGGCCGCGCCGTGATCTGGCGGAAATAGGTCACCGCGGGTGACCACCACAATTCCGTTGCCGCGTTGCTGGCCAAACAGCCGGTTCAGTAAAACCGTACGCACCAGGCCCAGTTGCCGCTTCAATCTTTTTGCCAGTGGCGGTACACCTAGAACGGGTGCCGTCTCACGGCTGATGATCGCGGGCTGCAAACGGGCTGCTTTCACCGGGTTCTCCAGCCAGCGGACCAGGGGTTCGACAGAACGAGCCGGCTGAAGGGCTTCGGAGACCAGTTTTCTCGCATTGGCGGATTTCTCCCTCCACTCATCCGGGTTCGCCGTGATGCGGGCCAGGATGGCGTGAATCGAGCCGGGCTCATCGACGATCCAGCCGGCCCCATAACGCTCGACTAAGTTCGCGACCGGGAGGTAGCGATTGCACAGGAGTGGCAGGCCGTGGCGAAGAAATTCCAAAGACCGGAATGACTGGCTGTATTCACGTTCCACGTTTTTTTCAGCCAGTTCCACTCCGATGTGAGCGCTGCTGGTCAGAAATCTGCTGAATTTCCGGTACGGCTCCAGAGCGCGGTAACTGACCGGCCCCTCACTCGTCCGGGCAGCCGGATCTGAGGGCTGGCTGTCGTTTTCGTGCCATCTGTAATCACCGCCAAAATGAACCAGCCTGACTGCGCTTTCATGCTTTGTCGCAAAAGATTCCAGCTCCGTGTGAAATGTTCCGGATGATCGCCAGGGCCACGATACGCCGCCGCTGACCAACAGCCAGCCGTCGGCTTCCGGATCCGATTCAGGAGCTTCCGCGAGTTCGGCTCCAAGCGGGACCACCCTGACGGGGTCGGAGCGGCGCAGGTCAAAACCGGTTTCAAGCAGCGTATTGATCAGCAGGTGTCTCTGCAGTTCGTTTCCAACCAGCAGCAGGTCACATTTCCGCAATTCGTTTCTGAGGCGCCGCAGGCTTGCCGAGACGGTTTCGGGCGACTCGTAAAGTTCCTCCAGGGTACGGGGCGCAACGTAGTCGAGCACGACCGGCAGTTGAAGGTCGCAGGGCAGCATGGCCAGCAATTCCCAATACCCGACGATGACGGCCCCGGGTTCCTCCCGCAACAGAATTCCCTGCAGTTCATCGTGGTTGCGAAACGTTAAACCGGAGGCCGAGCTTCGTTGCGAGCCGACAGCCGCGAGCCAGGTCTGCACTACCTCGTGACCGGCCGCCTCGAGCGCCGAGCGAATCTGCACGGTTCGGACGGCGTTGCCGCTGACGACTTCCTCTTTCAGCAGCGGAGCTTCCTGGGTGATCAGCAGAATTTTCATTGCTCGGCTGTCGGCTCAGCGCCCCAGTAACAGGAACGTGGCAAGACCGATGAACGCCAGTATGCCGATGACATCGGTGACCGTGGTCAGCACCACGCCTCCGGCCAGCGCCGGATCGATCGACATGCGCTTGAGCACGACCGGCACCAGTGCTCCGGCGAGTGCTCCGGCCACCAGGTTCAGCAGAATGGCGGCGGCCATTACGAGGCCCAGGGCCAAATCGTTGTACCAGAGCATGGCAATGACCGCGATGACGATGGAAAACACCACCCCGTTCAGCAGGCCAACGGCCACTTCTTTGCGCAACAGCGCAGGCGTGTTGCTGGCACTGACCTGGCCGGTCGCCATGCCGCGCACCATCAGCGTGAGGGTCTGCGTGCCGGCGATGCCTCCCATGCTCATGACAATCGGGAACAGGACGGCCGTTGCAACCAGTTGGTCCAGTGTGGGCTCGAATGCATACAGCACCAACGCGGCCATGATCGCGGTAATCAAGTTGACGCCGAGCCACACCCAGCGCCTGCGCGCCGATTGCACGATCGGGGCGAACATGTCCTCTTCTTCGTCCAGGCCGGCGCGTGAAAGAATGGAATGTTCTGCCTGCTCCCTGATGACATCAACGACATCGTCGATCGAGATCCATCCAAGCAGGTGCCGGTCTGCATCGATAACGGGTGCGGTGACCAGGTCGTGATGCTCGAACTCCATGGCGACCTGATTCTCATGCATGTCTACGGGTATGGTGACCGCCGAGGTGTCCATCAATTCCCCAACGGTGAGGTTGATGTCCTGGGTCAGCAGGTTGGAAAGTTTCAGGCTACCGAGGTAGCGTCCCCGCCGGTCAACCACGAACAGAAGGTCAAATACATCCGGCAGTTCTCCGCGTGCGCGCAAATATCTCAATACCACGTCGAGCGTCACGTCGGGACGGATGGTCAAAACGTCCGGATCCATCAGGCCGCCGGCCGAGTCCTCTGGATAGGACATGACCTGGGCGAGACGCTCCCGGTCCTGACGGTCCAGGCTGCGCAGAACTTCCAGGGTGACCGCGTCTGGCAGGTCGTCCAGGATATCAGCAAGGTCATCCAGATCCAGATCGTCGACGGCGGCGACGAGGTCTTCGGCAGATGTACCTCGGATCAGGCTGGCGCGGACTTCGTCGTTAACCTCGACCAGCACATCGCCATCGAGTTCCGGATCAGTCAGTTCCCAGACGGCCAGCCGCTTGGTTAGTGGAAGGGACTCCAGCAGGTCGCCGATTTCGGCCCCTGAGAGGTTTTTTATCAGGTGGCTGACCTGTGAACGCTTCCCGGAATCCAGGGCCGCTGACAATCGGTCCAGGTGTCGAGCTGTCTTTTCTTCCAGATGTTGTTCGGCCATGAGGGCTAACCCCGGGTTGTGGAATGTTCAATACCGTGGAACCGCAAGCATTATAAGTGAAACCGCTGGGGCGGGTGTTGATTAACTGAAGGTTAGGAGCCAGAGCTCTCCTGTGATTGGTCCAGCAGTTCCAGCAGTGAACTTTCTTTGGCCGCGGACGGGTCTTGCAGCCACCGCTTTGCCGCCTCGGTCGCCCTATCAATCCGCGTTTCCCGGATGATCTGCTTCACTTCCAGTAGCCGTGCGGGGTGCATGCTGAACTGGCGCAGTCCGAGGGCAAGCAACAGCCGTGTGTAACGCGTGTCGCCCGCCGCCTCGCCACAGATTGTTGCGGGTATGCCAAACTGCCCGGCCTCCCGCAAAATATAACGGAGCAACCGCACGATGCCTGGATGCTGCAGATCATAGAGATGGGCTACCTGTTCATCGCCGCGATCAGCGGCCAGGGCATATTGCAAAAGGTCGTTTGTTCCCACCGAAATGAAATCAAGCTCGCGGGCCAGTTCATCGATGGCCAGGGCTGCAGCGGGCACTTCGATCATTCCGCCCAGCGGCAATTCGGGGTCGTATTGCTGGCCGCGTTCGTCCAGTTGGGCCCTCGCCTCACCCAGCAGTTCCTTGACCAACTTGATTTCCTGCACACTGGTGATCATCGGAATCAGGCAACGCACGCGGCCGCTGGCGCTCGCCCGCAACACAGCGCGGAGCTGTGTTTTGAATAGTCCGGTGTCCCGCAGGCAAAGACGGATGGCACGCAGTCCCAGCGCAGGATTGGCCGAGCGCCTGAGTTGTGAAAAATCCAGTGCGTCCGTCGATTTGTCCGCGCCGAGATCCAGTGTCCGGATGATCAGCGGTTTGCCATCAAGCAGTTCAAGCGCCGACAGGTACTCGCTGAGCTGCGTCTCCTCGTCCGGCGGTGCACCCTGCAAATAAAGGAACTCGGTGCGATACAGGCCTATTCCATCGGCGCCGGCAGTGACCGACTGCAGCAATTCGTCCCGCCGCTCCGCGTTCGCCTGCAGGCTGATCTCGTGGCCATCGAGGCTGACCGCCCGGCGCTGGCGCAACGACTCCAGTGACCGTTTGAAGCGCTCTGATTCCAGCCGCAACTCATGGTAGCGCTGCAGGGTTTTTTGGCCAGGATCGGCAATGAGTAAACCGCGGCCGCCGTCCAGGATGAGCGTGCTGTCCTCTTCGAGCAGGCTGCGGGCTCCGCGCACGCCGAGCACGGCCGGAATGCCAAGACTGCTGGCGAGAATGGCCGTATGGCTGTTCGGCCCGCCGTGCTCTGTTACGATGCCGGCCACCCCGCGCTCATGCAGAATCGCCAACTCGCCCGGGGTGAGTTCAGACGCCACCACCAGCGTATCGGCCAGTCGATCCGGGATGTTTTCAAATGGCTGGCTGGCCGCTTCTTCACCCAATTTGCTTTGAATCAGCCGCACGACCTGGGTCACGTCCTCGCCGCGGGTCCGGATGTATTCATCATCCATGCTGCGGAATTCGGACAGGATTTGCTCAAGCTGGGACTGCAGGGCCCACTCTGCATTACAGAGCTCATTGCGGATGTGTTCTTCAGTATTTTTGCCGATTTTGGAGTCAGCCAGCATCAGCACGTGGGACTGAATGATGTCCGCGGCCGGAGCGGCGACGGCAGGACCGATCCGGTCGGCCAGTTCCAGCAACTGTTTACGGGCCGCTTCCACGGCGTTCCGGTATCGCCGGACTTCTTTCCCGACATCCTCCCGGCCAATCCGGAACTCACCGATCTCAAGTTCATTCGACTCGGCAAGGTGAACCCGGCCGATTGCGACGCCCGGCGCGACCGCGTGACCTTCGAGCTTGACGCTCATTCATCTTCTCCGAACCGGTTATTGATCAGGCGGATCAAAGCGTCGACGGCCATTTTTTCATCCGTGCCTTGTGCTTCGATGGTCAACTCAGTACCGGTTGCGGCCGCGAGCGTCAGCACGCCCATGATCGATTTTCCGTTCACCACCCGCGGACCCTTGCTCACCAGAACTTCCGATTCGAAATCTGCCGCGCAGTTGACCAGTCGGGTTGCAGCCCGCGCATGCAGGCCAAGACGGTTGATGACGGTGACAGTTCTGGAAATCATTTCTGGAAAATCTTCACCGATCGTTTGCCGCTCTCCACCACTTTGCGGACCATCATTTCGAGAGGTTTACCGCGGTAATTGCATGCACAGATGAGCATGCTGAGGTTGGCGCCGGTGACCATTACTGCATGGTAGTCTTCCAGCATTTCTCCCACCAGGTTCGACGGGCTTGCGCCGATCAGGTCGGTCAGGACCAACACACCCTCACCTGAATCTGCCTGTTCCATGCAGGACCTGACCAGCTGCAGACTGCCTTCCATGTCTGTCGCGTGGTTGAAAGCCACGGTAAAAATTTCTTCCGGAAGTTGCCCGAGCACAAACCCGGCTTCTTCGATCAGCGACTCGCCCGTGCTGCCGTGTGTAACGATCACAAGCCCGACACTCATGCCTGTAACTCACGATGATGTATCAGGATATGTCCAAAATCCGGACTGAGCCCGGCCGACAGCCGGTCCACCAGGTATACCGAACGGTGGCGTCCGCCCGTACAGCCGATGCCGACCGTCACGTAACTTCGCTGGCTGAGCTGAAACTTGGGCAGCCAGCTTCGCAGAAAACCGAGAATGTCGTTCAACATACCCTCCACGGCTTCATCTTGTTCCAGCCATTTTCTGACCGGCAAATCGAGCCCACTATACTCGCGCAGTTCTTCCACCCAGTGGGGATTGGGAAGAATGCGCGCATCGAAAATGAAATCAACGTCCTGAGGAACCCCCCGTTTGAACGCAAATGACTCCAGTACGATGGTCATCGTGTCATTTTCATTTCCGGCGCACTTCCAGACCTGGCGACGCAACTGGTGGATGTTGGTATCAGACGTGTCGATCACCCAGTCGGCTTTTTTCTGCAGGCCGGCAAGCAGGCGTTTTTCCCGCTCGATCGCCTCCGGAAGCGCGTGTTCGTCAGTGGTCAGCGGGTGGCGTCGGCGCGTTTCGCTGAAGCGTTTTATGATGGCCTTGATGTCAGCGGTCAGAAACAGCAGCTGACACTCGAGTCCCGCCTTCGACAACTGGTCCAGCCAAAGCGGAATCTCTTCCAGGTCGCGACCCGGAGACCGTGCATCCACACCCAGCGCAACCTTCGAATAGCGGGCCGGGTTGCGTTTGATCTGCTCCGCAAACTCCGGCAGCAGGGCAGCCGGCAGGTTATCCACGCAATAACATCCGAGGTCTTCCAATGCCCTGAGTGCGGTAGATTTGCCGCCGCCGGAAAGGCCGGTGACAAGTATCAGTTGTTGACGGGCCGCGGGCATGGTCAGTCAGCAATTTTCCGGTTCTGCCGGCGCAGAATGCGCGAATGGCGTTCGATGAAACTGGACGCTGCGTCGTAGCCCTTCATCTTGAGCATGAAATCCCGGACCGCAGCTTCGGCGATGATGGAAAGGTTGCGCCCGGCCATGACGGGCAGGGTAATTCTCGGGATATTAATTTCCAGCACTTCCAGGGAACTGGTGCTGCCCTGCAGACGGTCCTGATGAACCAGAGAATCGCCTTTGCCGGGTATTTCCAGATGGATGATCAATCTGAGAAACTTGTTCAGTTTGACCGCGGAATCGCCAAACATGTGGCGGACGTTGAGAATCCCGAGACCGCGGACTTCGAGACAGTCCTGGAGCGCTTCCGGGCAGGTGCCGTCGATGATCTCCGGTGTAATCCGGGTAAATTCCGGCGCGTCATCGGCGATCAGCCGGTGCCCGCGATTCAATAACTCAAGCGCCAGTTCACTTTTGCCGCAGCCGGGATCGCCGGTAATCAGCACGCCAATCGTGAAAACTTCCATGAACACGCCGTGCAGAGTCGTTTTGCGGGCCAGGGCGGTCGAAACGTAATACTGCAGGTAGTCAACCAGTTTGAAGGCTTTCATATCCGAGCGGATCAGGGCGGTGTGCTTACCCGCGGCCTCAGACAATACCAGGTCAGGCAGTTCAAGTCCGTCGCCGACCAGGACAGCCAGGGGCCGCCCGTCGAAAATGCGGGCGACAGTAGCCTGCTTCTCGTCCCCGTGCAGTGTGTCGAGATATCGAATTTCCTCCCAGCCAAGCACCTGGATGCGGTTGGGGTGAATCAGGTTCAGAAAACCGGCCACGGCTGGACGCGTGGTCAGGTCATCGGGTGAGATCGAATAGCCGGAAGGGTCGCTCTCGCCGGCTATCCATTGCAATTTCAGCCTTTCATGAAGGTCGTCATAAAGCGATCGGGCTGTGATGGAGCGTGTCACGCCCTAGAGTATTGCAGAGGCAGGCGGGGCAATTCAATGACCCGCGCTGGACAGGAGCTTCAGTAGCCCTGCTGCATCTTCAGCTGTGCGCAGTTCGACCAGGATCTCGGGATCACTGAACAGTTCCGCCACCTGGGCCAGAAGTCTCAGATGATCTTCGCCGCAGGATTCGGGAACGGCCAGGGCGAACAGGAGATCAACCGGTTCGCCGTCGGTAGCGTCAAACGGCAGGGGCTTTTTGAGCCGAAAAAAGGACACTTCCACGCTGTCGGTGCCTTTCACACGCCCGTGCGGAATCGCGACCCCTTTTCCCAGCCCGGTGCTGCCCAGCCTTTCCCTGGCGCACAGGCTCTCGAACACCTCGCGTTGGCTAAATTGTTCGCTGTTGCGGGCCAGTTCCTCGCTGATCAGTTCCAGCAGCCGTTTTTTGCTACTGCTGTGAACGTCACAATGGACTTTTTCCAGGGTCAGCAGGTCGCTTATGAACATGTTGTGGTCAACCTGTGTTTACGGCCTGGCTCAGCCGGCGGACGCTGCGCGTTTCGCTGAGCTGGCACGGTGGCCGCGCAGGCGGTCCTTGTAGCGCCTGACCTGTTTATCCAGCTTGTCGGACAGGCCGTCGATGGCAGCGTACATATCGGCGTCCGAGTCCTGGGCGAAAAGCGATTTTCCGGCGGCGTTAACCGTAGCCTCTGCCTGCTGTTGCTGCGGGTTTTCCACCTTGAGAATGACATTAATGGAGATCACGTGATCGAAGTGTCTGGAAATTCTTTGAAGTTTTTCGGTGACATAGGCTCTCAGTGCTGGCGAAACTTCGACGTGATGTCCTGTAATGTTAATTTGCATGTCAGTCTCCATGATAGGTCCCGACCGGATAACGGTTATGCACCGGGTATCCGATACGGGTCTGGTTAACTCGGAGGATGTTGTTGGCTTTTTCTTCCCTTGAGGCCTGGTTCATCCCTGTGTTGCGAACGAGAAGGATTACACAATCCATAACTTAATCTTATACCGGAATTGAAAAGTTGACTAGTGCATGCTTGATGCTGACCCGAATTGGCTCAATCATGTGCTTGCCGGGGTCCGGCGAAACAGCCGCCGACGCTCACTGGACGAACCGATTCCGAGTGATTCGCGATACTTGGCCACGGTTCTACGGGCGACCACGATTCCCGCCTGCCGCAGAAGATCTGAGAGGTCCTGGTCGCTAAGGGGGTGGCCGGGCGGCTCCCGGTCCAGCAACAGCTGCAGCCTCGCCTTAACGGCTGTTGCACTCATGGCCCCTCCATTTTCCGTGCGCACATGGCTGGAGAAAAAATACTTGAGTTCGAAAAGACCGCGCGGCGTCAGCATGTATTTACGCGTCGTTGCGCGGGACACCGTGGACTCGTGGACACCGATCTCTTCGGAAACGTCTTTCAGGACCAGAGGCTTCATCGCCAGATCACCTTGTTCGAGAAACTCCTGCTGGAATTCGACAATGCTCTGCGAGACTTTGATCAGGGTCTGGTTGCGCAATTCCAGGCTGGACATCAGCCAGCGCGCTTCCTGCAACCGCCCCTTGAGATACTCCGCATCCTTGCCGCCGGACTTGCGCAAAAGGTCGATATAGAACCGGTTCAGTTTTAAACCGGGCTCGTTTTCCGGGTTCAGCGTCACCCGCCATTCATCGTTGACCCGCGTGACATAAACGTCCGGCACGAGGTATTCGTCGCGCCGGTTATCGTAGCGCGCGCCCGGGCGGGGTTCGAGCGACTGGATCAGATCCAGAGCAGCCGTCACCGCTTCTTCTTTGGCGCCGGTGCGTTTCCTCAGCTCATCCAGGTCATGCCGGGCAACCTGTTCCAGGTAGTCCTTGGAAATTCTCAACGCCAAATCTCTGGCCGGCGTGTCGTTAGGTAAAGAAGCGAGCTGAACACGAATACACTCCGCGGCATCGCGGGTCGCGACACCCACCGGCTCCATCCGCTGAATGCGGTGCAGTACCGCCAGGATTTCATCTTCTTCAACCAGCAGTTCCGGCGCAAGGCTGGCCCGCACGTCTTCGATGCTGTCGTGCAGGTAGCCGTCCTCGTCCAGTCCATAGACGATCGCTTCGGCAATGGCTGTATCTTCGTCGCTAAAATGTGAGAGGTTTATTTGCCACAACAGATGCTCTCGGAGGGAATCACTGCTGGTATCGGCGATCTGCGATTCGCCTGAAAAGCTGTCATATGGCGTGCTTTCCATCCATTGCTCATTGCCCAGGCTCTCCGTTTCCCAGTCCTGTTGCTCGAAGCTTTCCGTCTCGGGCTGCTCACTGCCGGCCTCCGCTTCACCTTCGCCGTCGGTGCGCTCCAGAATGGGGTTGGCGTCGAGGACTTCCTGGATATATTCGCGCAGTTCTATCCGGTTCAGCTGCAGCAGGCGAATGGCCTGCTGTAACTGCGGCGCCAGGGACAGTTTTTGCGAGAGTCTGAGTTGGAGGGAGTGTTCGGCCATTTCGCGGTCAGAGGCTGAAGTCTTTGCCCAGGTAAACCTGGCGGACTTCGTCGTTTGTGATGATGGTTTCCGGGCTGCCTTCGGCCAGAACCTGGCCGTTGTTCAAAATATAGGCGTGATCGCAAATTCCAAGCGTTTCCCTGACGTTGTGGTCGGTGATCAGCACTCCAATGTCCAGGTCGGTCAGATGCTCGACAATTTTCTGGATCTCGATGACGGAAATGGGATCGACTCCGGCAAAGGGTTCATCCAGCAGAATGAACCGCGGACCGGCTGCCAGGGCCCGCGCGATTTCAGCGCGCCGCCGCTCACCCCCGGACAGGCTGATTCCTTTCTGGTCGGCAATATGGGCAATGCCGAGGTCTTCGAGCAACTGCTGTTGCTTTTCCTTTCTTTCCGACCGGCTGAGGTTCTTGCGTATCTCGAGAATGGCCATGATATTGTCGGCGACCGAGAGCTTGCGAAAAATCGACGCGTCCTGGGGCAGGTAGCCCACACCCAATCCCGACCGGACGTTAACCGGCTGATGCGTTACATCCACTTCATCGACCAGAATCTTACCGTCGCCTACCGGGACCAACCCGACGATCATGTAGAAACAGGTGGTCTTGCCTGCGCCGTTGGGGCCAAGCAGACCGACGACCTCACCGGGCTCGACCTGCATCGTCACGCCCCTGACGACTTCCCGCTTGCCGAACGATTTATGTAAATTGATGGCCTTCAGCATGAACCTATCCTGTTTCACCCGTATCGGAGTCGGCTGCATCCTCATCAGGACTGCTTCCGGGTACGACTTCCGGATCCATCCGAATCCGAATCCGGCCGTTGCCGTCGCCGCCGCTACCCTGGAAGTGCTGGGTGTTCAAATCGTATTTGAGAATCTCTCCGCTGATATGGTATTGAGGGTGAACAACATCCGCCGCGCCCGTCAGCGTCACGATCCCGCTGGCGACTTCATACTCGACTTTGCCGGCTTCCGCCGCAACCAGCCCCTGTTCTTCGATTTCCTGCTGAAGCCGGACCGGAGCCCCTGTCAGTTCGAATTTGCGCACGCGGCCGTCGACTTTCTCCACGGTGGCGATGTCGGACTGAATGAGCAGCGTGCCCTGGCGAATCTCGACGTTGCCCGCAAGCGTCGCTATGCCGTCCCCCAGCGTGCCGTCGGTTGAATCGGCATTGACCTCGAGGGGCTGCTGGCGGTCAGTCTCCAGCGCCGGCAGAGCCGTTGAAAACACCGTCACCAGAAGGCCCGTAAGCAACACTAAGCGGTCAAGGAGTCTCATAGTACCCCCGCACGTCATTTTTCAGTTCAAAACTGTTGGAAATCATATCCAGTTGCATGCCGACCGCGTCCAGCCTGTTGTTGAAGTGTCTTATGTTGACCTCTGCATCACTGCTCGCTGTTCGTGGTGTTACGTTCAACATGACATCCTTCGTCGAAATTTCCAGTAACTCTCCGGTCTCGGTGTTCCGCCGGGTCAGGTAAACATCTCCGACCAGCGACACATGCTCACGGTCAGCCGTGATGATTGCAGATTCAGCGGTAATGTACCATTGTTCCTGTTGCTGGCGAATTTGAAGCTCCGGCTGTTCCACGGTGCTCAGGCCGCTCTGGGCGTCGCTGCGCAGCATTGGGGCGCGAATCTGTAAATTGACGGCGCCGGCGTCGTCCAGCATGCGCCCGTCGAAATCACTCAGGGCGAAGTTCAGCCGGATGTCCAGTTCGCTCACCGGCGCTGTGACTTCTACTTCCGATTCCCTGGAAACGATCCAGGAGAGCACCGCCAGCAACGCCAGCAGGATGATTCCCTGCCGGGTCGGACGCTGAATCACAGCTTGAGAATTCCATCCAGTACCTGCTGGTCCAGGCCGCGCGCAGCAAGAATGAGGTCACAAATCTCCCGCACGGCGCCTTTGCCGCCGGCCCGGGAAGTCACCCAATGCACCCGGTTTTTGACGACCGGGTCAGCATCGGCAACCGTGACTGACAGTCCGACCCGGTCCAAAACGGGAATATCGATCCAGTCGTCGCCGGCATAACAGATATTCTGTTCGCTCATACCGGTATCAGATAGCAATTCATTGAAAGCGTTCAGTTTGTCGTTGCGGCCCTGGTAAACATGCTCCACGCCGAGCTGTGCGGATCGCTGCGCAACGATCTCCGACTGCCGCCCGGTGATGAAAGCCAGCTCGATCCGCTGGCTCTGTAATGCCTTGATACCGAGACCGTCCCGGGTGCAGAAGGCTTTCATTTCGTTTCCCTGGTTGTCGAAATAGAGGCGGCCGTCGGTGAGTACGCCGTCGACGTCCAGCACCAGCATCCTGATTCTGGACGCGCGCTCAACCAGCAGTTCGTCGAATCCCGAGAGATCGATCACCGGCACCTAGACAACCCCCGCCTTCAGCAAGTCCTGGAAATTCAATGCGCCGGCCAGTTGCCCGTTTTCAGCGACCACCAGCAGACCCTGGATCGAGTGTGCCTGCATTTTTTGCACGGCCTCTACCGCCAAAGCATCCGCTGTAATACTCTGGCCGCCTGCGGTCATGACTTTACCGATGGCCGTGGTGTGCGGGTCGAGACCGGAATCCAGCGTGCGGCGCAGATCACCATCGGTAAAAATACCGGCTACCTGTCCTGCAGAATCCAGCACGGCTGTCATTCCCAGGCGCTTCGCCGTCATTTCCACGATAGCCTCGCTGACCGAAGCATCCAGCTGCACGCTGGGGACTTCCGACCCCTGGTGCATGACGTCCTGGATGTGCAGAAGCAAACGCCGGCCGAGGCGTCCGCCCGGGTGGGACATTGCGAAGTCCTTCCGGGTAAATCCGCGTGTCTCCAGCAAAGAAATGGCCAGCGCATCTCCCATGACCAGAGCGGCCGTTGTGCTGGACGTGGGCGCAAGCCCCAGCGGACACGCTTCTTTTTCCACGCTGACATCGATGTGGGCATCGGCGTGTTCGGCCAGTGTGGAAACCGGATTACCGGTCATGGCCACAATCTTCACGCCGATTCGTTTCAACAGCGGAAGAATGATGTTCACTTCGTCGGTTTCGCCTGAATTGGAGAGCGCCAGTACGACATCCTGCGGTTTGATCATGCCCAGGTCGCCGTGGCTTGCTTCCGCGGGGTGAACGAAAAAGGCGGGAGTTCCTGTGCTCGCCAGCGTTGCGGCAATTTTGCTGCCGATGTGGCCGGATTTTCCCATGCCAATCACCACGACGCGGCCGCGGCACCCGAGCAGGAAGCCGCAAGCCTTCAGGAATTCCTCATCTACCCGGTGCAGTAAAGCCTGGACGGCGCTGGCCTGCGTATCGATCACCGCCCTGGCCAGCGTCTGGATGGCTTCTCTGTTCATGCCCCTAGTTTACCTGTCAACCGGGCGCAAATCAGCAAGCGCTGTTCAGCCCGAAACTTCAGGGACGACTCTCGTGGCTGTAACCCAGACGAGGACCTGGTAGCTGAGAAACAGGGTCAGTAACAGGAAGCCGGATTTTCGGCTGATCCGGCCGGGGCCCTGGATGCCGTAAGCCATGAAAAACAGTAGAACGGTAAACAAAAACATGACGGGGAAGTCCTGCTTCAACATCAGCAAATCCACGTTTACCGGATTGACCACGGCGGCAATTCCCAGCACACCCAGGATGTTGAACATATTGGAGCCAATCACATTGCCGATTGCCAGATCGTCTTCCTCCCGCAACGCACTGGTCAGGGCAGCAGCGAGCTCCGGCAGGCTGGTGCCAAAGGCGATAATCGTCAGTCCGATGATTGCTTCCGAAACTTGCAGGCTGCGCGCGATGTAAATGGCGCCTTCTACCAGGAACTGCGAGCTGATCGGCAGCACGATCAGCCCCACGATCAGCCACAGAACCGCATATCCAGTCGGCATATTGGTCGGGATTTCCGCAGCGAACTCCTCGGCCAGAGGATCTTCCGGGCCGCGCCTGAGGCCGAATTGAATCATCCAGATAATCAGCGCAACCAGGCCGGTCAACAAAAGCCAGCCTTCCGTCGTGTCGTAAATCAGGTCTGATGCCATGATCAGGCTTGCAATCATGATCAACATCAACAAGGGATATTCGCGTTTCAGTGTCTCCGACTCGACCTTGAGCGGGTAGACTATGGCCGTCAATCCGAGAATCAGGCCAATATTTGCAATGTTAGATCCGATGGCGTTACCCACGGCCAGCCCGGGGTTTCCCCGGTAGGCGGCCACGCCGGAAACGACCAGTTCCGGTGCCGAGGTGCCGAAGGCGACAATGGTCAGCCCAATGATCAGCGGCGATACGCCCAGGTTTCGCGCCAGCGCCGATGCTCCCGCCACCAGGCGGTCCGCGCCCCAAACGAGCAGGATGAAACCTCCCGCGATTTGCGCGATCGAGATCAGCATTTGATGCAATTCACTTTCAGTATCGCGCCAGGTTCCATTATGATGTCGGGCTTCCGATCCAGCACAGAAGACAAGGAAACATAGTCTATGGATACATCAAGCATAGAGCAAATGATTAAGGCCGGGCTGCCGGACGCCGCGGTCACGGTAACGGGCGACGATGGTGTGCATTTCGAAGCACGGGTCGTCAGCCCCGCATTTGCCGGGAAATCGACGCTGCAGCGACACCGCATGGTGTACGCCACGCTTGGAAAATACATGGGTAACGAGATTCACGCGCTCGGGCTGCAGACCTTGTCCCCGGAAGACGAGGGCTGAAGTGGCGCGCATCCAAATCAACGGTGGGGTGGCACTGGAAGGCGATGTCTGGATTTCCGGCGCCAAGAACGCGGTACTGCCGATTCTGGTAGCCAGCCTGCTCGGTGACGGTCCTTCGCGGGTCAGCAATGTTCCCCACTTGCAGGACGTGACCACGACAATGGAACTGCTGGGCCGCATGGGTGCGAAGCTCAGCGTGGGTGACCACATGCGGATCGAAATTGATCCCCGCAGCCTGGAACATTTCGAGGCGCCGTATGACCTGGTCAAAACGATGAGGGCTTCGATCCTGGTGCTGGGACCGCTGGTCGCCCGTTATGGGCGCGCACAGGTTTCACTGCCGGGCGGATGTGCGATCGGCTCGAGGCCGGTGGATTTGCATCTGCATGGCCTGCAGGCGCTGGGCGCCCGCGTCGAGGTGCGTAACGGAAACATCGAAGCGCGAGCAGGGCGGTTGCGGGGCGCACGAATCATCATGGACACCGTGACTGTGACCGGCACGGAAAATCTGCTGATGGCGGCGACACTGGCCCGCGGCACCACCATCATCGAAAACGCGGCGCAGGAACCGGAGGTCGTCGACCTGGCGGACTTTCTGACCTCAATGGGGGCTCAAATCAGCGGAGCCGGCACGAACACGATTACGATCGAAGGCGTGGAAAACCTCCGTGGCACGGATTACTCCGTACTGCCTGACCGGATAGAAACCGGTACTTACCTGGTCGCCGGAGCCATGACCGGAGGTCGGGTCA
This sequence comes from Lysobacterales bacterium, assembly GCA_013001885.1. Taxonomy (GTDB): domain Bacteria; phylum Pseudomonadota; class Gammaproteobacteria; order Xanthomonadales; family SZUA-36; genus JAHEFT01. The sequence continues at coordinate 145,107 of JABDLD010000033.1, forward strand.
GGTGTACCAGGACACGTCCTTCCCATCTGGATGCCGTGCTGAACAAGCTGGATGAAACCGGAGCCGAAATCAGCACAGGCGACGACTGGATCGAACTGGACATGAAGGGCCGCCGGCCGCGTTCCGTGGACATTACGACAGCGCCCTTTCCTGGATTTCCGACCGATATGCAGGCGCAATTTACTGCGCTCAACAGTATCGCCGAGGGCGCCGGCGTGATTACCGAGACTATTTTTGAGAACCGATTCATGCACGTACAGGAACTGCAAAGGCTGGGCGCTGACATTAGTGTCAAGGGGAAAACCGCGATCGTGCGCGGCGTGCCGAAACTGAACGGAGCACCGATCATGGCAACCGACCTGCGCGCCTCGGCCAGCCTGGTCCTGGCCGGCCTGGTTGCCGAGGGCGTCACCACCGTCGACCGGGTCTATCACCTCGACCGGGGCTACGAAATCATGGAAGAGAAGCTCAGCGCGCTGGGTGCCCGGATCAAGCGCATTGGAGCGGCTGCAGGCTAGTTTGTGTTGGGAACCGCGGTCGCACCGGTAACGGCAACCCGAACTCTGCGGCCCAGTTCAGCCGCATTTTCCAGCTGGAAGCCCAGCCGGACCTGGTCTTGTTTACCGGCGCCGAGCGGGCCGCGATAGGTTTTCTGGCCTTCCCGCGTCTGGCCCTGTGTATCGAGCCAGGCGTAGCTGATCACAATGTTCCTCATCGGAACCCCCGTCAGGTTGCCGATCTGGGCCCAGACCTGGTTCTCAGCATCCACTGCGGCCCGGGAACCGATGTAATTGCCCGGATTGTTCTGCAGGTCGAGCAATACCAGTTCGCTTTTGGCTTTCTGACTCGTCTCGGAGTCTGATCCTGCCGCCACCTTGAAGTGCTCCAGCGCACCTCTGACGTTGCCCTGGTCCTTGTCCAGCATGCCAAGCAGGTAGTGAGCTTCAGCCGTTGGCATCAACTCGAGACTCCGCTCCAGGCTCGAACGGGCAGGAGCAGCGTCTTCAAGCACATACTGCATTTGCCCTTCTCGCAGATAACCGTAGAAAAAACCGGGGTTTGTCTTTACCGCCCGCTGGTAAGACGCGAGTGCTTTTTTGTGCTGGTCGCTCAATGCCAGGATGTCACCCTGCAGATCATGAAAAAGCGATTCCCTGGGTTCAATTGACAGGGCGCGGTTTAATTTTTCCTGGGCGAGGTCCATCTTGTCTTCCGCGATGGCTTTACGCGCTTCGTCATAGGCGTCGTAGGCGGGTTGGACACGCTTCAGGTAAGCGACCCTCTGCTGGTACCGATCACGGCCCATGTCGCCCCCGACGGACAGTTGTGCTGCTGTTTTCTGGTTGTTCATCACCCGTTCCATCGAGGGAGGATGGGAAGCGAACAGTCCGTTGATCCAGTCTTCGTTTCGACCCTCGGACAATTCAACGAAAGTTTTCTGCAATTCGACCGCGCCCTGCGGATCGTAGCCGGCCTCGGACATGTACAGCATTCCGTATTCGTCGGACTCGCGCTCCGCGTCCCTGCCGTATTTCTGGGAAAGTAACTGCGCGCCCAGGGCCGGCACCATCATCGCGACCTGCCGCGCTGACTGGTTATCAATCGTGCTTCCCAGGATCACCATGCTGATCACCGCGCCGGCCTGTGTCAGCATGCCCTTGGACTGTGCCCGGGCTCCGTGAGCGGCATCGGCGTGTACGATCTCATGGCCGAGAACGGCGGCCAGTTCCGCTTCTGAGTCCAGTTCGATCAGGAGGCCGCGGTTGATCACGATCTTGCCTCCGGGAAGCGCCCATGCATTGGGCGTGGAATCGTTCAGAATACTGAATTCGTAATCGAGCTCGTCTTTGCGGCGGGCCTGGTTCGCCAGGCGCCCGCCCACAGCTTCCACGTATTCGGTCAGCTCCGGGTCGAGGATGAATTCTCCGCCCTGCGATTGCTTCATCGGCGCATACATCTGCGCGCCGACTTCCTTCTCCCAGTCTGAGCCGTAGATCTGAAAATTACGGTCGCCGGTGACGGGGTTAACGGAACAGCCTGAAATGCCGGCTGTCGCGATCAGGGCAGTAAGGAAGAGTTTTTGCATCATGGCTGAATGTAGACTCCTTGCTATCAAGTCAGTCGATCGTTGTCCTGCAATTGCAGAGGCTGTTCCTGTTTTGAACCATCGACGAATACCGACCCGTCCATGCATTCGACCCGGTGACGACTGAAGAATTCAACCGTCGCAACGACCAGGCGGTGCTCCATCGGTGACAGCCGGGCGGCCAGGCTGTCTGCTTCATCTCCGGGCTGAATCGGAATCACGACCTGGGAAATAACGGGGCCGCCATCGAGTTCCTCGGTGACGAAATGCATGCTTGCGCCGTGTTTTTCGTCGCCGGCTTCGATCGCCCGCCGGTAGGTGTCCACGCCACGGTACAGCGGCAACAGCGACGGGTGCAGGTTGATCATTCTGCCGCGCAGCGGTTCCAGCACTTCGGGGCCGATAATGCGCATGAACCCGGCCAGCACCACCAGGTCGGGTTTGCCGGTGCAGATCAGTAAAGCCAGTGCGCGGTCAAAATCATCGCGGCTGGTGAACGCCCGGTGATCGAGCACACTGGTGGGAATTCCTGACCTCTCAGCCCGGGCTAGCCCCCGCGCTTTGGCGACGTTGCTGATGACATGGTTGATCTCGAAGTTCAGTCCGCCCGATCGCCGGGCATCGATCAGGGCCTGCAGGTTGCTGCCGTTGCCTGAAACCAGGACACATGTCTTTAGCGGCGCATTCATTGACGATAACGCACCCGCGAATCAGCTTCGACCGCGACCACGGCACCGATGTCGAAACAGGGAATACCGCGTTCTGCGGTCTGCGTGGAGACATCGGCGGCTTCCTGTTCCGGTACCAGCATGACCATGCCGATGCCGCAGTTGAAGGTCCGGAGCATTTCCGTTGCCTCGATGGCGCCCTGTTGCTGCAGCCAGTCAAACACCTCGGGACGCGGCCAGGAGTTGGTGTCGATATCGATTCCCAGCCCATCCGGCAGCACTCGCACGATATTTTCCGTCAAGCCGCCGCCGGTAATGTGGGCCAGTCCGTCGATCTGGCCGTTGCGCAGCAGTTCGAGTACGGGCTTGACGTAGATGCGGGTCGGGGCCAGCAGGGCGCTGCCGATCGTCACGGCCTCGCCCGCCCTGGTGCAAAGCGTTGCGTCAAGGTCCGAGCCGGAGCGTTCCACCACCTTTCTGATCAATGAGTAGCCGTTGGAATGCGGCCCGCTGGAAGCCATGCCGAGTACCCGGTGACCGGCCCTGATTTTGCTGCCGTCAAGCAGTTCCGAGCGCTCCACCGCACCCACCGAAAACCCTGCGAGGTCGTATTCCCCCGCGCCGTACATTCCCGGCATCTCTGCCGTCTCGCCGCCGATCAGCGCGCAACCGGACTGGCGGCAACCCTCGGCAATTCCCTCGATGACCCTTTGCGCCTCGTCTAACTCGAGTTTTCCGGTGGCAAAATAGTCCAGAAAAAACAGCGGCTCAGCGCCGCAGGTCAGTATGTCGTTCACGCACATGGCTACCAGGTCGATGCCGATCGTGTCGTGGCGGCCCAGTTGGCGGGCAAGCATCAGCTTGGTGCCGACCCCATCTGTACCAGATACAAGCAACGGCTCTTTCCAGCGGTCAAGGTCCATGCTGAACAGGGCGCCGAATCCGCCGAGCCCCGTCAGAACTTCCGGGCGCAGGGTGCTTTTGACGGCGGGCTTGATCCGCTCCACCAGCTCATTTCCGGCATCGATATCAACGCCTGCATCGCGGTATGAAAGGCTTTCTTTGGCTTTAGTCGGGTTGTTCAAGTAAGGTTCCGGTTTGGTCGATTTCATCACGGCTCAACAGGCCCATATGTTATCTTATTTATTGATCTCGCACCCGGTACCTTATGAGAGCTTTACTACTGATCCTCTTGCTGGCAGCGCTGCCATTTGCGGGGGTTTACGCAGACACGATCGATATCTATTCCGGCGAGGCCGCCGTTGAAGACAACGGTCAGGCTGAGCGTTCCCGCGCCCTGCCATTGGCGCTGAAACACGTGTTGTTGAAAATGAGCGGCCTCAGGACATTCGAGGAATATCCGGAGGTTGAACCTGCGCTTGGAATAGCAGCGTCGATCCTGCTGTCTTTTCATTACCGTAATGTCGAGGGTATGGCGGCTGACGGCAGTTTGCAGGACGAGCTCAGGCTGGTCGCCCGGTTTTCTGCCGACAGGACCAACGAGTTGGCCCGGTCGTTGCAGTTGCCGTCCTGGCCGGCCCAGCGAATCCCGACCGATATCTGGGTCGTCGTGGATAATGGGCTTGACCGGCGTGTGATGCCGCTCGAGTTCGAATATGCGTGGCGTGCAATGGCTGATACCGCCGCTACCCGGGGTTTTCCCCTTCGCTGGCCGATGGCCGATGAAGAAGGCCAGTTTGGCGTTGACGCCCAATTGCTTTGGGGTGGTTACACAGAGGATCTCGGGATCGGACCCGGGGGTGCGGCGATGATTGTTGCAGCCCGCAGAGAGGGGCCAAACTGGAATGTACGGAGCAATCTCGCGTACAACGGTCAAAGCTGGACCTGGAGAACGCAGGATATAGATTTGGTGTTCGCTTTGACTGAAAGCATGCAGGAAGCAGCAGACCGGGTTTCGGCGGCCAGTTCCATTGCGGCTGCCGATCTGGAAGCCTCGTTGCACGAGCTGACCGTGACCGGAATTCTCAATTCTTCCGACTATATTCGCTGCCTTGGCTACCTGCAGAATCTGGAGGTGGTGAGCAGGGTTTCGGTCAATCGCGCCCAGCCGGGAAAAGTAGCGTTCAGGCTCGAATTGAATGCGCTTCCGCAATACTTGAATGAAGCGCTGCTCAAAGGACAGGTCCTGGGTTACGATGAGGCTCAGGATTCGTATTTCCTTTTGCAGTAAGCGCATAAAATCATGAATGATTCCCGCAACTGGTTTGTCCTCGCGCTCATTGTCGGCATCGGCTGGCTGTTGTATCTGCTGGCGCCCGTCATCACGCCGTTCGTTTTGTCCGCTGGCCTGGCTTTCCTCGGCGACCCGCTGGTCGACCGCCTGCAGCGGATAAAGTTTATCAAGTGGCGATGTAACCGTACCGTTGCGGTGCTCATCGTATTCGTGTTGATTTCGGCTGCGTTGGTCCTGGTGTTCCTGATTTTTTTGCCGCTGCTCAGAGCACAGATCGAGCGCCTGGTGGTAAAGGCTCCGGAGATTTTTGAATGGATGGTCGGCACCGCTATGCCCTGGTTGCAGGTCAAGCTGGGATTGGAATCGTTTGTACTGGACGCGGAGAGCGTGACCGGAGCCATCAAGGCGTATTGGAAGGAGGCCACCACGGCAATTGTCGGAATGGTGGGGACAGTGTCCCGCGGCGGCCAGGCGGTCATGACCTGGCTGATGCACCTGGTCCTGGTGCCGGTAGTCACTTTCTACCTGTTGCGTGACTGGGACCAACTGGTGGAGGGCGTTCGCACGCTGATCCCGCGAAAAATCGAACCGGTGGTAAGTGAGCTGAGCCGGGAAATCGACAGGGTCCTGGGAGCGTTTATCCGGGGACAGCTGATGGTGATGCTGGCTCTTGGGCTGATTTATTCAGCCGGACTGTGGGCGGTTGGGCTGGACCTGGCCCTGATCATCGGAATGGCGGCCGGCTTGTTGAGTATCGTGCCGTACCTGGGGACCCTGGTTGGGGTCGTCGCTGCGCTGGTCGCTGCTATCTTTCAGTTTCAGGATGTGCTGCATCCGTTGTTTGTTCTGATCGTATTCGGGGCGGGCCAGTCGCTCGAGGGAATGGTTCTTACTCCGAAGCTGGTAGGAGACCGTGTCGGGCTGCATCCGGTAGCCGTCATCTTTGCCGTGCTGGCCGGCGGCCAGTTATTCGGCTTCCTCGGTATCTTGCTTGCCTTGCCCGTGGCGGCGGCATTGAACGTGCTGGTGGCCCACCTGCACCAACATTACCGTGAGAGCAACATATACCTGAAAGAGACCGGCGGTCCGGAAGAACACTGAATGCTTTTTTCACCCCAGATTCCCCTGCAACTGGAGCCGCGGCGCCCGGATCGGCTGGAGGATTTCGTTGCCGGGCCCAACACGGGCGCACTGGCGGCCGTCCGGCACCTGCTGGACGAGCCGGGCGGCAGCCTGTTTTTGTCCGGCCCGGCAGGGTCCGGAAAGTCGCATCTGCTCAATGCACTGTGCCATCTCGCCCGGGAACAGGGGATGGGGGCGTTTTACATCGCGCTGAAACGCCTGCCGGAAGAAGCGGCCGCCAGCCTGGAGGGTTTGAGGGTTCTCGACCTCGTTTGCGTGGACGACCTGGATTGCGTCGCGGGAAATCCGGTCTGGGAAAATGCGCTTTTCGCCTGTTTCAACGAGGTGCGTGCGGCGCAGGGACGATTGCTGGTCAGCAGCAGCAAGCCACTGGCCGCACTGGATTTTTGCCTGCCGGACCTGGCGTCCCGTCTGGCCTGGGGCGTTCGCCAGGTGCTGCATCTGCCCGAGGATGACGGCAAACTTGAGATTCTCCGTCAGCGTGCCCGTACCTTGAGGATTGAGCTCCCTGCCGAAGTGCAGAGTTACCTGCTCAAACACGGAAAACGCGACATGGCTTCACTGCTGCAAACGCTGGAGCAGCTGAAGGATGCCGCCTTTTCCGGCAAACGGAAAATCACCGTGCCGCTGGCCAGGGAAATCCTTAAATCCTGACCGGCGCCGGCTTCATTTGAACGTCATGCGGTTTTCAATTTCCAGACCGTCAGCGGTGAACCGCAGGTACGTGTGGTTGCGGTCAGCCATGTCCCGGAATGCCTTTCGTGCTGATTCCGATATTTCCCTGGCGGCTTCCGGTTCCCATTGATGCGCGTCACCTGCGCTTGCGGCCAGCGCCTTGTAATGCGTTGACAGCTTATCGCTGTAGTCCAGGTATGCCGCCATGTCATAGCTGGCGGACAGGAAAGTGCCCTCGGGGCCGGCATCCTGATCGAGGTAGCCCGGCAGCCCGTCCTGCTCTCCTTCGCCGAGCGCAACACCGATGGCGTCCTGGGACATGGCTGCAAAAGCCACCATCCCCGGAACCGGGATCAGGCGCTCAGGCAGACGCACGGCAGGCTCACCCGGCGTGATCGCCAGGCCCGAGAGATCGGGCAAAAACATCTGTGCCATGCCGACGAACATCTGGGGCTGTTCCACGTGAACGGCCATGTAGCCGCGGGCATTTTCGGGGATTGAATCCTGGCTCATGACGATTTCGCTGAGGCTGACACGAAGCCCGAGAAAGTTGTTCAGGAACGGCGGCATCGGCTGATTGATCTGTTCCAGGGCCTGGGCCGCACTGGTATTCAGCTCCGCGAGGTGTTCGCACTGGTAAGGATCTGCGCTGATGGCGGCGGCCTTCTCGCGCACGAAATCCCTGACCGGGCCAAACCTCATTCCGAAGGAAAACTCGAGAATCCGGTCCGTCAGCGCGTCCGCGGCCGGCAGTTTTGACACCAGCCCCATCAGTTGGCTTCCGAGGGTCGCAGGTGTCTCGATCCGGTAGCCCATGGCGACAGCGGAGGTGCTGAGTTCACGGATGCCCATGGTCATGCGCGGTGTGTTGTCGATGATTTCGCGAATCTCCGCCACGCAAACCTGGCTGAGTGTGCTGGGGTCCAAGTCGCCTGATGCCGCCATTGCTTTTCCTGCCGGCGTATCCGGATTCATGAGTTCGTCCGCGAGTTTGCGGACATCGAAAATTCCCGATCCGTAGTCTGAGTAGCCGTTGTTTTTGTTCAGTGTTTTAAGCCGGGCCTGCGCATCGCTGGCCGGCGGCATCTCGAGGCCGAGGAACGCCGGTAACAGCTCAGCTTCCGCCAGCATGGGGAACAGGCTGATGGCGAGGTGGTCCTCGAAAATCGAAATATAGAGTCCGACGGGTTCACCGCCGTGGTGTTCATCACTGATGCGCCAGTAAGGCACGCCCTGGAAATCCTGCTCGGGAACCGTTATTTCGGCGTTGTCCATGACGCGCGTGATCGTATCCCGCAAGGTCTGGGCGTCTGAAAGGCTCATCCGGACGGCCGGAAATGCGCCCATTCCGTAAAGGACACGCCGTGACTGCAGGTCGAAACCCATGCTTTCCAGCCCTTCGCGGCTCAGTTTGCCGTCGAGTTCCACCAGCATCGCGTGCGCAAAACGCGTCGCGGCGTCTCCGGAACTTGCTGCCTGTGTTGATTCCATTTTTACCCGCGCAGTACCGAGCTGGGACTGCATCGAGTCGAGCAGCGGTTGTGCTCGCAGGAGATAGGTATCGATGACCTCGTTCGGCACGGGCTCGAGGTTTGCGAACACGTAGGGTGTGTTGGCAGGAACATGGGACAGTAGCGGATTGTTGGCGGAACTCGAGGTTGCCTCAACTGTGTCCCCTCTGTCACCGCAGGCTGAAAGGGCAAGGAGGGCCACCAGGGCGGCCAGGGTCAGGCGAATGTTAGTCATAGTGGTTTTCCGTAATCATTCATGTGTGAAGGTGTTATACCACAGTACAACACTAAATTCAAGTCTTTCAGCTGTAAGACCGTCTGACCGATTCAAGCCGCTCCAGGGTGCCGATGTCGTCCCAGTTTCCGCTAAAGCACTCTCCGGTGACCAGGTGTTGCTCCATGGCGGACTGCAACAGGGGCACAACGGAAAACTTGCCGGGAAGGCATCCGTCGAACAGGCGCGGGTTGTATACGCCAACCCCGCTAAACGTCAGCATGTTTTCTCCGCGCTGGCGAATGCGGCCGCCGGTCAGCGAAAAATCCCCGTCAGGGTTGTGCTCCGGATTCGGAACCAGGACCAGGTGCGCCCAGTCGCACTTAACGGCCCGCAGGCGCGCAAACGGGAAGTCGGTCCAGACGTCGCCGTTGACCACCAGGAAGGGCGCGGCGCCAAGCTGCGGCAAAGCCTGAAAAATTCCGCCCCCGGTTTCCAGCGCCTCGGGCTGTTCGTCAGACCAGTGAATATTGATACCCCAGCGGCTGCCGTCACCTAAACCCCGCTGAAGCAGGTCACCGAGGTGGCCCTGGTTGATAACGACCTGCCTGAACCCGGCTCCAGCCAGGTTTTCGAGATGGTATTCGATCAGCGGCTTGCCGTGGATTTCGACCAGCGGTTTGGGCACCTGGTCGGTCAGCGGCCGCAGGCGTTCTCCGCGGCCTGCGGCGAGGATCATGGCGCGCATTCGGGCTGCTCCAGAAACAGGCGGAAAGCGTTAAATTCCGGGTAGAGGGGCAATACGTCCAGCAGGTATTGATAAAAGCGCGGAATCATTTCTATGTACCCTTGCTTGTCGTCACGGTATCCGAGGCGCGCAAAAATACCGACGATCTTGAGGTTGCGCTGCAGGCCCATCCAGTCGCAATGGCGGGTCCATTGCGAAGCGGACACCTCCACCGGTAATGCTTCCCGGGCTTGCCGCATCCAGCCTTCAATTCGCCCGCGCGGCCACGCAATGTAGCGGTCCCAGATCAGGGAAACAAAATCATAGCTGACCGGCCCCAGCAAGCCGTCCTGAAAATCAATAATGCCCGGACCGGAGGGTGTTTGCAGCAAATTGCAGGAATGGAAATCCTTGTGCACGAATACCTGTGGCTGCTCCCCGGCCGAGTTGATCAGTAACCGGCACACATGGTTCCATTGCCTGCGCTCGTCGGCGTCGAGTGCACGCTGCTTGTGCCGCTCGAGGTACCAGGTTTTGAACAGGTCGAGTTCCTGCAGCAGAATCGCGTCGTCGTAGGCCGGTAATCCTGTTGTATCGACGCGGACAGCCATGCCGCTGAGAATATCCAGCAGTTCCGGAAAATGCTGATCCACGGACTTTGTGTTGATCAGCTCGCGATAAAGCGTGTCGCCGAAATCTTCGAGCAGGCCGAAGCCCCGTTCCAGGTCGAATTGCAGTATGTCCGGTGCGTTCAGTCCCGCCCTGCGCAGTCGCCGAGCGATGTCGACAAACGGCATCGAATTCTCTTTGTCGGGCGGTGCGTCCATCAGGATTATCGGCTCGCCATTCGCCATGAAACGAAAATAGCGGCGAAAACTGGCATCGCCCGAAACGGGCTTCAACGTGACCAAATCCAGCCCCGTCTGGCCCGCCGCCCAGCGAGCGGCTTCAAGTTCACGGGAATCTTCCGGGGCGGCGGAGCCGGGGGTTGTTTCGTTCATGCACGTATTTTGCCGGATTCGCAGAGCAGTTGGTATGGTAAATACTTCAAACAGTACCCATATGGTACTATATAAAGATGCTGAGAATATCGAAACTAACGGATTACGCCATCCTGATGATGGTGGAGCTGACCCGGGACGGCGAGATGCTGAGTGCTCACGCGCTGGCGGAGCGGATTCACGTGGAAGGCCCAACCGCCAGCAAGGTACTGAAGCTGCTGGCCAGCGCCGGGCTGCTGGAGTCATACCGCGGCGCGAACGGCGGCTACCGGGTGAGGCGGACGGCAGCCGATATCAGCGTGGCGGAAGTAATCGCAGCCATCGAGGGACCGATCGCGATGACCGAGTGCAGCGTGGAAGAAGGCCTGTGCAGCCAGGAAGACAGTTGCGACCTGCGCAGCAACTGGCAGCGTATCAGCCTGGCCGTGGCGCAGGCATTGCGCGACGTCAGCCTGGCCGAAATGTCGGCGCCCCTGGGCGGGAAGGCCAATCCGTTACAGATCACAACCCTGAATTCAGGTTAAACCATAGCCAGAGAATGCGAGTATGAGCAACGAACAAAGCACCCCTGAACAACCGTCGGTCGATCATTTCGTGCAGCAGAAATACCGGCACGGATTCGTTACCGATATCGAGTCGGAAACGGTGCCGCCGGGTCTGAATGAAGACGTCGTTCGGTGGATATCCGCCCGCAAGGAAGAGCCGGAGTGGCTGCTCGAGTGGCGGCTGGAGGCCTACCGCCGCTGGCTGACCATGACTCCGCCCGACTGGGCCCATCTCAAGATCGATCCGGTGGATTTTCAGGCTATCTCCTATTTTTCCGCGCCCAAATCAGACAAGGATCGGCCGCAAAGCCTGGATGAAGTCGATCCTAAACTGCTGGAGACCTACGACAAGTTGGGCGTGCCGCTGCATGAGAGGGCGCGCCTCGCCGGCGTGGCGGTCGATGCGGTGTTTGACTCGGTTTCGGTGGGAACCACGTTCCGCAAGGAACTGAAAAAAGCAGGGGTTATTTTTTGTTCTTTCTCCGAGGCGGTGAAAGAGCACCCCGAACTGGTCAAAAAGTACCTGGGCACCGTGGTACCCACGCGGGACAATTTTTTTGCTGCCCTGAACTCCGCCGTATTTTCCGACGGCAGCTTCGTTTACATCCCGAAGGGCGTGCGCTGCCCGATGGAACTGAGCACCTATTTCCGCATCAATGCGGCCGAAACCGGCCAGTTCGAGCGCACGCTGATCGTGGCCGAGGACAACAGCCACGTCAGTTACCTGGAAGGCTGCACGGCGCCGATGCGGGACGAGAACCAGCTGCACGCCGCGGTGGTGGAACTGGTGGCGCTGGAGGATGCGGAGATTAAGTATTCAACGGTGCAGAACTGGTACCCCGGCGATGAAGAAGGCAAGGGCGGGATCTACAACTTCGTGACCAAGCGCGGAGACTGTCGCGGAGACCGCTCCAAGATCTCCTGGACGCAGGTGGAAACCGGTTCCGCCATCACCTGGAAATACCCGTCCTGCGTATTGCGCGGAGAGCGTTCCGTGGGTGAATTCTACTCCGTTGCCCTGACCAACAATTTCCAGCAGGCCGATACCGGCACCAAGATGATCCATATCGGCCGCGACACGCGCAGCAAGATCATTTCGAAAGGTATATCGGCCGGCCACGGGCAGAATGCCTATCGCGGACTGGTGCGTATTTCAAAGAAAGCCGAAAACGCCCGGAATTTCACCCAGTGCGACTCCATGCTGATCGGCAAGGGATGCGGCGCCCATACCTTCCCCTATATCGAGGTGGGCAACCCGAGTGCGAAAGTGGAGCATGAAGCGACAACCTCACGAATTGGCGAGGACCAGCTGTTCTACTGCCTGCAGCGCGGCATCTCCGAGGAAGACGCGGTTTCGATGATCGTAGACGGTTTTTGTAAACAGGTGTTTCGGGAACTGCCGATGGAGTTCGCGGTGGAAGCCAAGGCATTGCTCGAAGTCAGCCTGGAAGGCGCAGTCGGGTAAAATAGTTTTAATTAAAACGGAATAATGTCATGTTGAAAATAAAAAATTTGCACGCAACCGTTGGCGGCAAGGCCATTCTGAAGGGCCTGGACCTGGAGATCGGCGCTGGAGAAGTCCACGCGATCATGGGCCCGAACGGCGCCGGCAAGAGCACGCTGGGTAATGTCATTGCGGGCCGTGAAGGTTATGAAGTCACCGCTGGTGAAGTGATTTACCAGGGTAAAAACCTGCTGGAACTGGAGCCTGAAGAAAGAGCCTGTGAAGGTATTTTCCTGGCATTTCAGTACCCGGTGGAGATTCCGGGCGTAAACAATACCTATTTCCTGCGCGCGGCCCTGAATGCGCAACGCAAATACCGCGGCGAACCTGAACTGGACTCCATGCAGTTCCTCAAGCTGGTGCGCGAAAAACTCGAGGTCCTGCACATTGGCGATGACCTGCTGCACCGGGCCGTGAACGAAGGATTCTCCGGCGGTGAAAAGAAACGCAACGAAATTTTCCAGATGGCCGTGCTGGAGCCTTCGCTGGCGATCCTGGACGAGACCGATTCCGGCCTGGATATCGACGCGCTGAGGCTGGTCGCGGAGGGCGTCAACCGCCTGCGCGCCGGGGACCGCTCGATCATGGTCGTGACCCACTACCAGCGACTTCTTGACTACATCGTTCCGGATGTCGTTCACGTTCTGGCCGATGGAAAAATCGCCGCGAGCGGCGGTCCCGACCTGGCGCTGAAACTCGAGGAACAGGGTTACACCTGGCTCGAGCAGGGCGGAATCAAGGCGCTCAAACAAGAAGCCAGGGCCTAGGGAGACGGGATGATGAATGCCGTCGGAGCAACACCGTTGATCGAGCAATGGTCAGAGGCCTTCCGCGCCGTACCGCAGTCCGCCGGACCGGACTGGTTGCAGGAGCTGAGAAGCGAGGCAGCGCGCCAGTTTGGCGTGTCGGGCCTGCCCAATCGCAAAACGGAAACCTGGAAATATACCCCCCTGCGACTCCTCGAACAGCAGGCTCCCTCGATCGAGGCTGCCGCGAGTGCCTCGCCGGCAAACGACGATCTGCCGCAAACGGTCGTTAGCGCCAGCTCCGGCATGGTTGATATCCTTAACGGCCGGCTGATCGGCGATCTGCCTGAAACCCCTCCGGGACTGACACTCACCCCGATGGCCGACGGCTTCGAGGCATTTGGCGCGACCCTGCAGCGACTGCTGCCCGCCGCTGAACTGGCAGGCCCGGCCAATGCGTTTACCGCACTGAATACCGCATTTCTGGACCAGGGGTTGATCGTGCACGTCGCCGAGAATACGGATGGCGGATCGCTGTTGCTGCGCTGGAGCCGGTTGGCAGAAACTTCGGCGCGGCTGGACAACTTTCGCCTGGTCGTGCTGCTTGAGGCGGGGGCAAAATTCGAACTCATTGAACAATTCGAGAGCGCCCCGGATTCCCGCGGCGTGCTGAACGTAGTGACCCAGGTTGAATTGGCTGCCGGGGCCCAACTCGGACATGTCCGTGTTCAGCGCGAGTCGGAAGAGGCAACGCTGCTGACGAAAACGACGGTAGGTCAGGCGGCGGATTCGCGCTATCGCTATTTTGGCTTTGACCTGGGTGGCGGCCTGGTCCGGCATGAACTGGGTGCTCTGCTGGCCGGCGAAGGTGCCGATACCGACATCAACGGAGCCTTCGTACTGGACCGCAAACGGCACGTGGATAACCACATCAGCGTGGATCACGCGGCGACCGGATGTAGCAGCAGCCAGTTTTTCCGCGGCGTGCTGGGCGGCGCCAGCCGCGGCGTTTTCAACGGCCGGGCGCTGATCCGGCCCGGTGCCGACGGCTCCAGCGTTCGCCAGTCCAACGCCAACCTGCTGCTGTCCCCGTTGGCTGAAATGGACACCAAGCCTGAGCTCGAAATTTATGCCGACGAAGTCGAGGCCAGTCACGGCGCGACGGTCGGACAACTGGATGAGACCGCCGTGTTCTATATGCGAACGCGCGGGCTCTCTGAAGACGAATCCCGCCGCATCCTGACGGCGGCCTTCTGCCATGCGGTAACAGAACGCCTGGAAGATCGCGACTTCGCGGAGCGGATCGCCGGTATGTTCGACGCGGCGATGCCGGGCGGCCTGGACTCTGCGGGTGAGCGCTGAAATGACCCTCTCAAGAACGTTTGACGTCGAACAGGTCCGGCAGGACTTCCCGATACTTGGACGTTCGGTTCACGGCAAACCGCTGGTCTATCTCGATACCGCTGCCTCGGCCCAACGGCCGCTGCAGGTGATCGAGGCAACCGACGTTTTTTACCGTGAACACAATGCGAACGTGCATCGCGGCGTCCACACGCTGAGCCAGGAAGCCACCGACCTGTACGAAGGCGCCCGCTCGAAGCTGGCCCGCTACCTCAATGCAGACTCCGAGCGGGAGATCATTTTTACGCGCGGCACCACCGAATCGATCAACCTGGTGGCCCAGAGCTTCCTTCGCCCGCGGCTTCAGCCGGGTGACGAAATCCTGGTGACGCACATGGAGCATCACTCCAACATCGTTCCGTGGCAAATGCTGTGCGAGCAGACAGGTGCTGTGCTCAAGGTCGTTCCCATCAACCAGCGCGGCGAGCTGGAGATGGGCGAACTGGAAAAAATGCTGTCGGAGCGAGTGAAACTGCTCGGCATCGTTCATATCTCCAACGCGCTCGGAACCATCAATCCGGTGGCCGATGTGTGCTCGATGGCAAAGAAATTCGATATCCCGGTTTTAGTCGACGGAGCGCAGGCCATGCCCCACACAGAGGTGGATGTGCAGGCCCTGGGTTGCGCATTTTATGGCCTGTCAGGCCATAAGATGTACGGTCCTACCGGTATCGGCGCGTTGTGGGCCCGAGAGGCCACGCTGGACGCGATGCCGCCGTGGCAGGGCGGCGGCGAGATGATCAGCCAGGTTACTTTCGAAAAGTCGACCTGGAACGAACTGCCGGCCAAGTTCGAAGCGGGAACTCCCAATATTGCCGGCGGCATTGGCCTGGGCGCCGCGGTGGATTACCTCGCTGCGTTCGACATGTCCGAAATTGCTGCTCACGAGCATGCTGTACTCGAATATGCAACCGGGCGCCTGTCTGATATCGAAGGTTTGAGAATCATCGGCACGGCGCGAAACAAGGCAGGCGTGATCAGTTTTACGCTGGGTGACATCCATCCGCACGACCTGGGCACTATCATCGACCATCACGGCGTGGCCTTGCGCACCGGGCATCATTGCGCGATGCCGGTCATGCAGTTTTTCAACGTGCCGGCCACGGCCCGCGTTTCGTTCGGCATGTACAACACGGCAGGCGAAGTCGATCTGCTGGTTGACGCCTTGCACCAGACCCAGGCTATGTTCAGCTAGCCAAAAAACCTGATTGCCCTCCGATCGCTGAGACCGGCCCTGTACCGTGGGTCCGTCATAAAATCCGAATCATAAAATCCAGTAGACCAGACAAAATGTCTATAAGACTTTACTTTTTATGTCAATTGAACTATTCTTTATGTAAAGCACATATTACATTTTGTAAAAGGAGAAGGACATATGAGTAAAACACAAAACGTTGAATCCGGCTGGGCCGCCGCCAATACCAGAAATACCAAACGACTGGGAATCTGGACTGCTGGCTGGGTCCTGACCATGGCCGTTGCCAATTTCGGACCACACTTTGTCTGGCAGGGTAACAAGGTTTTAACCGCAATGGCCATTGGCGTCAACTTGCTGATTGGAGTCGGCATGATCCTGGCCAATAAGCGGTTCCTGCAGGGACAGGATGAAATGCACCAGAGAATACAGCTTGAGGCCATGGCATTGACGCTGGGCGTTGGACTGATTGCCGGCCTGGCATACTCAAATCTCGATACGACCAACCTGATCCCGTTCGACGCGGAAATTTCGCACCTGGTGATTCTGATGAGCCTTACCTACATGGCAGGCCTTTTCCGTGGCCTGCGGAGGTTTCGATGAAAAACAGGCTAAAAGTACTGCGGGCGGAACGAGACTGGACCCAGGCTCGCCTGGCTGAGGAACTGGAAGTCACCCGGCAGACAATCAACGCGATTGAAAACGGCAAATTCGACCCGAGCCTGCCCCTGGCGTTCAAGGCCGCACGACTGTTTAACTTGTCCATCGAGGAAATTTTTCAGGACGAAAGCTAGAAATGGGGTCAGCGAGGAATGGGGTCAGAGTCAAGTGCCAGGGAGGAATGGGGT
>JABDLD010000048.1 GCA_013001885.1 Lysobacterales bacterium
ATGTACCGGTCTGGTACATGAACGCGCTGAACGAGGGGCACGGCTATCGCAAGAAAGAAAACCGGGATGTGTACCAGCAGGCGACGATGATGTTCCTGCGTGAGCACCTGGTCGGAGCGGCGGACTAGCCTGGCAAACGAGACGCCCAGGAGCCGAAGGCGGGAGCAGGCAAGAGAGACGCCCAGGAGCCGAAGGCGACTCAAACGCTGCAGTCGAGTGCAGCCGCCTTTCGCCGAAGGCGGGAGCAGGCAAACGAGACGCCCTATTTGACCTAGATTCGAAAGCCGCGGGTTTTCTCTTATCAACCCGCGGCTCTTCTGCTGCAATTCGAGTATGCTTCAGAAGGAATCCCGGTATGTCATTCTCTCTCAACCTGGAAGACCGCGGCACCGAGTTCATTTCGGTCGACCCCGCCAAAACTCCGCCTCTGCCCGCTGATGAACTCGAAAGTCTGGAGTTCCTGGACCTGAATTACAGGACGCTGTGCGCGGTGATGTTCAACCACGCGTCATCCGGCCATCCGGGCGGAAGTATTTCCAGCGGCCGTATTGTAGAGTCATTGATGTTCAATCGGATGGATTACGATATTTCCAATCCGATGGACCGCACCGCGGACATTATTTCCTATGCGGCGGGACACAAGGCGCTGGGGCTGTATGCGATATCGGCCTGCCGGAACGAGGTAGTGCGCCAGGCCGCCGCGGAGTTGCTGCCGGAAGTGCGCCAGCAGCTCAGGCTCGAAGACCTGCTCGGTTTCCGCAAAAATCCGATCACGAAAACACCTCTGTTCCTGGAGTTCGATTCCAAACCGCTGGACGGACACCCGACGCCCCAGACGCCCTTTGTCTGGCTTGCCACCGGTCCCAGTGGGGTAGGTGTTGCCAGTTCCGTGGGCCTGGCTCTGACGCTCAAGGATATGCACCGCAACCATGCACCGCGGGTGCACGTGATTGAAGGCGAGGGCGGCATGACGCCCGGACGCGTGGCCGAGGCGCTGGCCGCCGCGGCGACTTCCGGACTGGATAACTTCTATTTCCACGTTGACTGGAACCAGGCTGCGATCGATTCTGACCTCGTCACCCGCGAGGGCGGCAAAGCCGGCGAGTACGTGCAGTGGGACCCCTGCGAGTTTCTGCTGGTGCACGGGTTCAACGTTATTTACGTGCCTGATGGATTTGATTTTGCGCAAATCCGCACGGCGCAGAAACAGGCGATGGCAATTCACAACGGCCGGCCCACCGGGATCGTTTACCGCACCATCAAGGGTTGGCAGTACGGTATTGAAGGTTCCAAATCCCACGGCGGCGGGCACAAGTTTTACAGTGAAGAGTACCTGGCGGCGCTGAAGCCATTCGAGCAGATACTGGGTCTCGAATTTCCGCGGTTCACCGGCGAAAAGAACCCGGCCAGCATCGAGCAGGCGTTTTACGATTCCCTGCGGGTTATCCGGCGGGCTTTCGAATCCCGTCCGGCGTTGACCCGGCAGTTGTCAGACTGGATCAAGGCCAGCAAACAGCGCCTTGCAGCCGAGCCCAGGGAGTTGCGGGCAAACGCTCCCGAACTGGCGAAGCTTTACGAACCGGACACGATATCCCCACTGCGGCGCCCGCAAAGCTGTACCTATGAGACCGGCTCCAACCAGACCCTGCGCGGCTCGCTCAGCCACTGTTTAAACCATGTCAACAAAGTGACGAACGGCGCCGTGCTGGCGGCGGCCGCTGATCTTTACGGTTCCACCAATATATCGAGCATCAGCGCCGGCTTTGGTTCCGGTTTCTGGCACCCGCAGAACAATCCCGATTCCCGCCTGTTTTCAGCAGGCGGAATCGCAGAAGACGCGATGGGGGGAATCTGCTCCGGTATCGCGACCATGGGTTATCAGATCGGCGTGGGTTCATCCTACGGCGCGTTTATCGCCCCGCTCAACACGATTTGCGCGAAGACCCACGGCATCGGCCAGCAAACCCTGCGGCACAGGGTGCCCGGTGAGCCAAACAAAACTTTTGTGGTGGTATGCGGGCATGCCGGAGTCAAAACCGGAGAAGACGGCCCGACACATGCCGAGCCCCAGGCGCTTCAGGTTCTGCAGGAAAATTTCCCTGGAGACGCAATGATAACGCTTACTCCGTGGGACCCGAACGAGCTGTGGCCGTTGACGGCGGAAGCGCTCCTGCAGCGGCCAGCGGTCATCGCGCCTTACGTGACCCGGCCGTCCGAGGTCATCGTGGATCGCGCCGTACTTGGCCTGGCGCCCCCCGAAGCGGCGGTCAAAGGCGTTTATAAATTACTGGCGGCAAACGGAAAACCCGAAGCAACGGTCGTTTACCAGGGCAGTGATGTCGCCTATGCATTCGTTACCGGAGTGCTTCCGCGCCTGCGGGAAAAAGGCATGAACCTGGATGTCTATTACATTGCAAGCGCGGAACTGTTTAACCGCCTGGACGAGGAAGAACGGAACGAGATTTATCCGTTCACAGCCGCCTCGTCCGCTATGATGTTTTCAGGTTTCACCGTTGCGACAACCTACCGCTGGATCATGTCCGAGCGCGGACGCCATAACACGTACTACCCCTGGAAGAGCGGCTGCTTCCTGGGCAGTGGTACCGGCGATGTCTGTCTGGAACAGGCTGATATGCACCCCGCCGCGCAATGGGACATCATTCAGGAATTTGTTGCAGGCAAGTAATCGGGAATCAATATGATGGGCGAAGCACTGAGGACAGTTTTCTACCCGTACCACCTGGAGGCAGGTGCGAAAATCACCGAGTTCGGCGGTTGGGAGATGCCGCTTCAGTATCCCCCAGGCATTTTGCAGGAGCACCTGCTGACTCGAAAACAGGCGGGCCTGTTTGATGTGTCGCACATGGGGCGCTTCATCATCAGCGGAGAGCAGGCATTGCCGTTCCTGCAGCATGTTCTCACCAACAATGCCGCGAGTCTCGACGTGGGCCTCGGCCAATACACGATGATCCCCAACGAAGCGGGCGGCATTCTGGACGATGCGTACCTGTACCGGTTCGTGCAGGATGAATACCTGTTGGTCGTGAATGCCAGCAACCGCCTGAAGGACTGGGCACACCTGGAAAGCGAACGCGAAAAGTTTCCGCAAACGCGGATGACGGACCGGACGCTCGAGATTGCCATGTTGAGTTTGCAGGGGCCGAACGCCAAGGCCATCCTCTCCGGCATTATTTCCGGTGATCTGCCGGAACCCATGCGAAACGAGCTGAGTATTGTTGAAATCGAGGGCGCACGGGTGCTTTTGGCACGAACCGGATACACCGGCGAACCGATCTGTTTTGAACTGTTTATTGAGCGCGATGGCGCCGTCAGGGTCTGGGAGTTGTTAACCGGGAACGGAGCGATTCCCATCGGCCTCGGCGCACGGGACTCATTGCGCCTGGAAGCCGGTCTGCCGCTGTACGGACATGAACTGGGCCTGGACCCTGAAGGCAAGGAAATTCCGGCTTTCGCGTCCGACCTTTCCCGTTTTGCGGTCAGTTTCTCTGGCCTCAAGGGCGACTTTATCGGCCGGGACGCGCTGTTCGATCAATTCAAGGCGCTCAAGAACATTCTCGACCTGAATTTCACCGATATCGAGGCCTTGCCGCGGCGGGTTCTGCTGCTTGAAATCGGCGGTCGTGGCATTGCCCGCCCCGGTGACCGCGTGTTCCACAATGAAGAACTGGCCGGTTATGTCACCAGCGGCACCATGGTGCCCTACTGGGGTGTCGAGGGTGAGGGCGTCGAGTCCCAGTTTGGCGACGACAGTGCCCGCCGGGCCATTGGCATGGCCCTGGTTTCCAGCGAGTTATGGGAAGGTGACGAGGTCGAGGTCGAAATCAGGGGCCGCCGGACCGCGGCGACGATCGTGCCTTATTTCCTGCGTGGTGAGGCCCCGCCGTTTGCGCGCTCGATCGTTCACACCAAACCGGACGGCGAGGGTGTCGTTCCCGCCGCACGGTCCTTCACGGACAAAGCGAAGGAACTGGTTGACCAGGCCGTGGCGAACACCCACTGGCGCCAACTCGACTGCATCAACCTGATTCCGTCTGAAATGTCGATTTCTCCGATGGTGAAGCTGCTGTCGGTGATGGATCCGGTGGGTCGCTACGCGGAACACAAACAGGTCAAAGCGCTCGACGAAGCAGAGGTGTTTTACTACCAGGGCACGGAGTTCATCTGGGAGGTAGAAGAGCTTCTGAAGCAGGAGATGATGGATTACCTCGGGTGTCCCGCAGTAGAGCCGCGACTGATTTCAGGGCAGATGGCCAACATGACGGTTTTCAGCGCCATGGTGGATTACCTCAACCGGGCCGACCGCAAGAGTGAACAACGGCGCATGCGGATGGTGATGAACAACCACATCATCAAAGGTGGGCATTTGAGCGCACAGCCGATGGGCGCGCTGAAGGACTACGTGGCCAGGGATCCGCGCACTGAGAAAGCGGCTGCGGTCAATTTTCCGGTATTGAAGGACAACCCCTACCGGATGGATGTGGCGGCAACCGGCGAGTTGCTCGAGGAACACCGCCCGGAGCTGATCATCCTCGGCAAAAGCATGGTGCTGCATCCCGAGCCGGTGGCCGAAATTCGCGCGTTCATCAACGAACTCGGCCTGGATTGTTTCCTGATGTACGACATGGCGCACGTGCTGGGGCTGATCGGGCCGCATTTTCAGCATCCGTTCAAAGAGGGCGCAGACATTGTCACCGGCTCCACCCACAAAACGTTTTTCGGAACACAACGCGGGATCGTCGCGTCACGTTTTGTCGAGGAAGACCTGCGTTATCCGTTCTGGGAGGCGGTCGAGAGGCGCGCATTTCCCGGCGCGGTGAGTAATCATCACCTGGGCACGCTGCTGGGGTTGTTGATGGCAACCTATGAAATGAACACATTCAGGGACGGGTACCAGGAAAAAGTCATCTGCAACGCCAAGGCATTTGCCCGGGCGCTCGATGACTGCGGCCTGGAGGTTGCTGGAGATCCGGCTGTTTCTTTCACCGAGACCCACCAGGTGCTGCTGGATGTCGGTTACACCCGGGGCCCTGAAGTTGCGAGGCGGCTGGAAGAAAACAATATCATCGTCAACTACCAGGCCTCACCCGAGGAAGAGGGCTTTACTGCTTCAGGTTCGCTGCGCATGGGGGTCTCCGAGATGACCCGTTTTGGTATGGAGGAGCAGGATTTCGCTGAATTGGCGGAACTCATACATGACGTTGTCGTCGGCCGCGCCACCGTCAAGCCGAGGGTGGCGGAATTCAGAAAACGCTTCCTGCAGATGAAATACTGCTTTACCGAGGATGAGTTCGGGGAGCGCCTGCAGACCCTGCACGGCCTGGTCTAAAGAAGTTAAAGCACCATCCGGACGCCCGAACGCATGAAGGTGTGGAAGCCTTCGGCATCCCCCGCGGCCGCTGCGATCCGCCTTACGGCCTCCTCCAGGTCGCTGGCCCCCGTTGCAACTGACAGCCGTAAGAAGTGCTGCCCCTCGCTGTCCAGCGCGCCGAACGAGCGCCGGTCCATCGTGGCCACGTGGTAACGATACAGAAGGAACAATTGGAACAGGGTCGCCGGGCTTGAATTACGCCGGGTTTCCCCGGGTAGCGCGTCGAAAGCCCGCTGAATTTCCAGCCGGTCAACGACCCCGGCGATATTGGGGAACGCGTAAAAAGCACCCTTGGGTTTCTGGCATTGAATGCCGTCGATGCGGTTCAGGCCGCTGATGACCTGGTCGCGGCGCCGCTGAAACGCAGCCGTCATCTGCTGAATCGCCGGACCGCTTTCCGGGGATTCGAGCGCAACACGGGTCGCAATCTGGTTGTACGGCGGAATGCTGGCAAAGTAATTGATATTCAGATTGCGGTGAACCTTGGCTTCCTCGACCGTCGGATAGACGGCCCAGCCGACGCGGCCGCCGGTCCAGGAGTAGGTTTTGGATACGGCCGAGGCAATGATGGTGCGTTGCTCCATACCCGGAACCGACGCGATGGAGAAGTGGTCTTCACTGTCAAAAACGATCGCTTCATAGGCCTCGTCCGAGTACACGCGTACGTTGGGCGGGGTTTTCTCGAGAATCAGTTCGGCCAGCGCTTCGAGTTGCGCCTTGCTGGCGACGCCGCCGGTCGGGTTGGAGGGAAAGTTCAGGTAAATGAGCTTCGTGTGGTCGGAAATCAGCGGTTCCAGCTCTTCGGTCGTCAGCGAGAAACCGTGATCCTCCTGCAGATGAATGGGTATCGGTTTCGCCCCCACATAAGGTATGTAGGACTCGTACAGCGGATAGCCAGGCGTCGGGTAAATGACTTCGTCGCCCTGTTCACAATAGGATTGCTGGGCGAATCCGATCGAAGGCCTCGCGCCCGGGAATACCACGACGCGCTCAGGATCTATTTCCGGCAGGCCCCGGTCCGCGGCCATTTTGCCCGCCAGCGCCGCCCGAAGTTCAGGCATGCCTTGCGGATCGCAATATGTCGTGTGCCCGGCCCGGACGGCATCGATCACGGCTTCGGCAATATGGTTCGGCAGCGGAAAGTCCGGTTGTCCCAGGTTGCAGCGGATCACCCGCTCCTGGGCCGCCTGCTCGACTTCGAGAATTCGAGAACCGAAACCAAATGCGGCCTCGGTACCCATCAACTGCACCCTGTTTGCAAATATGGGGGCATCTGCCGGTGCGGGCATACGAACTGTGTTCATGCGGGACAAACCTCCGTTGGCTGAATCTGTTTTGATCCCATTACTGGAAATTTTACTGTGCGGAAAGGAATTGCCACATGATCTACATTAGGCAACGCGCTGAGCCGATTAAGTCGAGCCAATTTCAGGATAACTGTCGGGGCGGTTGGCCTATAATTGCCTGGTTGCCAATCAAAATGAGAAGGAAAAGATATGCCTGTTAAACAGCGACTGAAATTACTCGCACTATTGTTTTTGCTGCCACTGTACGTGCATGGAGAAGATGAAGTGGATCCCTTTCTCTGGCTGGAAGAAATAGAGGGTGAGAAAGCCCTCGAGTGGGCGGAGAAAAGGAATGCTGAGTCGCTCTCTGAGCTGGAGAGCAAGCCTTCTTTCCAGGCCCTTTTTGATCGGAACCTCGCGGTTTACGATTCGCAGGACAAGATCGCCTATCCGCGGATCCGCGGCAGTCATATTTTCAACTTCTGGAGGGATGCGGAACACGAGCGCGGTCTGTGGCGCCGCACCACCATTGAAGAATACGCCAGCAAAGAACCGCAATGGGAAACCCTGATCGATCTGGATGCCCTCGCCGAGTCCGAGGATGAAAACTGGATATGGGCCGGCGCCGAGTGCCTTCAACCGGACTATTCGCGCTGCCTCATATCACTTTCCCGAGGTGGATCCGACGCGAACGTTACGCGGGAATTCGACATCTCCTCGCAAGCATTTATCGAAGATGGTTTTAACCTGCCGGAGTCCAAGGGCGGGGCGGGATATATCGACCGCGACACGGTGTTTGTCGGCACCAACTTCGGTGAAGGCTCAATGACCGAATCCGGCTATCCGCGCATCACCAAAATCTGGAAAAGAGGGACGCCGCTGTCGGAAGCAAAGGTAATTTACGAGGGCCGCAAGGAAGACATCGGGGTGTTTTCCTACCAGGTCCATACGCCGGAGAGGGACTATCCGATCGTGATCGTGGCGCCGACTTTTTTCACCAACGTGATTTACCTGATGCACGATGGCGAGTTGAAGAAAATCGATATTCCGGAAGATTCAAACCTCGAGACCATTTTTCAGAACCAGCTGTTGATCAGCCTGAAATCAGATTGGGAACGCGATGGTTCGACCTGGAAACAGGGTTCGCTGGTGAGCATCGATCTGGATGAATTGTTGCAGGGTGAAGGCAGCGTCAGCATGGTGGTTGAGCCTGATGCGCGTTCCGCCATCAGCGGGGTGAGCCGGACCAGGAATATGGTCCTGGTCAATCGCATGGTCGATGTGCGTAATCGGTTGGATGCCTATTCACGGGTAGAAGGCAAGTGGATCAGCCGCCAGGTGGATGTCCCCTCCATGGGACGCATCGACGTTCAGAGCACCTCGGAGGACAGCGACTTTTTCTATTTCAGCTACACCGACTTTCTGACCCCGACCACCCTGTTCCAGGCCGAGGGCATGTCGAGGCCGGAAAAGGCAAAATCGCTGCCTGCCTTTTTCGACGCCAGTCCATTCCAGGTTGAACAGCACTTCGTCACGTCCAGTGACGGCACCCGCGTGCCGTATTTCATGGTGTCTGCGAAAGACATGAAGATGAGCGGTAAAAATCCTACCCTGGTTTACGCCTACGGCGGTTTCGAGGTTTCACAGCGGCCGAATTATTCCGCGACCATCGGCATGGACTGGCTGGAGAGCGGCGGGGTGTTCGTGCTGGCGAATATCCGCGGCGGCGGTGAATACGGTCCCGCCTGGCACAGAGTGGCGCAGCGGGAAAACCGCCAGCGTTCCTATGATGATTTCTACGCGGTGGCGGAGGATCTGATCAACCGTAAAGTAACCTCGCCCAGGCACCTGGGAATCCGCGGGGGCAGCGGTGGCGGTCTGCTGGTGGGAATGCTTTTCACTCAACGTCCCGAGCTTTTCAACGCGGTCGTTTGCCAGGTACCGCTGCTCGACATGAAGCGCTTCAACAAGTTGCTTGCCGGAGCAAGCTGGGTGGAAGAATACGGCAATCCGGATAATCCGGAGGATTGGGCCTGGCTGCAGAACTACTCTCCGTACCACAATCTGGATAAAGACCGGGATTACCCCAGGGTGTTTTTCACCACCTCCACCCGTGACGACCGGGTTCATCCGGGGCACGCGCGAAAAATGGTGGCGAAGATGAATGCGATGGGCAAACCAAACCTCTATTATGAAAATACCGAAGGCGGTCACGGCGGAGCAGCCAACAACCGTCAGCAGGCCAGGGTGCAGGCGTTGATATATACCTATCTGATCAACGAGTTGAAATAGACTCTGCATTTTTTCAATCTGATTTTTCCGGGGAGCATTGCATGCTGCGTTCGTTACTTCTGATTTTCCTGGCCTTCACGGCCGCGCCGCTTTCGGCTGAAACGTCGCGTCTGCTTCGTTTTCCGGATATCCACGGCGACCAGGTCGTATTTGTTTACGCCGGGAATATTTACCAGGCCGGCAGCAATGGAGGCGTGGCGAGAAAACTGACATCGGGCGACGGTTTCGAACTGTTTCCCAAGTTTTCACCGGACGGATCCAGGATTGCTTTTTCCGCCGAGTACAACGGCACCCGTCAGGTTTTCGTCATGCCTGCCGGCGGCGGCACGCCGCAACAGCTGACCTGGTACAACGATGTGGGAGTCATGCCACCCCGGGGCGGCTTCGATTACCGTGTGCTGGACTGGACACCTGACGGCAAGCACATCCTGGTAAGAGCAAACCGCCTGCCCTGGGGGGTTCGGATGGGCCGCTATTACCTGGTGCCGGCTGATGGCGGCGACGAACGGCCGCTGGAGATTCCTGAGGGCGGCGGCGGTATGTTTTCGCCCGACGGCCGCCAGCTTGTCTACACGCCCATTGACCGCGAATTCCGCACCTGGAAGCGCTACCGTGGCGGCCGGGCGCAGGACGTCTGGACCTACGATCTGGATGCCCACTCATCCACGCAACTGACCGGTCATCGAGCCACCGATCAGCAACCTCTCTGGGTAGGTGAAGACATCTTCTTCGTATCGGACCGTGATTACACGCTGAACCTTTACCGCTACCGGGCTGGTGGTGAGCCTGAACGGGTAACAGACCACGAGGAGTTCGACGTGCTCTGGCCCAGCGCGGGACCCGCTGCAATCGTCTACGAAAACGCCGGTTACCTCTATCGTTACGATCCGGCGAGCAAAGAGAGCACACGCCTGGAAATTGAGGTTCGCGGCGACCGTCCCGGTTTGTTGCCGCGATTCGTTGACGCCAGCGGGTTTATCGAATCCGCCGGGATTTCTCCGGATGGAAACCGGGCGGTATTCGGCGCCCGCGGCGAAGTGTTCAGTGTCCCCGCCGAAAAGGGTCAAATCCGCAACGTTACCGCAACCTCCGGTGTCCGGGAAATTCAGGTCAGCTGGTCGCCCGATGGACGCTGGTTTGCCTATGCGAGCGATGAATCCGGAGAATATGAACTTTACGTTGTCGCCCAGGATGGTTCAGGTTCAGCGAAAAGGCTTACACAGGATGGCGCCGTCTGGCGTTATCCCGCGGTTTGGTCACCGAACGGCAAATACCTGGCTTTCAGCGACAAGAAGCAGCGCCTGCAGTACGTCGAGGTGGCCACTGGCGAAGTCACCAAGGTGGATCTGTCAAAACGCAACGACATCACGGATTACAGCTGGTCGCCCGACAGCCGAACCCTGGCATACGTCAAGAACAACGCGGCCAACGTAAGCAATATCTGGGCCTGGTCGCTGGCTGACCGCAGCAAAACCCAGCTGACGTCCAGCGACACACAGGACGCCAACCCAATTTTTGACCCGCAGGGGCGCTACCTTTATTTCATATCCAATCGCGATTTCAACCTGACCGGAAGTGACCGGGATGACGCCCGGATTTACACTGACTCCGGGCGCGTTTATGCCGGCCTCGTCAGCGCGGATGCGCCGGCCATTCATCGCCCGAGAAGTGATGAAGTAACGTTCGGGAGTGAGGGCAAAAAAGACGATAAGAAAAAGGACAGCCCCAAGCCCCCGGTATACACGCTCGATCCCAACGGGTTTGAGGGGCGGGTGACGGCGGTGAATTCAGACAACGGCACCTACGGGTCTCTGGCAGCCAGTGAAAAAGGCATTTTCTACCTGTCGCGGACCGACTCCGGCAACACCCTGCTGTTTTTCGACCTGGAATCTGAAGAACAGAAGACCATTCTGGAAGGTATCGATGATTTCCAGCTTGCGCGCAGGGGCGAGAAGCTACTGTTCAGGAAAAATGGCAACTGGGGTATTGCCAAGGCCGAGGCTGACCAGGATGCCGGCAAGGGCCACCTGGACCTGTCCACCATGCAATTGCGCATCGATCCGGCGGTCGAGTGGCGGCAGATGTATGCCGACCAGTGGCGAATCCTGCGAGACTGGTTCTACGAGCCGGATATGCACGGCAACGACTGGCCAGCGATCCGCGACAAGTATGCGGCCCTGCTGCCGCACGTGGCCTACCGTCAGGACATGGACTACCTGTTTGGTGAAATCGCCGGCGAACTCAATGCGGGCCACAATTATGTCAATGCCGGCGACCAGAAAAACATCGACCGGCACGATGGCGGGTTGCTTGGCGCTGAAATCATCCCTGCCGGCGGTTACTACCGGATCGAGAAGATCTTCGCCGGCGCCGCCTGGCATGAACATCAGCGCTCACCACTGGCGGAACCAGGGGTCGGCGCCCGCGTTGGGGACTATATTCTCGCAGTGGACGGGCAATCCACCGGGGATATCGATAATTTCTACCGCCTGCTGGAAAACAAGGGCGGACAGCTGGTCAGTCTCACGCTGAACGGCAAGCCCGAATTGAAAAATGCCCGCCAAGTGATGGTGAAGACCGTTACCGGAGAAACCAATCTGCGCTACCTCGATTGGGTGCAGAGCCGCAGGGAGCGGGTCGAGAAACTGTCGGGGGGACGGGTTGGATACGTTCACCTGCCCAATACCGCGTTCGAAGGTTATGAGCAGCTCTACCGGCTGTACCCTTCGCAAATCAACAAGGACGCAATCCTGATCGACGTTCGCTACAACGGCGGTGGTTTCATTCCCGATCACATGGTCCACCTCGTGGCACGCGAGCCGATTGTCTACTGGAAAAGGCGGGGTCTGGAGGCGGCCGCTCAAACCACCCCGATCATCTCTCATAGCGGACCCAAGGCTACGCTGATCAACGGCTATTCCTCGTCCGGCGGGGATGCGTTCCCCTACTATTTCAGAAAACTGGGTCTGGGCCCCCTGATCGGAACCCGCACCTGGGGCGGGCTGATCGGTATTTCCGGCAACCCGATGCTGGCCGACAACGGCGGGATATTGACCTCAACGTTCCGCATGCTCGACCCCGACGGCCGATGGGCGGTGGAAAACGAAGGCGTTGCGCCAGATATCGAGGTGCTTGACCGGCCGGAACTGGTTGCTGCCGGCCAGGATCCGACGCTCGAGGCGGGTGTCCGCTATCTGCTGGAGCAGCTGGAAAAAAACCCGCCGGAGGTGCTGCAGGTTGAAGATCCGCCTGCCGACTTCCGGTAAATCATAACGGTTCTCGCGGGACCGGATATTGAAGCGCACGGCACGGGCCGTGCCCGTTGACCAACGAATCGAAAATTTAAGGAGAAAGATGATGACAGCTTTCAGGTTGTTGACCGCAATGGCGTTCGGCTTGCTGATTGGCGGATGCGAACCGCAGCCAGCCGCCGAGCAAACGCCGGTTGAGCCGGCTCCCGATGCCGTGCAGGAACCGGCCGCGTCGGAGACTGCCGGCCCATCCATCAGTTATGAGAAATACCGGCTGGACAACGGCCTGGACGTGATCCTTCACGTGGACCGTTCCGATCCGGTGGTGGCCATCAACCTGGCCGCCCACGTGGGCTCCTCCAGGGAAGTGACCGGCCGCACCGGCTTCGCGCACCTGTTTGAGCACCTGCTGTTCCTCGATTCCGAGAATCTGGGGTACGGCGGCCTGGATGAAATGAACACGCGGATCGGCGGTGAAGGCACCAACGGATTCACCACCACCGACATGACGCAGTACTTCCAGGCGGTTCCGGCTGACGCGCTGGAAAAAGTGGTCTGGGCCGAAGCCGACAAGCTCGGATATTTCATTAACACCGTCACCCAACCGGTCATTGACGTTGAAAAACAGGTCGTCAAGAACGAAAAACGCCAGCGGGTCGACAACCGGCCTTACGGGCACAACTTCTATGTCATCGGCAAAGCGATGTACCCGCAGGACCACCCTTACAACTGGCAGGTGATTGGCTCGCTGGCTGATCTGGAGGCCGCTACGCTGGAGGATGTCAAAACGTTTTACAGCCGCTGGTACGTGCCGAACAACGTGACGCTGACGCTTTCCGGCGATTTCGATGTGGCCGAGGCCAAGGCGCTGATCGAGAAGTACTTCGGCGAGATCCCGGCCGGGCCGGAGGTCGCTTTGAGGGAACCGCGCCCGGTCGAACTCAAAGAGAACATTTCGCTGTATCACGAAGACAATTTCGCGACCGTGCCGAGACTGACCATGGTGTGGCCGTCGGTCGGCGAATTTCATCCGGATGCCGCAGCCTTCGAAATCCTTTCGGAGTATCTGTCGGAGGGCAAGCGGGCGCCGCTCAACGAGGTCCTGATCGATGAGCTGAAACTGACCTCCAGCCTGTCCACTTTCAACTACGGCAAGGAACTGGCCGGCGAATTTTACCTGTTCGTCGACGCCAATGCGGGCGAAGATCTGGACGGCTTGCTGCCGGCCCTGGACACGGCTTTCGACCGGTTTGAAAAGAACGGCATTTCGCAAAAGGATCTGGACCGGATCAAGGCGGGCTACGAGGTCGCTTTTTACGGCCAGCTGCAGAGCGTGCTCGGCAAAGCGATCGCGTTGGGGCAATACAACACGCTAACCGGCGACCCGGAGCGAATCAACAGCGACATCCGCCGCTTGCAGGCGGTAACTACCGAAGATGTCATGCGCGTGTACAACACGTATATCAAGGACCGCCCCCATGTGGCCACCAGTTTTGTGCCGAAAGGTGAACCCGCTTTGACCCTGGAGGGCAGCGTAGAGGCGGCAGTGGTAGAAGAAACGGTGGTGCAGGGCGCCGAGGCGGCGCCCGAGGCGGACCGCACCGTGCGTGATTTCGAGTCCACGCCATCCAGCTTCGACCGGACCGTCGAGCCGCCGTTCGGCAACCCTTATGAGTTGCCGGCGCCGGCCGTTTGGAGGGAAACGCTGGAAAACGGTGTTGCGGTTTTCGGCATCGAATCAACGGAAACACCGCTGGTGTATTTTTCACTGGAACTGGATGCCGGGCGCGACCGCTCCAGTGTCGCCAAACCCGCGGTTGCCAGTCTGACGGCGGACTTGCTCAACAAGGGGACGGCGAACAGGAGCACCGCGGAACTGGAGGACGCCATCAAGTCGCTGGGCTCCGATATCCGGATTTCCGCAGGCTCAACCAGCACCCGTGTCAGCGGCAGCACCCTATCGCGCAATTTCGAAAAAACCATGGCTCTGGTAGAGGAAATGTTGCTGGAACCTCGCTGGGACAGCGAGGAATTCGAGCTGCTCAAGCGTAAGCAGATCAATCAAATAGACCAGGACGCCGGCAATCCAGAGGCCATTGCGCGCCGTGAGGCAGCAAAGCTGCGTTACCCCGCGGACCATATATACAGCTACTTGCCGTACGGCACCCGGGACAAACTCGAAGCGGTGACACTGGCGGACCTGCAGGCTTTTTACGGAGCCAACTATTCGCCAGTGCGGGCCAGGCTGAACGTGGTTGGCGATGTTGGCGCAGCCGCCGTGAGGACAGCGGCCAGCGGTTTGGCGGCCCGGTGGAAATCCCCGCAAACCGACCCGGTTTCACTGCCGCCGGCGAAACCGGTGCCGCAATCTGCGCTTTATCTCTACGATGTGCCGGGTGCAAAGCAATCCGTTCTGCGGATTCAGCGTCCGTCGCTCTCCGCACTGGATCCGGATTATCCGCTGGCCGAGGCGCTCAACTTCCTGTTGGGCGGAATCTACACCTCTGAACTGAATACGGAACTGCGAGTGAACAAGGGTTATACCTACGGCATTCGATCAGGTTTCTCCGGCGAAAAAGACCGGGGCACGTTCGCTATCGGGTCGAGCGTCAGGGCCAACGTCACGCGTGAGTCACTTGAGTTGATTCGGGATATCGTGGCCGGCTATGGGCCGGAGTTCACCGCGGAGGACCTGGCAGTGCTCAAAGGCGCCGTCCTTCGGGGCCAGGCGCTGAAGAACGAGACGTTGAGCGCTAAACTGAACGTCGTGCGGAATATCTCCCGCTTCGGCTACCCGGATGATTACCAGGCCCGAAATGCACAACGAGTGGAAGAGATGACCCTGGAGCAATTCAAACAGCTCGCCGGAAAGTACCTTCGCGCCGATGCGATGCAGTACCTGGTGGTGGGCGACGCCGCCACCCAGGCTGAACGGCTGGGTGACCTCGGCTTCGGCGCTCCGGTCATGCTTCCGGCGATCAACTGAAGGGGGCTTAGGGGCTTTTATCGCCGTTCTCTGATCAAATGTACATGGTGGAGTTTAATCGAACGAGGCAGGCAGGGAAGACAGGCGGTCGGGGGCCGCTGGTTTTATTTCTCCTGTTGATGCTGGCCGCGCTGTTGGCCCGGTTCTGGGCGGGTGAAAAAACCTACGATTGGGTCGGGCCAACCCACATTGCGGCCGCCGGCAATCATGTCTATGTGCATGCCGGTAGCGAGCTGTACCGGCTTTCCGGGGCGGGTGAGCTAATTGACGCGGCTGCGCCCGACCGCACGGGCCTGGCCGATATCCCCATCGATCTGAGAGTGCTCGAAGACGGCAGTTTGCTGCTGGCGGAGCAGGACCCCGCCCGGATCAGGATTTGCCGGGTTGAATCCTGGCAATGCCGCCCCGCGGCAACCGTATTCGAATACCTGGTGAAGCGGCAATTCAAGATCATTCCCGGTGGGTTGGAGAACGAGTGGCTTCTGACCGACTCTGAAGGCGATACTCTGTGGCGTCTGGCCCCGGGCGGCGGGCCGTTAAAGGGGGTTCCCGACGGGACGCTGGCAGGGCCCAACGACCTGGCATCAGATTCTGCGGGCAATCTTTGGATCGCCGATAC
The DNA here is from genome assembly GCA_013001885.1 of Lysobacterales bacterium. Lineage (GTDB taxonomy): Bacteria > Pseudomonadota > Gammaproteobacteria > Xanthomonadales > SZUA-36 > JAHEFT01. The sequence continues at coordinate 15,824 of JABDLD010000048.1, forward strand.
CGACCACCGCCGGATAGTAGAGCTCGAGCCGCAGGACGACGGGAGTTTTATCACCGGCCGGGAGCACAGCACTCGCAACGCCATCGTGGCGGGCAACCGTCACTTCCCAATGATGCTGGCCCGGGCCGCGGATAATCGCTGGTGGGTGGTGCAGGCTGCCGAATTTTCAGAGGACTCCGCCGGGGTGGTGATTTACCACGAGTCAGAAGGACCGCAAGAGGTTATCGATCTGCCGGCAGGCGCGTATCCCACCGACATCGCTGTATTGGGCGACGCCATGCTGATCACGGACATGGAGCGGTTTGCGGTTTACTCGGTCAACAGCAGGACAATGGAGCTGAATGAATTCGGTGACGAGGCTTTTCTCGGCCACCTGCGCCGGATACGGGATAACAAGACCTACTTTGAGCGCCTCGGCGCAGCCTGTCTCGCCGGGGTTCTCATTTTTGCCGCGTTGATGATCGCTGCGGCGGTCCATGCGACTCCAAAGGATAAACGCTGGTCCGGACCTCCGGCTGCTCTGGATATTGAAAACGCGCCGGAGCATGTTCCGGAAACCCGTCGCATCCACTGGCTGGAGCGGGAACCAAAAATGGACCGGGTCGTGACCTGGCTTGAGCGCATGGGATTTATCCTGGTTGTATTCTTAATCCTGGGGTCCTTCGGGATATGGGTTTGGGCGGCCATGCAGGCAGGTCCCGGGGCCGATGGAGAGATGGCCGGCGAACTCAAGCAGGTAGGCCTGGTCCTGTTGCTCGGCGTGGCTGCGCTCGCCTTCATCTACCCGGTCATTCGCCTGCAGTTGCGCCATATGAAGCACCGGCTCGGCACCGACGGCAAAAAGCTTTACATGAGGCTTGATGATGGCCGTGAGCTGTCGGTCGAGCCGCAGCGACTGTTCTACACGAACCAGGCCATCCTGCACGAAAAATACACTTTTCCACTGCGGGGTGGACAGCAAAAACCGGTTTATGTTGCCGGAGAGGTGGAAAAATGGTTGGCGCCTCTGCTACGCAAGGCAACCAGGCTGACCCCGGCACAGGCAATGAAATACCGCTGGAAAAACCGGGACGGCGTTTTGCTGTGGTCTGCGGTCGCCGGGGTCGCATTGGCCGTCGTGGTGATCGTAATAGAAACCATTTCACCCTGAGCAATTGCGGGCGGCTGCGCGCTGCCGCTCACGCCGGAGCAGAATGCCGTCAAAAACCGCCTGCGAATTTGCTAGGCGCTCTGTCCGCCGAACCGGGGCGAAATTGAGGCTTTGTACATGCCCAGCTTCGCCATCTCGGCCTTTTCAATATCCGTTGCTTTCCGGGCTTTGAACCACAGGTAGTCACCGCCCGGTATCAGGTTGAAATTGGTCGACTGTTCGTTGTGATGCATGAAGTGATTCCGCATCATCCACCGGTAATATGACGTTCCAACGAGCCACTTGACACCCCATGGCGCCATCTCCCGGGCCTTTTCAAGTTCGTGGTGCAGCAACTTGTGGATCGTCAGGGTCCACAAGGGTTTCAGGGCCAGCCAAGGCAGGAATCCGACCGCCATCCAGGGCCCCAGGTAGAAGTAAATCAGCAGCAGCGTGGGAATCAGGATCACGTTAAAGCTCAGATAGCATTTGAGGCTGATGGTCAGACCGTACATTTCGTTCTTGATCCGGTCCCGGTGCCAGTTTGGAATGGAAGCGTCCAGTTCAGCCTGGTGTGCATCGCAGGTGAACATCTCGTGGAAGTTTTCTTTGAACGTGGCCTCGTGATGAATGAAGTTGTGGCGGTAATAGGACTGGATCATGAAATGAAACAATCGCGGATAACGGTGCCAGATGGCTCGCGCGCGGTCGCTGGCATGACCCACAATGGCGTGGAGGAAAGATTCTGAAAACGTGGCGATAAGGTATCCGATGCCGAATCCACACACTATTTGCAGCACTTCAATCATGAGGTCTCCCCAGTCTGTCAAATTCGAATTTTTGAATTATGCCCAAGTATATAGCCAGTTTCCGGTCTTATGCCTCACTATTGGTCGCCCGGTGACGCCGCAGGGCCTCCGCAACGCCGCCATGCAGGTTGGGCGTCCACTTCGGAACAAGGTACAGCATAATGAAATGCTCCACTCCGCCCAGCGCGCAAACGAAGGCAGAAAAGTACAAAAGCCACGGCACAAAGCCATAAAGAAACAGCACCAGCGCAAAAAGACTGAATGCGAAGATCCCGGCGCGAATCAGGCGCGTATGAAAACTCGCAAGCCGACCGTAACGAAGCAGCGAAGCAGCATGCGCGAAAATCCAAAGGACGACCACCGTGATGACGACCCAGCCGTGATCCAGGTATACATAGGGATGCAGCGGCCAGATTGCGTAAACGATGGTGAGCATCAAGAGAATATCGGCAATTGAATCCAGGGTTGCACCCGCGGACGAAACGGCATCGAGTTTCCTCGCCAGCCATCCGTCAATGACGTCGCTGGCCAGGGCGGGGATCAATACAGCCGTGAATGCGCCGTGCATGCCCCGGTAAGCAAGCCAGGCAAGGACAGGAACCGAGGCAAGGCGGCCCGCCGTGATCGCATTGGGAATCCAGCCGAAACGATGTGCGTTCATATTGATCACGGATGCTACTATATTCATCAAAAATCGGAAACAAACAGTAAACGATCACATGCAGAAAGCAGAAGCAAAGAAATTTTCCGGGCGACTGGATTGTCTGGCACTGTCGTTGTCCGGCGGCGGGGTGCGCGCCATCGGTTTTCATCTCGGGACCATGAGCATGCTGGAGCGCCTGGGTCTACTGGAGAAAGTGCAGATCATTTCTTCGGTTTCAGGCGGCAGTATGCCAGGCATCGGTTATTCGCTATCGCAGCGCCTGGGCAGGTCGTTCCAGGATTTCTTCGACGATTTCTACGAATTCCTGCCGCAGCTCAATCTCATCGAAGAAATGATGAAACGGATGGTGGCCCGAGAGGCTCCCGCGCCGTCCGGCCGGCGCGACATGATCACTGCGTTCGCCAATGTCTACGAGGATTTCTATTTCAGGCCTTTTTTCGGCGAATTCACCGGCGGCGAGGAAATAACCTTCGACTTGCTGATGAGGGAACCGAGGCACGGCCATCTGAAAGAAATGGTATTCAACGCCACCGAGTTCAAAACCGGCTCGGCGTTCCGTTTCCAGGTCAGCGAATACCGCTGCCTGATCGGTAACCGCAATATCGCTCTGTGTAAAAAGCATGCACGGCAGATGCGGATCGCGGACATCATGGCGGCGTCATCATGCATTCCGGTGGGTATGGAGCCCCTGTTTTTTCCCGATGATTTTCACTGGCCGGATGACAGGATCAAGCCGGGACGCTTTGGCAAGACGGAGCGCCCGACCTGTGAAGCAATCAACCGGGCTCTGGAGCGCAACCTTGACACGAAGTTGCCGAATTTCGCCTTGATGGACGGGGGTGTGTACGACAACCAGGGTGTCTCAAGCACACTCAACGCGCTGAACCGCCGCAAGGAAGGGATCAAGGAGGCGGACCGCCATGAATGCGGTTTCTCGCTGGTGGGCCGCGGTGAGCCCTGGGGGCCCAAGGAGTGGGCCAACTGGGTTTCCGGGCGAGTAGTCGAAGGCGCAGAGCACAGCTACGTGGACGTCAACGCGTCCGATCTCGACCTGTTGATCATCTCAGATACGCCGGTACGCAAGGCTTCCCTTTATCCGCGGGTTTCTTTCACCCGGGAGGGCAAGCCGGAGCCGGCCAGCCGGCATGCACAACGCGCGCAAAGGGCGAATTCCTGGATCAGCAGGGTCACCATCGGGCAGCTCAGTGTTATCGCGACGGTTATCATGGTGATGCTGACGACCAGCGCCATTCTGACGGTTTGGGACCTGCGGGAGGGGCTGGTAGGCGTTCTCGACCAGTCCCGGTTTGGCCTCAAGGGTTTTATCCTGCTTCATCTGATGCTGCCTCTGTTCCTGATTCTGCTGACTTTTATTGGTTTGTTTGTGCTCAAGGTGAACAAGGCGCGGGCGATCGAGGCGCTGGAAAGAGCTATCCCTAACTGGAAGGGAAAACCGGGACGTTACATCAACAAACTGCGTCTCGGCAACCTGCTTAAAATGGGCGCGTTACGTGGCGAATCCGTATCCGTTCTGACTTCGACCATCTACATGAACCGCATTCGCGGCCTCGGTTATGCCGTGGCTTACGCGCGGGATGACTTGCAGAGCCGGATCCTCGATAACGAGATTTTCACTCTGCAGGTAGCCACTGAGACAACCAACGATTTTCAACGCATGCTGGAATCGGAGGGGGCCTGGCCGCCACCGCCGGAAATGGAACGTATCGTTGGCAAGGCCGCCACCATGCAGACGAAACTCTGGCTCGAACAGGAAGAGGGCGACTCTCTCAACGATCTGGATTACCTGGTTGCCGGAGGCCAGGCTACCGTCTGTTACAACCTGATGCGCCACATGTGGGAAGAGTGCAGGGATGAGAGCGGCTGGATGGATCCTGCAACCGGAGAATTGTTCAACAGAACGCTGGGTGAGTGGAGAAAGTTGATTGCTGATCCGCTTTCACTGCTCGAGGACCGCAAAATGAAAAGCCGCAGCGCGGAACTGAACGCACAGGCTGAAGCTATGTAGCGAGCAGACGGGTGCGGCGCAACTGTTCCGGCGGGCGGCGCACATCCCAGACCAGGCCGGTCGCCTCCCACAGACAGATCACCCAGTAAAACATGTCGATCTCCCACCAGCAGAATCCGGCCCGGGCGGACACCGGGTAACGGTGGTGATTGTTGTGCCAGCCCTCGCCAAACACCAGCAGCGAAACCAGGAAATTATTGGTTGAAAGGTCATCGGTCTGAAAACGCCGGCGTCCGAATCGATGGCAAAAGTAGTTTACCGCCGAGCTCTGGTGAATAAGCAGCGCAGCACCCAACAACACCCCCACTGCCATTCCGGAGATTCCGCCCAGCAGAAGAGCAACGGCGCATAGCGTCAATCCGGGCGCCAGTGAGTGGCGATGCAGCCACATGAGTTCCGGGTATTGGGTCAGGTACGGCACCTGCGCGCAGATCTGCTCGTCGGTGTATCGGCTGTCAATATGGCTGCCCAGCCAGCTGAACCAGAATCCCTGCCCGGGTGAGTGTGTGTCGTTCTCGCGGTCGGTGTTCAAGTGGTGCAGGCGGTGTTTGCCGGCAAAACGGATAGGATCTCCGAAAGTGCTGGCGCAGAAAAGGGCCAGCAGGAATTGGAACCAGCGGCTGGTCTTGAACGCGTTATGGGCAAAATACCGGTGCAGGCAGACACCGACGCCAATAGCCTGAAACGGGTAAATCGCAGCGAACAGCAGCCAGTCTTTCTCACCGGTTCCGTTGATGATCGCCCAGGCCGGCAGGACGTGTATCAGGGTGATGAGCGCCGCCGTGCGGACGCGGGCCGCCCTGCTGCGCGTATGCGGTCGGATCGGCAGTCGTTCCATTAAGCGCTTTTGGCCGCCAGCGGCTGTTTTGCCTGTCGCTTGTAACGAGTCGCCATAGCGTCTTCCTCGAGCAACGGGTTGAGTTCGCCATTTTCCAGAGTGATCCGGGTGGGGTCGAACCAGGATTCAAAACGGGCGTCCACCGGAAGGCCTGGCTTGTATACCGCATCAAGGCGTTCGGTTGTGCTGACATTGGTACGCGGGCCTTTACGGATGAACATCGCGCCGGGGCTGGAAAAACTGCCCGGGGCCAGAATGGCCGCTGCGGTCAGCGAACTGAGGAGTATGTGGTCCCTGCCCAGGTGGCGGCGGTAATGCCAGAGAAACTTTGCCTGGTGCTTGAGGAAACGGGCACGATAGCCACGGAAGTTACGGCCATTTCGAACAAAATGCACAACATCGTCAATCGGGTCGATCGGCTTCAGGCTAAGCGTAGATCCTTCGAGGTCGCGCATTTTCGTGTTTGGCAGAATCAGTCCTTTTTCAAACCGGTCCTGAAAAAACGGCGTCCCGGGAAACGGGATGGCCATGAAAATGAAATTCGGCGCAGGGATTTCAGGGTGATCGCAGATCAGGTCCAGCTGATGGTACATCTGTTCCAGCGTCTGGATGGTAGGGTCGTACACCAGTCCGTACTGAAAAATAATGCCGCCTTCCAGGCATCTGCGGATCAGGTCCACCTGGTTCATCCGGCTGTTCTGCTTCTTGTTGACGCTTTTCAGCCACATGTCGTCGTCAAATGATTCCACGCCGACAAAGACCGACAGGCAGCCGGTTTTCCGGGCCAGGCGAATGTTTTCTTCATCCCAGAAGAAAGTGTCCGTGACAAAACCGCTCCAGTACTTGAACTGGCCCGCGTCGCGTCGCTTTTGAACCCGCTCGATCCGCTTTCGGAAGCTTTTGGTGCCGTCCCCCAGGAGCTGATTGTCATTGAAGAAAAAGATTGGGCGCTTACCCATCGCTTCCATTTGGTCCTCAAGGTAATCCAGGCTCTGCGCATCGTATTTCAGCCCGACACCGGTCAAAGAACAGAAACTGCATTTGAAATTGCAGTTGCGGGTGGATTCGGCGTACCCCAGTCGCTTGATCCAGTAAGCGAGGTCGTAACGCGGACGGAATTCCGGGCTGAGGTATGTTGGACCAAAGGCCTCGCGGATCACGTCCCTTATCTGTTCGACATCACCGGTGCAACTGTAATCGAAAAAGTGCTCTGAATAATGGGGCAGGCAACGAACCGCATGGCCGCCGGCGACGGTGATCACCGCCGGATTTGCGGTTTTTGCATAAGCCGAAACCTGGAGCAACCGGTCAAACGTCGCCGTCAGACCGGTCATCACGATCATATCCGGCCAGCTCAGCAATTCCGGTTTGAAAACCTCGACGAAACCCGAGTGAACTTCGTTATACAGTTTTACCTCGCAATGTTCCTGCGAGAAATAACCGCCGAGCAGAACCGGGGCCAGCGCATCAGGCACCTCGTTGCGCCGTTTGATAGGCTCGCGCATTTCGGGAAAGTACAGGTTGATGATCAGTATTCTTTTTATTGGATGACGCATGCGGCTCTTGTTATGTTCTGTTCAGTTTCTTCAGTATTTTTTCGGCGGAAACAAAATCCTGTGAGTTATCTTTTTCGCCAAAACGGTTAAGGATGCCACTCAGGAGGCCGACCGCTTCAGCCGGTTGGGCCTGAAGCTCGAGCGCTTTGGCAAGGTCCACAGCGGCGCGCAGCTCCAGGGCCAGAGATTCCCTTTCCTGTGCCGTTTCCAATGCGGTCGAAAAAAGCTCGACCGCTGAATCAAGCTGTTCCTGCTCGCCCGAGGTTTGGAATTCGTTCAGACAGATACGCCCGCGCAGACGGTAATATTCCGATTCGAAAAAGCGCTCTCCGGTCTCCTGCAGGGCGCTCCAGCCACTCTCCAGTTCTTCGACGGCGGTCTCATGGTTTTGCAGCGCAATATAGTCTTCCGCCAGGTTGAAGGAAAGATAGGTCATGCCCATTCCGGCCCCGGCGCCGCGATAGATATCCAGCCCTGATTTCATTTTCTCCACCGGCTCGATGTCACGCGGCATGGTTTCGTTTTTCTGATCGCGGTTTCCTGCCCAGGCCGTCATGAAACCGGCCAGCGGAATCCAGAACCGATAACCTTTTTCCAGCGCAATACGGGCCGCATCCGACGCATGGAACAGAGTCTGTTTTGAGTCGCCTCGCATCTGCTGGAGCCATGCACTGAAAAATGACGCAAAGGCCATTGCGTAGGGGTGCTTGAGGTCCTTGGCCATACTGCTGGCTTCTTTCACCAGCCTCGCGGCGGTCTGCGGAAATCCAAGGTGCCACTGCACCAGGGAAAGCACTACCCGCACATGAACCCGGGTGTCATCCCCGCTGGCAGATTGTGATGCATAGTCAATACCGGGTTTCTCGCTCTCCAAAGCCTTCTCGAGAGCCGCTTTCGCAGCCTTGAAATCAGCCCGGTAATAGAGCGTAAATCCCCGGCTGTAATGTGCCTGAAGAAACTGTGCCGGGTCTTTCGTCGTTTCTGCGATGCGCATTAGGCGCTGGCTCTGCTCGTACGCTTCTTCGAGTTGGGCGGTGATGATGTAATACATCCATAAGCCAACGGCCACCTGGAACAACTGAGGTGCGTCCCCAATCTGTTCGCAAAGGTCCTGCGCCCGCGTGAAGACCTTGCGCACCCGGGGGTCTGAATATCCGTGTGTCGACAGCAACGCGGTTCCAAGGATGCTCTGCAGCGGCACCTCCAGCGCGGCCCGTGGCTGCGATTCGGGCAGGCTTTTCAGCAGTTCAATGCCCTTCCTGGATTGCTCAATCGCTTCCTGGTTGGCAAAACGGGAGAGCGATTGCCGGCTGGCCTGGATCCAGAAGGGGATCGCTTTCTCCAGCTCGCCGGCTTCCGAGTAATGATAAGCCAGCAGCGCAGGCTGCCGCTTCGCCACGTCTGTGATCTCCTGCTCGAGAATGACGGCGGTGCGGCCATGCAGTTCCTTGCGCTTGGACTTCAGCAAGGAGTTGTAAGCAGTTTCGAGAATCAAAATATGTTTGAACGAGTAGGTCAGGTTTTTCAGCACACCCCGCTGATAGAGCAATTCGGCACTGACAATCTCATTCATGCCGTCCTTCAGCGCCTGCTCGTTTTCGGTGCCGCTGACCGCACGCAGCAACGTGTAGTAAAACTCACGTCCGAGCACGGAACACAGCTGCAACAGCGCCTTGGATTCACCGAGATTATCGATACGGGCCGCCAGTGAATCCTGCAGGGTCGCCGGAATTTCGAGCCATCTCATTTCTTCCGGCCGGCCCTCGGCCAGGGATTTGCGCCACGCGTCGGACTCGAGCACAGCCAGCGTGAGCTCCTGGATAAACAGGGGATTGCCGTCTGTTTCCTCGATGATTCGATTGACTATGGCATCCGGCAGCTCTGCCCCACCGGTGGTGCTTACGATCAGGTCTTTTGCTGATTTGCGCGCCAGGGGAAGCAGCTCCTGGACCAGCACGAAGGAGCGTTTTGTCCAGTCGGCTTCAAAATGCGGCCGTGCAGAAAACAGGACGAATAAACCTGCCGCAGGCCCCCGGTTCACCAGCATTTGGATCATTTCCAGGGTTGACGGATCAGCCCAGTGCAGGTCTTCAATGAGCAACAGGACGGGCCTGGAAGACGCTGCAAGGCTGAGCATGTCCAGCAGCAGTTCCAGTGTCTGCATGCGCACAATCTGTGCTGAACCGGTGGGTGGTGAATACCCCGATTCCGGGCTGATCGACAGCAGGTTGGCGAGCAAGGGCACCGCCTCGTCCTCGTCAACGGATTGCAGACCGACAAAAGAAGTCAGCCGCTCCAGCCTGGAGTCGGAATTTTCCTGGTCCGAAAAGCCCAGGATAGAGTCTTGCAGAACGCGGATGACCGGAGCCAGCGGGTTGTTCCGCTCATACGGAGAGCACATGCAGGAAATCAGGGTTAAATCGCCGTTTTCGCGGACGTGCTGGATAAATGAGCTTAGCAGGCTGGTCTTGCCGATGCCCGGCTCGCCCTGCAGCAACACGAATTGGCCGCCGCCATCCTCTACATTTTCCCAGCGATCACGCATCAGGCGCATTTCATCTTCGCGGCCCTTCAACAATGTTAACTCTGCGCTGGAACCGTCCAGCATCCGGGCCGTCTCCACGCGGAAGACTTCAATATCGCCGCCAAATTGCGTTTGCTGATGGGATCCGGCCGGCTCGAGTCTGAAATGGTTGGCGACGATTTTTTTGGTGTGGGGCCCGATGATCAGGGATCCCGGCGGCGCCAGGCCGTGCAGCCACGCCGCCATGCGAGGCGCCTGGCCGATGATGGAGATTTCCTGGTTATCGGTTTTCGATTCATCAACGATCACCAGGCTGGTGGAGATACCCACCCGGGTGATGAACCCGCGGGATTCTTCACCGGAGCGCGACTCCGACATGTTGCGCGTTTCGTTAATCAGGGCGAGTCCGGCCGCGACCGCGCGCCGCGCGTCATCTTCGCGGGCATTCGGATAGCCGAAAACCAGTGTCAGTTCCTCGGCTCCACTGGGAAGCTTGTGACCTTCGTAACGATCGGAGAGGTCCTGGCAAACCGACTCCAGGACGGTGATTGAGTCACGCAGAAATTCAGGGTCCGCCTCCGGATCATCGCCGTAGGACAATTCAAATACCGCGCTCAGCATCGTGATCTGGCGCCGTTCCGAATCGCCCATTTCCAACGACATGGCGGGCGCGGGAAGCGGTTCATGTTCCTCTTCCTGTTCCTCTTCCAGTTCCTCGCGAGGGCCGGTTCGAACGATGGTATGGTTGGGGGTGATATCAAAAATCCAGGCCAGCACCACTGCAACCGGGTAGCCCAACACCAACACGATCAGCAAGCCCTGCATGATCCAGGGCGGCGCCTCGAACGCATCCAGGATCACTTCGGCGACCTGCACCATCAACCAGGCGCCAATGCCGTAGGGAATCGCGACCTGCAGCACGCGCCGCCGCCAGATTTCCTTCAGGAAGATTTTGAACTTTACCGATTTGCTCATCGCCTGCCTTTGCGCCGAAGAGCCTGCGGTGTGAAATCACCGGGGTCCAATTCCATGTTAAACGGCGGGATCGGTTTTCCGGGGTCGAGGCGAAAAGCCGCGTATCGCCTGGCTTCCAGGTCGTAGTGCACTTCCAGGGTCGTCCAGAGCGTCGGCACGTCGTAAAAGTTGATCGGGTGGGCTTCCGAATACCGCCACAGTTCAGTGTCGCTGTTGTAGTGGTCGACCATCAGGATCTGGTAGCTGTCTTCATCCAGGTAGAAGATGCGCTTTGGATTGATGTGCCGCGAACCGTTGCGCAGCGTGGCCTCTACCACCCACACTCTGTGCAGCTCATAGCGCAGGTGCCTGGGGTCCAAATGGCCCGGCAGCACCAGGTCATCGTAGTCCAGCTCGCTGCTGTGCAGGCGGTAAGCGTTGTATGGCACGTACATTTCGCGTTTGCCTTTGAGTTCCCACTGGTACCGGTCAAGAGCTCCATTGAACATGTCTGTCATGTCGCTGACATGCATTCCGTCCGTTCCGGCTGAGGGGCTGTCGTAGGCCACGTTGGGGGCCCGGATCACGCGGCGGCGGCCGGGATTGTAAACCCAGGCCTTTCTGGGCTCGGCCACCTGATTCAGGGACTCGTACACCAGCAGGACGTTGCCGGCCATGCTGGGCGGCGTCGTCACCTCACGCTCGTACATGGTGAAGTGGTTATCGATAATGTCAAGCGTCGCGCCCCGGTGATAATAAGGATTCGTTGTCGTCACCGTCATGGTGATTTCATTGAAGGCCCCGTTGGCGGTTGGCGCTATCATCTTGATGTGGCGGATACTGCCGGTACCCCGGTAACGGAGCTGGTGATTCCAGATCAGTTCCTGTGCGTTTTCAGGAAAAGGGAATGGAAACCCCTCGGCGACATTAATCACGGCATTGCCATTCTCGGACAGCGAACCGCTCGCTGCGTTTTGCGCCGTCATCTCGTAGACGCGCTCGGGATAGGCGGCTGTCCGGTGGCTCGGATAGACTTCGAGATAAAACTCAGGGTACTTCGCAAGCAGCGCGGCCTGGCCGTTGCCCAGCTGTTCACGGTGCTGGTTGAGATTGCCCGAGTCGATTCGTAGCAGCGGTTGTTCACCCGCAAAAGGGTCAGGATGATGGTCTCCCTGGCGGTAGGAAGCGGGCGGTTCGGTAATGCCGCCCGTCCATGCGGGAATGGTGCCCGCTTCGTTCGCTCCGCGCTCGGCGCCAACGGGAGTTAAATCCCTGGAAAGGCGTTCCACCTGGTCCGGCATGGCTCCCGCCTGTAAAGCGGAGGAAGCCAGGAGGCCAAGGATCACAGAGAAAAAAACTGCCGAAGTCTCGTTCTTGCTTATGCTGGTCTGAATCATCCGAGAGATTCTACGCTATCCGCATGACGCGGTGGAAGCGTGTCGGGGCATATGGGAGTGATCACGGTGCAAGAGTGTGCAAAAAGTCGTTGCGATCGGGGGGCGGCAGTGCTCTGCTATGCAGCGTATGAGTACTCACGTCATTTTTGTTGCGCCGTTTTTTATGGAAACGACACTCCGTTTCGTGGCCGGCGCCGCCAGCCTGCCCGGGGTAAGGCTTAGCCTGATCAGCCAGGACCCGGCAGAAAAGCTTCCCGCGGGTCTGCATTCCCGCCTGGTACTCCATTTCACGCTATCTGCCGGCGCCGCTGCAGGTGCTGGAAAATCCGTGGATTCAATGGTGCGTGTTTTTACCGCGTGATGTCAGCGGCGAGGAATTCACGGCAATCGGGGAAGCAGGCTTCGACGCGGTCAAGGCGCTCGGACTCCAGACCGGCCACGCACATGGAGTGGTTCGCCGGCCCCAAAGGCCTGAAGTTTTCCGAAATCGGCTGCCGTCCGCCGGGCGTGGGGCAGTGGGACGTGTATAACACCGCCAACGACTTCGATCTGTACCTCGAATGGGCGTCAGCGCTGGCGCACGGCCGGACGCAGCGAAAACCTTCTCGCCGTTTTGCTGCCGGAATGATCGCGCTGCGGCCCTCGTGCGACGGCCGGATCACGGGCTATTCCGGGCTCAAGTCCATTCAGCAACGGTTTGGTGACTGTATCGTGGCCTCTCACTTTCCACCCTCCGGTTCCGCCACGCAACCGGTAGAAGGCGGATACATGGCCAACGCCTGGATGCGTGTTCGCCATCCGAACTACGATACACTCCGGGAAATAATGAACACTAGTGGAGAAACGGTGAAAGTTCATGCTGCCTGAACTCAACGACGACTTTACGCAACTTCAGCAGAAATTGCTGCCTATCTGGTCAGCGGTTCGGGAGGACGATACCTTCGGGCACACTTCGGTAATCGTGCCATCACTGAGTGTTGACCAGGACGAATTGAGCAAGGTCCAGGGCGCCTCGTTCTATGAAGAACGGCTTTTGTTTGCGTTGATCCGCCTGCGTAATCCCAATGCCCGTCTGATCTACGTCACCAGCCAGCCGGTGCATCCCGACGTGGTGGATTACTATCTCCAGCTGCTGGTTGGCGTTCCTGCGGCTCATGCCCGGCGCAGGCTGCAGATGCTGTCCGTGTACGACGACAGTACCCGCGCATTGACCGAAAAGGTCCTGGAGCGGCCGCGGGTGCTGGAACGTTTACGCGGCTGGATCGGTGAGCACGGTCCGGCTTACCTGACGTGCTACAACACCACCATGCTGGAGCGTCGCCTGGCGCTTGAACTGGAGATTCCGCTCAACGGAGTCGACCCGGTCCTGCTGGACCTGGGAACCAAATCCGGCAGCCGGCAAACCTTTGCCGCCGCAGAAGTGCCGCACCCCGCAGGTTACGAAAACCTTCATTCGGAGCAGGAAGTGGTCGATGCGCTCAGCCGTCTCGCCGAGGCCCGCCCCGGCATCCGCCGTGCGGTAGTGAAGATCAATGAAGGGTTTTCCGGCGAGGGCAACGGTGTCTTCGAATTTCCGCCGGAGAAAACCGACAAGGAGTCCATACGAAAAAATCTTCATCAGCTGGAATGGCCTTCTGCAACCGAAAATATTGGCTCTTTTCTGCGCAAATACGAGCAAATGGGCGGCATCGTGGAAGAAATGATCGAGACCGAGGAAGTCCGTTCTCCCAGCGTCCAGATGAGAATTCAGCCCAACGGCGAGGCGATCCTGGTCTCCAGCCACGAACAGGTGCTGGGCGGTAAAACCGGCCAGGTTTACCTGGGTTGCCAGTTTCCCGCGCGCGAAGAGTACCGGACAATGATCCAGGAGCAGGCCAAGCGTATTGGAGATGTGCTGAGCCAAAAGGGCGTCATCGGCCGGTTTGGCATTGATTTTCTGCTGACCCGTTCGGCGGGCGGCGCCTGGGAATCGCATGCGCTGGAAATTAATTTGCGCATGGGCGGAACCACGCCCCCGTTTCACGCGCTCGAATTCCTGACCTCGGGAGAACTGAATCCGGACACGGGAATCTACCGCGCACCCACCGGACAGGAAAAATTTTACAGCGCGACCGACAACCTGAAGTCCCCCGCCTACCGGGGCTTGCTGCCTGAAGACCTGTTCGACATCATCATTCGGAACAAGATCCATTACCAGCCGGACAGCGGCACCGGCGTATTGTTCTACATGATTGGGGCGCTTTCACAATATGGAAAACTCGGCATGACCTGTATTGGAAACACACCGGAACAGGCCAGCGAACTGTTCCGGCGAACCGTCGCCCTGCTGGATCGGGAGACCGAGACCGGCAGCAGGGATCATGGCGAGCTCGAGCCTCTGTTCGACAATCCGCTGAGCATGGAATAACCGACCGGCTTGCCCCAGCTTCATTCAGCCGGGGTTTCCTGCACCATCCAGTCAATATTCCGACAAATTCAATCCGCCGCTGGCTTATACTTTGCGGCTTCCAGAACAGCATCGGGCGTCCATGAGCACTATCCAGCAGACACTTCAGCGGGTTTTCGGCCTGCAGGAATTCAGGCCTTTTCAACAGGAGATCATCGAGCGGGTTCTCGCCGGTGGCGACGCCTTCGTGTTGATGCCGACGGGCGGCGGAAAATCCCTGTGCTACCAGCTGCCGGCCCTGCATCGGGATGGGCTGGCGATCGTCGTTTCACCGTTGATTTCATTGATGAAAGACCAGGTGGATGCGCTGCAGGCCAATGGCGTAAATGCTGCGATGTACAACTCCAACCTGGGTGCGGCTGAGGCCAGGGAAGTGCTTGAACGGCTGCACACGGGCCAGCTCGACCTCTTGTACGTGGCGCCCGAGCGAATGATGCGGCCCGGCTTTATCCACAGCCTGGAATCCATGGGTATCGGCTTGATTGCGATCGATGAAGCGCACTGCGTTTCGCAGTGGGGCCATGATTTCCGGCCTGAATACGCCGAACTCGGCGGCCTGCGGGCACATTTTCCCGACACGCCGCTCATTGCGTTGACCGCTACCGCAGATCCGCAGACACGAGAGGACATTGTCAACGTTTTGGGGCTGCAAGATGCCCAAAGGTTCATAACAAGCTTTGACCGTCCGAATATTCAATATAGGGTGCTGGAAAAGCACCAGCCGCAGGCTCAATTACTGCGTTTCCTGAAGTCGAAAGCAACCCAGTCCGGCATCGTGTATGCCCTGTCACGCAAACGGGTGGAAGAAATTGCGGCGCACCTGGCCGACCGGGGATACGAGGCGGCGGCTTACCACGCCGGCCTGCCGGCGGAACAGAGGAAAGAAGTGCAGGAGCGGTTTTTGCGTGATGACGTTTATATCGTAGTGGCGACGGTGGCTTTCGGGATGGGGATCGACAAGCCGAATGTGCGCTTTGTCGTGCATTACGATTTACCCCGTCACCTGGAAGGTTATTACCAGGAAACCGGCCGGGCCGGCCGCGATGGCCTGCCGGCGGAAGCGCTGCTGCTGTTCGGCACCCAGGATGTCGCCACGGCCCGTTACCAGCTCGAACAGGGTCTGAATGAAAACCAGAAACGGATCGAATCGCATAAGCTGAACGCCATGGTGGGGTTCGCGCAAAGCCTGACCTGCCGCCGCCGCGTATTACTGGGCTACCTGGGGGAAAACCTGCAGCAGGATTGCGGCAACTGCGACATATGTCTCGAGCCTCCGGAACGGTTCGACGCTACCGAGGCGGCGCGGAAAGTTCTGTCCTGCGTTTACCGCGTGGGCCAGTCTTTTGGCATCAAGCACGTGGTGGACGTGCTGCGGGGAGCAGAGAATGATCGGATATTCAAATTTGGCCATGAACGGCTCTCAACCTACGGTATCGGAGAGGAGTTCTCGCATGCCGAATGGATGTCGATCACCAGGCAATTGATTCATCGCGGATACCTGGTGCAGGACATTGCGTCCTATTCGGTGCTGAAACTGACCCCCCAGGCCCTGGCGGTTTTGCGCAACGAGGAGAACGTTGAACTAGCTCGCCCCCGCATCCACGAGAAAACGCAGAAAAAAACCGTGGCGGCGGCGATGGATCTGGACGCCGATGACCTCCGCCTGTTCGAAAGCCTGCGCGAGCTGCGTAAAGAACTTGCGAGGGAGGCTGGAGTGCCGCCCTACGTGATTTTTGGCGATGCGGCGCTGGTTGAAATGAGCCGTGTACGGCCACAGGACGAAGCGGAGTTCCTCTGCATCAACGGGGTAGGGCAGGTCAAGCTGGAACGCCATGGCAAGGCGTTTCTCAAAGAAATTTCCAAAGATTTGAGTTTTTAGTCCTGGTCAGAACATGATGTTTCGGGAACTGCGGCATCAAGAAATGCTGACAGGTCGATGATGAACTGTTCGACGGCACGATTCGCCGCAGCTGCGCCGGCTTCCGCGTTTTCGAATTCGGCCGTTTCCCGGTAGCTGAACGTCTTTGAACCCGCCAGTCTTCGCGTTCCTGCTTCTACCAGGCTGACTTTCATCGCCAGGTTCAGGCTGCTCCCGCCGGCGCGAAAGTCCTGTTGCAGAGCCTGCAGCTGCGATTCGAGGCGCAGGTTTGTCCTGATATCGGGTACGCCGGAGACAATGAATTCGAACGCGCCCGAGGCGTCCAGCCTGGTTTCCAGCAGTGAGGCAATCATTTTTGCCGGCGGAGCTGCCCATTCATGGTAGGCAAAATAATCCAGCCGTTGCGGTTCGGTGCTGTAAGCCATGCGAACCGTGTTGAGCCCCGGCGCTGATTCAGGCGTGCTGATCCGCAGGGAGCATCCCGAGGATGCTGCGGGCACAAGCTGTCCGCTGACGACGGGTTCACCCCGCAGCACGAAAATCTGTTTTTCGGCTTTTTGTCCGGGGCCGCGAACGCTGCACGCGGCGAGTGCTGCCAGCACGACAAGGATCAGGATCACCAGTCCGTAATTATTTGGTTTTTTCATTCGCCCGGCCCCGGTTGACGTTCGGGCGTCCCGAAAAGCAGGATGCTGGGGTCCTGCGCCAACGCGTCACTCATCCGACGCAGATTCTCAGCCGCCAGCCTGAGTTCGCTGACCAGCGCGTGGATTTCCGGCACCGTGGTACCGGTGAAAGCGGCCAGGTCGTCTGCAGTCTGATTGGCTGCCTGGTCAATGCCCGCACTGGCTGAAGCGAGCCTTTCGCCAACGGTGTTGATCTGGTCGGCCATACGCGTGATCGCTTGCGCGCTCGCGGAAAAATCCTGGACTAACGCCGGAAAGCCGACACTGGCGGCCCGCGTGTTTTCGAGCGTGGCGGACAGGTTTTCAATAACGGCGTCAAGCTGCTGTGATTGTTCCAGGAACTTCTCCGTCACCCCGGCCACATTTTCGATGGACCGGGATACATTGGCCCGGTTCTCTTCGTTGAGCAGGTCGTTGATTCCGGCCGAAGTCTCGATCAGGTTGTCCAGCAAATCCGACAGCGTCAGGTCCAGGCTCGAAAACAGCGTAGAGCGGGCCTGGATAACCGGGTATTCCTCACCTTCTGCCCGGGTCAGCACTTTTGAATCGGCATGACCGCCGCCCAGGTTGACGCTGGCGAGTCCTGTCAATCCCTGGTATTCCAGGTTTGCGACGGTTTCAATCGTGATGGGCGTGCCCTGTCGGATCAGCAGTTGCAGGCGAACACGCCCGGAATTTTTCGGGTCGATCGAAATCTGTTCGACTTTGCCCACATCGACCCCCCGGAATCTGACGGCCGAATCAACGTTCAATCCGGAAACTGAGTCGGTCATATAGACCAGGTACCGCTGAAAATTCTGCGGTGGTCCGCCCGCGCTGATCCAGAGAACCCCCCAGATGAAGATCGTTCCGAGCACGAGCACAAATGCACCCGTCAGGGCATAGCTGGATTTACTGATCATGGGAAGCTCCTGCTGCTCTTCCGCGGGGGCCCTGGAAAAATCCTCGTGCGTGCGCATTGTCTGACGCAACCAGTTCGCGCAGGCTGCCCTCGGCGGCGACTTTCGCTTCAGCCAAAAGCAGTATCCGGTCCGCCACGCGCCACAGGGAATCCATATCGTGCGTCACCAGGAGGATAGTCAGCCCCAGCGTCTTTTTCAGATGAAGCACGAGTTCATCCATTGCGTTGGCGCTGATCGGGTCCAATCCGGAGCTGGGCTCGTCCAGGAACAGGATTTCGGGATCTAGGGCAATGCCGCGGGCGACGGCCGCCCGTTTTCGCATGCCCCCGCTCAACTGGCTGGGATAAAGCGCCGCGGCGTCTGGCTCCAGGCCCGCCAGTACAATTTTCAGCATGGATATTTCCTCAATGGTCCCAAGGGTCAGGTCCGTGTGTTCCCGCAGGGGCAGGCTCACGTTTTCCAGGACCGTCAGATCGCCGAACAGGGCGCCGTGCTGGAACATGACCCCCATCTGCCGGCGTAAAGGAAGCGTGCGCAATTCACCCATATTCGTAACGTCCATGCCGAACAGTTGGATCTTTCCGGCTGTAGGTGCCTGCAGCAGGGCCAGTTGTCTCATCAAGGTGGACTTTCCGCTGCCGCTGCCGCCGACGACCGCCAGAATTTCGCCGCGGTTGAGCTGCATGTCGATGCCGTCAAGAACGCGTTTAGTTCCAAAATCCATGACCAGTTCACTCGCCTTCAATATGCATTCTCCCGGCCTTGTGTGCCCATGCATGGCGATGGATTCGATTTCGGTCAGCATGATTCAAATCCCCAGTTTGGAAAAGGCGATGGAAAAAAGCGAATCCACTATGATCACCAGGAAAATGGACTGGACCACGCTGACGGTCGTTTGCCGCCCCACGCTCTCGGCGCTCCCGTAAACGCGAAAACCCTGGAAGCAGCCCACCGCCGCAATGATCACGGCAAACACCGGGGCCTTGCCGATACCGCTCAAGTACGAGTCCAGTGACAGGGCTTCAGTCAGCCGCTCGATGAAAGTGGACGAATTCAGGTCCAGCATGCCGGCAGCCATCAACATGCCGCCAAACAGTCCCATGACGTCTGCAAATACCGTGAGCAGAGGCAGCGCAATGACCAGCGCGATCAATTTCGGCAGCACCAGCATATCGAGCGGGGCGATACCGATGCTGCGCAACGCGTCTACCTCTTCGGTCACCATCATCGTGCCGATCTGGGCCGTGTAAGCCGATCCCGTGCGGCCGGCAACGATGATCGCCGTGATCAGCGGCGCCAGTTCACGCACCATGGAAAGGCCGACGATATCCGCCACGTATATATTGGCGCCGTAGTCGCGAAGAACGACGCCGCCCTGGTAGGCGATAACGATACCGATCAGAAAAGCGAGCAGCCCCACGATTGGCAGCGCATTGACACCGGCGTACTGAAGTTCCTTCACGACCAGGGGCCACCGAATCCGCCATGGACGCATCAAGGACTGTGTCGCGATGAATGCCAGGTGGCCGGTAAAGGCGAGAAACTCGTAAAACTGTTGCAGCTGCCCCCCGGTTTTTCTGCCCACGCTCTCCAGAAATCCGGGCAAGTAGGGTCTCGGCAGTTCGGCGGCGGATTCGCTGCGCGCTTTGACCAGATCCAGCAACTGCCTGGTTTTTTCGTCGGCCTCAAGAACGGTCACCTGCAAGCCTGAGGCCTGCAGCGCATTGAGAGTCCGGTGAATCAGCCAGGCGCCGGCTGTGTCCAGTGCGGAAATACCGCCCAGGTTGAGCTGCAACCGGTCTTTTGGCCAGCCTGCGCTGGACAGTTGCAGTTCGACGTCATGCAGGTTCGATGCAACCCAATTGCCCACGCAGTACGCCAGCGGGCCTTCGATGGAAAAGCCAGCCTGGTTTCCCATTCCCTGTTGCGCATGAACCCGGTTCATCAGCAATCCCCGGCAGGGCCGCGTGGCCCTGCACATGGACTTACTTCATGGTACGGCCGGAGGCTCCGGCCTGTCCATGAGTTACGTCACCAATAATCGATGTATTGGATTACCAGATAATTACCCTGTCCTCGGGCGACAGATACAACATGGAGTGCCTTTTATGAAATGATAGTGAAAGCGCGGGTAGAAGTTTCAGAAAATTATTTGCATGAGAGAAACAGGTCATGGGTCATGAGTAAAAAACCGAGCACGATACGCATCGGCCGGCGTTATCGCGCCAACCGGCTGGCGCCTGCCTACGACATGCTGGTGGTCGGCTCCGGCATCGGCGGGCTCACGACAGCCGCCTGCCTGGCGAAGATGGGTAAAAAAGTCTGTGTGCTCGAACAGCATTACACGGCCGGCGGCTTTACCCACAGTTATGACCGCAACGGATACGAGTGGGATGTGGGTGTGCACTACATTGGCGACATGGGGAGTCCCCGCACCATGGGACGCCGCCTGTTCGACTACATCACGGACGGCGCTTTGCAGTGGGCGCCGATGGACGATCATTTCGACCGGATTTTCCTGGGCGAGGAACATTACGACCTGGTGGCCGGTAAAGCGGCCTACCGCGCTGCTCTGATCGATGCTTTTCCGGAAGAGGAGCATGCGATCGACACCTATCTGGCCTACATGCGCGAGGTCAAATCAGCCGTTCGTTTTCTGACCCTGAAGAAAGTGCTGCCCGACCGGGTAGCCGGCATGGTGGAAAGTTTCCGGTCACGGCGCGTTCCGGCCTATTTCAACACCACCACCCGGGAAGTGCTGGAAACGCTGACGTCGAATCAGAAGCTGATCGCCGTGTTGACCGGGCAATGGGGCGACAACGGGCTGCCCCCGGCACAATCCAGTTTCATCATCCACAGCATGATTGCCCAGCATTACATGCATGGAGGCTATTACCCGGTCGGGGGCGCCTCACGGATGGCTGAGACCATCATCCCGGTGATTCAGCAGGCCGGCGGCGAAGTGTTTACCTATGCCTCGGTTGAAGAAATCCTGGTGGGTGATCGCGGCGTACGCGGCGTACGCATGGCCGATGGCAACGAGATTTCGGCCCCGATCGTCGTCAGCGGCGTGGGCGTGTTCAATACTTTCGAGACGCTGCTGGGTGAAAGTGTGCCCGGTCGGGACAGGTACATTGAACGGCTGGGACACGTGCAGGCCTCCATGTCCAGCCTGTGCCTGTATATCGGTTTGCGGCACACCGCCGAGGAACTGGGTCTGCCGAAAACCAACCTGTGGATCTATCCCAGTGAAAACTACGAGGCCGAGATCGCCGCCTTCGAACAGGATCCCGCCGCGGAGTTTCCTCTTGTCTATGTTTCCTTTCCTTCAGCCAAGGACCCCAGCTTTACCGAGCGCTATCCCGGGCGGGCCACCATCGAGATCGTGGCGCCCGGCCCGCACGCGTGGTTTGAACCCTGGGCGGACAAACCGTGGGGAAAGCGCGGGGACGACTACGAAGCGCTGAAAGAACGTCTTTCGCAGCGGCTGTTGGCTAAACTGTATGAGAAGTTGCCGCAGCTGGAAGGCAAGGTGGACTATTACGAGTTGTCGACGTCGCTCTCCACCGATTATTTCTGCCGCTACAAACACGGTGAAATCTACGGCCTTGACCATACACCGGAACGATTCGAGCAGGACTGGCTGAAACCGAAAACGGAAATACCGGGACTCTGGCTCACCGGGCAGGATGTGCTGACCTGCGGCGTGGTCGGCGCGATGGTCGGCGGCTTGCTGACGGCGATTCAGCTGGGCGGCCTGAAAGGAACACAGCTCGCGAAAAAAATGTTCTTCTGACTGGCCAATCGATGAATATCCCTTCGAATGAGTCTCGCGTCGGGGCCGCCAGGGCAATTTATCCATCGCCAAACCAGAACCAGGCCGCAGAAACCGCCTGCACATTGCAATGGTAAACTGACGACTTTGCGACGCTTTCAGCCGTTGACGCGTCTTGCCTGGAGAGCGTGGAAACCTGCAACAGCGGGCTTCCGATTCCTGACACCATGTCCTGGGAGACAAACTGATGAAAAACAAAATGATGATGTTCGTGCTGAGTTCGATATTCCTGGCGGGTTTTACCGCGGCCGGCGCCGGTGAGCCGGCAGAAGCCGTCCACGAGGAAAAAATAGTCATTGCCCTGAGCACCGATGATTTCGATTTGCCGGAAACCGACATCAGCCATCTTGGAATCGGCGACGCCGAAACCATCCACACGGAGAGCGGTAAAACGATCGATCTGCTCCGCACCGAAGAAGGAGTAGAAATCTACCTTGACGGTGAACGGCTGGACATGGGAACCGAGGGCGATGAAGGCCTTCACGGGGAACACGCTGTCATGCACAAACGTGTCGAGGTTGTCTGTGAAACCGAAGATGACTGCGAAGAAACCGTCTGGATGAGCGGTGACGAGGAAATTGATGTCGAATCGCTGCACGGTGAAGGACAGCACAGGAAAGTCATCGTGATCAAGGAGAAGGTCGAGACGAACTGAGGAGTCTCGTTTCCAGCACCTGCGTTACCGCAGCCGGTAGGGCTTTTTTTTCCGGCTGCGGGTTATGATGGCCGCGTGTATTCGTTGATACAGGTGGGCTCCCGATGCGGGTTCTGGATTTCCTGACCGACAGCACGGTCATTTTCTTCGTTGCCAATTCGCTCTATGTGATTTCCTACATGCTGACCAGCATGGTCTGGTTGCGGCTACTGGCTATCATTGCGGCGGTCTCAACGGTCCCTTATTTCTATTTCCAGGTCGAGCCGCTGTGGTCGGCTTTGTTCTGGCAGGGCTGTTTCCTGCTGGTGAACCTGGTAAACCTGCTGATCCTGTTGTATCACATGCGTGCCACGCAGTTTGACCCGGATGAACAGCAGGCCTTTCAGCTCAGGTTTTCGGATCTGAAACCGCACGAAGCCCGGCCCATTTTCAAACATGCGGACCGGATCTCGCCTGCGGCGGAAAGCCTACTGCTGAGTGAAGGAGAGCCCAACGAATCGCTTTACCTGATACTCGAAGGAGAATGCAGGGTCCGCAAGGGCGGCAGAGAGGTAGCGGTGCTGCGGCCGGGCCAGTTTGTCGGCGAAATCAGTTTCATCAGCGGTGAGGCCGTGAGTGCGGACGTGGTCTCGTCGGGGGAAACCAGGCTGATGGTCTGGAACAGGAAAAAGCTCGAGCCCCTGTTCAGACGCCAGGGTCTTTACGAGGCATATTTTCACTCTCAGTTCGGCCTCGACCTCGCCGGTAAACTGCGAACGATGACGGCCGGCGCGTCGGCGGGATAGATTCAGTGGCCCGGCTCGCGGGCAGCGGATCAGCGCTTCTTGAACAGGTCGGTGCAGTCAAATTGAGAGGTATAGTTCTTGTGTTTGCAGACCGTATCTTTACCGAAAACTTCCTCGAGAGCCGTCTGCAGGGATGAATAGGATCTACCCTCCAACTGGTAGTTGACGCTGGATTTGTCCAGGCTTCTGCTGCGCATCATCTGGTACTCCGAGTTTTCCAGGGCATACACGGAACCCGTATTGGATGGGTTGGACAAATCATCCAGACTGCTGCCGCTGCGCATCACTACGTTCAGTTCGCCGGGCTGGCCAAAATCCGTCGCCAGCCAGTCGACGTTCAGGATTTCATTTACCCTGCCGTCAGCCAGCATCAGTTTGTAGGCGCGTTGAAAGTCGTCAACAATTGCCTGGGCCAGCGGATTCCGGCGGGAAATGGCGAGGTGCAGGCTTCTGAAAGCAAGCACGGTCTCCAGCGCGGTCAGGCCGGACATCTCGGATTTGTACAGTTCATCGCGCGCGACCAGTTCATCAACCAGGGCGACATCCGCCTTTCCCTGCAGAACGGATTTCATCGCACGGGAAGAATTCCGTACATCGAGCGTTTCAAAATTAACCGCGGCGGCTTCAATCTCGTCGCCGTAGGCATAGTCTTTGACCATGGCCACGCGCAACTCGGCAAGGTCTTCCAGAGAACTGATGGAAAACGGATTGGAATTGCTGATAACGGGGATAATACGATTGGTCAGGTAGGGTTCTGAAAACAGAAGGTAGGTTTCCCGGTCCGGCGTCCGCCAGGCAGCCGCGACACCGTCGATGACGCCAATCCGGACCTCATTGAGCACGTTTTCCCATTCATTCACTTCGACCGAGCATGACCAGCCGGAACGTTCCAGCGCTTCGCACACCAGTTGCTCAGCGGTTCCTTGCTGCTTGCCCGAGATAATGAACGGGGGCCAGGCGTCGTTGCTCAGCTTCAGCGGCTCCCTGCCATGGGCTGCTGAAGTGAGTAATATGGTCACAAGCACAAGGATGGTTTTTTTCAGCACAGCCAGCTCCAAGAGAATGATCGAGAGATTTGCATGATAACCAATTATGACGCGCGTCACCTTCGTCTTCAGCCGAAAATCCGTGCCTGGTGAAACTGATCAGCAGCAAAATCAGCATGGGCGAGTTTGTCGCGCTGATGGCTTTCAGCATGTCGCTGGTGGCGCTGAGCATCGACGTGATGCTGCCGGCTTTTCCGGAGATGACGCGGGATCTGCGGGTAGGCGGAGAAAATGAAATCCAGCTGGTCTTGTCTTTTCTTTTCGTTGGACTGGCGCTCGGACAGTTGTTTTACGGCCCGCTGTCCGATTCCATTGGACGCAAGCCCGCCATTTACCTGGGCTTTGCGTTGTTCATTTTCGGATCCTTGATGTCGATGGCCGCGACCAGCTTTTCACTGATGCTGGCAGGAAGATTTCTGCAGGGTCTCGGCGCTGCCGGTCCGCGAACGGTGTCTGTCGCGTTGATCCGCGACCGGTTCGAGGGTTCTGAAATGGCCCGGGTCATGTCATTCATCCTGACCGTGTTCGTATTGGTGCCGATTTTTGCGCCTGCATTGGGGCAGGCGATCGTGTGGTTCGCCGGCTGGCGCGTCATCTTTGGCGTGTTGATATTGCTCGCCGTGCTGACCTTGCTGTGGCTCGGCCTCAGACAGCCGGAAACCCTGCCCGCGGAGCAACGCAAAACCTTCACGCTGCGAAATGTCGCCGCCGCTTTTCGAATCGTGATTACCACACGCTTGACGGTTGTATACACACTGGTTGCGGGCTGTGTGACGGGCGCATTCCTGGGTTATCTCAACAGCAGCCAGCAAATATTCCAGGTGCAGTATGAACTTGGGCTGTGGTTTCCGCTGTTTTTCGCCATGCTGGCCATGGCCGTTGGTGTCGCTGCGTTGCTGAACGGAAAGATGGTTCTGCGCTTCGGCATGCACGCGCTGGCGAACCGGGCGTTGCTGCTGTTGGCTGTTCTGTCATGGCTCCTGCTGGCCGCCACCACGTTCTTTGGCGGTCATCCGCCGCTCTGGCTTTTCATGCTCGCCGGCCTTGCAATGTTCTTTTGTATCGGCGTGTTGTTCGGTAATCTAAACGCCATCGCGATGGAGCCGCTGGGGCATGTGGCCGGAACTGCGGCGGCAGTGATCGGTTCGACAACAACATTCATGGCGGTATTGCTTGGATTTCTGATCGGCCGGGCATACGATGGGTCGCTGCTGCCGCTGGTTTCAGGATTTGTGGTCCTGTCGACAATTTCAGTCCTGATGACAGTCGGGCAGGGAAAATAAGTATCGGTTAGATGGAGAAATTGTGAACGGTTACAACCTGTCACACCTGAAGCAACTGGAAGCTGAGAGCATACATATCATCAGGGAAGTTGCCGCAGAATTCGAAAATCCTGTCATGCTGTATTCGATCGGCAAGGACTCGTCGGTCATGCTGCACCTGGCCCACAAGGCTTTTGCGCCCGCCAGAATCCCGTTTCCCCTGTTGCACGTGGATACACAGTGGAAATTCGGTGAGATGTACCGTTTCCGCCAGTTGATGGCCGAACAGTACCGGGTGGAGATCAAGGTCTGGATCAACCCGGAAGGCAAGGACACGGTCAATCCGTTTACCCACGGATCGGAAAAGCATACACAGATCATGAAAACGGAGGGCCTGAAGCAGGCGCTTGACCATTTCGGTTTTGACGCGGCATTCGGAGGCGCCCGTCGCGACGAGGAAAAAAGCCGGGCCAAGGAGCGGGTTTACAGCTTCCGCAACGAGTACCACCAGTGGGACCCCAAAAGCCAGCGCCCCGAGCTCTGGAATCTCTACAACGCAAAAGTGAACAAGGGTGAGTCGATTCGCGTTTTTCCCCTGTCCAACTGGACCGAACTCGATATCTGGCTTTACCTGCTGCGGGAAGATATTCCGATCGTGCCGCTTTATTACGCAGCGGAGCGGCCGGTGGTCGAACGCGACGGCACGCTGATCATGGTGGACGATGAGCGCATGCCGCTGGAGCCGGGTGAAAAGCCCGTCATGAAAAAAGTACGGTTTCGCACCCTGGGCTGTTACCCGCTGACCGGCGCGATTGAATCCAATGCCGCAACGCTGGAGGAAATCGTCCAGGAAATGCTGCTGACCACGACGTCCGAGCGCCAGGGCCGGGTCATCGACGGCGACAATTCCTCGATGGAAGACAAGAAGAAGGACGGGTATTTCTGATGGGCGATTCGCAGTACAAAATCCAGGAAGAAAGCCTGATACGCGCGGACATCGGGGAGTATCTGAAGCGCCATGAAGACAAGGACCTGCTGCGCCTGCTGACCTGCGGCTCTGTCGATGACGGGAAGTCGACCCTGATCGGCCGATTGCTCTACGACTGTCACATGATCTACGAGGACCAGCTGGCAAAGGTGGCCAGCGATTCCAAGGTCTGGGGTACGACCGACGACGGTTTTGACCCGGCGCTCCTGACGGACGGCCTGCGGGCTGAACGCGAACAGGGCATCACCATCGATGTCGCCTACCGCTATTTTTCCACCGACAAGCGTAAATTCATCATTGCCGACTGCCCGGGGCATGAGCAGTACACGCGCAATATGGCGACCGGAGCCTCCACCTGTAATCTTGCCGTCATCCTGATTGACGCGCGATACGGCGTGATTTCCCAGACCCGGCGGCACAGTTTCATCTGCTCGCTGCTCGGGATCAAGCACGTCGTGGTGGCGGTGAACAAGATGGATCTGATCGACTGGTCGGAAGACAGCTACGACCGGATCATGCGGGACTACAACTCCTTTGTCGCACGCCTCAACTTCTCCGATATTCACTTCATTCCGATGTCGGCCCTGCGGGGCGACAACGTCGTTGAGCGAAGCCGGAATTTATCGTGGTACGACGGCCCAACGCTTTTGAGCCACCTCGAGAGCCTGAATATTTCCACTGACCGCAACCTGATCGACATGCGGCTGCCGATCCAGTACGTGCTGCGTCCGAACCTGGATTTTCGCGGCTACAGCGGCACGCTGGCGTCGGGCGTGCTGCGCACAGGTGACCGGGTCGCCAGCTTGCCGTCCCGCCAGCAATCGAGGGTAAAGAAAATCTACGGGCCCGACGGGGAGATTGAAGAGGCTTTCTCTCCCATGGCCATTACGGTAAGCCTGGAAGACGAGATCGACGTTTCGCGCGGCAACATGCTGGTTCCGGTGAACAACCTGCCACACGTTGGGAACGAGTTCGAGGCCATGGTGGTATGGATGCATGAAAACGCCGCCACGGAAGGCACCAGTTACCTGGTGAAACACAGTTGCAGCATGGTTCCGGGAGTGTTATCCCGGGTTCGGTACAAGGTCGATGTCAATACGATGCAGCGCGATAAAGGCGATCAGAAAGATGATGCAGAAATCGATTCGTTGAATCTTAATGAGATCGGCCGTTGCCATCTTACGCTGCACCGGCCGATCGCTTTTGACCCCTACGACCGCAATCGCGCCACCGGTGCTTTCATCATCGTTGACCGCCTGACCAACGTGACGGTCGGCGCCGGCATGATCGTCGACAGGATTGTTTCACGTTCCGGCCGCAAGCCGGCTCCGGTCAGTCAGAATATTCAGCGCTCAGGGAGCCTGGTAAGCGCGGCCGAGCGCCGCGCCCTGATGGGCCAGCGCGGCGTGACGGTCTGGCTTACCGGTTTGAGCGCTTCCGGCAAATCAACCATTGCCCGGCAACTGGAAAAACAGCTGGTCGATCTGGGCCGGCCCTGCTACATCCTGGACGGCGACAACGTACGCCACGGATTGAACCGGGACCTCGGTTTTTCGATGGAGGACCGGCAGGAGAATATTCGCCGCATTGCCGAGGTGGCTGCGCTGATGAACGACGCCGGCGTCATTGTCATTACCGCGTTCATCTCGCCTTACCGCCAGGACCGGCAGTCTGCGCGCGAAGTCATCGGTGACCAGGCGTTCATCGAAGCGTTTGTGGATACACCACTGGAGGTCTGCGAGCAACGCGATCCGAAGGGCCTCTACAAAAAAGCCAGGGCCGGCGAAATCCGGCAGTTTACCGGCGTCAGCGACGTTTACGAGCCGCCATTGAATGCGGAAATAACGCTGCCGACCGCCACGATTTCACCCGCCGAGGCAGCAGACAGGATTATTGAAGACCTCGGGGAACGGGGGGTGACCGGCTGATGCGCGTGATCGACGTCATCACTCCGGCGGATCACCTGGATACCGTCCTGTCGATAGCCGAGAAGCACTGCAAGGACCACTGGGTGGATGGCGGATATGATGACGGCCGGCAGACGGTGCACCTGCTGGTGCCGGCGGGCAGCACCCAGAAAGTGCTGGACAGTCTGCAGACCTTTCTGGGCAGCACCGAAAAGTCCAGGATCGTGGTCTCAACGGTCGAAGCCACCTTGCCGGCCATCGAAGAGGAGGTTTCCGAGATAAATTCACGCACCAAGGGCATCGCTTCCTCCCGCGAAGAGCTGCTGGGCGAGATGGAAAAGAGTTCCAAGATCGACCTCAATTTTCTGATCCTGGTTTTTCTGTCCACGATCGTTGCCGCCGTCGGTTTGATCAAGGACAACGTTGCCGTGGTGATCGGAGCGATGGTGATCGCGCCCCTGCTGGGCCCCAATCTCTCGCTGGCGCTGGGTACGGCCCTGGGTGAGAAGCACCTGATGTGGCGGTCGGTTAAAACCAATCTCGCCGGGCTGGGCCTGACGCTCGTGCTGGCGTTGCTGATCGGGTTTCTCTGGCCGGTCGACATCAGCAGTCCCGAATTGATGGCCCGGACCGACGTCGGCCTGGACTCGGTGGCGCTTGCGCTGGCCTCCGGCGCGGCAGGCGTCCTGTCGATCACGACCGGGCTGTCCAGTGTTCTGGTGGGGGTGATGGTGGCGGTCGCGTTGATGCCGCCGGCCGTTACGCTGGGGATTATGCTCTCCAGCGGTCAGCCGTCTCTCGCATTCGGCGCCGCGTTGTTGCTCGCGGTAAACGTCGTTTGCCTGAATTTCGCGGCCAATATTGTTTTTTACGCCAAGGGCGTGGGCCCGCGCACCTGGCGCGAAAAGAAACAGGCGCGAAATTCTGTTTTCCTGTCCATCGCGTTCTGGTCCAGCCTGCTGGTGATCCTGATGCTGCTGATTTTCCGGCAGCAAGTGTGAGTCGAAATGACAGGGTTCTTTGCATCCAGGGTCGGCATCATTTTTAAATCCGGTTTGCTCCTGCTCCTGTGTTTGTTCGCCGTACCGGTGTATGCAACGGAGACCGGCCAAACGACGCCGGTCGAGACCGGATCCGATGAAGACGGGGAGAAGGACTCCTTGCTCGATGCGCACAAGGAATACGTGGATACCGGTGTGCAGCGAGCATCGCTCTGGGTGGATGGTTTTTTTGCGGACGACAACTACCAGGCCGAGGCCGCGTACAGCCAGGTCAGGATCCGGCCGGAGTTTTATTACCGCAGGGAGCAAGGCGTAAAGGGAAGATTCAAGTTCAGGGCCCGTTTTAACCTGCCGAACCTGGGCCGGCGCGTCAGCCTGATCGCCGGCGCCGACGATGAAGACGGCCGCTTTGACGAATCGTCCGATGATGCGGCGGATGACGGAGTCATTGGCCTGCAGTTTTTCTTTAAAGAATCATCCCGCTGGAACGCCAGCATCAGCACTGGCATCAAATTCAACGAGTTCGCGGCTTTTTTCGGACCCAGGGTGAGGTTCGAGGACGTCCTGGGCGAGAAGGGTTCCTACCGGTTCACCCAGACACTGCGCTGGCTGACCAACAACAGTTGGCAGATCAACACGCGGCTCGACCTCAACCGGATCATCAACGACACCTGGTTCTTCCGCCAGACCTTCGACGGCCGCTGGCGGGGTGAAAGGGCGGAAGAGGAAGGTTACCGCACCCAGATCAGTAGCTACCTGACCCAACGCCTGGGCGAGCAAAGCGGGCTGCAATACGAATTCTCGACCATTTTTAACACGCGCCCGGATACCCATGTCGACGAATACCGCCTGGCTTTGCGCTATCGAAAGCGCACCGCCCGTGAATGGCTGTACTACGAGATCGTTCCGCAGGTGTCGTTCGAAGACGAATTTGATTTCAAATTCAATCCCGGGATCCGCTTGCGAGTGGAGCTGTTTTATGGTGGAAAAGGCGCGAGAAAATACTGGCGCCGCGAGTCCGAGGACACTGAGGATTTCCGCTGGTAGGCGAACGTATGCAGTTCAGATTAGAGCAGTAACTCGATCCAATGCTTCACCGGCAGTTCGGTCCCGCTTTGTAAGTGCATCAGGCAGCCGATGTTGGCCGTGGCGATCAGCGCCGGTTTTTCCCGTTCCAGGCAAGCCAGTTTTCGGTTCAATAACTGCCGCGAGATGTCTTTTTGCAAAATTGAATAACTGCCAGCCGAGCCGCAGCACAAATGGGAATCGGACACGATTGCCAGTTCGAACCCGAGGTGGCGGAGCAGGGCCTCTACTTTACCGCCGCTTTTCAAACCGTGCTGCAGCGTGCAGGGCGAATGGAAAGCAACCAGGCCACAGCTATCCCGCTGCGAAGCCAGGCACTCGGGGTCCTGGTTCGCCAGGAATGACGAGATGTCACCGGTAACCGACGCTATTCGCTCGGCCTTCCCGGCATACTCCGGATCGTGATGCATGATGCGGTCATAATCCATCACGGTGGGTGCGCACCCGCTTGCGGTAATCAACAGCGCCTCCACCCCGGCTTCGATTTGCGGCCACCACCGATCAATATTGGCGCGGATCGTGTTTTCGGTTTGATCCTCGCGCGACAGGTGATGGCTCAGTGCGCCGCAGCATCCCGGGGCCGGCAAAGCCTGTATGCCGATTCGGTCCAGCACGCGGGCGGCGGCCAGGTTGATCCGCGGCGCCGCCACCGATTGAGCACAGCCTTCGAGCAGCAAAACCTTGCGTGCATGGTCCGTCGACGGCCAGGCCGAGCGTTGCCGCTCTACAGCGGGGATTCCTTTTTTTAGTGAAGCCGGAAGCAGCGGACGGGCGAAATTGGCTAATCCAAGCACGCTTCGGAAGCGGTTTGGCCGGGGCAAAATCTGCAGCAGCGCCGTACGCTGAACGCGCTCGGTCCACGGGCGTTCGATGCGTTTCTCAATTACCGCCCGGCCAATCTCGAGCAGGCGGTTGTACTGTACGCCGGAGGGGCAGGTTGTTTCGCAGGCCCGGCAGGTCAGGCAGCGGTCGAGATGCACCTGGGTTTCGCGGCTGGCCGTATTTTTTTCCAGCAGTTCCTTGATCAGGTAGATTCGCCCGCGCGGGCCGTCCCGTTCGTCGCCGAGCAACTCGTAGGTCGGGCAGGTCGCGTTACAGAAGCCGCAGTGCACGCAGGACCTGAGTATGGCCTCGGCCTCGCGTCCGTCGGCTGTCTGTTTGAATGATTCTCGGAGGAAAGTCTGCATTACCAGTCGGGACTCATTCGGTGCGGGTTGAAAATGGCGTTCGGGTCAAGTGCCTGCTTGATTTTCTTCTGCATGTTATTGAGCGCATCCGGCAGCGGGTGAAAACGCCGCACTTCACCGGATCCTCGAAACAGGGTGGCGTGGCCGCCCGCCAGTGCAGCCCGTTCACGAATTTCGTCCTCGGCCATGGAATTACGGTACCAGCGTTGCGCGCCACCCCAGTCCACCAGGCATTCGCCGGCCAGGTCCAGCGGCGCAGTGGCCGGAGGCAGCGACAGGCGCCAGAGTGTTTCCGACCCGGTAAAGAATGCCGTCTGGTGTTCCCTCAATTCCTGCCACGAGCCGTCCGCCTCAAGATCACGGTCGGCGCCCAGGCGCCGCGCCGCCCTTTCCGTTTCCGATTCTGTGCCGGACAGTCGAACCCGCAGTTTTTCTTGCCACCAGAAAGCGCCTGACAAAGGCAACGGCTGAGCTGACCATTCGTTGACGCGGCGAATGGCTTCGGCCTGACTGCAGTCGAACTGCAGGGTCCGTTCGCGGGCTGGAACCGGTAACACCTTGAACGAGGTCTCCAGCAAAACACCCAGGGTGCCCAGCGAGCCGGCCATCAGGCGGGACATGTCGTAACCCGCCACGTTCTTCATCACCTGGCCGCCGTAATGTACGACTTCTCCCAGGCCATTGAGCAGTTTCACGCCCAGCAGGTAGTCGCGCAGGCTGCCGGCCCACGGCCGCCGCGGACCCGAAAACCCGCAGGCAACTGTGCCGCCGATGGTTGCCTGGTCACCGAAGGCGGGCGGCTCAAAAGGCAGGTGCTGCCCGTTTTCCCGCAGTATCGACCGGATTTCCGACAGCAGGCTGCCGGCCCGGCAGGTGATGACCAATTCGCCCGGATCGTACTCCACCACACCGCTGTGCGCGGAAACGTCCAGTGGATCCCCTTGTGCGGGATAGCCGTAAAAAGCTTTGCTGTCTCCGCCTTTTATCTGCAGCGGCCGGTTTCCCTGTATTGCTTTCCGGACGCTTTCTGCAATGAAATTTTGCCGGTCCACGTTCAAAACCTCGGCAGGTCGGGAAAGGGCAGGTTGCCGCCGTGCACATGCATGGCCCCGAGTTCGGCGCAGCGGTGCAGCGTGGGGACCGCTTTGCCGGGGTTGAGCAGGCCGGCCGGGTCGAACGCAGCTTTCAATGCGTGGAACTGTTCCAGTTCGGCCGGGGAAAACTGTTCACACATCGAGTCGATTTTCTCCATTCCCACTCCGTGTTCACCGGTCACCGTTCCGCCGGCCTTGATGCACATGCTGAGGATTTCGGCGCCAAGGCTTTCGGCCTGCTGCAGTTCACCTTCACGATTGGCGTCGTAAAGAATCAGCGGATGCAGGTTGCCGTCGCCGGCATGAAACACGTTGGCGACCGGCAGGCCGTAACGCTGCGACGCAGCATCAATAGCCGCCAGAACGTTCGGCAACTCCCGGCGCGGTATGGTGCCGTCCATGCAGTAGTAGTCCGGGCGGATACGCCCAACCGCGGGAAAGGCGTTTTTTCGTCCCGCCCATAAACGCAGTCGTTCAGTCTCTGAACCCGACACGTCCACGGACGTCGCTTCGTGCTCACCCAAAATGGTTTTGACGGCGGTCATTTGCTCGGCTACTTCCGCCTC
>JABDLD010000059.1 GCA_013001885.1 Lysobacterales bacterium
ATCCCAGCATGACCAGGGGCCCGAACTGCTCATCCCGCACCAGGCCAAGCACCATTTCGACGCCGGTGATGCGAACCATGGGTGAGAGCATGACCCGGGGTCCCAGGCGACTCGACAGGTCGGCGTAGTCAGTTTTCAACTGCTGCCGGCTTTCGATCCCCAGTTTCACGCCGTCACAGTCGGTTTTATGCAGTATCCCGGCTTCGGCGGTTTTCAGGACGACCGGGTAGCCGAGGTGGTCGGCGGCCAGCAAGGCTTCGGCTTCGCTTTGCGCCAGCCGGGCCGGATTGATCGGGAAATTGAAGTCGCGCAGCAGCGCGCCCGCCTCGAATTCATCCAGCGTGCGGCCGTTGCCGAGCCGTTTTCGCCAGCGCTCGACGGCTTCTGCCGTAGCGGCAGGCGACGGTTCTCTGCCTGCGTCGGCATCGGCGCTGTTGAAATCACGCCAGGCAACCAGGTGCCGGACGCCGGCCAAAAAAGAGCGCAGGCCGTCCAACACGGGAAAACCCTCGCGGGTAACTCGCACGGCCGCCGGGTCCGTGCCGCTGCCCTGGCGGTTGGATACCAGGAACACCGGCTTGCCGGAAGCCCTGTGTCCGGCTCTCATGTATTCAATATATTCCTCGTACAGCATTCCCAGCGGGGCCCGGTCATGAACCACGGCGCCCATGGCGGCGTTGGGATCGGACATCAGTGCTGCGAGGCAATCCTGCATGATCCGGTCGGCTTCGGGCCCGCCTGCGCCCCAGGCATCGAGCGGATTGACCGGCGGCAGGCCCGGATCGAGCAGGTCTTCCAGGCGCCGTTCCGTTTGCGTTTCAATCGCAGCCAGCGGCACGTTCATGTCTGCAGCCAGGTCGATCAGCAACTGTCGCTCGCCGCCGGAATCATGAATGCTGACGAGGTGTCCGCCGGCTACCGGGTGCGGTTGGGCGAACATGATCAGGGTGGTCGCCAGTTCATCCATGTCCTGCACCCGACGAACGCCGTAGCGGTCGAACAGGGCCTGGTAGGCGTCGTCGCTGCCGGCTATCGCGCCGGAATGGGAGACGGTGAGACGGGCTGAAAGCTCGGTGCGCCCCACTTTAAGCGCCACCACGGGTATGTTTTTCCTGTTCGCTTTTTCCAGCGCCCGGATCAACCCGGCCGGGTTCCTTGCGGTTTCCATGAACAGTCCGATGACCCTGGTCTGGGGTTGTTCCAGCGCAAAGTCGATGTACTGGTCCATGCTGACACACAGTTCCTGCCCGGTGGAAACGGCCAGGTTGAAATCAATGCGCTCTTCACAATCGATGATTCCGGACATGCCGGCACCGGAGTGGCTGATCAGCGTGACGTTGCCCCCGCGCGGGTGATTTTCCCGCGTGTCGAAGCCGCACACCCAGACGCCTTCGGCAAAATGATAGAACCCCATGCCGTTCGCGCCGCAGACCAGCAGGCCGGCGGCCTCGATTTTTTCAGTGATGCGTTCCCGCAGCAGGGGCGGCTGGTCGTCTTGCAGCACCAGGCTGGACATCATCGTCGCCGCTTTGGCGCCGTGAGCAATGGCCTGGTCTAAAGCTGACTCAATCCGCGCATCCCCAACCGTCAGGACCACGTGCTCCACACCTTCCGGAAGCGCCGCGAGGTCGGGAAAGCAGGGCACCCCCAGCACGGAATCGTAACTTGGGTTAACCGCGTAAAGGCGGCCAGGAAACCGGCCGGCCAACAGGTTGTGAACGGTTCGCCGGCCTACCGACCCCGGCCGCTCACTGGCGCCGACAACCGCAATGGACGACGGCCGCAAAAGCGGATCAAGGTAATGACGGGGCCGGTCTGTCATGCAACCGGCAAGCCAGCGAATTCATTCGCGACTGCAATCAACTCAGAAATCAGCCGGTGGAGTCTGACGCTTGCGGGGCGGATCCCAGAAAACGTCCTTTACGACACGGGCCGGCGCCATCACGCGGCTCCATTTGAGTTCGCGTTGGTAATAGATTTCCACTTCGAACTCTTCACCCGGCTTACCCAGCGGCGCTTCGAGTGAGGCCAGGGCAATGCTGGCCTTGGCGGAGGGCGACCACATGGCGGAGGTCACGGTGCCTGCGAATTTCTTGTTCGGGGTGTACACATAGGACTGGCTCGCCGGCTTGTTGCCGTCGATATCCAGTTTTACCAGGTTGTAGCGGGAACCTTTTTCCTTCTCCTCCAGCAGAGCCTGCCGCCCGTTGAAAATGCCCTTGTCGAAGCTGACCAGCCAACCCAGTCCCAGTTCGAACGGTGAGCGCGTGTGTGTCGGCCGTACGGCTTCCATCGCCGGCAGAAAATCGACGCCGGCGAGAATAAAGCCGGCCTCGATCCGGAGTAACTCGAGCGCGTCGCTGCCCATGGCCATGATGCCGCGTAATTCACCGGCCTCGAACAGCCGGTCCCACAGCCGTTCAGCGTGCTCCGGATCGATCCAGAGTTCGTAGCCGAGGTCGCCGGTGAACCCGGTACGGGAGACCATCAGTTCAGTTCCCTCGAAATCGAACGTGGTCAATCCGAAGGGCGTCAGGTTTTCGATCCCCTTCAGTCCCATGTCCTTCAGCACGGCGCAACTGGTTGGCCCCTGGAGCGCCAGCCCGGCGACGTCGTGGGTGTCTTCGGCCACGGTCACGTCGAAACCCAGTGCGTTGGTCATGAACCAGTCGATCTGGTGCTCCTGCGAACAGATCCGGTAGTCACCTTCTGCAAGGTGGAAAATCGTGCCGTCGTCGATGACCCGGCCCTGCTCGTTGCACCAAACGCTGTAACCCACGCGCCCGGGCTTGATCTTGCGCACATCCCGGGTCATCAGGCGGTTGAGATAGGGCAGCGCATCCGGCCCGGTCACCCGGTGTTTGACCATCGGCGTGATATCGAACACACCACAGGCGTTGCGGCCGGCGAAATACTCCATCGATTCGCACCAGTACGCCGGCACCGACAGGTAATCGGCCCAGCGGCTCCACTCCTTCAGCTGGTTGTGCTGTTTCTGCCGCGAATGAAACGGGCTGGGATAAACGGCGTTTTCGTAATGATTCTGCATGCTGAAATCTGCTGTTTTCATAGTCGTTTATCCATGCTGTTTATTGACCCAACAGGGCGTTGGCCGCGTTTTTGCCGGCGCTGCCCATGATGCCGCCACCGGGGTGGCAGCCGGCGCTGCAGAAGTACAGGCCGTCGACCGGAGTTTTGTATTGCGCCGATTTGGGGACCGGTCGCAGCATCAGGAACTGGTCGAGGGACATCTCGCCGTGGTGCCAGTGTCCGCCCTGCAGACGGAACTCATTTTCCAGGTCTTCGGGAGTGAGTAGCTCGGCGGACAGGGTTTTGTCGCGAATATCCGGAGCATAAGCCGCCAGCAGGTCCATCACGATTGCGGTGAAAGCAGCTTTGCCCTCGCCCCAGCCCGCACCCAGGTTTCTCGGCGCGTACTGCACGATGGCCGAAAGCACGTGTTTACCCTCCGGCGCCAGGCTGTTGTCATGAATACTGGGGATGGTGATCTCGGCGACCGGGCTGGCCGAGTATTCGCCGTATTTACAGTGATTGAAGGCCAGCTCTACGTATTCGACAGAGGGTGCGATGAGCAGCCGCTCGCCTAGCTGGGCCTGGCTCAGCCCTTTGAACTCGGGCAGCCCGTCCAGCGCAAGGTGCAGCTTGGCCGCATTGCCTTTCGCGCGGATATTGTTGATCCTGCGGGCAAAGCTGGCTTCCACCTGGCGCGCTCCGAGCAGGTCCATGATGGTCGTTCTCGGGTCTGCGTTAGAGACTACGGCCGCGGCGGCGATTTGCTCACCGTCTTCCAGCTCTACTCCGGACACCCGCATGTCATCCATCAGGATTTTTCTGACCGGGCTGCTGATGCGGATTTCTGCACCGGCTTTGGCCGCTGCGCTGGCCAGTGCCTGGGTCACTGCGCCCATGCCGCCTGCCGGAATCGACACGGCGCCAGCGGCCCCGGCATTGTTGCCGCTCATCCGGTGCAGCGCGGTGAAGACGCTGTTGTTGGACCGCGGTCCGGAGAAGGCACCGAGCACCGCGTCCAGGCTGAGTGCACCCTGCAACAATGGGTCCTCGAAATTTTCCTTCAGGATGTCGTATATGTTGATGCCGGCGATACGCAGGAATTCGCGCATATCGTCCTGGCCCAACATGCGGATTTTCAGCGCCAGTTTGCCCAGTTGTATCAGGTCGCCGCGTTCCTGTGTAATGCGGGGCGGGATGCTGTTGTGCAGGCCGCTGATTATGTTTGCGAACTTTGACATGAAGCGCCGGTATTCGGCGTAAGCGGCCTGGTCCTGAGCCGGAAGTCCAACCCCTTCCACGCCGTCAGCTGTCAGCGTACGGTGGTTCCCGTCTGCGGCCAGCGCGATCGTGGCCAGGTCTGATTTGGCAATGGACAGCCCGTTGGCCTCCAGCGCCAGCTCCTGGCTGATTTCCTCGTCCAGCAGATACAGCAAGTGAGCGCAGGAAGCCTTGAAACCCGGCGCGAATTCACGCGTGGCCGCTGCGCCGCCGACCTGTTCGGCCGCTTCCAGAACGGTGACTTTTTTGCCTGCCTTCGCAAGGTAAGAGGCACAGACCAGGCCGTTGTGGCCGCCGCCGATGATTACAATCGTGCTGGAATCAGTCATCGAGCCAGCCCTCCGGAACCGTGTTGGTCTTTCTCAGGTCACCCAGAATTTCGCGGGCTGCATTGGCGCCCGGCGCAGCCATTACGCCGCCGCCCGGGTGGTTGGACGAGCCGCAAAGGTACAGGCCCTTGACCGGTCCACGATACTGCGCGAAACCCGGAATGGGCCGGTTGAACATGAGCTGGTCCATGGTCAGTTCGCCCTGGAAAATATTGCCTTCCGTCAGTCCGACCTCGCTCTCCAGCTCACGAGGCGTCCGGACCTCCATGTGAAGGATCAGATCCTTGAAGCCCGGGGCGTACTCCTCGATCTGGTTGATTACCGTCTGCCCGAACTGCTGCACCTGCTCGTCGGTCCAGTCCTTGCCGTTCACTTTCGGGGGCACATATTGTACGAACACGGACATAAAGTGCTTGCCCGGCGGCGTCATTGTCGGGTCCGTCATTGACGGAATCAGCATGTCGATATACGGATCCTGCGACCAGATGCCGTTCTTCCAGTCGTCGTAGGCGCGTTCCAGTCGCTCGGTGGAATCGATCAGGTGCATGTCGCCGCGTATCAGCTCGCTGTGTCCTTCCAGAGCAGTGAAATTCGGCGCGCCGTCGAGCGCGATATTCAGTTTGCCCGAGGAGCCGCGGATTTTGAAGTTCTTCACTTTCTTCAGGAAGCCGTCGTCCAGGTCCCTGGAGTCCATGCACTCCAGGAAAGTGCGGGGCAGGGTCATGTTGGAAACGACGACGTCCGAGTAATGTTCATCACCGTTTTCCAGCGCCACGCCCACGGCACGGCCGTTTTTGACGATGATCCGATCCACGCCGGAGCCTGCAACCGTATCGCCGCCATGATCGGTAAAGCAGTCGTGCATGGCTTTTGATATCGCGCCCATGCCGCCACGGGCAAATCCCCAGGCGCCCATGCTGCCGTCGACGTCGCCCATGGCGTGGTGCAGCAGGACATAGGCGGTTCCGGGTGACATCACACCCAGCGCGGAACCGATGATGCCGCTGCCCGAATGGGAAGCCCGAACCAGCGGATTTTCGAAATACTCTTCGAGAAAATCAGCGATGCTCATGGTGTAGAAGCGCATCGTGTCGTAGATCAGGTCCTCACCCAGCTTCATCGCCTCTTTGCCCAGGTGCAGCATCTCGAGCAGATCCCGTGGCTTGAACGACGTGGGGTCCGGCGGAGTGCGCAACAGGAACTGCCGAATGAACCGGCACTGGCGCATGATGTCACGGTCGTAGCGCACCGTTGCGTCGGCGTCGCGCAGGCTGTGGCGCGCCACTTCCCTGCGTGAAACGTCCGGATCTACGAAATGACCGATGTAGTCGCCGTTCTGTGCGATCGTTACGCTGCCGCCGTAAGGAACCACCTGCAGCCCGTATTTCGCCAGGTTCAGGCTGCGGTAGACCTCCGGTCGAAGCAGGCTGCATACGTAGGAACAATTTGAGTATTTCCAGTCTTTTTTGTACAGCTCACGGCTGACCGTGGCGCCGCCGATATAATCGTTCTTTTCCACCATCAGCGTGCTCAGCCCGGCTTTGGCCAGATAGGCGCCGTTGGTTAAGCCGTTATGGCCCGCGCCAATGACAATGGCATCGTATTTTTTGGTCACGGTTTCAACTCCGTATCTCCGGTTGTTCCAGCGTAATCTCTACCGCCTTTGCAAACGCAGACAGGGTCTGCGACAGGCTGTCGTCTTTGCTGTGTGCCTCGCAAATAAACCACGGCTCGCGTGAATCCGGTTCGCACAACACGCCCAGATCGTGCAGGCGGGGGGCCATGGTGTCATAGAAAGTGTAGTCGGAATTCAACCAGTCGCGGTAGGTGCTGGGCGGTGTTTCGTGAAAGAAAAGCCCGCCCATGGAAGGGTGGCCCACAAACGAGTGTGCGATACCGTGCCCGTCCAGGACTTCACTCATTCCTTGCTGCAGGGCGGAGCCGTAATTTGCGATGCTCTCCAGCGCATCCGTCTCGTCCAGGATTTCCAGGGTCTTTTCCGCCGCGGCCAGGGCCACCGAGTGGCAGGTATACGTGCCGCCGTGAATCACGCCGTCGCCGATCTGCCGCATGATGTCCTCGCGTCCGGCAACTACGGAAATGGGATAACCGTTGCCGACCGCCTTTGCGAAAGTACACAAATCTGCTTTGAATCCCATCAGCTCCTGCACGCCGCCGCGGGCGACACGGAAACCGGTTTTTACTTCGTCAACGATCATCACCACGTTGTATCGTTCACACAGTTCACGCGCCGCGCTCACATACTCGCGGGTGGCCGCGATCGAACAGCAGTTGCCCATGATCGGTTCGATCAGGAACGCGCCGATGTCCTGGTGATGCCGCTTCAGCAGGTCTTCCAGGTAATTGGCGTCGTTGAGCGGGGTGAAATAGGCCAGTTTTTTGAGGATGCGCGGGATACCCTCGCTGTCGCAGCCGATGGAGGGGTCGCCATCTTCCGGTTTCCATTCCTCGATATCCGCGTAAAACAGCACCGAGTCGAAAACACCGTGGTAGCCGCCTTCCACCACGATATGTGAGTCCTTGCCGGTATGGGCCCGCGCCAGGCGCAGTGCGGCCATGACTGCTTCGGTTCCGGAGTTTGAGAACCGCACCAGTTCCGCCGCCGGCACCATTTTTGAAATGCGTTTCGCCACCTCGTATTCACGCTCGGTCGACAGGGCGAACACGCCGCCGACCTCAATCCCTTCACGAGCGGCCTGGTCGACCCGCGGATCGGCGTAGCCGAGAATGGCGGGCCCGTAACCCAGGCGGTAGTCGATGTACTCGTTGCCATCGAGATCCCAGAGGCGGCTGCCCTGGCCGCGTTCAATATAAAGTGTGCGGTCTTCGCCCCAGAACCGGAAATTTGAAGAGACGCCCAGCGGAAGTTTATTGACGGCGCGGCGGTAATGCCGATTAGAACGGTCGAGAGAGCGGGACATAGAACCTCGGGGTTTCTGTTTCGGCCATAGGTTCTCATATCCGGGTTGTGCTTGTCTATCATGAATGAATGATTGTTCATTCATTGCAATGCGCATTTCAGTCACTTATATTGTGGCAGTAATGAAAGCTGCCCTGAAAAAACGCACAGCGCCGAAGGAGGAACGGCAGCAGCAGTTGATCCAGGCCACCATCCGTTCGGTGGCCAGTGTCGGGTTATCGGACACCACGATGGCCGTCGTCGCGCGCGAGGCGGGCTTGAGCCAGGGAATCATTAACCTGCATTTTCAAAGCAAGGACCGCCTGCTGGTGGAAACCCTGAACTACATTGCGGATGAATATCGCGTTACCTGGGAGAAGGCACTCAGGAATGCGGGTGACAGCCCGGCCGATAAACTCGCGGCCCTGGTGGCGATGGATTTCAAACCGCCGGTCTGCGACCGCAACAAGCTGGCCGTCTGGTTTGCTTTTTGGGGCGAGAGCAAGTCGCGGCCGGTGTACCGCAAGATTTGCGCCGCGCGGGATGCAGCTTGCCGCAAGGAACTGGTCCAGGTCTGCGAGGAATTGATCAGCCTCGGCGGCTACAAGGACCTGTCTGCAGAGACGGTGGCGGCCTGCCTTTCAGCGATGACCTCGGGGTTCTGGCTGGATCTGTTGACCAATCCCCGGTCGATGAGCCGCGACCAGGCAATGAAGATCTGCATGTCTTACCTCGTGACAACGTTTCCCCGGCATTTCCGCGGATAGGAGCTCCATAGAATTGAAACTCAACCTGGATAACACCGCTCTGCAATGGCAGGAAAAAGCACGGCGATTTGCCGAGGACGAGCTGATCCCCTGCGAAATCGAAGCCGAGATGAATGGTGGGCGGTTGCCTGCCGAGGTCAGCAAACGCCACAAAATGATGGCCATTGAGCTGGGGTTCAGCTCGATGGACGTGCCGCGGGAGCATGGCGGGCTGCAGTTGCGTACCGTGGACCAGGTGGCCGTGTGGGAACAGCTGGGGCACGTAACCAATGCGCTGTGCTGGTGCTTTTCCGAGCCTCACCAGTGGATGTTCGAGGCATGCAGCGAACAGCAGCTGCAACGTTATGTGCTGCCGTTAATGAGCGGCGAGCGCAAGGAGTGTTACGCGATTACCGAGGCTGAGTCCGGCTCGGACGTGGTGATCAATACAACGGCGGAGTTGACGGATGAGGGTTATCTGGTCAACGGCGAAAAATGGTTCGTTACCAGCGCCAACCTCGCCGACTACCTGTTCCTGCAGGCAAAACTGACCAGCGGGCCGCATGCGGGCAGCGACGCGATGTTTTTCGTTGACCAGAATTCGGCCGGCATCGAGCAGAGCAGGGTGCCGTTGTTCAGCCATACGTTCGACCACCATCACCCCGAGTTGCGATTCAACAACGTGTTGGTGCCGGTTGCGAATCGGATTGGTGATGAAGGGGACGGTATGTCGTTTTCGCACAGCTGGTTCCGGCGCGAACGGTTGATGATCGCCGCGCGTGATTGCGGCGCGGCAGCACGCCTGATCGAGGAGGCAACAGCGTGGGCGAAGCAACGTGAGGTGGACGGCGGCAAGCTGATTGACAAACAGCTGGTGCAGGCGATGCTGGCGGACAGTGTTACGGAGTTATGGGCCGCCCGCCTGATCACGTTCGAGGCGGCAGAGGCACATGACCGGGGAGAAGACGTTAAATCGCTCCACGCCCGATGCTCGATTGCAAAGCTTTATGCGTCTGAGGCGGCTTATCGCATTGCCGACCGGGCGGTTCAGATTTTTGGAGGACGCGGGTACATGCGGGAGAATTGCGCTGAACGCTTCAGCCGGGAAATCCGCGTGGACCGAATCTGGGAAGGAGCGAGCGAAGTGCAGCGCCTGGTCATTGCGCGGGCGCTGGCCAAACGCGGCCTCGATGGAATGTAATGCGGAATTCGGGGACGGTCACGGCGCCGGGACCAACCGGGATGTGCCCCACGCCGGGGTATCGCGACAGCGCGGCTGCCGGCAGGAAACAAACCATCATCTGACATGAAGGAAGCAGGAAGTGGATAAAGCAGAAATACTCAGGCTCGTCGAAACA
This sequence comes from Lysobacterales bacterium, assembly GCA_013001885.1. GTDB lineage: Bacteria > Pseudomonadota > Gammaproteobacteria > Xanthomonadales > SZUA-36 > JAHEFT01. The sequence goes on from JABDLD010000059.1 coordinate 9,665, forward strand.
CAACAGAAGCGCTATTCGCTGCCGCAGGCTTTTTACCGTGATCCGGATATCTACCGGCATGACGTCGAGGAGATTTTTCTCAAATCGTGGCTGTACGCCGGGCACCAAAGTGAAATCCCCAACGTGGGCGACTGGTTTTTGTTCGAGTTCGATGAGGAGTCGGTGATCATCGTGCGCAGCGCGCAGAACGAGGTCAATGCGCTCCTGAACGTTTGCCGGCATCGCGGCTCCCGGGTCTGCCTGGAGAGCAGCGGTTGCTCCAAGCGCTTCACCTGCCGCTATCACGGCTGGACCTATGACCTGGCGGGCCAGCTCAGGGCCGCCGCCCACATGGGAGAATCGTTCGATAAATCCGGCATCAGCCTGATGAACCTTCACGTCGGCTTGCTGGACGGCATGATATTCGTTAATTTTGCGGAGGATCCTGCGCCGTTTTCGCTGGTGCGGGAGGGCCTGGCGGACTGCCTGGAAGCCTACGGGCTGAAAAATGCCAGGGTGGCTCACCGGCAGAGTTACCCGATCGCTTCGAACTGGAAACTCGCGGTTGAAAACTACACCGAATGCTACCACTGCGCCCCGGCCCATCCCGAGTATTCACGGGGGCACAGCCTGGCCTATCCTGAAGCGCGCAGTCAGCAAATCAGCCGCGAAGTGATGGCGCGGGCCGGCGTTTGCGGTCTCAGCGACAAGGCGGTCAGCCAGATGTACGGATCTGCCCCGGCGTTCGGCGCGGACTATTTTTTTGAGCGCTACCCGCTGTTGCGCAATCATCTGACCGGAAGCGAGGACGGCCAGCCCGTCGCTCCGCTGCTGGGCTCGATCAGGGACTTTGACGGAGGCACGACCGATGTGCAGGTAGGTCCCGTCACGTTCGGTCTGCTGTACTGCGATCATGCCGTGATCTACCGCTTTACTCCGCTCGGCGTGAACTCCGCCGATTGCGACATCACCTGGCTGGTGCGCGGCGATGCCGAGGAAGGCAAGGATTATGACAAGGACCGGCTGACCTGGCTATGGGACGTGACGACCCAGGCCGACAAGGCCATCATCGAACGGAACCAGCAAGGTGTTAACTCCCGTTATTACTCCCCCGGGCCCCTGTCCGAGATGGAGGAATTCACCTGGACGTTCCTGTCCTGGTATCTGCAGAGCATCAAATCGGCGGCGTGACCGTAAAGGCTGCTTTAAGCGCCCTGGAGGCAGAAATTTGAAATAAGTTCAACATTTAAAATCTTTTCCTGATTTAAATCATGGAATCTATTGTCAGCAAATGTTCTTTTATGCCATGGAGCGGTCCGCACTTTTCACGACGGTCTGCAGAAAGTAACCCTCGAGGAGATTAAAAATGAAGAACAGGTTATTTTGGTCGATGATCGCAGCTCTTATGCTCGTTACGGGTATAAGCGCGGGCGCATCAGCGGAAGGCACACCGGACCGGGTAGGGTTCACTGCTGCCGATAAAGCATTTCATCTGACGGACGAGTTGTTTTTTTATTATCGGCCCGGATTGGTTGTGGAAATAACTGATTACACGATTGCCGCCGGCGCGCAACCGGAAGTCACCTTTACCATCAAGGACCCGGGCGGACTGCCGCTGGATATGGACGGCATCTTTACGCCGGGTGATGTGAGCCACCGTTGGATGCTGACCTACATTCCGGCAGGTGAGGAGCAGAAGGTCAACTACTTCGGGACTTCTGATCGTAACGGCACTTACACGGAGCTGGAT
>JABDLD010000081.1 GCA_013001885.1 Lysobacterales bacterium
ATGTACAAGTTTGACACTAACAAGCTCTCCATTTTTACCGACCAGTCCTGAATCAAAGTTGGGTAATTTTTCTAATTGAGCAATTCGCAATATCATCTGGCACTATTGACGTCTGAAAAGCATAGGAAAAAAACCATGTCACAACTCTCTGATCTGAAAATTCACACGAAATTAAGACTCAGTGCGCTGTGGGCTTCGACCATGTTTTGCTACATCTACTGTGACTATTTTGAGCTATACACACCGGGCAAGCTCGAAAGTATGTTGGAAGGGAACATGGGGCCCCTGGGGTCTGTGACACAAGGTGTTCTGATGGGAACATCCATACTCATGGCGATCCCAAGCCTAATGGTGTTTTTATCTATCGCACTGCCTGCCAGAGCAAACCGAATTTTAAATATCATCGTGGGGATTTTCTTCACCCTGCTGATGGCTCTTATGACATACGCTGTTGACTGGTATTTCTACAAGTTCTTTGCGGCTATAGAAACTACACTTACGGCCCTTGTCGTATGGTACGCGTGGAACTGGCCCAAAAATGAGAACAACGTATAACAAAGCGTTAAAGTACGTTCCGCCAGCAAGCTGGCTCCACCGGACGCCGCGCCGCGGCGCCGCTTAACTAAAACGTTATGCTCTTTGTGAGTTGCGGTGATTTAGCTATAAACATTGGAGGAAAATGCTGATATTCGGCTTCTGGTAACCTTGCTAAAAAGGTGACTTGAAAGTACGAAATATTATTAAACGCCTGCAACATGATGGTTGGAAGCAAGCAAGTATGAAAGGCAGCCATCGTCAATTTAAACATCCTGTTAAAATAGGACGCGTTACAGTTTCAGGTAAGCCGAGTGACGACTTGGCCCCCGGTACCTTGAATAGTATTTACAAACAGGCGGGTTGGAAATAGAGGCTGATTATGAAATATGCAGTGGTGATTGAGCAAGCTGAGTCAAACTACTCAGCTTATGTGCCTGATCTTCAGGGTTGTGTTGCAACTGGCTCCACAATCGAAGACGTCGAAAAGAAAATCAGAGAGGCTATAGAATTTCATCTTGAGGGTTTGAAAGAAGACGGATTATTGATTCCGATACCAAGCAGTTCCGTTGATTACGTTGAAGTTGCCGCATAACAAATCGTTCAAGTTCGTTACGGGCCTGCGGCCTCCACCGGACGCGTGCTATGCACGCCCCGCTTAACTAAAACGTTATATTTGGTATGGCTGAAGTCAACTCAAAGCTAGGAAATATCGGACTATTAGTCGGTGCCCTTGCCCTTCTCCTGGCCCTAGTCCATTTCTACGCCGGTCCTTTCTCACCGCAGCCAACTATCGAGACTTCTGTCGCTGAAAAAGCAGTGGCAATTCGAGACGCCACTGTTGCCGCATTGAAAGGAGAAGTGATTGAGAAGAAGACCTATGTCTCGAAAATGAACCTAGATAAGGCCACCTACATTACGACGGCAGTATTGGGAGGACTTGCCGTTATTCTTGGTGTGGTGGCTTTTGCGAGAAAGGAAAGTACCAGGGTTGCCGTTGGCGCGGGCTTACTCGGTGGACTCGCAATTGCCTTTCAGTTCATAGGCGTAGCGTTGGGAATTATTGTATTTGCCATCCTTATCGCAGTTGTACTGTCCCAATTGGGTTTCGGGTGAAAAATATAACAAATCGTTTAAGGACGTTTCGCCCGCAAGCTGGCTCCACCGCACGCCGCTCCGCGGCGCCGCTTAACTCAGACGTTATGCGCACGGGAAACTGATATCACATGACTGCTCGTCGTATCGACGGATTTTTTTATGGGCTGTTCATGGACAGCGACATGCTTCGCGAGAGCCAATTCGTGGCAGTCAGTCCACGCCGTGCATGTTTGGAGTCTTCACGATGAACCTGGACGAGTCGGTCGCGCAAGCGATGGAGGCCGACGTACGGCTTCTGCCCCTACTACCAGAGCTCCTGACCGACCTGTGGGAGTTGGGTCCCTCGGCCGATCAGGTTGCTGCCATTCTAGAGTCGGCAGGAGTGGAGCCGGAGTCCACTGTTCTCGATCTGGCTTGCGGGAAGGGCGCCGTGGCCGTGGCCCTTGCTGAGCAACTGGGCGTCCAAGTCAAGGGCATCGACGCCTTCCAGCCGTTTCTGCAGGCCGCTCGGGCGCTAGCGGCGGAGCGAGGTGTCTCCCATAGATGTCGCTTCGAGCAGGGAGACATTCGGAATCTGCTCGTGCAGGAAGAGCAGTACGATGTAGCCCTCTTGCTGAGCGTCGGACCTGTATTGGGGAACTATGAGCAGACCATTGCAGGGCTTCGGAGATTGGTTCGCGCGGGTGGGTACATCGTAATCGAAGATGGCTTCTTGGCGGACGGTGTGGCGCTTCTGTCGTCGGTTGAAGGGTATGCTGGTCACTCGGAGACACTTCGCCAATTGACGGCCTGCGGTGACGTGGTGGCCCAGGAAGTCATCTGCCCGATGGAGCAGACCCATTCGGTCAACCAGAGGAACATGGACCTGATCCGACAGCGGGCGAGCCTCGTCAGAGCAAGCAACCCCGCCTTCCAGCAGTTGATTGACGAATACGTGGCGAGGCAGGAACGGGAGACACAGATTCTAAATACGGACGTCCATTGCGCCATCTGGGTGTTGCGACGGGCCTAGCAAGTGGATTGCCCGTCCAACAGGGCGATGCAGACGGACGGCCGCTGATCGAGTGTTTTGACATCGTTGTGTCTGACCTGAAGTGCATCTTCAAGCATAGTCAGAATCGGAGGATTGAGGAGTTTGATCGCACTGTGCAGAATCTGCGTTTGAAGGGCGGGAAAGCGGCACCGCTGATGCGAAGCGTTATATGTTTCAGGCAAATGCCATGAAGCGTTTCTTTCTTTTGTCAGTAGTGTGGTTTGCGCTACTTGACTCATCTTTCTCGGGCCAAGCTTCAGAACAGGAGACGGTGATGTACGCACTTGGAACATTCAATGTTGATTTAACGCCACAAGATGACGATGGTTTTCCCGTAGGGCGGATGCTAATTGAAAAAACTTACGCCGGAGATTTGAATGGAACCGGTACGGGGCAGATGATCAGCAAAAGAACGGAAGCGGGAGCGGCGGTCTACTATGCCATTGAAGAGGTTTCTGGCTTGCTCGACAGCAAGAGCGGTACTTTTACACTACTCCACAAAGGTTACATGGACAAAAATTCTCAGTCGTTGGAGGTCAGGATTCTCGAGGGCTCGGGAAGTGGGGAACTTCAGGGTATCTCCGGATCAATGGTCATTAGCCAAGATGAAAATGTTCACAAGTATCGGCTCTCCTATGAACTTTAGAACACATAACAAAGCGTTTAAGTAAGTTCCGGCCTTCGGCCTCCACCGGATGTTGCTTCGCAACTCCACTTCTGGATAGTATCTACGCAGGTCAAGGGCTTACCATTATTCCTCTGGATACTCACTTCATCCGCCGCCCATGTTATCTATTTCATTCTTATGCATGCCGCGTTTGGCCAGACCATCGGGAAAATGATCACCCGAGTGATCGTGCTTGATGTCCACGAGTCAAAGCTGAGCTAACGTCAGGCCGTGCTAAGAGACATTGTTCCATTAATTGTCTGGCCACTAAACATCCACTGGGCATACTTAATGGCCTACGGCGGAATATCAGAAATGGAGCTCGCGGAGCTTCGGACTTATCAAGTTATAATTTATAGCTGGAGCGCCTGGGCCGTGTCGGAATTGGTAACAATGTTACTTGACAAGAAGCGACGAGCATTGCACGACTTTATCGCAGGGTCCGTGGTGGTTAAGAAACTTAACAAATCATTAAACACAGACATCAGCGATGCTGGTGCCGGTTAATTCAATCGTTAGGTGTGAGTTACAGTAACCGGAAGAGGAAACCGCAGTGAAGATAATCCATATTCTGATAATTGTGGCATTGGCGCTATTAAGTATTGCGGCTGGCCTGGCCAAAGTAATGCAAGCGCCTCAAGAAATGGAGTTTTTGCAGAGTTTTGGATTAAGCAAGATTCTAATTATTGTATTCGGATTAATTCAGATTGCAGGCGGTGTTTTACTGGCCCCGAAAAAAACAAGAATGTTTGGCGCGATTTTAGCTGCCTCAGCATTTGGTGTATCAACTGTTTTGATTTTTGTTAGAGGTAATGTGGCATTTGGCATGTTTTCAATATTACCGATCGCTTTGGCAGGTGTAGTCATTTACCAGGCTGCGAGAACCACGCATAACAAATCATTAAACACAGACTCTGGCGATGCCGGCGCCGATTAATTCAGACATTAGGCATATTGTGGGGAATTAAGTGTACGGCATCGCATTTTTTGGATTCTTGATGATGTTACTTAGCATCGTGATGATAACCAATCCTGAATACTGGTCGAATGGAATAGTTAAATTTAGTAAAAAGCCCTATTTCCATCCATTCGAAATTCTGAGCAGGCTTGCCTTTGGCGTGGTGTTCATTATGTCCGCTGATCAGACACTCTACCCCTCACTAATGTTGGTTATTGGTTACTTGCTGATAGCTGTTGGTGCAGGGCTTTTACTCATACCGCCTTCAAAGCATAGGCAATTCGCAGTATGGTCTGCTCGTAAATTCAAAAATACATTCCGGCCAATGGGCTTTGGTTCACTGTTTTTTGGTGCTTTTTTAGTTTATGCAGCGTTGTCAGGTTGAGCAAATGCCTTACAAAACATTCAAATTCGTTTCGGCCCTGCGGGCCTCCACCGGACGTAAATATGCTGCGCATTTTTGCGGCGACAAGCTTAAGTGCCGTGAGGTGTTTGCTTACATGTTTCTGCGGTACTCGCCGCCCACATCGTAGAGCGAATGGCTGATCGTGCCCAGGCTGCAGAACCGGGCCGCATCCATCAACGCCTCAAAGGTATTTTTACGTTCCCGTGCAACCTGTTGAAGATGTGTGATGACGGCCCCGGCGTGCTGTTGATGGCTTGCACGGAAGGCCTCGACGTTGGCGACCTGCTGGTCTTTTTCCCGGGTTGAACTCCGCATCAGCTCGATTTCACCCACTTCACCGTGACCGTCTTTAGGCAGGAAAGTATTCACGCCGACGATCGGCAGCGTGCCGTCATGTTTCATGCTTTCGTAATACAGGCTCTCTTCCTGGATCTTGCTGCGTTGGTACATGGTATCCATTGCGCCCAACACACCGCCGCGCTCTGAAATTCGTTCGAATTCCTGGTACACCTGCTCTTCCACCAGGTCGGTCAGTTCATCCACGATGTAACTGCCCTGCCAGGGATTTTCACAGAAATTCAGACCCAATTCTTTGTTAATAATCATTTGGATAGCGACAGCTCTTCGTACGGATTCTTCTGTCGGAGTAGTGATCGCCTCGTCGTAGGCGTTGGTATGAAGACTGTTGCAGTTGTCGAACAATGCATACAGCGCCTGTAGCGTGGTGCGAATGTCGTTGAACTGGATTTCCTGCGCGTGCAGGCTGCGCCCCGACGTCTGGATGTGGTACTTCAGCATCTGGCTGCGGCGGTTGGCGCCATAGCGTTCGCGCATGGCTCTTGCCCAGATTCGCCGCGCCACTCTTCCGATCACCGTGTATTCGGGGTCCATGCCGTTGCTGAAAAAGAAGCTCAGGTTGGGTGCGAACTGGTCGATCTTCATGCCGCGGGCCAGGTAGTACTCGACGATGGTAAAGCCGTTGCTGAGCGTGAACGCCAGCTGGCTGATAGGGTTCGCTCCCGCTTCGGCAATGTGGTAGCCGGAGATCGATACGCTGTAGAAATTACGCACGCCGTGTTCAACAAAGTACTGCTGAATATCACCCATCATGCGCATTGCGAACTCGGTCGAGAATATGCATGTGTTCTGGGCCTGGTCCTCTTTCAGGATGTCGGCCTGAACGGTGCCGCGGACTTTGGTCAGCGTCTCGGCCTTGATCTTCGCATAGGTTTCGGTATCGATCAGCATATCCCCGGTGATGCCGAGCATGGCCAGTCCGAGCCCGTTGTTACCCTCGGGCAGTTCACCGTGATAACGGGGCTGCAGGCGATCTCCAAAATACGTGGCGATTTTCTTTTTGGCCTCTTCCCACTTGCCGTGTTTGTGCAGGTAAAGCTCGACCTGCTGATCAATCGCCGTGTTCATGAAAAAAGCCAAAATCATGGGAGCCGGCCCGTTGATCGTCATTGAAACCGAGGTGTTCGGCGAACACAGGTCGAAACCGGAGTACAGCTTTTTCATGTCGTCCAGCGTCGCGATCGACACCCCTGAGTTGCCCACCTTGCCGTAGATGTCAGGCCGTTTATGCGGGTCTTCGCCGTACAGAGTGACTGAATCGAAAGCCGTACTGAGTCGAACCGCCGGCTGACCGTGCGCCAGCAAATGAAACCGGCGGTTGGTGCGCTCTGGAGTGCCCTCCCCGGCAAACATTCGTATCGGGTCCTCGCCGGCCCGGCGGTACGGAAACACGCCGGCCGTATAGGGATAGGAGCCAGGCAGATTTTCGCGCATCAGGAATGAGAGCAACTCACCCCAGTCCGCATCACGCGGCATGCCGATTTTCGGAATCTGCAGCCGGCTCAGCGATTGCTTGAAATTATTACCCGTGATTTCACGGCCGCGCACTTCGTAACGATACTGTTCCGTACGCAGGCCTTTCTTTCGTTCCGGCCAGCTTCGCAGCAGCTGCACGGCGTCTTCCGAAAGCTCTGCCATGGCGCTGTCGTAGCGCTGGCGTAGCAACACCATGGACCGGTCAGCAGCTTCGTCCCGCAGCGCGAAGGATACATAGCGGGCAAACGGCTCAGGCAGATGTTCATCACCCAGCGCCTTGAGCGACTCGAAGTAATTTTGCGCCTTGCTGGCGGCCTCGGCCTGCCGCACGGCATCCTGGTTGATTTTCCTGCCCTGCTCCGCGATTTCAGACAGATAGCGCGTGCGGGGCCCGGGAATCAGCACGGTGGCGTTGGGCGCCTTTACCGACGTATCCAACTCCGGGGTCCACTGTCCGTCCGGCAGTGCCAATTTTTCCCGCAGCAGCCGGCACAGGTTAACGAACATCCAGGTCACGCCAGGATCGTTGAACTGGCTGGCAATGGTCGGGTACACGGGCACGTCGTCGTCCAGCGCATGGAACGCCAGCTTGTTGCGTTTCCACTGCTTGCGAACGTCGCGCAACGCATCCTCTGATCCACGCTTGTCAAACTTGTTCAGCACGACCAGCTCGGCAAAATCCAGCATGTCGATTTTCTCGAGCTGGCTCTGCGCGCCGAAATCACTGGTCATTACGTAAACCGGGAAATCGACCATATCGACGATTTCAGAGTCGGACTGGCCGATACCGGCGGTCTCGACGATCACGAGGTCGAAGCCTGCGGATTTCAGGACAGAGATTGCGTCCTGCAAAATCGCGGACGTTGCGAGGTGCTGGCGCCGGGTCGCCATGCTCCGCATGTAAATATTCTCGTTGCGCAGGCTGTTCATCCGGATGCGATCACCCAGCAGGGCTCCTCCGGTGCGCCGGCGGGTGGGGTCTACCGCAAGAACCGCGATCCTCATGTGGGGAAAACTCTGGGCGAAGCGGTTGAGCAATTCGTCGGTCACTGACGATTTGCCGGCGCCGCCGGTGCCCGTCAGGCCAATGACCGGCGCCTGTTTTTCCCGGCCCTGCCATTCCCTGCGTTTGAGCCGAAGTTCAGCCTCACTGAAAACTTCGTCCTCCAGTGCCGACAGGACATTGGCGATGGTTTTATCGTCTTCCAGTTTCAACTGCCCGGGGTGCTCCGTGAGCACGCGGTGGTCCGCCGCCCGCTTCACCACGTCCTCGATCATTTCCACCAGGCCCATGCCCATGCCGTCATCCGGGTGGTAGATACGCTCGACTCCGTAGGCCTGCAACTCCTGGATTTCATCGAGAGTAATGGTTCCGCCGCCCCCGCCGAAAATACGTATGTGGCCGGAACCTCTCTCGCGCAACAGGTCCACCATGTACTTGAAGAACTCGATGTGCCCGCCCTGGTAAGAAGAGATCGCGATTCCGTCCGCATCTTCCTGTATCGCGGCACGCACGATATCCAGCACGCTGCGGTTGTGGCCGAGATGTATCACTTCGGCGCCTTGCGCCTGGATCAGGCGGCGCATGATATTGATCGCGGCGTCGTGGCCGTCGAACAGGGAAGCGGCCGTCACGAAACGCAACGGCGTGGAGACTTCGGTTTTTGCCCGGGGCAGCTGGTCAGCGGGTTGGCTCATCAAATCGTTCCTGTTGCTGTGCGGTCATTGTAATGGATAGCGCTGGCAAACACAGGGCCCGGGGCGTCTGCTTATCAGCGGATCGCCCCAAAATTCTGTTTTAAACGATTTTGGCTTTAGCCAAATTTGCATATTTTAAAAAATTGGAGTATCGTTAGCTGGAAGAAGGGGTAAACAGAAGGACCTGTTTTCACACGCACGGGATGGCAGAATGACTCGCCACCCGACTAAAGTGTGTCGGGATAATGCGGCAGATGACTTTCCGGTCATCTGCCGCGACTTTATCAGCCCCCGGATTTTTACCAGCAGGCGCCGCCCGGTGAACTCTTGTATGCTCCCGTGGGTCGTAACAAAGACGTGTTCCGAAGCGCAACAATCAGACCTGGAAATCCAAATGATCAAAAAGTTTAAGCCTTTGCTGTTCATGGCCCTTTTGGCGGCCATTCTGACCTCTTGCGAGCAAACTGAGACCGAAGTTACAACTCAAGGCACCAAAGCCCCTCCATCCATTCCGCTGCCTGATGGCGTAACGCTGGTGGAAGAGTTCATCGGCGCCGATGGCGAGTTCGCTATCCCCTACGGAAAATATGAACTCGATAACGGGCTGACGGTGGTTTTACACGAAGACCACTCTGATCCGATGGTCCATGTCGATGTGACTTATCACGTGGGCTCGGCGCGCGAGGAACAAGGCCGCTCCGGATTTGCGCATTTCTTCGAGCACATGATGTTCGAGGGTTCGGAAAACGTCGAATCCGGCGAGTTTTCCAAGATCATTTCCAACGGTGGCGGTACGCTGAACGGATCTACCAATTCGGATCGCACCAACTATTATGAAACGCTGCCCATCAACCAGTTGGAAACTGCGCTTTGGCTGGAGGCGGACCGCATGGGCCTGCTGCTGCAGGCGGTAAGCCAGGAGGAATTCGAAGTACAGCGTGCTGCCGTAAAGAATGAGCGCGGCCAACGGGTGGACAACAGGCCCTACGGCAGGACCAGCGAGACGATGATGAAGAATCTCTACCCATCGAATCATCCTTACTCGTGGCCGGTGATTGGTTGGATCGAAGACCTCGACGCGGCGGACCTGGACGATCTGAAGCGCTTTTTTCTTCGCTGGTACGGACCGAATAACGCCACACTGACCATCGGCGGCGACCTCGACAGGCAGCAAACGCTGGAATGGATCGCCCGCTATTTCGGCCCGATCCCCAGCGGTCCGGAAGTAGAGGACATGGAACCGATGCCGGGCCAACTCGACCAGGACCGTTACATCACGCTCGAAGACAACATTCATCTTCCCGCCATCGCCATGCTGTTTCCGACCGTGCATTACCAGCACCCAGACGAAGCTGCGCTGGACGCCGCTGCGAAAATACTGGGCGTCGGCCAGGCTTCCCTGCTTTACCAGCGCCTGGTTCAGACGGGTCGTGCGGTCAGCGCATATGTCAGCCATCCGTGTCGCGAACTGGCCTGTGAAATGTCTTTTATCGTGGTGCAGAACCCCGCATCCGGAGAGACGCTGGCCGAAATGGAAGCAGCTGTCAGGGAGACGATGCTCGAATTCAGCGAACGCGGAGTGAATGACGACGATCTGCAAAAGTTCATCGCGGGCTTCGAGTCGGGCCAGGTATTCGGCATGCAGAGCGTGGCCGGCAAAGTCCGCAACCTGGCGTTCGCCGAAACATTCAACGACGATCCGAAAACCGCGACTGATGACATCAGGCGCTATGCGGCTGTGACCCGTGAAGACGTGGTTCGCGCATTTGAAAAATACGTTGCCGGCCAACCTGCCGTCATCCTGAGTATCGTGCCCAACGGCAAGCCCGAATGGGCGGCGAAGCCGCAGAATTTTGACTACCAAACACTGGCTGTTGCTGAAGTGCTGGAAAAACCGAGTGTTTCCCCGCCTCCCGGGGAAAATCCACCGGCCCTGAGGACCTGGGAGGATAGTTTCGACCGCAGTATGCAGCCGCAGCCGTCGGCGAACCCGCTGGCCGATCTGCCGCCGATATGGGACACCACCCTGGGCAACGGTGTGCGCCTGCTTGCCGTGCCCAACACGGAAACACCCACGGTCACGATCCGGGCGCTGTTCGAGATGGGCCAGCGCGATGAGCCCGCAGGCAAAGCCGGCCTTGCCAGCCTGACCGCGAGCCTGATGCGGGAAGCCACTCTGCAGCGCAGCGCTGCGGAATTCAGCGAGGCTCTTGAGCGAATCGGCGCATCAGTGGGCGTGACGTCCGGCCAATACGAAACCTCGGTCTCGCTCAATGTGTTGAGCAAGCACCTCGATGCCGGTGTCCGGCTGATGCTGGAACGGTTGCTGGAGCCGGCTTTCACGCAGGAAGATTTCGACCGGGTTAAAAGCCGCCAGATGGAGTCGTTGATGCAAGCCCGCAAATCCGGGTCTGCGCTGGCCAATCGCGCGCTGGGCGCCGTTCTGGCCGGCCCGGAACACCCCCTTTCCTATCCGGGATCGGGCCTCCCTTCGACGGTAAGCAACATCAGCCTGGACGATGTAAAAGCGTTTTATGCCGCCCATATTCCCCGGCATCTCAGGGGTGTGCTGGTCAGTACCAGCCTGCCCCAGGACGCACTGTTGCCCAGCCTGGCAGGCCTTGGCGAACTCGAAACTTCCGAAGCCGTTCGCGATCCGATTGAAGGCTTGCCTCAGATTGACGGCCGGACCATCTACCTGGTGAACAAGGAGGGCGCGGCTCAATCCACGCTGCGCATGGCCCATCCGTCGATCAGGTTCGATGCGCTGGGTGAATATTTCCTGGCCGGTCTGATGAATTTCAACCTGGGCGGCACATTCGACAGCCGGATCAATCTCAACCTGCGGGAAGAAAAGGGCTACACCTACGGTATTTACAGCGGTTTCAACGGGGGGCCGGAACTGGGCAGCTTCCGTATCTCCTCGGAAATCAACAAGGAAGCGACCGCTGGATCAATTACCGAGGTCCTGCAGGAGCTGGAATCCTATTCGTCAAGCGGAATGACCGAGGATGAATATGCGTTTATGCAAAATGCCGTCGGGCAACGCGACGCTCGCAGCTACGAAACGCCGGGGGCGAAGCTCGGCCTGCTGGCCCAGGTGCTCCGCTACGACCTGCCGCTGGATTATCGCAAGCAGCAAAAAAACCTGATGGCAGAAACCGCCCGCGAGACGCTGAACGAACTGGCGAGCCGGCTGATCCAACCGGATAACATGGCGATCGTCGTGGTTGGGGACATCCCTGAAATCCGACCGGTACTGGAACCGCTGGGTATGCCCATCAGGCTGCTGGACGAGGATGGCAACGAGATTGCACAGCCCTAAGAACATCGACCCGGCGCGGAGGGCACCACCCCCTCCGCGCCCACCTAATCCACATCAATAAAACCTCTGAAATGCCCGTGATCATTGAGCGTTTCTCTTAAAATAGAGAGGTGACCACGGAGGTAATAGCGATGGAACTTTTCGACACCGTCTTCGAATCCGAACACGAGCAGATCGTTTTCTGTCACAACAAAGATGCCGGCCTCAGAGCGATCATCGGAATCCATAACACGACCCTGGGCCCCGCTCTGGGCGGCACCCGGATGTGGCCTTACGCCACCGAAGAGGAAGCATTGAGGGATGTGCTGCGCCTGTCGCGCGGCATGACCTACAAGGCAGCGGTTTCCGGGCTGAACCTGGGCGGCGGTAAAGCCGTCATCATGGGTGACCCCCGAAAAAATAAATCCGAAGCTCTGTTCCGCGCCTTTGGCCGTTTTATCGACTCGCTGAACGGACGCTATATCACGGCTGAAGACGTCGGCATTGACGTAAATGACATGGAATTCATTTTTCAGGAAACCGAAAACGTCGTGGGTGTGCACCAGGCGCATGGCGGCTCGGGAGATCCCTCCCCCTACACCGCGTACGGCTCAATCCAGGGCATGAAGGCCGCCCTGCAAAAGGTATTCGGTGATGAAGATCTGTCTCGATACAGTTTTGCTGTCCAGGGCGCAGGCCACGTAGGTTTACACCTGGTCAGGCAACTGCAAAAGGAAGGCGCGAAGGTATTCATCACCGACATCATGGAAGACTCCGTGGCAGAAGCGGTGGAGCTGGGCGCAGAGGCGGTTGGAACGGACGAGATCTATGATGTCGAGGCCGACGTTTTCGCACCGTGCGCACTGGGCGCCGTAATCAATGAGGACACTTTGCCACGGCTTAAGTGCAAGATCGTCGCCGGCCCGGCCAACAACCAGCTGGCCAACAACGAGGCCGGCAATGAATTGGCAGCCCGCGGCATTCTCTATGCTCCGGATTACGCGGTTAACGCCGGCGGCCTGATGAATGTCTCGATTGAATTCGAAGGCTGGAACCACGAACGCGCACTGCGGATGACCCGCACGATCTATTACAATCTCGGCAAGATCTTCGACATCGCGGAGCGTGACGGTATTCCCACCTGGCAAGCCGCCGACCGCATGGCCGAAGAGCGCATTGAAATCCTCGGCAAGCTCAAAATGCCCTTCATGGGCAAGGCGCACCGGTTCCCGGGAAGAGACCGCCGGCATTGATCCGAAGGCAATGCGCCCACACAACTAAAGCCTGTAACTGGCCCTGATACCACGGAGAAATTCAGATGTCTGATCGAACAGTTGTCATTGTCGGTGCCAAGCGCACCCCCATCGGCTCTTTCCAGGGCCAGTTCAATAACGCCAGTGCGCTCGACCTGGGGGCCGCAGCCATCGACGGCGCCATCAGCCACGCCGGCATCGATGCGGCTGAATTGAGCGAGGTCATCATGGGATGCGTCCTGCCTGCCGGGCTTGGCCAGGCGCCTGCCCGTCAGGCGTCTCTGAAGGCCGGTGTCCCGACATCCGTTGGCTGCACTACCGTCAACAAGGTTTGCGGCTCTGGCCTGAAAGCGGTGATGCTGGGCCATGACGCCATCAAGGCCGGCAGCTCCGAAATCGTGGCCGCCGGCGGCATGGAGTCCATGACCAATGCGCCTTACCTTCTGCCGAAAGCCAGGGGCGGGCAGCGAATGGGCCACGGCGAAATGCTGGACCATATGTTCTGGGACGGGCTGCAAAGCCCTTACGATAAGCAGATGATGGGCATGTTTGGCGAAATGTGCGCCGACAAATACGGCTTCTCGCGCACCGACCAGGACGGCTTTGCGGTGAAGTCCGTCGAACGTGCGCAGCGCGCCGTCCACGAAGGTGATTTCAAGGATGAAATTGTGCCGGTCACGGTTACCGTGCGTCGTGAAGAGCACACGTATGCCGAAGACGAGGAACCGCACCGCTGCAACATCGGCAAAATTTCCACGCTGCGCCCCGCTTTCAAGAAAGACGGCACCGTGACCGCGGCTAACGCATCGAAGATATCCGACGGCGCCGCAGCCACCGTGCTGATGACGGCCCAGGAAGCCGAAAAGCGCGGGTTGCAGCCGCTGGCCAGGATCGTTGCGCATGCAACCTATGCTCACGAGCCCGAATGGTTCACCACCGCGCCGTCCGCAGCGATTGCCCAGGTGGTTGAGAAGGCCGGCTGGAAAATGCAGGAAGTCGATCTGTTTGAAATCAACGAAGCCTTTGCATCCGTGACGATGGCCGCCATGGCAGACAACGGCCTGGACCATGAAAAGGTGAACGTCAACGGCGGAGCCTGCGCACTGGGCCACCCGATCGGCGCATCCGGTGCGAGGATCCTGGTGACACTGATCCATGCGCTGCAACATCGTGGTTTGAAGCGCGGAGTCGCATCTTTGTGCCTCGGCGGCGGTGAAGCGGTGGCGGTCGCTATCGAAATTTAGCGAAGCGGCCCATTGACAGGTAAACTGAACCTGAATTTAATTCGGCACCACACAATACGATTCGGAAGGAGTGCACCCCATGCAACTAAACCAGGTTAAAGCACTGGTAACGGGCGGCGTGTCCGGCCTCGGCCTTGCTGTAACCCGCCATATCCTCGCCAACGGCGGCAGCGCCGTTATGATGGACGTGAACGACGAAGCGGGCACCGCAGCAGAATCTGAGCTGGGCGCAATATACGTTCGCACCGACGTGACTTCCGAGGACGGCGTCATTGCCTCGGTTCGGCGGGCGGCGGAAATCAACGGCGGGCTCAACGTGGCGATGAATTGCGCCGGCATCATCGGGGCCGGCCGCGTATTGGGCCGCGAAGCGCCCATGGCGCTGTCTTTATTCAGCGCCACGATCAACGTCAACCTGGTGGGCAGCTTTAACGTGGCCAAGGCCGCCGCCGATGTCATGCAACACAATGAACCAAACGAAGACGGCGAACGCGGAATAATCATCAACACCGCGTCGGTGGCAGCCTATGAAGGCCAGATCGGCCAGGCCGCGTACTCCGCATCCAAGGCCGGCCTGGTCGGGATGACGCTGCCAATGGCGCGCGAACTCTCGCGTTTCGGCATTCGCGTGATGACCATAGCACCGGGAATATTCTGGACCCCGATGGTCGACGGCATGCCGGAACACATCCAGGAGTCGCTGTCCGCCTCCATTCCGTTTCCGTCCCGCCTCGGGAAGTCTGAAGAGTTTGCCGTGCTGGCCGGAAACATCATCGAGAGCCCGTACCTGAACGGCACGACCATCCGCCTTGACGGCGCAGTCAGGCTGGCGCCCAAGTAGCCGCGCCGCCTACCCTGGAGAATTCTATGGAGACATTTTCGGAAGTCCGCCAACACATGATCGACCTTTATGAACTGAGGATTGATGAACCGTTCATCATCAGTTTTGAATACCGGATCGGTGACGGCAACCGGCGCCAGAGTATCTTTCTGGCGGAACTGGAAACCAGCGAGGGGCGCCGGGTACTGCGGGTGGAAACGCCGGTGGCGCCGCTGGATGACCTGGATGCCGAGAAATGCCTGCGGATCAATCTGACCCAGCGGGTTGGATATCTCGCGGTAGGCGACCTCGACAGCGTTCCCTACATCAAGATGTGCGAGAACCTGCCCTATGCCTACGTGGGCGAACAGGAACTGGATTACACGATACGCAATATCGCGCTGGCCGCAGACAGGATGGAACAGTTCCTGGAGCCCGGCGCAGACTTGACTTGACCTGACAGGAGAGAACATTGGAAGCAATCAAAGAACTCGTAACCAACACTGACTGGGTACCCCTGATTGCCAGCTGGGGCGGGAAAATCGTGCTCGCGCTGGTTATCTACATCATTGGTAAGTGGATTGCCAGACGCATCACGGCCTTCGTCAAAAAGCTGATGACAGCACGCGATGCCGACCCGACGTTGATCAATTTCCTGTCAAACGTCGTCTACGCGATCCTGCTGGTGGCCGTCATCCTGGCCTCGCTCGATACACTGGGCCTGCCGGTGACTTCGCTGCTGGCCGTGGTGGGCGCGGCCGGCCTGGCAGTCGGCCTGGCCCTTAAGGACTCGCTGGGCAATTTCGCCTCCGGCGTGATGCTGGTGATGTTCCGGCCGTTCGTCAAGGGCGACGTCGTTGAGGTCGCCGGCGTCACCGGCAAGGTTAATGAAGTGCGCATTTTCAGCACCATCATGACCACCCCGGACAACAAGCAGATCATTATCCCTAACGGCCAGGTAGCTGCCGACACGATCACCAACTACACGGCCAACGACCAGCGCCGGGTCGACCTGGTGTTTGGCGTCGGTTATGACGACGACCTGAAGGTCGCGCGCGAAGTGCTGACGCGCATTTGCGCCGACCATCCCAAGGTGCTGGATGATCCCGCGACCAGTATTTTCGTGCTGAATCTCGGCGACAGCAGCGTGGATTTCGCGGTGCGGCCGTGGGCGCGGACCGAGGACTACTGGACCGTCTGGGGCGACATTCTGGAACAAGGCAAGCTGGAACTCGAAGCGGCAGGCTGCAACATTCCGTATCCGCAAACCGATGTTCATCTGCACGCCGCCAACCCTTTGGCGGATGTATTGAAATCCTGACTGGAGAATACGAATGGCAAATGAAGGCTATCATGAACCCATTGAGGAATTGAGCACGGAAACACGCGACATGCACCGGGCCATCATTTCGTTGATGGAAGAACTGGAAGCCGTGGACTGGTACAACCAGCGCGTGGATGCCTGCAATGACGCCGAGCTCAAGTCCATCCTCGCCCACAACCGTGACGAGGAAAAAGAGCACGCAGCGATGGTGCTGGAGTGGATCCGCAGGAGAGACCCTGCCTTTGACAAGGAATTGAAAGACTACCTGTTCACCGAAAAGGAAATAGCCCATTGAAGTCGAGAGCCGCCGTCGCCTGGGAAGCAGGCAAAAACCTGGTCATTGAAGAAATCGACGTGGCCGGCCCGGAAGCGGGCGAGGTACTGGTGCGCAATGTGGCCACCGGTGTCTGTCACACCGATGCATTCACCCTTTCCGGGGAAGATCCCGAAGGTCTGTTTCCGTCTATCCTGGGCCATGAAGGCGGCGCAGTCGTCGAGGAAGTCGGCGCTGGAGTAACCGGCGTGCAACCCGGGGATCATGTCATTCCGTTGTACACGCCGGAATGTGGCGAGTGCAGCTTCTGCAAATCGGGTAAAACCAATCTGTGCCAGGCTATTCGCGCGACCCAGGGCAAAGGCCTGATGCCGGACGGCACCAGCCGGTTCTCGAAAAACGGCAAGACCCTGTATCACTACATGGGAACCTCGACGTTCTCCGAATACAGCGTATTGCCCGAAATCGCGATTGCGAAAATCAACAAGGCCGCTCCGCTCGATAAAGTCTGCCTGCTCGGTTGCGGCATCACCACCGGGATCGGCGCCGTGTTGAACACGGCCAGGGCCGAGCCCGGCTCGACCATCGTGGTCTTCGGTTTGGGCGGTATCGGCCTCAGCGTGATCCAGGGCGCCGTCATGTCAAAAGCCAAGCGCATAGTCTGTGTCGATATCAACGAGGACAAGTTTGAAATGGCCCGCATGCTGGGTGCAACCGATTTCGTCAACCCGAAAAACTACGACCAGCCCATCCAGGATGTCATTGTCGATCTGACCGACGGCGGTGCGGATTATTCCTTCGAATGCGTCGGCAACGTCGACCTGATGCGCTCGGCCCTCGAGTGCTGCCACAAGGGCTGGGGCGAGTCCGTGATCATCGGAGTGGCCGGCGCCGGGCAGGAAATCTCGACCCGCCCGTTCCAGCTCGTAACCGGGCGCGTCTGGCGCGGAACGGCTTTCGGCGGTGTCAAGGGACGCACCGAACTGCCGGGCTACGTGGACAACTATATGGCGGGCAAGATCAATATCGACGATATGGTTACGCACACCATGGGGCTGGACGAGATCAACACGGCTTTTGACCTGATGCACGAAGGCAAGAGCATCCGTTCCGTCGTGATTTACTGACCGGATGCCGCTGATGGAAGTCATTTCCCGAACCGCCACATTCGGTGGCGAAATTCAGCGGGTGAAGCACCGCTCCGCGGCCTGTGACTGCGACATGATTTTCGGCATTTTCCTGCCGCCGCAGGCAAGGGAAAAGCCCGTGCCGGTGCTGTATTGGCTGTCCGGGCTGACCTGCACCGATGAGAACTTCATGATCAAGGCGGGCGCCCAGCGCATCGCCGCCGAACTCGGCATCGCCATCGTTTGCCCCGACACCAGTCCGCGCGGCACCGATTTTCCGGGTGAGCACGACGACTGGGACTTCGGATCCAGCGCGGGCTTCTACGTCAACGCCACGCAGGAACCCTGGTCACGCAACTACCGCATGTACGATTACGTGACCGAAGAACTTCCCGCGCTGGTGAATGAATATTTTCCGGTTACCGAAAAGTACGGGATCAGCGGCCACTCCATGGGCGGGCACGGTGCACTGGTTTGCTACCTGCGCAATCCCGGCAAATATGCCTCCGTCTCAGCCTTCGCGCCAATTTGCCACCCATCCGAGTGCGGTTGGGGCCAAAAAGCGCTGTCCAACTACCTCGGCGAGAACCGCAACGACTGGGCCCCGTACGATGCGGCCCTGCTGATCGGGAACGCGAAAGAAAAACTGCCTTTGCTGATCGACCAGGGAACGGAAGATGAGTGGCTGACCGACCAGCTTAAACCCGGAGCGCTCGAGCAAGCCTGCATCGCCAGCCATTACCCGCTGGAACTGCGGATGCAGGAAGGTTACGACCACGGCTACTTCTTCGTATCGACGTTTATCGAGGACCACCTGCGGCACCACGCAAAAGCCCTGCTGTAAGTAAGATTCCAAGCAAGCGAAAAACACTCAGAATGCCGCGGCGCACTCGCGACTCCGCAAGTCCGCCCTGACTGCATGAACCATGCCTTGCCGATGCTCTGCGCTTCGAACCCGGTGAGCAACCGGGTATCAGCTGCCTGGACACGTTCAAGACATCCCTGTGCACTAATCGGC
>JABDLD010000094.1 GCA_013001885.1 Lysobacterales bacterium
TAGAGCCGGTAAAGGAAATCATCTGGATATCTGCGTGCTTCGACAGCGTTGCTCCGGCCGTTGGGCCGTCACCGTTGACCAGGTTGAACACACCCGCCGGAAACCCGGTATCGTGCAGCATTTCGGCGTAAAGCGCGGCAGAAAGCGGCGTGAACTCGGATGGTTTCAGCACGCAGGTGCAACCGGTTGCCAGCGCCGGAACCACCTTCAGCGCGACTTGGTTCATCGGCCAGTTCCAGGGGGTGATCAGGCCGCAGACGCCGATCGGTTCGCGCACCAGCGTGTCGCCGTTATACAGGGTTTGCCGCTGCTGTTGCGCTGCCAGCGCATCAATAAATCCCTGCAGGTGCCCCACCCCGCAATCGGCCTGGGAGTCGCGCGACATCGAGATCGGCGCGCCCATTTCGGCCGTAATCGCCTGCGCCATTTCTTCGTAGCGTTCCCGGTAGATTTCCAGGAATTTTTCCAACAGGGCCAGGCGCTCTTCCCTGGTCGTCCGGCAATAGCTCGCAAACGCGATTTTCGCCGCAGCGACGGCCCGGTCGACGTCTTCTGACGAGCCCATGGTTATGGTCGCAATGGTCTCCTCCGTGGCCGGATTGATCACGTCCATTTCGCGCCGCGAAAGTGGTTCAACCCACTCGCCGTTAATGTAGAACTTGTGCAGGTCTTTCATTGCCGTTTGTCCGAATCTTCAGCCAAAAAATGATGGTAATCGATAATCGAGCGAAATTCTCCAGAACGGTTGAAGGTAACCCGTCAGAAACCGGTCGAGGCGCTGACACAGGTGCTGGCGCCGGTCTCGCAGACGGTATAGTCGTAGGTTTGGCCTCCTCCTTTGACACCGATCTGGTCTTCATATGAACCATCATTGACAGTAGGCGACTCAGCCACCGGATTGCCGTCACGGGTAATTTCCACGGTGTCGCCGCCGAAGTTCAGCCAGGTCACCTCGACCCGTTGTTTCCCCTTCACTTTAAAGGGACGCAGGCTGATCGAGGGATCGCCCGAAGGAGGCGGCGCAATTCCGCTGATGGTAATACTGACGGTCGCGGTGTTGCTGACATCACCATCCTGGTCCGAGATGCTGTAGGTAAAGCTGTCGGTACCGGTAAACCCGCCGTCGGGGGTGTAAGTGAATCCGCCGTCTCCGGCCAGATCCAGGGTGCCATTGGCGGGCACGGTGTTGCCGGCGATACCTGCCGGACCGTCACCCGGGTCGTCGTTGCTGATGACATTGCCGGATACGGCGGTATCGATGTCACCCTGGAAGGCGTCATCCACGGCAACCGGTGTCTGGTCCGAGTCCGACTGGCTCACCACGGTGCTGC
Organism: Lysobacterales bacterium; assembly: GCA_013001885.1. Taxonomy (GTDB): domain Bacteria; phylum Pseudomonadota; class Gammaproteobacteria; order Xanthomonadales; family SZUA-36; genus JAHEFT01. Next base: position 1,332 of record JABDLD010000094.1, read on the forward strand.
TGTTTACCGCGTTGTCAGCCGGCTCGTAAACCATGCCGGTTTTCACAAGACTGTTCAGGGTGAACGTTACGCTGCTCACGCGGCTTTTCAGATTCTGTTTTGTCACGGTGCAGGAACCGTCCGCCTGGGTGCTGCAGGACGCAGTTCCGCTGGTCCCGTCGCTCCAGATGCCTTCGGCCGTGACGCCGGATTCCGGATCGCCCCCGTGGTTCCGGGCGCTGATGGTGACCACGGCATTCCATCGTCCCCGCGGCGCGGGAGTCATGCCCCCGTCAAAACCCGCCAGGTTAATGGTTTCAACCGGAGCGGGCTCGGCCGCGGTCGTGAAGCTCCATGTATCACCCCGCGTGAGGCCGTCATCATTGATTTCGTCAATCCGCCAGAAATAGGTTGTTGCCCATTCCAGCGCTCCCGGATCAAACGAGGTGCCGGTTTGATTACCCCGGAAATCGATCACGCTGGGCGGGTCACTCGTGCCAAAATAAACGTCATGCGAATCGGCCAGCGAGCCGGCAGACCAGGCTAGCTGGGCATCAAGAGCCATCCCCGCTGTACCGTCTGCCGGGTTTGGATTGCCGGCTGGAGCCGGCGGATCGCCCGGAGGCGTCGAGCCTCCGAAAACTTCAAATTCAACGTCATCGACCTGCCAGAGGTCGCCCTGGATTTCGTTTTCACTGTCATACCTGAAACGCAGCGAGAAGCTGGGTTGGCCGGCCGCCGCTGCGCTCAGATCCAGCACCTGGGTGGTGGGGACAGGATTGAAGCCCTGGAAACTCCATGCATTCGTCCAGGCAGATCCGCCATCGGTGCTCACATCCACATTGATCGATTCGAGCGTGTCGAAAACAAAATAACTTTTGAACCGAAGCACCGCGTTCGTCGTGTTCGATAAATCAAATGTCGGCGGTTGCAGCGAGGTAACCGTCACATGGCTGTAGTTGTTGTCCACCATCGCAAAATTGCCGGTTCCGCCGGTGTTGTTGTCCAGACGGGACCCTCCTGGTTGCGGTGGCCTGACGGCCCAGGGCACGCCCAGCGGATTGGTTTCCACCGTCCAGTCAGGCGGCAGGCCCGCAGAGAAATCTTCATCGATCAGGAACCCCGAGCCGGTTGGCGGAGGCAGCTCTATGCTGAGGATAAGGGAATACTCCTGGTTGGCACTATCGAGCAGAACTCCCTTGTGCCCGACTTCTACAAAGTAGGAGCCTGCGCCCCCGGCTTCGATCACAACCTGCTCCACGTTGTCGCGGAAATTGTCGCCGCGGGTTGCAGCAGCCGCCGGTGATGCCGGATTCAGAACCCACGGCAAATGGGTTTGGGTTTCATGCTGAATGCGCAGGTCCAGGTCATTCACCAGCATCGGGTCCGGTGCGTCCAGCACCAGCGTCACGGGTGTCCCGGGCGGGTCGTTCCAGACCAGCGTAGCCGAGACAACGGCACTGGGGTTGCTGACCGTGATCTCGACAGTGTCGGTGGAACCGTTCGCGAGACTGCCCTCGATGATCCTGTGTGCGCCGCCATCTTCAGAGATCACCGTGGAAGCCGCCCGGGTATTCACCAGGCCCCATCCATATTCATAATCCGGACCATCTGAATCACCAGCCTCGTCGGCAGTATGTATGGCCAACGCCTTCAGGGTGGCTGCGCGCATGAAGTTACCCGCACCATTTTCGTTCTGGTAGTGCTGCTGTAACAGCAGCAGAGAACCGCTGACGTTGGGCGCGGACATCGAGGTGCCTGCAGCAAGTGCGTAGTAAGGAGAGTCCGGCCAGGCCGAAAACAGGAACATGCCGTTGCCCACCACGTCGGGCTTGATGCGGCCGTCATCGGTGGGGCCCCAACCGCTGAAATCCAGCATCTGAACAGCAGCAGGCCCGGAAAACACCGAATAACCACCGATGAGATCGTCGACTGCGCCGACGGTCAGAACGTTCTTGGCAACGCTGGCTGTCGGCAGGCAATCATAGCCCGCAGGGGCACAATCGGGCTGCCTGGCCAGAGTCGAAGTGAACAGAAAATTTCCGTCCTGGTCGATGACTGTGTATTCCTCTCCTGGCGCCGGCCCGATATCCGAGCGGTCGTTGCCGGCCGCCTTGACGATCAGGTAATAGGGAGCATCAAAAGCGATCTGGTCCCACAGTTGGGTTTCGGTATCGTAGTAGCCAAAGTACGGATCCTCGACATCATCCGGGTCAGGGCCACCTATCCACCACCAGGTGTCGGGAGCCACATCGCCGATATACAACCAGCCCGCCGCGATGCCGTAAGAGTGATTGGAGACCAGCAGTCCGCCGGAAGCGGCCAGCGCCATCTCGGCGGAATCCGAATTCCAGTCCCACGCCTGCAGTTGGGCCGCAAAAGACATGCCGCGCGAATCCGGATACAGCCAGTCACCGGCTCCCGCCAATGTGCCCGCCACGTGAGTTGAGTGACCACTGATTGCGGTGGCGCCATCAACCTGGGTCAGGCGTCCGGTGAAATCCGGGTGATCGGGAAAGACCGCCCCGCCATCCCACTCCCCTATCGTCATGCCGCTGCCGTCGAGATTAAGCCCCGCCGAACCGCCGGGCCAGACCTCGTCCGTCGAAATTGTATCGGCCGCATCAACGTTGTTCGTGATATAGAAGACCGGCCGTGAATCCTGGTTTATCCGTTGCAGCTCCAGCACCCCTCCATTAGGCAATTCACGCCGCAGCGGGAGGCCTGTCTGGCGGGCGAATTCAGCTGCTTGCGCCCGGGCATTTTCATCACGTTTTTTCAGTTTTTCCGAGAGAGATTGCAGCTCCGCCTTTCGCGTGGCAAGCGCCACATCGCTTTGAGCCAACAGCTGGCAGCTCATGCACGAAAGAATCGAGATCGCCGTTAGTTGCAGCAGTATTTTATTCATTTTGGTCTAAATCCATTTAAATATTCCCCCAAATATCCAACAGCTTAGAATCCATTAAACTGTCTCACTTAGCGTTTATTATAGTTCATCGCCACATAAATGAGGCCAAGCCGAAATTCCAGCCAACAAACCGGTTCTGAAATTGATGAGTATTCGGAGCACTTCTTTAAACGCATTCTGCGGAGACCTCGACCTTTGTTTATCCGGGTCAGACACCGGAACACTCTCCGGCCTCACGTTCGCCGCGAAAGACGTATTCGACATTGCGGGTCACCGGACCGGCGCAGGGAATCCGGATTGGTTACGCACGCACCCACCTGCCGCCCAAACCGCCAGCGCAGTGCAGCTCCTGCTGGACGCGGGTGCAACGCTGGTCGGCAAAACCCATACCGACGAACTTACGTACAGCCTGAATGGGGAAAACCACCATTACGGCACGCCGGTCAATCCAAACGCACCGGGCAGAATTCCTGGCGGTTCGTCCAGCGGATCTGCCGCGGCCACGGCCGGCGGATTGGTCGATTTCGCGCTTGGGACCGACACCGGCGGATCGGTTCGGCTGCCGGCCAGTAATTGCGGCATTTATGGCTTCAGGCCAACGCACGGGCGCGTCGCCAATGATCACGTGGTCCCCCTGGCGCCGAGTTTTGACACGGTAGGCTGGTTTGCCCGTGACACTGCCGTGCTCAGTCGTGTGGGCGAAGTGCTTCTGGGTAAGGACCTGGTTCAGCCCGGCGCGCCTCAGCTGCTGTTAGGCGTCGATACGTTTAATATGCTTTTCAAAGAGATACGGCCATCACTTGATATTTCAATTAATGCCTTTTCCCAAGCCTTCGGGTCAGCTTCCGAGGTAAATATATACGACGGAATAGCGAAAGACTGGATGAATAGCTTTCGCTTACTCCAGGGCGCCGAAGTCTGGCAGTGTCATGGCGAATGGATTCGCAGCACCCGGCCTCACTTCGGCCCGGATATCCGCGACCGTTTCGAGTGGGCCGCGTCGATTGATCCTGCCGCACTTGCGCCGGCCACGGCGCTGCGCTTAACCGTTAAAGCAAAGCTGGATGACCTACTCGGCAAGGCAGGCGTGTTGTGCATCCCGACATCACCTTCCGTCGCGCTGAAAAAGAATGCACCCAGCGAGGAACTCGATATGTTTCGTTTCCGCGCACTGTCCCTGCTGTGTGTTGCCGGCCTGGCCGGTTTGCCGCAGGTCAGCCTGCCTATTGCAGCATTCAAAGGCATTCCGCTGGGTATTTCTCTGATCGGGCCGCGCAACTCCGATCGACGACTGCTTGACTTGGTTTGCAGGCTGAATCTTTACAGCTCTGAAAACTGATTCTTCAAGGTTCTGCCTCGAAACCCACGGAAAAGATCAAATCCTCAACTGCCGGTGATTCGCCTGAACACTGCAAGCCAAAGGTGACAAATCCCTCGTCCGCATCATTGGTGGTCAAGTTCAGTGATGCAGTCAGATCACCGCTATTTTGCGGGCTGCACGCGATCTGGATATCGACAGATTGGGACTCCGGCAGGCTCGAAGGGCAATCACTGAGGCTGAATGATCCGCTGTCCGGTCCGGATAGCCCGCAAGTCATGACGAGATCAGCACTGCCCGTATTGCTGACCTGAACGAAGACCGGCGAACCCGGCGTACCTACCGGGACAGAGCCAAAATTCAGGGTACTTCCGGAGACCGGTGATGACTCAAATTCGGGTTCGGGCGCCTGTTCAGAAAACGGCATGATGCAGCCGGCAGCCATTTCGACGGCCAGGTTGCTTTCAATCAACGATTGCACCGTGGGATGAAATTCTGAGTTACTGGTTCCGCATCCGGCACCGTTACTGCCGCCCACATGGCAGTAACTCATGATTGTGCCTCTGCCAGCGGCCGGACAGACCGGATCTCCGGAGAAGCAACCATTGCCCTCTGCGTTGTAGCAACTATCGACCGGCGGGTTATAGCAATGCGTGTGCGGCGAACCCATGTTGTGTCCAAGCTCATGGCCCAGGTAGATCGCAGTATTTCCCGGCGTCCTGCTACTGCCGATCGCGTTGAAGCTGAAACTGCCGACCGTGCGCGATCCCCAGGTCCTGCCGTACTCGCAGAACTGGTCTAACCAGGCGATCCCGGAAAAACCGTAACCGCCAATGTCTCTGCCGCTCATCATCATGGCAAACTGGCGTTCAACATCAGCCATGTTATCTTTCCAGTACGCTCCAAATTCGTCCAGTTGGTCAGAACGACCGGACGCTACGGAATACGGATCAGAACCGAGCCGGAGAATCACATCACCCATCAACAGGCGGGTCTCGACGTCGCGCTCGTAGAACACGTTCATCGCCAGGAAGGCGTCGGCGATCCAGTTCATCGCTGCATCGGCATCGTCGTTGAATCCATCCAGCCACTCGCTGTCTGTATCGACCGCCACGATCGCCTGGTAGCTAATGATTTCACCCGGAGCAGCTGCGCTGGCGCTGAAAAAGGAAGGAGCGTCCAGTTTTTGCAGTACCTCAGGGGGTTGCCCATCTAACCCGGTCGCACAAGAATTGGAGCCGTCCGGCGTTTCGGCGATGGGGGAAAACTGCAGCCGGCTGACGATGTTACCGCTGATTTCGAGCTTGCTGCCTTGCCGATTGATAAATCCGCTGATCTCACCTGTATCAGGGTTGACCGCAAGCCCCACACCCGTCGTTGCATTACCGGCCAGGTAAAACTCGCGCGGACCGGGTGTCATATTCTCCCTGCCCTGCTCCGAGACAACCTCTACACGAGCGCCAGGCGCAAACAGGCCGATCCGGGTAAATTCCAAGCTGGTTTCCCGATTGCCGGTGTATTCATCCAGGGTGGGTAATCGCAGAACCGCCCCTCTTTTTGAGAATATCAGGGAGTCGATTTCCCGCCGGCTGAGGGCAATCGTGCCGGGCCTGATTTCCACTACCTCCGGAATTTTTCCCTTGCCCAGCAATCCGCCGCCTCGAGGTGAACCGGTCGGCTCAGAGGCGTTCAGCAAAGGGCTCTGCAGAAAAAACAGCGGCAGAAAAAAGACAAGCAGTATTCGTTTCAAGATGGCACCAGTCCCTGGTTGGCAAACATGTGTAAGCAATCCTTAGCTCACGCTGCCTTAAATTTACTCCTGAAACTACTCTTAAGTCAATGATTTTAGATCGTTTAACACCATTCAAACTACAAAGGGAGCCTCATTGATTTAAAGCAATCGATCAGCAACCTAGGTAACGAGACGGCTCGCAACACCATGTATGGATGGGCGGCGGATTTAACTCAGACCCTGCCAAACGGTCTACACGAATGGGTTGAGCAAAACTTTGATGTTGAATTTCCGGAGAATTTTGCCTAACGTTTAATGTGATGGAAAGCGTAATTTCATCTTCCCGTTCCCTCTAGAACTACCAGACCTGAGGAATTTTAAATGAAACACATTATTGATTTGGCCGCGGTCACCAAGGCCTGCGGCATTCTGTTGCCTGTCATTTTCTTATCTGCAGCTCTGATACCCAACCTGCAGGCAGGAGCGAACGATGCCAGGATAAAAGTGGTTTCATCAGCACCCGACCGGGTGTCTGGTGGCGACGCCCGCATCGAGATCCGGACGCTCGGAAACGCATTCAATCAAAACACGTCGTCGATTACGGTCGAAGTGAATGGCGTGGACCAGAGCCACAAGTTCAAAGCCCTCGACAAATCGACGCTTTCCGGAGTGGTCGATAATCTGGATCTCGGCCCAAACACTATCACCTTTTATGAGTCACGATCGATGGGTAAAAAACGTCCGCCCGCGTTGATTCGTTCCGGTTCGATCGAAGTCGTCAATTATCCGGTTACCGGACCGATCTTTTCCGGTGAACACCAAAAAGCTTTTGTATGCACCGTGCAGAACCACGGGTTGGGGCAGCCCATTCCGGATGCCGATGAAGGTTGGCCGGTTCGGGATGAATTAAACGCTGTTATCGGGCGTTCCCTCGGTTGCCAGGTCGAACCGCTGGTGGTGTATATGTACCGCACTACCACGGGTGGATGGGCTGACTTCACACCCGGGGACGAGCCTTTGGACCTGGCGATGACAACGACCCTGGATGGCAAGGAAGTTCCCTACATCGTGCGTTGGGAACGCGGGTCAATCAACCGGTTCATCTACTCCATTGCCATGCTCGACTCCAACCCGGCACCGGATGGCGCTCCCCGCGCTGACGACTGGAATGGCCGTCTGCTCTACCATTTTCAGGGCGGCGTCGCCATCGGGCACACCCAGGGCAGTCCCTCCACCAGTCGCATGTTGTATGACAATGCCCTTAAACTGGGCTATGGCGTAATCTACTCAACCGGAACCAAGACGGGCACGCACTACGACCTGGAACTGGGCGGGGAAACGGCCCTGATGACGAAGGAGCGTTTCGTCGAACAGTACGGCGTGCCGTTCTACACCGTGAGCGTCGGCGGCTCTGGCGGCGGAATACAGCAGTATATTTACGGCCAGAATTACGGGACCCGCCTGATCGATGCAGCCATCGCGCAATACTCCTATCCCGACATGGTCACGCAAACCATCCATATCGGGGATTGCGAGCCGCTTGAGTTTTACATGGACGCAGTCAACCCGGCCGGCTGGACGACCTGGTCCAACCGCAGTTGGCTGATCGGCCTGAACGCGAGCGATGATATTCCGAATCCGTTCACCGGCGGCTTAGGCACGGATGAATGTGTCGAATCCTGGCGCGGACTTTCGCCGCTGGTCCTAAACCCCAATTACGGTTACGAGTCCGGTATCGAAACGATTACGCCTATCTCTGACGTGCTTTCGGTCCAGTGGACGCATTGGGAAGACGCGGTCAATATTTACGGGCGCGACGCGAACGGCTTTGGTCGCTCAACCTGGGATAACGTCGGTGTCCAGTACGGACTGCAGTCCATGGTCGAGGGCAAAATTTCTCCGGAAGAATTCCTGGTCCTGAACGCCTTTATCGGCGGCTGGGCGGACCAGTCCGTGATGATGCAGGAAACATGTCCCTTCTTCCCGTCGCCGGGTTGTTTTAATGGAACCAGTGTGCCGGACGAGTGGGACCCGTGGTCGGTTCGAAACATGATCCTGTCGGACGGCTTTACGCCGGCCCCGCGCACCGAGGGATCGATCGAGGCGATGAATGCGGCCTACGAAAAGGGACACGTGTTCGTCGGCAACATCGACATACCCGTGATCGACTGGCGCAACTACCTGGAACAGGAATTGGACATGCACAATACCCACCAGTCGTTTGCAAGCCGCCAGCGGATGCGTAATTACGACGGTGACGATTCGAACCAGATCATCTGGTTCACCGACGCACGCGGTGTCAGCGGCCGTTTTGACCAGACTCCGGAAGCACTGGCCGTGATGGATGAGTGGATGAAGAACATCCGCCAGCACCCCAACCGCAGCGTGGCGAAGAACAAGCCGGCGCTGGCCGTCGATCGTTGCTTCGACTCCTTCGGCGATGCAATTGCCTCAGGCGATGACGTCTGGAACGGTATCCTGGATGATCGACCCGAAGGCGCCTGCACCCAGGCTTTCCCGCTGTATTCGACATCCCGGATCGTCGCGGGCGGCCCGATCGAGGGCGGCATATTCAAATGCGCGCTGCAGTCCGTTGACGCCGCGTTGGCCAAGGGCGTTTACGGTGCCTGGCAACCCACGCCGGAACAGTACTTTATGCTGCAGGCTATATTCCCCCAAGGAGTTTGTGATTACTCGCTGCCGGATGTCGGCAAGCCCTGAGCCATAAACGACCAGGAAGAAAAAGCCCCTCAAGAGAGGGGCTTTATTCTGCATGAGATGCGATGCGAAAACACCTGGCGCCAGCTGGTGAGAATGCGATATGAAAACCTTATTCCTGGCGGCGGCAGATGCGCTTTTGCTCATCCACGTGCTGTTTGCCGCATTTGCGATCTTCGGCTTGTTGGTGATTCTGCTAGGCGGAATCTTTTCATGGTCCTGGGTCAGAAACCCGTGGTTCCGGCTGGCGCACCTCACAGGGATAGCCGTTGTTGTGCTGCAATCGTGGCTGGGCGTGATCTGCCCCCTGACGACGTGGGAAATGGATCTCCGTACCAGGGCCGGCGATGCGGTCTACACAGGCTCTTTCGTCTCGCACTGGCTTGAGGAGCTTTTATATTACGAAGCACCGGCATGGGTGTTTATCGTTTGTTACACGATTTTTGGCTTGCTGGTCATTTTGAGCTGGTTCTGGGTGCGGCCACGGCCGATGACGGGAAATACTAATAAGCGATAGCCCAATACGGAGATCTTTCGAAGCAGCGTTCGAACCCGGCAACCTTCGGTTGCCTAGTGCTCTTAACCCGTCCTCTGCGGCAAATTCAAAAAAACCCGCGCTAGGCGGGCTTTTTTAAATCTGGCGGAGAGAGAGGGATTCGAACCCTCGATGGGCTTTTTAAACCCATACTCCCTTAGCAGGGGAGCGCCTTCAGCCACTCGGCCACCTCTCCGAAAATCTAATTTTACAGGTCCGTTTATCGAAACCTCTTGCGCTCCTCGGGGAGCGCGTTATTCCGGGCATCCTGCCCTCCACCCCTTCGGGGCCGTCTGCGCTTCGCTTCGACGTTCCCATTCGCTCCCGGCGAATGGGTCAGCCACTCGGCCACCTCTCCGAAAATCTAATTTTACAGGTCCGTTTATCGAAACCTCTTGCGCTCCTCGGGGAGCGCGTTATTCCGGGCATCCTGCCCTCCCCCCTTCGGGGCCGTCTGCGCTTCGCTTAGACGTTCCCACTCGCCCCCCTCTCTGGAGGCGGTATTTTATACGTTTGTTCAGGAATCTGGAACCCACAAATCTCCGGGGTGACCGGATTTGATATACCCACGCGGGCTATTTTTGGTCGTCGGCCGTTTTTCCTATGCCGTCGGACCGTTCTTTAAGGATTCTCTGGTAGATCTCTTCGCGGTGCACCTGAACTTCGGGTGGTGCTTCGATCCCGATGCGAATCTGATTACCCTTGACGCCTAAAACCGTGACAGTGATATTGTCACCGATGACAAGTTTCTCTCCAATTCTTCTTGTCAGAATGAGCATGCTAACCTTCCTTTGGTTTCGGACACTTCATGTATCCGCGCTATTCTTGCCTTTTGCGCTTATGCCAAAACCATCGCGAGACGATTGAATTGCAATGCGCTGCCTTCGCAGGCGGCCATTACGCCTTTCCTCTTTATCCAGATACTTGCCTGTATCAACTGTTTTCAGTAACCCAAGTTTGTACCATTTTTAGTGCCTCATCCAGTTTTTCTGGCTGAGACCCGCCGGCTTGTGCAAAATCGGGACGTCCCCCGCCCTTGCCGCCAACGTGTTGTGCGACGAAGTTTACCAGATTGCCCGCCTGAATCCGAGAAACTAAATCTTTGCTGATTCCGACGGCCAGCCTGACCTTGCCGTCATCGGCGCTGCCGATGACCACGACCGAGCTTCCCAGGCGGTCCTTCAATCGATCTACAGTATCACGCAGAGATTTTGGATCAATACCGTCCAACCGCGCAGACAGTACCTTTAAGCCGTTAATTTCAATGGCAGAGTCCGCCAACTCATCGCCGCTCGCGCTGGCCATTTTCGACTTGAGCTCCTCGACCTCTTTTTCCAGCGCCTTGCTGCGCTCCAGGATCTGACGCAACCTGCCCTCCACGGCGTCGGGAGCGATCTTCAATACGCCGGCCACGTCTTTCAACCGCGAGTCCATTGCCTGGATCTGTTGCACGGCCGCCTCACCGGCCACGGCGACGATTCTGCGGATGCCGGCGGCGATGGCGGTCTCCTCAACAATCTTGAACTGACCGATATCGCCCACCCGGTCAACATGGGTGCCGCCGCACAACTCGACGGAGAAATCACCGAAACTCAGCACGCGCACCCGGTCACCGTATTTCTCGCCGAATAATGCGGTCGCACCCGTTTTGAGGGCGTCATCGAACTCCATGATCTGCACATCAGCATCCGGATTGACCCGGATCTCCCGGTTAACTATCCGCTCGATTTCGGCCAGTTCTTCTGCGGTAACCGCCTTGGGGTGCGTGAAGTCAAAGCGCAGATGGTCGGGTGCGACCAGTGAACCGCGCTGCTCGACGTGATCGCCAAGCACCTGTTGCAACGCAGCGTGCATCAGGTGGGTAGCGGAGTGGTGCAGCACAATCGCCTGGCGCCTGGGTTCTTCGACCGCCGTACTGACCGTATCCCCCGCGCTTACGCGGCCCTGGACCAGTTTTCCGACGTGGCCAAAAAACACCCCGGCGATCTTGATGGTATCCATTACCTCGAACAATGAATCGCCGCTCCTGATAACGCCGGTATCACCGACCTGGCCGCCCGACTCGGCATAAAACGGAGTTTTGTCCAGCAGCAATACCGCTTCGTCGCCGGCATTGATCTGATCCGCCTGTTCGCCGTCGACCAGTATCGCAACCACGGTTGAGTCACTGGTTGCCAGCTGCTCGTAACCCAGAAATTGGGTCGGTGCGAGGTTTTTGATCGTTTCCGCGGAAATTTGGGCCTGCTGGGCAAACTTGCCCGACGACCGCCCGCGCTCCTGTTGCTGCGACATTTCCCGGCCAAACCCCTCTTCATCGACCGAAAAATTGTTTTCGCGCGCAATATCCTGCGTCAGGTCCAGCGGGAAGCCGTAGGTGTCGTACAACAGGAAAGCGGTGCTGCCATCGATTTCACCGCCTTCCTTACCGGCTGATTTGGCCATGACGTCTTTCAGGATGCCCATCCCGGTATCGAGCGTGCGCGCAAACCGCTGCTCCTCTTCGAGCAGGGTTTCACTGATCAATCCGGCTTTCTTGCGCAGGTCCGGATAGGCATCGCCCATTTGCGTCACCAACGGCTCTACCATTTTGTTAAAGAAGGGTTTCTTCTGGCCCAGTTTGTAACCGTGACGAATGGCGCGCCGAATGATCCGGCGCAACACATAGCCCCGACCGTCGCGTGACGGAACCACTCCGTCCAGCACCAGGAAAGCGCACGCACGGATATGATCGGCGATCACGTTTAAAGAGGCGTTATCCCGATCCTTGCACCCGGTCAACTGCGCCGCGGCCTCGGTCAGGGCACTAAAAAGATCGATTTTGTAATTACTGTGTTGGTGCTGCAATACGGCGGCCAGGCGCTCCAGCCCCATGCCCGTGTCCACGCACGGCGCCGGCAGCGGATTCATCGTGCCGTCGGCAGCCCGGTCAAACTGCATGAAGACCAGATTCCAGATTTCGATATAACGGTCGCCGTCCTCATCCGGAGAACCCGGCGGGCCGCCTTCAACCCCCGGCCCGTGATCGAAGAAGATTTCAGTGCACGGCCCGCACGGGCCGGTATCGCCCATCGCCCAGAAATTATCGCTTTCGAATTTCGCCCCGCCCGGCTTGTCGCCAATGCGGATGACGCGCTCTTCCGGAACACCAATTTGCTTAACCCAGATGTCATGCGCCTCGTTGTCAGTCTCGTAAACGGTGACCCACAGCCGGTCGGGCTCGAGCCCATAGACCTCGGTCAGCAACTCCCAGGCATAGCGAATGGCGTCCTCTTTGAAATAATCGCCAAAACTGAAGTTGCCCAGCATTTCAAAAAACGTGTGGTGACGGGCCGTGTAGCCAACCTGGTCCAGGTCATTGTGTTTGCCGCCAGCCCGCACGCAGCGCTGCGATGAGGCGGCGCGCGGATTTTTCCGCTTCTCAGCGCCAAGGAAAACATCCTTGAACTGGACCATGCCCGCATTGGTGAACAGCAGGGTCGGGTCGTTAGCCGGAACCAATGGGCTCGAAGGCACTTCATCGTGCCCGTGTGCGGCGAAGTAATCTAGAAAATCCTTGCGGATCTGGTTGGTTGATTTCACTGGAATCGGCCCGCTTTATTCATTCTGTATTATGTGGGAGCTGAGTTTACCTAATCCAAGCTGGAATGAGTACGGTTAACGGCATCCATGGCCTGGCCGTGGGTAAATCCCCTGCTGGTCAGGCGGCGGTAGTATTTCTTTTTCTGGTCGAAATCCAGCGTGCCGCTAACCTGACGATGCAACCACTGGGCGGCGAGCCCGGACCAGTCTTCAGCGGCAGCGCCCAATTCACGTTCGATCAGGTGGTCGGAAACGCCCTTGCCACGAAGATCGGCCCTGATCTTGAGGGGGCCTTGAAAACGCTGGGCGCGGAACCGGACAAAAGACTCGGTATATCGCTCATCTGATACGAGATTTTCATCGACCAGCGCGCCGACCAGGTCATCCACATCCCCAGATTCCGGCCATTTGCGCTGAATGCGCTGGCGCAATTCGAAGATGCTGTACTCGCGCCGGCCCAGAAGGCGGTAAGCAAACGCCCTCATTTCATTCAGTGAGGGCGCTTCGGAATCTTCCGCGGACAAGAAACCTACTCGGCGACGGGTTCTTTTTCAGCCGGCTTCGCTTCCGGGCCGGGCATCAGTTCCGCCCGAACCTGCGCTTCGATCTTGTCGGCCATGTCGGGATGCTCTTTCAGGAACTGGCGCACATTTTCCTTGCCCTGGCCGATGCGATCACCCTGGTAGCTGTACCAGGCTCCGGCTTTATCGACGAAACCGTGTTTCACTCCGAGTTCGATCAACTCGCCTTCACGTGAAATACCCTGGCCGTAAAGAATTTCGAATTCGGCCTGCTTGAACGGCGGCGCCATCTTGTTCTTCACGACCTTCACCCGGGTCTGATTGCCGACCACTTCGTCACCCTGCTTGAGAGCGCCGATACGGCGGATGTCGAGACGGATGGACGCGTAGAATTTGAGCGCATTACCGCCGGTCGTGGTCTCGGGGCTGCCGAACATCACGCCGATCTTCATGCGAATCTGGTTGATGAACACCACCATGCAGTTGGAGCGCTTGATGTTACCGGTTAACTTGCGCAGAGCCTGTGACATCAGCCGGGCCTGCAGGCCGACGTGCGAATCGCCCATATCGCCCTCGATTTCGGCCTTGGGCGTCAAAGCAGCAACCGAATCCACAACCACCATGTCCACCGCGCCGGAGCGCACCAGCATGTCGGTGATTTCAAGCGCCTGTTCCCCGGTGTCCGGCTGCGAGACCAGCAAGTCTTCAACGTCGACGCCGAGTTTTTCCGCATAGGCCGGATCCAAAGCGTGCTCCGCATCGACGAAGGCCGCGGTGCCCCCGGCCTTCTGGCACTCGGCAATGGCGTGCAGCGTCATTGTGGTCTTGCCGCTGGATTCCGGTCCGTAAATTTCAACCACCCTCCCCTTGGGCAGGCCGCCGATACCCAGCGCTGAGTCCAGGGTAATCGAACCCGTGGATACGACCTGCAACCCTTCGGGTACGGTCGCGTCGCCCATGCGCATGATCGCGCCTTTGCCGAACTGGCGTTCGATCTGCTGAAGTGCTGCTGCCAAAGCCTGTTTTCTGTTGTCGTCCATGTTCCTCTCCGTATTTTTATGCCGGCAATTATGACACAGCCCAAAGTACTGCTTCAGCCCTTATTTGCATGCCGGGTTCAATTCCTACAAAAGCCTCTGATTCAACGGTCGAAACGGCGCTTACCAGTGCCCGATCGAAGTATATTTGACACCGTTTCCGACATTGACAGATTCGACCAGGTCAAATCCATTCAGTTTCCACTCGATCGCCACGGGAGGCATTATCGGAGACGGCTTTCTCAATTTACGATAAAGCGTAACGTGAAATTTCCAGGGCTTCGGATCGTGCCCGATGCCGGCGTCCTGCAAACCTTGCACCAGAGCCTGTTGAAAAACCATCAGTTCGCCCGGCACTGAACGAACCCCCAGCCACAGGACTGCGGCCCGGCCAAACCGATCCAGATGATCCAGCGTTACCCGGCAGGGCGGGAAGGTCAATCCGGACGCGACCTGGCGGATCAGCGGTAACTGCCGTTCCTGCTGCATGCCCAGAAACGCCAGCGTGGCATGGAACTGTGCCGGTTGCGCCGCGCGCCCGGAAACGGCCAGCGACTCCTGAAACACCGCGATTTTATTCCTGACCGAGCGGCCGGGAACCAGCGCAAAAAACAGTCGGTGCCGGTCGCTCATGATCCGATTCGTTTAATCAATCCTGCGAGCGCGTGCGCCACCGTTTGCCGGCGAACGGCATCGCGATCGCCGGTAAACCGGAGTAACTCGGCTTCGGTGCGGTCCCGCAAAGACCAGCCGAACCATACGCTCCCCACCGGT
>JABDLD010000095.1 GCA_013001885.1 Lysobacterales bacterium
ACCCCTAACAGGGCAACGGGCTTGCCGGCAAAAACAGAAGGAAATCCCAGGTTTTCGATAATCAGCTTGGTGAGGGCGCAAATGCCGCCGTGGTATTCCGGGCTGGCCATCAGCACAGCGGAAGCGCTTCGAACCGCTTCCCGCAGCTTTTCAGCATCCGGCGTCTCCGGTTCACCCGGAAACGCCAGCGTGAGATCACGGGCATCGAGCAAATGAGTGGTTTCTCCGAGCGCTTTCAACTCGGTCACGGCCGTACCCAGCGCACGCGAAGTATAATTGCCCGGCCGGCTGGTGCCGGATATGCAAACGATATTTCTCATCATGCCGGTTCAGTGCTTGAACGGTGGCAGCTTTTTGGGCGCCAACTGGTGTTCCAGCTTCACGTATTCCGGCAACCCGTGCTTGTTGTATGGCGGATAGTCCTCTCCGCGAATCAACGGCTCCAGGTATTTACGGGCCGACGGCGTGATACCGAAACCGTCACGGCTGATGAAGCGTCGCGGCATCATCTTCTCGCGGTTGGCCACCCTGCTCAATGGGGCCTCACCCACCTTCCAGCGATAGGGTTGATCCGAGGTGCGCTCGATGATGGGCATGACCCCTGATTTACCGGCCAGGGCCAGTTCCACGGCGGCCCTGCCCATGGCGTAAGCCTGATCAACGTCAGTCTTGGAAGCCACGTGCCGGGCTGAACGCTGTAGATAATCCGAAACGGCCCAATGGTACTTGTAGCCGAGTTTTTCCTTGACCAGGTTGGCCACCACCGGCGCCACGCCACCAAGCTGAGCATGACCGAAGGCATCCCGGGTACCGGCGTCAGCCAGAAATTTGCCTTTCTTGTCGCGCACACCTTCGGACACCACGATGGAGCAATAACCCCACGTTTTTACCGCGTCATCGACTTTCTTAAGAAAAGCTTTTTGCTCGAAAGGGATCTCGGGGAACAGGATGATGTGGGGCGGATCACCTTTTTCCTGTTGCGCAAGACCACCGGCAGCGGCAATCCAGCCGGCGTGACGACCCATGACCTCGAGCACGAACACTTTGGTTGAACTCGACGCCATCGATTCGACATCCAGGCTGGCCTCCATGATGGATACGGCCACGTACTTGGCAACCGAACCGAATCCGGGACAGTTGTCGGTAATGGGCAGGTCGTTGTCGATCGTTTTCGGAACGCCAATGCACTGCACCGGGAAACCCATTTTCTTGCCGATTTGGGAAACCTTGTATGCGGTGTCGGCTGAATCGCCGCCGCCGTTGTAGAAGAAATAGCCGATGTCATGCGCCTTGAAGATTTCGATCAGGCGCTCGTACTCAGCCCTGTTCTCTTTAATGCTTTTCAGCTTGAAACGGCAGGAACCAAATGCGCCTCCGGGGGTATGGCGCAACTGGGCAACATGTTTCTTCCGGATCTTGCTGGTGTCGATCAGTTCCTCGTTGAGGATCCCGATAATTCCGTCCTTACCGGCATACACCTTACCCAGCTTGTCACGGTGCGCTCTTGCGGTTTCGATCAAACCGCAGGCAGTGGCGTTGATCACGGGAGTCACACCCCCGGACTGTGCATAAAGCAAATTCTTCTTGGCCATGATAATTCGTTGCCCTGCTCACTCATTTGGTTATTGGAAATAAACACAAAAACAGCACAATTCAGTCCTGAATTGTGCCGCCGCCTTGTTACAATACGCGGATTGTCTATTCTAGAGGACGTATAGCGTCTTATGCGAATTGTACTTTTGGGCGCCCCGGGATCCGGCAAAGGAACCCAGGCCGCCATGCTGCAAGAGGAGCTCGGGCTGCCGCATATCTCTACCGGAGCACTGTTGCGCGCCGCGGTGAAAAAGCAGACCGAAGTTGGTCTTCAGGCGAAGGAAATTCTCGATCGCGGTGACTTCATGCCCGACGAGATCATGCTGCACCTGATCGAAGAACGCCTGGCCCAGCCCGACGTGGAGACCAGCTTTATGCTGGACGGTTATCCACGAAACCTGGCCCAGGCCAAAGCTTTGGACGAGCTGCTCGAACGATTGGACAAACCCCTCGATGAGGCCATCCAGATCGATGTCGACCCCGAGCGCATTCTTGCACGGATCCTGCGACGCGCCTCCGAAGAACATCGCAGTGATGATTCCGAAGAGGTGTTTCGGCACCGCATGGAAGTGTACGAGGAACACACCGCGCCGGTGGCCGAATACTACGCCCAGCAAGGCCTGCTTACCCGGATTCTCGGGCACGGTTCACCCGCGGACGTACAACGCCTGTTGCTTAGTGTGCTCGAGCTGGATGTCCAGGCCCCTTGAGGCCGCAGACGCAGCCCCCAAGAATGATGGCGTCTCCCCGACCGCCCCGGGCATAGGTTATTGCCGGTGTTGAACCGACTGCTTCCCAGCCTGCTGCTGATGTTGCGACTGCGGTCCGGGCCGCAGGACTTGCCTGGCTCGTGGTCGCTGACCGGCATGCTGTTGGCCGTTTCTTTCGGCATGGGCATGTACATTGGCCACACCCTGGGCGGCGAGAACGCGGTCGCCCGGAGCCTCGCGATCAATATGCTCCAGGTAGTCGCGGTCGTCGCCATGTTACAGCTTCGGAGGATGCCTGAACGATTGCCGCAGACGCTGTCGGCGCTGGCCGGCACCGGGATCATCCTGGGCGCACTGGCTTTCGGGTTGCTGATGCAGGCCGATCCCGAAGTGAATCAATCCCTCCTGGGCCTCGCCTATCTCGCCCTGGTGGGCTGGAGCCTGGCCGTGGACGCCCACATATATCGACATGCACTTTCCATCAACCTGTCGGGCGGCGTGCTTGTCGCGGTCATGTTGCTGGCGCTGAGTTATATTTTTTCAGAGGTCGTTTTTTAGATGCATATTCATATCCTGGGCGCATGCGGCACCTTCATGGGCGGCCTGGCGTTGCTGGCTCAAAGGGCCGGATACACGGTGACCGGTTCCGACCAGCGCACCTACCCGCCGATGAGCACACAGCTCGAGGCTGCCGGCATCCGCCTGTACGAGGGATACGATCCGGCACAGCTCGAGCCAAAGCCGGACCTGGTGATTATCGGCAACGCGCTCAGTCGCGGAAACCCTGCGGTCGAGGCGGTGCTCAACCTGGGAATACCGTTCACCTCGGGACCACGCTGGCTGGGGGAAAATTATTTGCGCGGCAAACGCACCATTGCCGTCGCAGGGACACACGGCAAGACGTCCACCGCCAGCGTAGTCGCCTGGCTGCTCGAGGCAGGCGGTTTACAACCTGGGTTCCTGATCGGCGGGGTACCGTTGAATTTCAATACCTCAGCCCGCAGCGGCACCGACTTTTACGTGGTCGAAGCGGACGAATACGACACCGCGTTTTTCGACAAGCGCGCCAAGTTCGTGCACTACCGCCCCTGGAATTCAATCCTGAACAACCTGGAATATGACCACGCCGATATATTCCCCGACGTGGCCTCGATTCA
>JABDLD010000020.1 GCA_013001885.1 Lysobacterales bacterium
GTCTTGAAAACCAGCAAGGGTTAATAGCCCTTCGTGGGTTCGAATCCCACCCTCTCCGCCAGAATATAAAAAGCCCGCCTAGTGCGGGTTTTTTATGTTCTGACCGAGTGGGTTTGGTCCAGAGCACAAGGCGACCGCAGGTTGCCGGGTTCGACAAAATTGTCAGGAACAATTTTGGACGCACGCAGTGCGCCCGCAGGGTTGAGACCTGGAGGGTCTCGATCAATCCCACCCTCTCGGCCATTTTGTAGGAAATCCCCCCGTTTTTTCCGATTGGCCTCGACGGATTGGATTCTTCCTCCTATGCTTAATTCACCTCCAGGGGTTAAAGGGCAAATTATTCATTAAGGGGGAAGCATGATCAGATTAATGGTCGTGGACGACCACGAACTCGTCCGGATCGGGCTGCGTCACATACTGGCGGGGTATCCGGTCATTCAGGTCGCCGGAGAGGCGGCCGATGGTGAGACCGCACTTCGCATGAACCGCGAGCTAAAACCCGACGTGGTGTTGCTCGACGTGAGCCTGCCGGGACTGTCGGGCTTCGAAGTCACCACGCGGCTGAAGCAATCCAGTCCCGGTCTGGGAATCATTATCCTGTCGGTGCACGAGGAGGCTCCGTACCCGGCGCAACTGCTCTCGGCCGGCGCATCCGGCTATTTGACCAAGGGTTGTCCGGCGACGGAACTGGTCCAGGCGATCCAAACGGTGGCCCGGGGCGGCAGGCATATAGGCTCGAAAATCGCCCAGCAGATGGCGCTGAACATGCTGCCGGGCGGTCAGAAGTCACCTTTTGACGGGCTCTCCGCTCGCGAGATGGAAGTGATGCTGATGTTGGCAAACGGCCGGAAAATCGCGGACATCGCGGATATCATGCACTTGAGCCCGAAAACGGTGGCCACTTACAAGTACCGGATTTTCGACAAGCTGAATACGCGCAGTGACGTGAGCATGACCCGCATGGCCATGCGCTACGGCATTGTTTAGTAACCGGGATGCCGTTATTCGGCAGCCCCGGATTTGTCCTTGCCCGCTGACTCAGACTTGGAAGGTTTCAGCGTGTAAATGCCGTTCTGATCCTTAACGACCTTGACCGAGGCGCCTTGTTCCTTTTGCTTATCGGCGGTCGGCTTGGATGCAGCCTTCGTCTTGGGTTGTCCCGCCGGCTCTGGTTTAGCTTGCTCCGGTTTGGGCTTGGCTGTCTCCGGTTTAGGCTGGACTGTCTCCGATTGAGATTTGGTTTCTTTCGGTTTGGCCTGCTCTGCCAGCGGCTGATCTTTTTTCTGAACGACCGGCTGCTCCCGCTTTTCGACCAATTGTTTACCGCCGGACGCTGCTTCGGATGACCCCTTCTGAGCCTGCTGGTTTTCCGGTTCAGCGGTCTTGCCATCCCGGGTTTTTACTCCGGCTGTCTGATACGGCGAGCGCCTGCGGCGTGGTTTGCGGGCAGGGGAATCACCCTGTTTTTCCTGTGGCTTGTTCGCCTGGTTTTTGGCGATGTTTTCCTTTGCACCGGACGTATCCGTACTTGCAGCCTGGTTTTTATTACCGCTCTGATCAGTGCGGGACTGCGTCTTCTTCTTGCGGGGTGGCCGTTTGCGGGTCCGCTTTTTGGTTGCCTTACGGCCGTCCGGAGAAGATGACTGAGTCTGTTTTTGCTGTTCGCCGCCGGGTTGCTGCCGCGCCTGTGTCTTCTTCTTTTTTCCGCCGCGGCGTGGTTTGCGTGCGCGGGGTTCGCCGCCTTGTCGCTGTTTGTTCTGCTGTTGAGGCTGACGTCTGCGGGTGGTGGCTGTCTTGGTTGTCTGTTTCGTTTCAGGAGCGGCAGGCTTTTCCTTTTTAGCCGTCTTTTCACTTTCGTCACCCGCGGTAAACAGCTTCGAAAATAACTGCCCGAAAAACCCCTGTTTTGGTTTTGTCGCAACCACCTCAACTCTTTCGACAGGCTCAGGACGACTGGGTACCGGGCGTGACGGGACTACACTGGATACCGCCGCAACCGGGGCAGCGCCGGTAGATGTCGCCTGTGTTTCCGCGCTGGCGACCAGTTCAGCCTTGGGCTGCTCGACCCGGGAATAGCTAGGGTCGCTTGAAACGTCTGATTTGCGCACCCGGTGAATTTCGAACCGGGGCCGCTCCATGTATTCATTGGACAGGACCAGGATGGGTAAGGCATGCCGCTTTTCAATTTCGGCAAGCGCTTTGCGTTTTTCGTTCAACAGGAAATTCGCAACGGTTGTGGGAGCCTGCACGATGACCTGGCCGGTGTACTCCTTCATCGATTCCTCTTCAACCAGTCGCAGGATCGACAGCGCCAGCGACTCGGTGCTGCGGATGGTTCCGTGCCCCTCACAACGCGGGCAAGGTTCCTGGCTCGATTCCCCCAGCGACGGGCGCAGTCTCTGGCGGGACATTTCCAGCAAGCCGAAACGGGATATCCGGCCGGTTTGCACTCTGGCTTTGTCGATTTGCAGCGCGTGGCGCAGCCTCTCCTCGACGCTCCTCTGGTGCTTGCGGTCCATCATGTCGATGAAGTCGATAACGATCAGGCCGCCCAGGTCGCGCAGGCGCAGTTGGCGCGCAATCTCGTCTGCTGATTCAAGGTTGGTCTTGTAGGCTGTATCCTCGATGTCCGTGCCCTTGGTGGCCCGAGCCGAGTTGATGTCAATGGACAGCAGGGCCTCGGTATGGTCAATCACGACCGAACCGCCCGAAGGCAGATGAACGGTGCGGGCGAAAGCGGACTCAATCTGGCTTTCTATCTGGAACCGGTTAAACAGCGGAACGTCGTCCACGTAGTGCTTCAGCTTGCGCACGTTGTGCGGCATGACCTGCTGTACGAACTCCGTTGCGTCTTTGAACACCTGTTCGTTATCGATAAGGATTTCGCCGATGTCGTTGCGCAGGTGATCGCGCAGGGCCCGGATAAACAGGTTGCTTTCCTGGTATATCAGGAAGGGCGATTTCTTTTCTGTTGCGGCAGTTTCAATGGCTTTCCAGAGTTGCAACAGGTAGTCGAGATCCCACTGAAGTTCTTCCGCCTCGCGCCCAACGCCCGCGGTGCGTACGATGATTCCGACATTGTCGGGTGCAATAACCTGCTGCAATTGCTTGCGCAAGTCATCCCGGTCTTCGCCGCTGATCCGGCGGGATACGCCGCCCGCCTTTGGATTGGTCGGCATCAGGACGAGGTAGCGGCCGGCCAGTGAAATGTAGGTCGTCAGGGCGGCGCCCTTGTTGCCGCGCTCTTCTTTTTCGACCTGGACAATCACTTCCTGTCCTTCCCTCACGGCATCGCGAATCGAAACCTTGCCTTCGGTCTTTCTGGCGGAAGGCTGGTAGCTTTCCCGGCAGATTTCCTTGAAGGGGAGAAAGCCGTGACGTTCGGACCCGAAGTCAACGAAGCACGCTTCCAGCGAGGGTTCGATCCGCGTAATGCGGCCCTTATAGACGTTTGATTTTTTTTGTTCCTGGGAGGGAACCTCGATATCGAGGTCAATCAGTATCTGGCCATCTGCAACAGCCACACGCAACTCTTCTGGCTGAGTCGCGTTGATCAGCATTCTCTTCATATTGTTTCCTCAGGCGCCCTGGCCCGAACACGCAAGGCTGGCTGGGCATTCAGGGCCCGGCTGTTACGCGATACGTGTTCCCGGCCCGCTTTCGGACTGCGTGCCAGGCTTGCCAATTCATTAATTCTTTTGCCGGCAGAAAATTTCCGCCGGTCCTGGGCAACAGCCTCCGTGGCTATTGCGAAAATCCAATCATTCCGGTTTCTGCGGTTCCACCCTCGAATTTCGGATGGATCTAAATCACTGCTTCTATAAACTTTCGCGCAGATAATTCTGAACGACGAGTGCGGTTTAGATCGTTGGCTGGAGTCTAGATCGATATTATGTTGTGAAACGACCAGCGCGCGGACTTCCGGAGCAGGTTAATATAACAGTGTTTTTATTTTCTATCAATGAGTTGGCGAGTAATGTCAAATCAAAACAAAAGTTCAGGTGCATACCTCGTCCAGGTAGACAGCGACCGGGCGGGCCAGCGGCTGGACAATTTTCTATCCGCGCGGCTAAAGGGTGTGCCCAAATCGGCTGTTTACCGAATGATTCGCACGGGCCAGGTAAGGATCAACGGCGGCCGCTGCAAGGCAGCTTCCCGGCTGGAAGAGGGTGACGAAGTCAGAATTCCGCCGGCTCACACCCGTGAACGGGGTGAATTTACTGTCTCGGACCAGGTTTGCCGGCAGATAGAGGAGGCGCTGATTTATCAGGACCAGGATGTACTCGTTGTTGATAAACCCTCGGGCATGGCGGTTCATTCCGGCAGCGGGCTCCCGTGGGGGCTGATCGACGTCGTTCGCAGGATAAGGCCCGGAGAGTTCGTCGAACTGGTCCACCGGCTGGACCGCGAAACCAGTGGCTGCCTGGTCCTGGCCCGGAGCGGGGCCGCCCTCAGCCACCTTGCTGACCGGTTCAGGGCGGGGCAGGTCGACAAGCGTTACCTTTGCCTGCTCAATGGAAAAATGCCGGAGCCTGTAATCGAAGTCGACGCGCCTCTGGTCAAGAAACAGGCCGGAGCACAGGCGCAGGTTGAAGTGAGTGAGGAGGGTAAACCGGCACGCACGCGTTTTACCCTGTTGCAGACATATTCCGGCAGCAGTTATGCCGAAGCCGTGTTGTTTACCGGCAGGACTCACCAGATCAGAGCGCACGCGAAGCACATCGGGCAGCCGCTTGCGGGGGACGATCGCTATGCCGGCAGGAAATCGGTCAGGGCATGGAAAAAACGGGGTTTGAACCGGCTGTTTCTGCACGCACACCAACTGGCATGGACCGGGCCTTCAGGTGCGCAACTTTCGGTCGAGGCGCCACTCCCAGCCCCGTTGCGCAGGGTGCTGGATAGCCTGGATTCCTGTTGATCCATGCGGGTCTTCGATCCAGGTCATTTTCCTACAGCTTTTCTGGAGTCACGCGCTGGTGAACTCCCGCCCGCTGTGATCTAATCTGCGCGATGTACAAACCACTGGAAGCCTTTATTGGATTGCGTTACGTCCGCGCGAAGAGGCGTAATCATTTCATATCCTTCATCTCGCTGACCTCCATGCTCGGGATTGCGCTCGGTGTAACGACCCTGATTACGGTTATTTCCGTGATGAACGGGTTTGAAAAAGAACTTCGGGCACGGATTCTCGGCGCAATCGCCCATGCCACCATCCAGCCTGCCGACGGGTCCGCGATGGAGTGGAGGGCGGTGATAGATTTGGTGGAAGAGCACCCTGAGGTCGATGGTGCTGCACCCTACATTGAAGAAGGCGTCTGGCTCCAGGGCGCGGAGTCCTCCGGCGCATTCGTCCGCGGGGTCAATCCGGAATACGAGCCCAGGGTTTCGGAAGTCGACCGCAAAATGCTGACCGGGGCGCTCGAGGATCTGAGACCGGGCGAATACGGAATCATTCTCGGAATTGGCCTGGCTTCCCGCCTGCGCGTAGGTCCGGGTGATCGTGTCACCGTGATTGCTCCGAGGCTGAAGGCGACGCCGGTGGGCGCCAGTCCGTTGATGCGCCGGTTCACCGTGGTTGGAGCTTTTGAATTCGGGGAATTCGAAAACGACTCGACGCTCGCACTCGTGCATATCGACGACGCGGCCCGCTTGTTGAGAATGCCGCAAGGCACGATCGGCGGAGTGCGCCTTCATCTCAAGGATATGGACCGCGCCTGGCGGGTCGCCAGGGAGATATCGGACACTCTGCCGGGTTACTACATCGTCAGGGACTGGACGCAGGAACGCGGAAACCTGTTTCAGGCCGTGCGCACCGAGAAAACGGTCATGTGGGTCATCCTATCGCTGATCATTGCTGTGGCCGCATTCAACATTATCTCCATGCTGGTCATGGTGGTCACGGATAAGCAGTCGGATATAGCCATCCTGAAAACGATGGGTGCGGGTCCCGGAACCGTGATGCGGATTTTCGTGATCCAGGGTAGCGTAATTGGAGTCATCGGCACCGTGATGGGGGTTGTCGGCGGAATCTTGCTGGCGCAAAACATCGGTTCGGTTGTGCCGTTCCTCGAGCAGCTTTTCGGTTTCAGCCTGTTTCCCTCGGATATCTATTACATCACTGAGCTTCCCTCTGACCTCCGTACTGCTGATGTGGTCAAATTCGCGTTGATGTCACTCGTCATGTCGTTGCTTTCGACCATCTACCCGTCCTGGCGTGCAGCCAGGACGCACCCAGCCGAGGCATTGAGCTATGAATGACCCAGTCGGCAGTGTCCTCGAAGCGCGCGGCGTTCGTAAGTCTTTTCACCAGGGGCCGCGGGAAGTCAAGGTGCTCAAGGATGTCAATCTCGTTCTTGCCGCCGGCGAGTCGCTGGCGATTGTCGGCGCGTCGGGCGCGGGAAAAAGTACGCTGCTTCATATCCTGGGCGGCCTGGACCAACCCGATGCAGGCGAGGTACTGGTCGAGCAGGCCTCATTGTGGGGCCTCAACGCTTCTGATCGCAGCCGGGTCCGAAACAGCGTGATGGGTTTTGTTTATCAGTTCCATCACCTGTTGCCTGAGTTCACCGCACTGGAGAACGTGGCGATGCCGTTGCTGATTCGTGGGGATTCTGTCTCCGCCGCCCGCACGCGAGCCGCTGAATTGCTCGATCGGGTCGGCCTCGCCGAGCGCCTGACGCACAAACCCGGAGAGCTTTCAGGGGGTGAACGGCAGCGTGCTGCCGTAGCCCGAGCTCTGGTGGGCAATCCGCGAGTCGTGTTGGGCGATGAACCAACCGGCAACCTGGATGAACGAACTGCGGACCACGTATACGGATTACTGCTGGAACTGAACCAGGAGCTCAACACCAGCCTGCTGCTGGTAACGCATGACACTCGCCTGGCTGCCCGCATGGACCGCCAGATGGAACTGCGAATGGGGTGCCTGCAGGAACTGGGATAAATTCAGCAAAGTCAGGCGGCTGGGGTGTTCCGGTCAGCCTGGCCTCAGGCGTCCTGGCGGCGCAGCTCTTTACCTCGCTGCCTTCGTTATGGCTGATCAGCACAGCGGCGGCCGCCGGCTGCTGCGCGCTCTTTGTGCCGCGGTTGCGCCTGGCCGCCCTGGCCGTCTTGGCCTGCTGCTGGGCATTGCATGGGTTCACCTTGCGGCTGAATGGCCAGTTGGGCCCGGAACTCGCGAACCGGGCCGTGACGCTCCAGGGTCACGTCTCTTCCATTCCTGCGGCCGGAACCGATTCTGTCTGGTTTCAGTTCGAACCCGATCACGATTCGCGGTTGCAGGGTCTGCCGGCCAATTTGCTGTTGTCCTGGTACCAGGGATACCCGGAATTGTCAGTCGGGGAATACTGGCGGCTTGAACTCAAGGTTAAACCGCCCTGGGGCGCGGTCAACTTCCAGGGTCCGGACAAGGAACGTTGGCTTTTCGCGCAGGGTATCGGCGGACAGGGCACGGTGCGTGCAGGCGAAAGACTGGCTGAGCCCTCTGGCGGCCGCTATTGGGTGAATTCCATCCGTGAACGGGTGCTGAAGAGCATTGCCGAGCGCGTTCCGGACGGGAGGCAACGCGGTGTCATCCAGGCATTGGCGACCGCCGATCGCGCGGGACTCGATCCTGCCGACCGGGCGTTGCTCAATGCCACCGGAACTTCCCATTTGCTGGCAATTTCCGGTTTGCACGTCGGGCTGGCCGCAGCGGGTGGTATCTGGCTCAGCCGAATCGCGCTGTTTTTCATGCCGTTGGTTAAAGCGGGCAGCGGAACCCTGATCCTGACCGTTGCGGGAGGGCTTGTGAGCGCCGCATTTTACTCTGCCTTGGCTGGATTCGGAGTGCCGACTCTGCGTTCAGTGCTGATGTTGTTCACCGCCGTGTCCGCGGTTTTGCTGGCTCGTTCCATCCATCCAGCGAGGGCGCTGTTAACCAGTTTCGCCGTGATTTTATTGATTGATCCGTTCGCATCGCTGGGCGCCGGGTTTTGGTTTTCCTATCTCGCAGTGGCGGCTCTTTTATGGGTCTTTCAGCCCCGAACAGGTCCGGTTAACCGCTGGACGTCCATGCTGATGGCGCAGGCGGGAGTCATCCTGGCGCTTTTGCCCGTCGGCGCGCTTTGGTTCAGCACCTACAGCCCATCCGGATTCCTCGCCAATCTGCTCGCGATACCGTGGGTCAGCATCCTGATCGTACCGCTGGTGCTCGCCGGGCTTTTGGTTCTGCCGGTTCTGCCTGCCTTGTCGGGGCTGTTCTGGGCGGCTGCCGGAGCCGGTACATCAGTGCTGTTCGGCTTTCTGGAGATCGTCAGTTTACTGCAGGGCAGGGTGCCGGCCATCCCTGCGCCCACGCTCCTGCAAGTTGCTCTCGCGCTGTTCGGGGCTGTTTTGCTGATGCTTCCGCGCGGGTTGCCGGTTCGCTGGCTGGGTGTGTTTCTGATCCTTCCGTTGTTTTTTCCGCCCGGCCCGAAAACCGGGGAAGGTGCCGTGTCGATGGAAGTACTGGACGTGGGGCAGGGCACAGCCGTGGTGATCAGTTCCGAAAGTCAGTCGCTGCTGTACGATTCCGGTCCCGGCGATGGCGCGGAGCGGAACCTGGTTGGCGCGGTTATTGCGCCTGCGCTGGCCCGGTTGGGCCCGGACGCGCCGCAGCAGGTCATCATCAGTCACGGTGACCTTGACCATGCCGGAGGCCTTCAGTCGCTGGCTGATCGGTATCCGGACGCTCAGTTCAGTGCGAACCTGGGCCACGGGAAGCGATTTCCGCATGCCTGCCATTCGCCGAAAATCTGGAGCTGGCCCCAAGTGGATTTTTCATTACTCCATCCGTCGGCAAAGCTGCCTTATCTTGGCAATGACAGTTCCTGCGTGGTCAGTATCAAGGGCGCCGGCGGCAGGCTGCTGTTGAGTGGCGATATATCGGGCGCAGTAGAAAACCGGCTGGTGACCGTGGGTCTGAAGCCGCACAGACTGTTACTGGTTCCGCACCACGGCAGCATGACATCTTCGAGCAAAAGATTTATCGAGGCGTTGCAACCCGAGGTTTCCATTGCTACGGCCAGCCTGGGCAACCGTTTTGACTTTCCACGAACTGAAATCAGGCAGCGTTACCAGGCGCTGGGCTCACAATTCTGGTCTACCGGTGAATGTGGGGCGCTCCGGGTTGTGCTGGAGGCAGACGGCTCCGTGCATGCCAGCAGCGCACGCCGGCAGCGCAACCGGATTTGGCGTTGGCCCGCCGGAAGTAATTGCCCGTAGCGAGTTCAAACCGCGCCATGTATCATTTGGATTGCCTGTATTCACGATGAATTAATCAATGGAGTGATGAAGCGTGCTTGATATTGTTCTTGCCGGTGGCTGGCTGATGGCCCCGATCATATTGTGTTCCATCCTGACCCTGACGATTATTGCCGAACGCTTCTGGGCGCTGCGGCGCAGTAACGTCGTGCCGGACAATGTTGGCCGTCAGGTAGAAGAGTGGGCGGCCAGGCACGAACTCGACCGTCGGCATATCGATCAGCTCAGGACCGATTCGGCCTTGGGCCGCGTGCTCGCGGCTGCGCTGGTTAACCGGCACCGGTCGCGTGACCTGATCAAGGAAGCCGTGGAGGACACCGGCCGGCACGTGGTTCATCAACTCGAGCGCTTCCTGAACACGCTGGGCACCATTGCCGGTATTTCGCCGCTGCTCGGTCTGCTGGGCACGGTAATCGGCATGATCAAGGTGTTTTCCGCCATACTCGCCCACGGTGTCGGTAACGCAAACCAGCTGGCGGGCGGTATTTCCGAGGCGCTGATCACGACAGCCGCCGGATTGACGGTTGCCATTCCAAGTTTCTTTTTTTACCGCTATTTCAAAGGAAAAGTAGAATCGTATGTCGTGTCGATGGAAGAGCAGGCGATCAACCTGATTGAAGCGATAGAACGCGGCAACGTGGCGCAACTGAGATCCGGAATACCCGGAGGTTAGGCCGTGAAGCTGCAGCATCACGCAAAGGAAGATCCCACGGTTGACCTGACGTCACTGATCGATGTGGTTTTCCTTCTGCTGATCTTTTTCATGGTCAGCACGACTTTTGAACGGCAGGCACTGATGAAAGTCGATCTGCCGGAGGCCAGCGTGGTCGAGGATCGGACTGAAATTCCGGAGAGCCTGGAACTGGTGATCGATGAGGAAGGGCGCATGTTCCTCAATGATCAGCGCCTGATCGACAGCGAGGCGCGTACGATCCAGGCCGCGATCGAGCAGGCGGCTGGTGAAAACCGCGAGATACCGCTCATTCTGCGGGCAGACAGGATGACTTCGCATCACCACGTGGTAACCGCGATGGACGTCGCCGCCCAGATGGGATTCAGCAACCTGTCAATCGCCACTGACCGCGCCGACGGGCTTACGGAATGACGTCAGTTCCGGCTGGAACGAGCCATCAGCCCATGGTGGTTTATAAACGTCTCTGGGGCTACACCAGGCGCTACCTGGCGATGTTCCTGGTCGGCATCATCGGCGTCAGTATCGACGCCAGCATGCAGGCGGTATTCATCAAGGGTATGCAGCCGTTGATCGACCGGGTGTTCGTCGGCAAGGATTCTGAATTCGGCCTGTTGCTGGCGGGCGCTATCCTTGTCATTTCAATCATCCGGATGGCTGGCAATTTCGCCGGGGTGTACGGCATGGAGTGGGTCGGCCGCAAGGTCATCGCTGACCTGCGCCAGGAATTATTCGACAAATACGTTTCGTTGCCGGCCACTTTCTATGATGCTTTCAGCTCCGGTCAGCTGATCTCGAAGCTGGCCTACAACAGCGAGCAGGTTGCCAGCGCAGCCACCCATTCCGTTGTGACGGCCATTCGGGACGTGATGATCGTTGTATTCCTGCTCGGTGTGATGCTGACAACCAACGCTCGGCTGACGCTGGTGATGCTGTTGCTGGTTCCCATTATCGGTTTGTTGGTCACGGTTATCAGCCGTCGCTTCCGCAAGATCAGCCACCGCATTCAGGACATGATGGGAAATGTATCCCATGTCACGGAAGAAGCCGTCACCGGTCAACAAGTGATCAAGGTGTTCCAGGGACAGGAATCAGAAAAAGCCCGTTTTCGGGAGGTCAATGAAAAGACCCTGCGCCTGCACATGCGAATGCGCGCCACGCACCTGGCCAGTTCCTCGCTGGTTCAGTTGGCCGCCGGCCTGGCGTTGGTGCTGCTGATGCTCATTGCCACACGCCCCAACATGTTGAGCAGTATCTCCGCCGGCACCTTTACCGCTATCTTCACCGCGATGATTGCTTCCATCCCCCCGCTGAAACGGCTCACCGGCGTGCAGGCGCAGGTGCAAAAAGGAATTGCGGCGGCCGACAGTATTTTCCAGGTGCTGGACGTCGATTCGGAACAGGACAGCGGCACTTTCGCGGTTGACCGTGTCAGGGGCGACATCGAGTTCAAAAACGTCAGTTTTCATTATGACTCGAGTGAAAAACCGATCCTCAATGATGTCAGCTTCGCGGTGCCGGCCGGAAGTGTTACCGCGCTGGTTGGGCATTCCGGCAGCGGAAAAACCACGCTTGCCGGTTTGTTGCCGCGTTTTTATACGGGTTATGGCGGCCACATTACGCTGGACGGTCATGAGCTTGCCGACTACGCGCTGGACAATTTACGCAGTCATATTGCACTGGTGGGGCAGCAGGTCGTTTTGTTTAACGATACGGTTGCCGGCAACATCGCGTACGGCGCGCTGGCGGGCAAATCGCGCGACGAGATTGCCAAGGCGGCAACGGACGCGCACGCCATGGGTTTTATCGAGCAGCTTCCAGACGGGCTGGACTCGCTGATCGGGGAAAATGGCACGCTGCTTTCGGGCGGGCAACGCCAGAGACTGGCCATTGCACGCGCCTTGCTGAAAGACGCGCCCGTACTTATCCTGGATGAGGCGACGTCAGCCCTGGATACCGAGTCGGAACGCATGATCCAGGAGGCCTTGTCGGAGGTGATCAAACACCGGACAACGCTGGTCATCGCCCACCGCCTGTCAACCATTGAAAGCGCCGACCAGGTGATTGTTCTGGACCAGGGCCGGGTTGTCGAATGCGGCACGCACGAGGCTTTGCTCGCCAACGAAGGAACTTACGCGCGGCTCTACCGAACCCAGTTCGGGGACGAGTGATGCGTTTGGAAACCGAACTCAGGCTGAATCAAATCTGGTACGGCGGCCAGGCTGCGCCCTGGTGGCTGCAGGGTCTGGTGCCGATCTACAGGGCGGGAAACTGGCTGGACCGATGGATCAAGTCACGCCGCCAGCCGGATGACCTGGGTGCGGCCTACATCATCGTCGTCGGCAACATCACGGTTGGCGGCAGCGGTAAGACGCCCCTGGTGATCAGACTTTGCCAGCTGTTGCGCCAGGCCGGTTTAAATCCCGGCGTCATCAGCCGCGGCTACGGCCGTCAAAAAAAAGGACTGCGGATGGTCACAGCCCTGTCCGACCCCGATGTCGTGGGCGATGAGCCGTTGCTGATCGCCCGGAGGGCGGAAGTTCCGGTGATCGTGTCCTCTGACCGCTGCGAGGCGGCCCGCCAGTTGATCAGGCAGAGTATCAACGTGATCCTCTCGGATGACGGACTGCAGCATTATCGTTTGCCTCGAAACCTCGAGATCTGCGTGATCGACGGCAGCAGGGGTTTCGGCAACGGTAAGTTGCTCCCGGCGGGCCCGCTGCGCGAACCGGTCGAGCGGCTTGCTTCATTTGACAGTATCGTGGTCAACGGCGAGGCAGAGGAAATACCGGGGGATCTGCCGCTGGTGCCGATGAACCTGGTTTCCGGCATGCTGCGGTCGCTCGAGGACAGCCAGGGTTGGCGCCTTGGACAGTTCGCAGGATGCAAAGCGAACGCCGTGGCGGCCATCGGTAACCCGGCGCGTTTTTTCGATTTGTTGCGCCATGCCAGGATTAAGGTCAATGAACATGTTTTTCCGGACCACCATATTTTCAGCGCCCGCGATTTCGAGCCTATGGATCAATCCCTGCCCATCCTGATGACTGAAAAAGATGCGGTCAAATGCAGAAATCTGGGGTTGAGGAACGCCTGGTTCCTGTCGGTTGACGCGGTGATGCCGCCGGAGTGGGAGCAGTCCCTGGTGAAACGGGTGGCACAGGGCTTTCTCAAGCCGGGAGAAGGCGCATGAATGCTGCATACCGAATCGTGATTCCGGCGCGCATGGCCTCTGAGCGTTTACCGGGTAAGCCGCTGCTGAAAATTGGCGGTCGCACACTGATCGAGCATGTGTACCGGAGAGCCTGTGAATCCTCCGCCCTGTCCGTCGTAGTAGCGACCGATTCAGACGCGGTGCGCGCGGCCGTCGCGGCTTTTGGCGGGGCAGCTGAATTGACCTCGACAGAGCATCAAAGCGGCACAGACCGGATTTCCGAATGCGTCGAAAAACTGGGCTGGCCGGACAGCGAAGTCGTGGTCAACCTGCAGGGCGATGAACCGCTGATGCCGGCGGCCTGTCTCGACCAGGCCGCCGGCATCCTGCAAAAAAACGGCAATGCGGACGTGGCCAGCCTCTACTGGCCGATCGGAACGGCGCAAGAGGTCGAAGACAGTAATGTCGTCAAGGTCGTATTGAGCGAAACGGGCGAGGCGCTGTACTTCAGCCGGTCGGTAATCCCCTATCCGCGAAATCTGTCGTTACCGGATGCCATGCAGGCCGGCGCAGCGTGGAACCGGCATATCGGACTGTACGCGTACCGTGTGCGTGCGCTCAAGGCCTTCACTGTGTTGCCGGTCAGCACTCTCGAAGGTATTGAGAAACTGGAGCAGTTGCGATTTCTCGAAGCAGGCAAGCGGATCACGATGGAGCAGGCCTGTTCATTCATTCCGGCGGGTGTGGATACACCGGAAGACCTGGAACGGGTCAGGAAGCTGATCCCGGACACGGACTGACTCTTTAGGAATGGCGCAGGACTCGAACACGGAATTCGACGGCAAGGCCTTCGCCGGCAGGTTGCCAACCCGCCCCGGTGTTTACCTGATGAAAGACAGCGCCGGTAAGCCGCTTTATGTTGGCAAGGCGCGTAACCTGCGCAAACGAGTCGCCAGTTATTTCGATTCCCGGCCCAAGATCGACCGGATCATGCGGATGATCGCGAGGATAAATCAGATTGAAGTCGGCCTGACCCGAACAGAGGGCGAGGCGCTGCTGCTTGAGAACGAATGGATCAAATCGCTCAAGCCCCGCTACAACATATTACTGCGCGACGACAAGTCGTATCCCTGGATCGCAATCAGCACGGACCACGATTTTCCCCGAATCGCTTTTCATCGCGGCGCGCGCGATAAATCCAAGACGTACTTCGGCCCTTATCCGTCTGCCTCCTCGGTGCGAGAGAGCATTAACCTGATACAGAAGCTGTTTCGACTCAGGAACTGTGAAGACAGCTACTTCTCGCATCGCAACAGGCCCTGCCTGCAGTACCAGATTCGCCGCTGCACCGCTCCTTGCGTCGATCTTGTGAGCAAGTCCCAATATCGTGAGCAGGTGAAAGACGCGTCGCTGTTTCTCCAGGGTAAAAACCAGAAGGTACTGACCAGAATGATTGCTCGGATGGAGCGGTCTGCGTCGTCGCTGGATTTCGAGGCCGCCGCAATGTATCGCGACCAGATCAGCGCTTTGAAACAAATGCAGGCGCAACAGTTTGTTGCAGGCAGGCAGGCCGACGTCGATTTCGTGGCGCTCGCTCAGGAGCAGGGCCTGGCTTGTGTGCAACTCGTCTCGATTCGTGGGGGAAGGAACCTGGGGCAGCGGAGCCATTTTCCAACCCAGGCCGAGGGTTACTCGGCCGCCGAAGTGCTCGAGGCTTTCCTGGGGCAATATTACCGGGAACGACTGCCGCCGGCGCAGATTGTCATTTCTGAGTCCCTGGCTAACACCGCTCTGCTGCAGGATGTTTTTTCAGAGCGGGCGGGGCATTTGATCGCCATCCAGTCCAAACCCAGGGGCGATCGCAGAAAAATGCTGGAGTCGGCGGTCCGGAATGCACGCCAGGCATTGAAAATGCGTCTTGCCAGCAAGGCCAACATGATGGCGCAATTCGACGCCCTGCAGACTATTCTGCGGCTGGACGAGTCGCCCGGGTCGCTGGAGTGCTTCGACATCTCCCATACGGCCGGCAACCAGACGGTCGGTTCCTGCGTGGTGTTCGACGGAAACGGGCCGGTAAAGTCAAAGTACCGCCGCTATAACCTGAAGGGCATCACGCCGGGTGACGACTACGCAGCGATGAAGCAAGTGCTCACGCGCCGTTACGGCCGCATTCAGGCCGAGGACGGCTCGCTGCCGGACCTGATCATTATCGATGGCGGAAAAGGCCAGCTGAGCCAGGCCGAGGAAGTCCTGGCTGATTTTGGGCTGACCGGTATTCCGCTGCTGGGGATTGCCAAGGGTAAATCACGCCGGGCAGGGCATGAAGAATGGATTGTGTCGGCACCAGCCAGGAGACTGCGCCCGGGACCGGAATCCCCGGCATCGCACCTGGTACAGCAGATTCGCGATGAAGCTCATCGTTTCGCCATAACCGGTCATCGCAGCAGGCGCCAAAAAGCCGTGACAAAATCAGGCCTCGAGAAAATCCCCGGAATAGGTCCGCGGCGGCGGCGCGCGCTGCTCAATCACTTTGGCGGTCTGCAGGGCGTGACCCGGGCGGGCATTGAGGAGTTGTCCAGCGTGCCGGGAATCAGCCGCCTGCTGGCCGAAGAAATATTTCGCGCACTGCACTGAAAGCCGATGTCTGCGATAATGTCCACGCATTTCGCACCAGATGACACCAGATCATGCACTTGACCGTACCCACCATGTTGACCTTGCTCCGGATCGCACTTGTTCCGGTGCTCGTGGTCTTTTTCTACCTGCCGTTTGGCTGGTCGAACTTCGCCTGCGTTTTTATCTTCGTGCTGGCTGCGGTGACCGATATCGCAGACGGCTACATCGCCAGAAAAACCGGCCAGACATCGCGCTTCGGCGCCTTTCTCGACCCGGTAGCCGACAAGATCATGGTCTCGACCGCCCTGGTTTTGCTGGTGCAGCGCCAGGAAACCTACCAGGCCGTGTTTGCGCTGGCGGCGGCGGTCATTATCGGGCGTGAGATCACGATTTCCGCGTTACGGGAGTGGATGTCGGAGATTGGGGAAAGCGCGCTGGTCAGCGTGAGCGGGGTCGGCAAGCTCAAAACGATATTCCAGATGACGGCCATTGGATTCCTGCTCTACCACGAGAACATCTTCTGGATTCCGGTAGCGCTGATCGGAGAGCTTTTGCTGTATCTTGCCGCCGCACTCACACTCTGGTCGATGTGGACTTACCTGAAGGCGGCGTGGCCTGTTATCAGTGATTCGCGCCATCATGCTGCGGACTCTGATCAATCCCCCGAATGACATGACGGAAACTTCCCAAGCAGCGGAACGCCGCACGACCCCCACGGTAACCGTCGGCAAAGTCCAAATTGGCAGTTGCCACCCGATTGTCGTGCAGTCGATGACCAACACCGATACGGCGGACGCCAAATCGACCGCAAAACAGGTGGCCGAACTGGCGCGCGCCGGTTCCGAACTGGTCCGGATCACGGTCAATACCCCGGAGGCTGCGGCCGCGGTGCCGGAAATTCAGCGCAGGCTGGACATGATGTCCTGCGAGGTTCCCCTGATCGGTGATTTTCACTACAACGGCCACCAGTTGCTGAAACAGGTGCCCGAATGCGCCACTATTCTGGCCAAGTATCGAATCAACCCGGGGAACGTCGGTTTCGGCCGTAAAAAGGACGATCAGTTCGCCACGATCATCGAACTGGCTATGGAGCACGACAAGCCGGTGAGAATCGGCGTGAACTGGGGCAGCCTGGATGCCAGCCTGCTGGCCCGGCTGATGGATGAAAATGCCGCGTTGAGCAAACCTCGGGACGCCGCCGTCGTCATGCGCGAGGCGCTGATCCGTTCCGCGCTGGAAAGCGCCCAGCAGGCCGAACAGCTTGGAATGGCTCACGACCGCATCATTCTCTCCTGCAAAGTAAGCGACGTGCAGGACTTGATCAGCGTCTACCGGTCGCTGGCGTCTCGCTGTGATTATCCGCTGCACCTCGGGTTGACCGAGGCAGGGATGGGCAGCAAAGGCATCGTTTCGTCAACAGCGGCGATGGCCGTTCTGCTGCAGGAGGGGATTGGCGATACGGTCCGCATTTCGTTGACTCCGGAACCCGACCAGGCGCGCACAGACGAGGTCGTTGTTGCCCAGGAATTACTTCAGAGCATGGGGTTGAGGGCGTTTACGCCGATGGTGACGGCTTGCCCTGGCTGCGGGCGGACAACGAGTACGTTTTTCCAGTCGCTGGCCCGCGACGTACAGCAGTACGTGCGGCAACGCATGCCCGAATGGAAACTGCAATTTCACGGAGCTGAGAACCTTTCTCTGGCCGTGATGGGATGTATCGTCAACGGTCCGGGAGAAAGCCGTCACGCCGACATCGGCATCAGCCTGCCCGGAACTGGGGAGGCGCCGTCAGCCCCGGTCTTCATTGACGGTGAAAAAGCCGTAACCCTGCGCGGCGAAAGCATCACGGAGGAGTTTCTCGGGCTGATCGAGAACTACGTCGAAACCCACTACTCCCCGCGTTTTCCCGACGAGTCACGCTGATCCATGGCGGTGTTGAAACGGAACCGCCTGGCCGCCAAGGCGGACCGGCATCACCTCTACCAGGAGTCGGTGCAGGATACTGAGTCCGAAATCGATTTTGTCGAGCACACCTGGTCGGAGTTGCGCGGCCGGCCGGCCGAGTTCCTGCGCGAGGACTTTTGCGGCACGGCCAACACCGCCTGCGAATGGATCAGGCGTGATCCGCAACACTATGCTATCGGGATCGATCTCGACGGCGAAGTGCTTCAGTGGGGCCGCCTCAATAACCTCGCCCAACTGGATCCTGAACAGCAATCGCGAATCCGGTTGCTGCAGGAGAACGTGCTCGATGCCGAGCCCGAACTGGCGGACATCGTGCTGGCGATGAATTTCAGCTACTACCTGTTTCTGAGCCGTGAAGACCTGCTGGAGTATTTCCGTTGTGTCTACGACGGGCTGGTGGACGACGGCGTATTTTTTCTCGACGCTTACGGCGGATACGACGCGCCTCGTGAGATCGAGGAGGAACGCGAATGCGACGGCTTCACCTATATCTGGGAACAGGCGTCATTCAATCCGATCGACTCGACCATGACCTGCCACATCCATTTTGAATTTGCGGACCGCTCCCGGCTGGATCGAGCTTTCAGTTACTACTGGCGCCTGTGGACCCTGCCTGAAATACGCGAATTGCTGACCGAGGCGGGTTTCGGGACGGTTACGGTTTACTGGGAAGGCACCGACGGTGACACCAATGAGGGGGACGGAATTTATTCGCCCTCAGAATCCGGCGACGCTGACCCGGGATGGGTTTGTTACGTCGTTGCGCAGCGGTAAAGTCGCTCGTTGTGTTTTAACCCCGTCACCGGGCTTTCCGGTTCCAAGGGCGCGACGATCACAAGCAGCGTGCCGCCGTTTTCACCGGCAACTGAATCGATGATGGTCCCGCGTGACCAGGCTTCGTCGCGGCAAATTTCGACCGAATCAGACGGTGCCGCAGAGGTTTCTTCGTCGACCTGGACGATAACCGGGGCGCGCTTCACTTTTCCCAGGTAGCGGGCCCGTGCGACGATTTCCTGGCCCGGATAACAACCCTTGGAGAAGCTCACGGCGCCGATCCGGTCATAGCCCAGCATTTGTGGAATGAATTTTTCAGTGGTTTCGGCGTTCAGCCAGGTAACGCCAAGACGCAACTCCTCGTTTTTGAAAGCAGTTCCGTGGCCAGCGGCGTCCCGGTCAGAAAAAACATACTGCAAAGGCAAACCGCCCGGTTGAAATGACTCTTCGGCGACCGGTTCAGAGGAAATACCGGCGCCGAGAACGTGCAGGCCGGACTGAGCCGAAAATTCCACCCGTGTCCGCATCACGAATATGCTGAGGCGCTCCAGAATTCGCGGCAACAAATCCGCCGCCGCGGCAACCAGGAAATCATCTGTGCGCCTGCACACCAGCAGCAGGCCGAGAACTTTGCCTTTCGGTGAGCAGTAGCAGGCAAAACTGGCCTCACCGGGCTTCAGCGCGGCAATATCCGCACTGAGCTGATTCTGCAAAAAGTCGCCCGCCTCGGCGCCCTGAAAACGGGCCGTGGAGAGATAGTTCAACGAATTGATTGTCGATTTCATAAGCTGTGTTTCAGACGCTTGGACCGGAGCCCGTCATTGTATACAAAAGTATTGGTATTTGAACGTGTTTACGCCTTGAATAACTGCGCCTGAGTCAGTAGGCTTCGGGTTTAACCAGAACCTTCTGAGATACCAATGAAAGCCAAGCCCAGACCTATGTCCCCGTTCATGATCGGGCCTTATTACAAGCCGCAGTTGACCTCACTGATGTCGATCACTCACCGGGCCACCGGCGTCTTTCTGAGCGTAATCGGCGCACCGTTGCTGCTGTGGTTTCTGATCGCCGTGAGCAGTGGGCCCGAAGCCTACCAGGGCATGCTCGATATATTGGGAACCTGGCTCGGCAAGTTGGTGGTGGCAGCAACTCTTCTGTGCTTGAGCTACCACTTGCTGAACGGTATTCGCCACCTGGTCTGGGACAGCGGCAGGGCGCTCGACATCAAGACCGCCTACACGGCCGGGTGGATGGTGCTTGCCGGTTCCGTTGTACTGACCGCGGTGCTGCTGGGGGTGGTGTTATGAATATGAGAAATCCCCTGGCCACGGCCCGCGGCCTCGGCAGCGCAAAGGAAGGCGTTCACCACTGGTATGCCCAGCGCGCATCCGCGCTGATGCTGATCGTGCTTGTAGGCTGGCTGGTCTTCGCGATGATTCGTCTGTCGGACGCGGACCATGCCGCGGCAAGTGCGTTCATCGCGCAGCCGGTGAACGCTGCATTCCTGATTTTGCTGCTCGTGACCCTGCTTTACCACGCGATGCTGGGCCTGCAGGTCGTGATCGAAGACTACGTGCATCACGCGGTGCTGGAAGTTGTGATGCATTTTCTGACCCGCGCCGGCGCTTTTTTCGGTATGGCTCTCGGGATCATCCATGTACTCAAACTGGCATTAGGAGCCTGAGCCATGAGCGAGTCCTATAAGCTGCAGGAACATAAATACGATGTGATCGTCGTCGGGGCCGGCGGCGCCGGCTTGCGCGCCACGATGGGTGTGGCTGCCAAAGGCCTGTCTACCGCCTGCATCACCAAGGTGTTCCCCACACGCAGCCACACCGTCGCCGCGCAAGGCGGCATGTCGGCCGCGCTGGGCAATATGGGCGAAGACGACTGGCGCTGGCACATGTACGACACCATCAAGGGGTCGGACTGGCTTGGCGACCAGGACGCCATCGAGTACATGTGCCGCGAGGCCGTGCCTTCGGTGATTGAACTGGAACATTTCGGCGTACCGTTTTCGCGCACCGAAGACGGGCGCATTTACCAGCGCCCGTTCGGCGGCATGACCACGCATTACGGCGAGGGCACGGCACAGCGAACCTGCGCCGCAGCGGACCGCACCGGCCACGCCATTCTGCATACGCTGTATCAACAGTCGCTGAAGCATGACGCGACTTTTTATATAGAGTACTTTGCCATTGACCTGCTGATGGATGAGTCGGGTGCGTGCAAGGGCGTACTCGCCTGGAACCTGGCGGATGGAACGATGCACCTGTTTAGAGCTCACGCCGTCATCCTGGCAACGGGCGGGTACGGCCGGGCCTATTTTTCAGCGACATCGGCGCACACCTGCACCGGGGACGGTAACGGCATGGTGCTGCGCGCGGGTTTGCCGCTGCAGGACATGGAGTTCGTGCAGTTCCATCCCACCGGGATCTACGGAGCAGGATGCCTGATTACCGAGGGGGTTCGCGGTGAAGGCGGTTACCTCACCAATTCCGAAGGCGAGCGCTTCATGGAGCGCTATGCGCCCAATGCCAAGGACCTCGCTTCCCGCGACGTGGTCAGCCGATCGATGACGATCGAAATACGCGAGGGCAGGGGGGTCGGGCCGAAGAACGACCATATCTATCTGAATCTCCAGCACCTGGGAGCCGACGTGATCAATGAACGCCTGCCGGGAATTTCCGAAAGTGCGGAGATCTTTGCAGGCGTGGATACGACGAAGGAACCGATCCCGGTCTTGCCCACCGTGCACTACAACATGGGTGGAATTCCTACCAACTACATGGGTGAAGTCGTAACGCTTAAAGATGGTGACCCGGATACCATTGTTCCCGGACTGTTTGCTATCGGTGAAGCGGCCTGTGTTTCGGTTCACGGCGCCAACCGTCTCGGCTCGAATTCGTTGCTTGACCTGATCGTCTTTGGGCGTGCCGTTGCCCAGCGCTGTACGGAAATCATCAAGCCTGGCGGCAAGCACAAGGACCTGCCGAAAGAGTCGGTCGACGCCTTGCTGACGGATTTCGACGCATTGCGCCACGCCAGCGGTTCGAACAGCACGGCTTCGATCCGCGACGAAATGCAGTCGGTGATGCAAAACAACGCGGCGGTTTTTCGCAGCGGCGAGGTGCTGGAAGAGGGCAGCCGCCTGATTACGGAAATCAACCAGTCCTTCAGCGACGTGGCGGTAACCGATCGATCGATGATCTGGAACTCGGACCTGGTGGAGACGCTGGAACTGCGCAACCTGCTCGGCTCAGCCGTGACCACCATGCTGTCCGCGAAGAACAGGCAGGAGAGCCGTGGCGCCCACGCCCGGGAGGACTTTCCCGACCGTGACGATGAAAACTGGCACAAGCATTCCCTGTGTTGGCTGGATGGCGAGGGCAAGGCCACGCTGGACTACCGGCCGGTTCACATGTACACGTTGACGGACGACGTCGAGGTTGTGCCGCCAAAAGCAAGGGTCTATTGATATGGCTGAATTCCAATTACCCAAGAATTCCCGCATTGGCAAAGGAAAAACCTTCAAGGCGCCGGCGGGTGCTAAAAATATCAAGGTGTTCAGAATTTACCGCTGGAGCCCTGATGATGACGCCAACCCCAGCATAGACAGCTTCGAGATCGACCTCGATGCCTGTGGCCCAATGGTTCTGGACGCGATCATCAAGATTAAAAACGAAATCGATCCGACACTTACGTTTCGCCGGTCCTGCAGGGAGGGCATCTGCGGTTCCTGCGCAATGAATATTGACGGAACCAACACGCTGGCCTGCACCAAGCCAATCGCCGAGATCAAGGGTGATGTGAAAGTTCATCCGCTGCCGCACCTGCCCGTGGTCAAGGACATCGTGCCGGACCTGTCGCATTTCTACGCTCAGTACGCAACGATCAAACCGTGGATCCGCACGCAAAGCACGACCCCGCCGGATCGCGAGCGCCTGCAGTCCAAGGAAGACCGTGAAAAGCTGGATGGCCTTTACGAATGCATCCTGTGCGCCTGCTGCTCCACATCCTGTCCCAGTTACTGGTGGAACGGCGACCGCTACCTCGGGCCGGCCATTTTGCTGCAGGCTTATCGCTGGCTGGCTGATTCCCGCGACGAAGCCAGCGGCGAACGGCTGGACGACCTGGAAGACCCCTTCCGCCTGTACCGGTGCCATACCATTATGAACTGCACCAAGACCTGTCCGAAGGGCCTGAACCCTGCAAAGGCCATCGCTGAAACAAAGAAGCTGCTGATGACCCGCAGGGGTATTTGAGCCGACCGGGCGGATGAGTGAAAGCGGCCGCGTCAGAAGATTGAAATGGCTATGCCGTCGAGGCATGAAAGAACTGGACGTCCTTCTGCAGCCTTTCGTTGAACGAAATAAGGACAAGCTGGCGCAGGGCGCCTGGCCTGAATTCGAAGGCCTGCTGGAGACGGAGGACGACCTCTTATGGGACTGGCTCCAGCACACAGGCTGTGAGAGCGCATCGCGCTACCGGGACCTTCTGGACCAGATACGCCATGCCCGGTCCTGACCCGATTCGCCTGTGCTTCGGAATGAGCCGCCGTCTCAAGTTTGCCCACGTGCTGATCGCATTGGCCGGACTGCTCGCTATTTTACAGTCGCCGGCAGGCTGGCCCTGGCAAGCAGGCTCTTTGCTGTTGCTAGGCTGTGCAGTCGGCGGGCTCTACGCCTGGTTTGCCTGGCGACCACAACGCGGGGTCATGCTTCTGTTGCCGGACGGCACGGCTGAAATTCAGTGGTTGAAAGGCAGCAGCCGCCGGGTCGCACTGGACACCCGTGCCTGGGCCACCCGCTGGTTTTGTGTTCTGCCGTTGCTCGAGGCTGAAAACGGCAGGCATCATCACTGCGTCGTTTGCGCGTCCGAGAACAGGCCAGATGCCTATCGGCGCCTGCTGGTGACCTTGAGGATGCGCACTTCACCCACCATTGTCGAAAGGACCGGTTGCCTATGACGACCTCCCGGATTCAGGATGCTGCAAACGCATTCGACGCGCTGATGGATGCGGCTGTCGACGCGATCATCATTATTGACTCGCAAGGGCTGGTTCGGCGGTTTAACCGGGCGGCGGAGCAGATGTTCGGCTACCGCGAAAAAGACATCCGCGGCAAAAACGTAAACCTGTTAATGCCTGAACCCGATCACAGCAGCCATGATCGATACCTCAGCCAGTATGGCCGCACAGGGGACAAAAACATAATCGGAAAAGGCAGGGAGGTGCGCGGTCGCAAACAAGATGGCGGCACGTTTCCGATGTTCTTATCGGTTGGAGAAATCAGGCAGAAAGAGGGTAATCGTTACGTGGGGATCATCAAGGACCTCAGCGAAGTGCGGGAATCCCAGCAACAGGTTCGCCAACTGGAAGAGCAACTCCTGCACGCGGACCGCCTGGTGATCCTTGGAGAGTTGACTGCCGGTATCGCCCACGAAATCAACCAACCGCTGACAGCCATTGCGGCTTATGCCGATGCGGGAAGAAAAATCACAGACCGGCAGAATGAAACTCCGCCGGATGAAATCAACACGGTATGCGAGCGAATTTCCGAACAGTCGCGCCGGGCGGCCGAGGTGGTGCAGCGGCTCCGAAAACTGGTGCAAAGCGGGGAGGTCAGCAAGGCGCGACATGATATAAATCAAATTATTAGAAATACTCTATTACTGTTTGAATATGAAGTAAAAAGATATAACGTAGAGCTATTTTCTCACCCGATCAAAGCCCTGCAACCCCTTTATATCGATGAAATCCATATTCAGCAGATTCTCGTCAACCTGGTAAAAAACAGCCTGGATGCTATTTCGCTGGCCGGTCAGCAGGATGGCCGGATTGATATAAGGATCAAAAAGGCGGGGCCTGACGTGCTGATATCGGTTACCGATAACGGTCCGGGCGTGCCCTTGAAGCACCGGGAGCGGCTGTTCGAGTCCTTCTTCACGACGAAACCCAAGGGCGTGGGCCTTGGACTGTCAATCTGCAAGACCATCGCCGGTGCGCACGGTGGAAGCCTGAAATATTCACAACCAAAAGAAGGCGGAAGCCGATTTACTC
The DNA here is from genome assembly GCA_013001885.1 of Lysobacterales bacterium. GTDB lineage: Bacteria > Pseudomonadota > Gammaproteobacteria > Xanthomonadales > SZUA-36 > JAHEFT01. The sequence goes on from JABDLD010000020.1 coordinate 24,541, forward strand.
TGTCATTGCCCCTCGAATTCATAGGTTGAAGCCTTAGATGTCACAAGAGCCCACGGTATGCATCATCGACGACGACGAGGCGATCAGGGAGTCATTGCGGCTGTTGCTTTACGCCAACGGCCTGCAAAGTGTCTCTTATGAATCCGCGGATGCCTACCTGGCCGAGGAGCGGCAACAGGATTTCCATTGCATGTTGCTCGATATTCGCATGCCCGGCACCGACGGCCTCGAGTTATTCAGGATATTGCGCCGAAAACAACTGCCGTATCCGATTATTTTTATCACCGGGCACGGCGATATTCCCCTGGCCGTGTCCGCGATAAAGCACGGTGCCTATGATTTCCTGACCAAGCCATTTCAGCAGGGGGAATTGGTCGAGAAAGTCCGCGCAGCCATTGCGCAGTGCCAGGTATCCCGCCAGCAACTGCAGGAGCTTCAAGAACTACAGCAACGGCTGGATTCCTGTACGCCCCGGGAAAGAGACGTTGTTCGGTTGTTGGCCAGCGGGCTTCCCAACAAGGGGATAGCGAAGGCGTTGGGGATAAGCCCCAGGACCGTTGAAATTCACCGTGCTCACGTGATGGACAAGATGTCGGCCGACTCGCTGCCGGCACTGGTGAGGATGATGGCCGCGCTTGAACCTGGAAAAAACGGTTCCGGTTGACCCAGGACATTTTCAAATTACGTAGTTTCCCTGATGGTATGGCAAGGCGTTGCCGTTAGCATTTCTGGTGTGCCTGGTAAATACAAAAAAATCGGCAGTTACAGAACCAGGGGATCGTGCGATAAATACAGAAAACAAAAGGAGAAAAGTGGTTCTGATTGAACCCGATGTATCGGTGCGGGATGCCCTGAAGTTGTTGCTCAAGGGCGAGGGCTGGCAAGTGCAATGCCTGGATGATTGCGACCAGCTGGTTGCAGCTATCCAGGATACGTCCGTGGTGGCGGTGATCAGTGAATCCAGTCTGCCCGGCTGCTCTCCGCAGGAAGTGTTCGAGCAGTGCTCGAAACACAGCCTGCCTGTGATATTTACCGGCCACGACCAATCGTTACAAGGCGCTGTGGACCTGATTCGGCAAGGCGCCCTGGATTTTTTGGATAAACCATTCCCGCAGTCGAGACTGCTGGATTTACTGGAAGATTTAGAGCAGCGGCAGCTGAACTGAGACCCCTGAATTGAATGGATTGCAAATCCCGGAGGCAAATGTGAGAAAAAACAACATGATCAATCGTCGAAATTTCCTGAAACTTGGCGCCAAGGCTGGAGGCGGTGCGCTGGCGCTTTCCGCTATTCCCATTCAGTTGCTCGCGGGTGACGAAGTTGCTGTTGACGAACCCCTGGCCCAGGCAATGGGTTATGTCACCGATGCAGCGACCGTGGATACCGCAAAGTTTCCCAAGAGAGCGGGTGACGCCGGTGCTGACCAGTTTTGCTACAACTGCGCCCTTTACGCCGGTAAGGCCGACGATGAGACCGCACCTTGCAGTATCTTCCAGAACCGGCTGGTTGAGGGAAAGGGCTGGTGTAACGCCTGGGTTGCTAAATCCTGATTGATTTTCTGAGCCCGGCCCCGATTGGCCGGGTTCGCATTTCACGGCACAGTTCTATGCGCCAAAGCAGTACCTTTTGTGACAGAACAAATGGAAAATTGACATGACCTATAACGATAAAGTTGTGCGGCAGTTTGTCGTCATGACGGTGATCTGGGGAATCGTAGGAATGCTGGTTGGCGTTATTATCGCCGCCCAGCTGTGGTTGCCTGTTCTTAACTTTGACCTTCCCTGGCTTACCTACAGCCGGCTGCGCCCGCTGCACACCAATGCTGTGATCTTCGCCTTCGGCGGGTCAGCGCTGATCGGAACTTCGTTCTACGTCGTTCAGCGGACCTGCCACGTCAGGCTGTTCGCCGGCGGACTGGCTTCTTTCGTGTTCTGGGGCTGGCAGCTGGTTATTCTCGCAGCCGCCATCTCGCTTCCGATGGGCTGGACCCAGGGCAAGGAATACGCGGAACTTGAATGGCCGATTGATATCCTCATTACCGTTGTGTGGGTAGCTTATGCAGTGGTCTTTTTCGGAACGATTATCAAGCGCCGAGTCAGTCACATTTACGTGGCCAACTGGTTTTACGCCGCGTTCATCATCACCATTGCGCTGTTGCATATTGTGAATAACCTGTCGCTGCCGGTCACGATGACCAAGTCTTACGAGGTCTACACCGGCGCCGTGGACGCCATGGTGCAGTGGTGGTACGGCCACAACGCCGTCGGATTTTTCCTGACGGCTGGTTTCCTGGCCATGATGTACTACTTCGTGCCCAAGCAAGCCGAGGGTCCGGTGTACTCCTATCGCCTGTCCATAGTCCATTTCTGGGCTCTGATCGCCATTTACATGTGGGCAGGCCCGCATCACCTGCACTACACCGCGCTACCCGATTGGGTGCAGTCGCTGGGAATGGTTTTCTCGTTGATTCTGCTGGCGCCGAGCTGGGGCGGCATGATCAACGGCGTCATGACCCTGTCCGGGCACTGGCATAAACTGCGCACCGACCCGGTTCTCAAGTTCATGATCGTCGCACTGAGCTTCTACGGCATGTCGACGTTCGAAGGCCCGATGATGTCGATTAAGACCGTAAACGCCCTGAGCCACTACACCGACTGGACCATTGGCCATGTACACTCCGGTGCCCTGGGTTGGGTGGCGATGATGACGATCGGCTCCATGTACAGTCTCACACCGCGCCTGATGGGCAAAAAAGTCATGTACAGCGTGAAAGCGGTGGATGCACATTTCTGGATTGCAACCATCGGCATCGTTCTGTATATCGCCTCGATGTGGATTGCGGGTGTCATGCAGGGCCTGATGTGGCGCGCATTTAACGATGACGGAACATTGACCTATACCTTCATCGAGACGATTGCGGCTACCAAACCCTATTACGTGATCCGCTTGCTGGGCGGCACCCTGTTCCTGGCCGGCATGTTCATCATGGCCTGGAATACGTTCAAGACCCTGGGGGCAGGTAAAGCACCGGAATTCAAAGCTGCAGAACCGGCAATTTGGGGAGAGCACGCATGAGCAGAGGACACAAGAGACTAGAAAAAAACATCATTCTGATGTCGGTTTTCATCGTGATCGCGGTCAGTCTTGGCGGTTTAGTCGAGATTCTGCCGCTGATATTCCAGGATCAGGTCAGAGTCCCGTCGGAGGGGGTCAAGCCCTATCCGCCGTTGCAACTGGCCGGCCGGGATATTTACGTCAGAGAGGGTTGCTATAACTGTCATTCCCAGATGATTCGGCCGTTTCGAAGCGAAACCGAACGTTACGGTAAGTTCTCGGTCGCCGGCGAGTCGGTATATGACCGTCCGTTTCAGTGGGGCTCAAAAAGGACCGGTCCTGACCTGGCGCGAGTGGGCGGCCGCTACAGTGACGACTGGCATCTCATTCACCTGATCAACCCGCGCGATGTCGTGCCGGAATCCAACATGCCCGGATACCCCTGGCTGATGGACAGTACGATTGATGGCGAATTGATTCAGCGCAAGCTGAGCGTTCTGCAAACACTGGGCGACCCGTACACCGATGAAGAGATCGCCGCGGCGGCGGACGCGGTCGAAGGCAGGACTGAAATGGAGGCGTTGATCGCCTACCTGCAGGGTCTCGGCCTGACGCGCAGCGGGCGCTGAGACAATGATCGAATTTTTAGATTCAAACCTGATCAGAGGAGTGGTGCTTATCCTGATGATTGTCGCGTTCCTGGGTATCTGGGGTTGGGCCTGGAGCCGGAACCGCAAGGAGACTTTTCATCAAGCCAGCATGCTGCCGCTCGAAGAAGACGATGGCCAGGTGCCACAAAACGACAGCACGAAAGAAAGGACCAAGGAGTAATCCATGCTGAATTCATTCTGGAACTGGTTCGTAATCATCATCTCAGTCGCCAGCATCCTGGCCTGCTGGTGGTTGTTGCATTGGACCAAGGGCGTCTCGGACCGGTCCGGCGACGAAGCCGGCTCCACAGGCCACGTGTGGGATGACAATATTACGGAGCTCAATACACCGCTGCCTCGCTGGTGGCTGCACCTGTTCAACATCACCATAGTATTCGCTCTGGTTTACCTGGCCATCTTTCCCGGGCTGGGTAATTTTGGCGGATTCCTTGGGTGGACTCAGGTTGGCCAGTACGAGGAAGAGGTCGCCCGTGCCACTACCGCGCAGGAAGCTATATTTTCCCGCTTCCGCGACATGGATGCCGCTGCGCTGATGGCGGACCAGGAAGCGCGCGCGACTGGCGGACGGCTGTTTGGCAACAATTGCGCCATGTGTCACGGCTCAGACGGACGCGGCGCCAAGAGTTTCCCCAACCTGGCAGACAATGACTGGCAATGGGGCGGCTCGTTCGAGCAAATCCTTTCAACGCTGGAATACGGGCGCCAGGCGGCGATGCCTCCGCTGGCAGCCGTGCTGGGTGAGCAGGGTGTGCCGGAAGTGGTGGCTTACGTGCAGCAGCTTTCAGGCCAGAAAGCGGACGCCGAGATGGCGGCGGCCGGCCAGGCGCGCTTCCAGATGGTTTGCATGGCTTGCCACGGCATGGACGGCAAAGGAAACCAGGCGTTGGGCGCCCCCAACCTGACGGACGATATCTGGCTGTACAGCAGCGCCCCGTCTGATATTGAATACGGGATCCGCAATGGCCGCAACGGCAAGATGCCGGCGTTTGGCAACACGCTCAGCGAAGATCACCGGCGGCTGCTCGCAGCCTACGTGATGGGGCTTTCAAATTAGCAAGAGACGCGAAATACCCGGCCGCTGGAGCCGGCGAAAACGTGACATTGGCACCGTTGTCTGGATTTCTTTCCTGGCGGCCTGTGTCGGCACGTTCGTGATATTTGCCGTGATGGATGTCAATGCCCTCAACGACGCCTGGGTATTGCCCTGGGAGATGGGCAGCCGCCTGGCCTACAGCCTCGGATTCCTGTTTCTGTTCATTGTCAGCCTGATCGCGAGCGGTATGACGGTGTTCATGATACGGACCGGACCGCGGCGCGGTCACGCACGAGGCAAAGGCCGTAGCCGTCCGCCGGAAATTCGCTCGCCGGAGGAAGAGAATCCGGATTTGGATCTTGGAGACTGGAAGTGATTAAAAAATCGGCCCCCGGTCAGCCAGAGACCGGGGAGACGCTTTACCGTAAAGAACCTAAAATCTATCCCCGACAGGTCACGGGCAGATTCGCCCGGTTGAGGGTGATAGCCGTCTGGTTGTTGCTGGGCCTTTTCTATCTGCTGCCCTGGATTCAGATCAACGGCAAACAGTCGATCCTGTTCGATCTGCCCGCCCGCAAATTTTACATCTTTGGACTGACCTTCTGGCCGCAGGACTTTGTCTATTTAGCCCTGCTGATGATCACCGCCGGGCTGTCGCTGTTTTTCTTCACCGCATTGGCGGGGCGGCTTTGGTGCGGCTTCGCCTGCCCGCAAACGGTTTGGACGGAAGTGTTCGTCTGGATCGAGCGCTGGATCGAAGGCGACCGGCAAAAACAGATCAAGCTGGACAAATCCCCATGGAACCGCGAAAAAATTCTGAGAAAGTCGGCCAAGCAGGCCTTGTGGATCCTGTTTGCCGCCTGGACCGGTTTCACCTTTGTCGGTTTCTTTTCCCCCATCAGGGAATTGGGCATCCATATCCTGAATTTCTCACTCGGTCCCTGGGAAACGTTCTGGACAATATTCTACGGATTCGCGACTTACGGTAACGCCGGTTTTCTGCGGGAGCAGGTGTGCAAGTATATGTGTCCTTACGCGCGATTCCAGAGCGCGATGTTCGACAAGGACACGCTGATCATCTCCTACGATGAGGAACGCGGCGAACCGCGCGGCGGCCGCCGCAAGAAGGACGACCCCGCCGAAAAGGGGTTGGGCGACTGCATCAACTGCACGCTTTGTGTGCAGGTATGCCCGACCGGTATCGATATCCGGGACGGGCTGCAATACGAATGCATCGCCTGCGCCGCCTGTATCGACGTCTGCGACCAGGTCATGGACAAAATGGACTATCCGAGGGGGCTTGTCCGGTATACCACCGAGCACGCGATGAAGCACAAGCAGGGGCATGTCCTGCGTCCTCGAATCATCGTTTACGGATTGCTGCTGCTGGCCATTTTAAGCGGCACGCTGTGGGGCATGACGCACCGCGTTCCGCTACGGGCCGACATGATTCGGGACCGTAACGCGCTGTACCGTGAATTGCCCGGCGATCTGATCGAAAACGTATATACTCTGAAGATCACCAACATGGACGACGAACCGCACCGGTATGACATTGAAGTCGTGAACAACGATGCCGTTGAAATCGACATGTCGAGACCGCTGTCTCTTCAGGCAGAAGAAGTCCAGGGTATCTCGGTCCGGCTCAGGATTCCCAAATCCGCCGGGCAGGGAGTGCAGGACCTGAAAATCCAGATCCAGGCCCAGGATAACCCGGAGATTAGAACGCTGGTTGAAGCCAAGGCGCTGCTGCCGGTTCAATTTGGAAACCCGTGATGAACAATGACCGCGAAGACATGAATGTTGAACCTGTGCTGAAGCCCTGGTACCGCGAGCCCTGGCCCTGGGTTGCAATTGGTATTCCCGCCGCTGCTGTCATCATGGGCCTGACTACGCTGTACCTCGCGCTCGCGAATCCTGACTACCTGGTTGTAGACGAAACAAAATACAACGTGATCAAGTCGGAAATGAGAGCTCAAAGCCCTTCCGGCAGCGAACAGCCTGAGCAGGAAGGTTCGCAGGATCAGGAAGATGGAGACCACTGAAAACGCCTGTTTTCATTGCGGCGAGCCAATCCCCGAAAACACACTGCTTTTTGTCCTCCGAGACGGACAGAAAAAACCGGTGTGCTGTGCCGGCTGCCAGGCGGTTGCGGAACTTATTTTCAGCTCCGGCCTGGGCCGCTACTACCAGTTCAGGCAGGACCTGGGGCGCAAGGCCGAGCAGGATCTCCGGCGGGAACTCGAGGCATGGCAGGGTTGCGACGACCGTGAATCGCTGTGGGGCGCTGAACTTGCTGAGGGGCGGCGTGACCTGTTGCTGCAGACTGAAGGAATCCGCTGCGCGGCCTGCGCCTGGTTGATTCGCAGTCACCTTGAAAACGCCGCAGGCGTTCATTCCGTGCAGGTCGACACTGCGACAGGGTATACGCGGATTATCTGGAGCCCCGCGCTCAGCAGGCTGAGCCGATTGGCTGCTTCCCTGATGGAGTTGGGTTACAAGCCGCATCTTCCGTTGGCGAGCGCAGAAGAGCAGGGCAGGCAGCAAGAGCGGCGCGATTCCATGAAACGGCTGGGAGTAGCCGGCCTGGGGATGATGCAGGTCATGATGTACGCCGTAGGACTGTATGCCGGTGATGCCTTTGGGATCGCGGCGGCGGAACGCAGTTTTCTCGAATGGGTCAGCCTGATGGTGACGCTGCCGGTGTTGCTCTATTCCGGACGAATTTTTTTCCACGGAGCCTGGCGTAGTATCCGTGCAGGCCGTCCGGGCATGGATGTGCCGGTGGCGTTGGCGATCAGCCTGGCTTTTGTCGCCAGTTGTTACAATTTTTTCACCGGCCGCGGAGAGGTTTGGTTTGATTCGGTCGTGATGTTCATCTTCTTCCTCTCACTTGGCCGGCACATCGAGATGATGCTGAGACATCGCAACCTCCAGGCGGGTACGGCCCTGGCCCGGCTGCTTCCCGAGTGGGCTGAACGAATCACCGGCCAGGGCATGGAGCGTGTGCCCTCCAGCGACCTCGTGCAGGGCGACCGCGTGCTGGTTCGCGTGGGCGAGAGTTTTCCCGCCGATGGCGCGCTCGCGCTCGGCTCGACCGAGGTTGACGAGGCCCTGTTGACCGGTGAGTCACGGGCAATTGAACGGCATGCGGGTGACGCGGTTATCGCCGGAACAATCAACCTTTCTCAGCCGGTTGAAGTGGAAGTGACCGCAAGCGGCGACGAAACCACGGTTTCCGCGCTGGGCCGGCTGTTGTTGTTGGCGCAGTCCAGGCGGCCGTCCAGCAGTGCCATTCCCCAGTGGCTGGTTCCTGTGTTCATCGTTTCTGTGTTGGTCATTGCCGGACTGACCTGGCTTGGCTGGCAAACCGTCGATCCCGACCGCGGCTTCTCCGCCATGCTCTCGGTGCTGGTGGCCAGTTGTCCCTGCGCGCTTTCCCTGGCACTGCCGGTTGTTTACGCTGCCGCCAGCCATCGCTTGCTGGATGAAGGCATCCTGCTCACTCGCGGCGACGCGCTGGATGCCCTGACCCGGATAGATACCGTTGTTTTTGATAAAACCGGAACGCTGACACGCGGCACACCCGAAATCACCTCGATCGAAATGAACCCGGAACGGGCGACCGTTAGTGAAGACGAAGCGCTTGAAATAGCGGCGGCGCTGGAGGCTTCATCTGCCCATCCGATTGCCCGGGCCTTCAGAGAGACTGCAGATGCAGCCGGCGCGAGAGAAAATACCCGGGTTTCAGACTTGAAGGTTCACGCGGCCAGCGGTGTCGAGGGGCGAATTCGGGGAATGACCTGGAAAATAGGCAAGGCAGATTTTGCTTGTTCTGAGGGCCGGGGCATGCACGACGACAGTATCTGGCTGTCCGATGAGTCAGGCTGGGTAGCGAGATTTGGCCTGCAGGATGCTCTGCGGCAGGGCGCCGGGAACATCGTGGAACAGTTGCGCAGTGATCATCTCGCGATGGCGATTCTCTCCGGTGACAGCAAGGAGGCAGTTGAGCAAGTGGCTGCGCGCTTGCAGATCACCGACTACCAGGCGCGCCAGACGCCGCAGATGAAGCTGGAGAAGCTAGCGGCCTTGCGCAGCGGCGGCCAGCGTGTGCTGATGATTGGGGACGGGGTCAACGATGCCCCGGTTCTGGCCGCCGCCGACGTTTCGATGACGGTGAAGGGTGGGGCAGAGCTGGCCAACAGCGCAGCAGACCTGATCCTGACGTCCGATTCGCTTGACCTGGTCAGCAAGGCGATGGAAACGGCACGCCGAACCCGGCAACTGGTTCGCCAGAACCTGACCTGGGCGGTGGTCTACAACGTTTCGGTAATGCCGCTGGCGGTGTCCGGTGCGCTCAAACCCTGGATGGCCGCGCTGGGAATGTCGCTGAGTTCACTGCTGGTGGTGGCCAATGCGTCGCGCCTGGTGCGGCGCGGGCAGGGGGAGCGCCACACCGATCAACAACAGGCCCTGGAGGCTGAATCCTGATGAATATGCTTTACGTGTTGATACCGCTTGCCCTGATGCTGCTTGCCGTGGCGGTGTGGGCCCTGGTTTGGGCCATTCGCTCCGGCCAGTTCGATGACCTTGAATCTCACGGCTGGAGCGTGGTGCTCGATGATGACCAGAAGCCGCCGCCCGAAAGGGACGAGGATGAGAGTGAGAAAAAAGAGGACACAAAGCCATGAACCCGGAGATGGGCTGGATCGATCCGGCCGTGCTGAGCACGGCTTTCCTGGCCGGGCTGCTGGGCAGCGGGCACTGTTTCGGCATGTGCGGCGGAATCGCCGCCGGCCTGGGCGCGATGTCCGGAAATCGTGCCGTTGTGCCGGCGCTGCAGTTCAACCTGGCGCGGTTGGTCAGCTATGCAGTGCTCGGCCTGGTTGCCGCCACCGTGCTCAGCGGCGTGACCGGGTTGGTTCCTGTGGGGCGCTGGCTGCGCGTGCTGACGGCCGTCATGATCCTTTTGATTGGATTGAAATTTCTGTTCAATTTCCGCGGCGTGGAGTTCATCGAGCGCGGAGGGGCGGGGCTGTGGAAGAAAATCATGCCGGTCGCGATGAAAGCAGGAAGCCGGCAGGACGCATTCGGCCGATTGGTGCTTGGCCTCTGTTGGGGCTTCATTCCCTGCGGTTTGGTATACAGCGTGTTAATGACTGCGGCTTCCACGGCAAATCCGGTCAGCGGAGCGTTAACGATGCTGACTTTCGGGGCCGGAACCTTGCCCTCTATGCTGGGCCTGACGGTGGCCGCCCCGGCGCTGTCTTCTTTCCTCGAAGACCGGACGGTGAGGCGCCTGATCGGTTTCGCACTGGTGGTGCTGGCCATATGGACGCTGATCATGATGTGGGGCGCCATGGCGCAGGGACAGATGGGGCATACCCACCATTGAAAAATCAGGTAGAATTTGCCTTGCCTACAATGCCTGGAACTCCCATGAAAAGACAGATTCAGATCGCAATGTATACGCTGTCCCTGCTGTTGGCGTCTTCCAGCCTGGCGGCCCAGGATTATGCTTACCATCCGGAACTCTCGGATTCATTCACGGTAAACCTCGGCTGGATGCGGTCAAAAAATTCTTTCCGCGCGGAGGCCGATCTTGGGGATGACCTTGACGATCTTATCGACTTTGGTGACGTGCTTGGCGTCGACGGGCACAGCACTTTTTTCAACGGTCAGTTGAAGTGGAAATTTGGCACCGAGCGTAAATGGTCGCTTGCGGGACAGTATTTCAGTAACAGTGCAACAGGCCGGGTCGAGTTGGACAGGGACGTCGAGTGGGACGGGAATACGTTCCGTAAGGGAACGTTTGTTGAATCCGGGGTCAAGATACGCGTGGCCCGGCTGTTTTTGGGGCGCAGTTTTTTCAAAAACGACCGGAATGACTTTGGCCTGGGCGTGGGCCTGCACGACCTCAAACTGGATCTCTATATTGAGGGTGAGATTAAGCTGAACGATGATACGACCGGCGTGAGGCGCTACCCAGTCGGAGCCAGCCAGGTCCTTCCCAACATCGGTGCGTGGTACAATTTTTCACCCGCCAAAAAATGGCTCATCCATGGCCGGGTCGATTGGATAAGCGCCAGCATCGGCGATTATAACGGACACATGTGGAACGCCAATGCGGGAATCAATTACCAGGCATTCCGCCATGTTGGCTTCGACCTCTCCTGGCAATACTTCAACCTGAACGCCAATGTCGATAGCGACGACTGGAATGGCGGCGTAGATTTGCAGTACAGCGGCCCGGTTATAGCGATAACGGGGAACTGGTAGCCCGAATCCGGCACGCCGGCGCTGGTCCAGGTGAAACATTTGCCCGGAACCGTATGGCGTTTGACTATCGCCTATTCACTGATGATGGCAGGCACCTCGATGATGGTGCTGTTGGCCGGCATTATCGGCACGGAGTTCGCGCCATCTGCTGACCTGGCTACGTTGCCTATCGCGCTGGTCGTGGTCGGAGTGGCCGCATCGACACTGCCCACCGGCAAGTTTTTACACCGATTTGGGCGCCGGCGCGTGTTTATTACCTACGGCTTTTTGGCTATCGCGGCCGCCCTGGCGGCTATGCAAAGCCTGCGCTCCGGCACGTTCACCGGTTTCTGTATCGCCGCGTTGATGATGGGTTGGGCCGGTGCCGCCGGGCACCAGTACCGGTTTGCCGCTCTCGAGGCCGTACCGGCTGAAAACGCGCCAAAGGCGACTTCATTCCTGTTGTTGGGCGGTATTCTGGCCGCTTTCATCGGGCCGGAACTGGCGGTCAGGGGCAGGGCGCTTCTCGATACTGAATACGCGGGATCATTCCTGTTGCTGACGTTCAGTTATCTTTCCGGCCTGGTCATCATCAGCTTTTACCGGGATGCTGAACCGTCGCACTCGGATCACCTCGGCAGCGGGCGTCCTCTGGTGGAAATTCTGAGATCGCCCGCCGTCATTCTCGCTATCTGTGCAGCGGCCCTGGGCTACGGAATCATGAGTTTCCTGATGACCGCGACGCCCATCAGTATGCATACCCATGCGGGGCATAGCCTGGAATCGACCAAGTTTGTGATCCAGTCCCATATTGCCGCAATGTATCTGCCTTCTCTCGTTTTCGCCTGGATGTACAACAGGCTCGGTCTACGTGGAATGCTCTGGCTGGGTGTTGGGGCTTATGTTGTTTGCCTTGTGATCGCGGCATGGAACACCGAGTTCCTGAATTACTGGCTGGCGTTGATCTTGCTCGGTATCGGCTGGAATTTCCTGTTTCTCAGTGGGACCAACCTGTTGCCGTTCGGGTACCGCCGGGAAGAAAGATTCCGGGTTCAGTCGGTCAATGATTTTCTGGTTTTCTCGGTCCAGGCGCTGGCATCGCTGAGCTCAGGCTGGTTTCTTTTTCACTGGCAATGGGCCGGTGTGCTGGCGGCCTGCATTCCGCTATTGATTGGATTCTCAATTGTCCTGCTGCTGCGCGGAAATGCGGCGCTGCGGGTAGAAGTATCTCGCTCATCGTGATTGAATGGAGGCAGGGCTGAAAAGGTTTCCCGGATGTTCCAAATAAATGCAAAAAATTGGCTGGCGTTGATTGCCTTTACGGTTTGGCTGGCGCCGCTTCCGGCGGCCTGGGGCCAGGAAGAAAACAAGGAAGCCGTAGTGGTGGCAGTGCCAACCGCCGATAAGGGCCCTGAAGATGCGCTGAACCGCGGAAACCCCCGCGACAGCATCACCGGATTTTTAAAGTCGGCGTCCGAGTTCAATTGGGAAAGGGCAGCAGAGTACCTGGATTTACGCAACCTACCTGGCGATGTCGCAGAAGTCGGCGGCCCCGAACTTGCCCGGCAATTCAATCATGTTATGGCCCGTGCCGTCTGGTTCGACGACTACAGTATCACCGACAATCCAGAGGGTACCCTGGGAGACGGCCTGCCTGTTTACCGTGACGAGCTCGTGACGATCAATACGGCCGACGGTCCGGTGCCCATCTGGATGCAACAGGTTCCCCGCGGTGACGGTGTCGATATATGGAAAATCTCCAACCGCAGCGTGGCCCTGGTCCCCGATCTGTATGAGGAATTCAGTTATTCTGCCCCGGTCGAGAGGGTGCGCGGCTGGTTTCCCGATGATGCGTCGTTCCTGGGAATCGAAGCGTTCAAGTGGGTCATTATGCTTGCCTTTGCGCTTGTTTCATGGCCCGTTTTGTACCTGCTTGGCTGGTTGTTGAGTCGAATTTTCAGTTCTCCGAAGAAAGAGAACTACCTGCTCGTTAAAAAGATTTTTACCGGGCCGCTGGTCCTGATCGGCATTCTGTTCGTGGCCAACCGTACGATCCTGGCCCTGGGCGCCGGCGTTTATGCGCAGGAATATCTTAAAGCCCAAACGTTTCTCATCATTGCTGTCGTCTGGGTATTTTGGAGTATTCTGAACCTGGTCAAGTCCTTTCAACAGGCGAAGTTGAGCGCCCTGGGAAGACCCGGCGCAGCGAAGTTGATGCAGCCCCTGACTACCTTGCTGAAAATTCTTGTTTTGCTTTTCGGCGTGATGTTTTGGCTCAGTAACCTGGGCGTCAACATAACGACTGTGCTCGCCGGGCTGGGCGTCGGCGGACTGGCCGTTGCCCTGGCTCTGCAGAAACCCCTGGAAGACATGATGGGCGCTTTGACCATTTTCACGCAAGCAACGATCAGAGTAGGGGATTTCGTTCGCTATGGTTCTGAAATGGGTGTCGTTGAAGATATTGGACTAAGAACCACAAGACTCCGCACATTGACCAACACGGTGGTTTCTGTCCCGAACGCCCGTATTGCATCGGTTGAAACGGAAAACCTTTCTTACCGGACGAAAATTCGTTACTGGCCAACCCTGCGGTTGCGTTACGACACTTCGCCGGATCAGCTGAAAACGGTGATTGGAGGAATCCGCGAAATGCTGGAGCAACACGAGCAGGTGCATGATGAACCTGTGCGGGTGCGCTTCACGGATTTTGACAAAGATGCAATACTGATCAAGATAAATTCCTTCGTCAAGACAACAGATTTCACGCAATTCCTAGAAGTGGCGGAGGATCTTAATTTCCGAATAATGGAAATCGTTAATACAGCAGGAGCTTCCTTTGCGTTGCCGGGGCAATCCATCTATATGGAAGGGCAAGCTTCGGAATAACAACATATGCGTATAATGTATATTATGTTAAATGAAAGGAATGGATACGCCCGACTGGCGCCGCTTTTCCTGCTGTTCACGCTGGCGGCCTGTTCTCTAACACCCTATTCACCGGATGATATTGCCGCAGCTGCGGTTCAGCAGCGCGCGCAGGTCCAGGAAGAAGGCGTGTTTCGCGTGCGTGCGTCTGTGCCTGGCGTGGAGGAAGCCAAACAGATATTTGGCATTCCCCTGTACAGGCGCGGAATTCAGCCGGTATGGCTTGAAATATCAAATCTGAGTTCAACGCGATCACGCGTGCTTCTCTCAAGTATCGATCCGGATTACTTCGCGCCATTCGAAGTGGCCTACATGCACAAGAAGTATTTTTCAAAGCAAGGTTGGCAGGAAATGGAAAAGCACCTGTATAGAAACGCCCTGCCGCGCCAGATTGCCCCGGGAGAGACGGTGTCAGGTTACGTGTTCACGCACAACGATATCGGGACCAAGAGTTTCAACGTAGATATCTTCGATACCGGGAGCAATTCCCGGTACGAGGAATTTACGTTTTTTATCGAGGTGCCCGGTTTCAAGCCGGATTACGCAGAAGTTGATTTTGAGACCCTTTATTCAGCCGATGAACGGGTGGAACTTGATAATGAAGGCCTGCGCGATATGTTGAAGCGCTTCCCATGTTGCACCTCCGATCGCAGCGGAGACAGCCTGGGGATGCCCGTCAATGTCCTGCTTGTCGCCAGCGGGCGGGACGTTCTGAAAGCTTTGCTGCGCGCAGAATGGTCAGAAACGACTTACGAAAAGGACGATAACTATCTGAATAACAGTAGTTATTTGTTCAATCGTCCGCCCGATGCAGTATTCCGAAAGAGCCGCGGTGTAAAGACTGAAAGAAATGAGCTGAGCCTGTGGTTGTCACCCTACCGGGTTGATGGGCGCCAGGTATGGATGGGCCAGGTGAAGCACGCGATCGGCCGTCGATTTCAAGTGGGCGAATGGTTTTTCGGCACAGCTCTGGACCCCGACGTGGACGACGGCCGAAATTACCTGATGCAAAACCTGTGGTATTCCCAGTCGCTTGAAACCGTCGCTTTCTCGGCCAGCGGCATCGCGGTGGCTCAGAATGAGCCGGCTCTGGATTTCGATCAGAACCCGTACTTTTCGGACGGTTTTCGCATCGTCATGTGGATTTCCGGCAGTCCGGTTGCACTTGTTGAGACCAGGAGCCTGAAGTGGGATCTGAAGCCTAATCGGGATGTAAGTGAATGATTATATTAGTTTATTTTCATCGATTAGTAGGAGTGGCTTCCGCCCTGCTCTTTCTGTCTGCCTGTGCTTCCGGTGGAGGTTCAATCCCCGACGGCGACTGGGAATCACGTATTCAAACCCAGGAAAAGAATGGAATCCTGGTCTCGGCCGCCGTACCGAGCGCCAAAGAGGCAAAGCAACTGTTTGCCAAGCCGCTTTACCAGGAGGGCATTCAACCGGTATGGCTGGAAATCACCAACAATAGCGATACGCTTGTCACTTTTCTGCCGGTTGGGCTCGACGCCCAGTACTTCACACCGCTGGAGGTTGCCAACAACGACTTTGAAAAAAAAGACCCTGATGCACCGGTCAAGCTGGTCAACACGTTTTTTCTGGATCAGAGCATTATCGATCTTCGACTTGAGCCGGGTGAGACACGGCGTGGGTTCATCTTCTCCAAGCTCGACGAGGGTACCAAGGCGTTTAACGTGGATATCGTCGGCAATCCCGGCGGCGAAAACACCGACTTCCTGAGCTTTACATTTTTTATCCCGGTCCCGGGGCTGAATATCGATCATTACGATGTCGACTGGAAAAACCTGTATGCCGATGATAAGTGGATTGATCTGAGTAAAGACGAACTGATTGAGGCTATTGAAGGTTTTACCTGTTGTGTCACGGATAAAGGCGGTTCCAACAATGGTGATCCTTTGAACCTGGTCATTATCGGGCAACCCCGGGATGTCTATACCGCGTTCATTCGCGCCGGCTGGGACGAAACCGAAAAAGTGACACGAACTTCAACCGTGAAAACCATCGCTTCATTTTTGAGCGGCGGTGAATACCGCTATTCACCCGTCAGCGGACTCTACGTATTCGGGCGGTCCCAGGATATTGCCTTTCAGAAAGCGCGGGAAAATATACATGAGCGAAATCACCTTCGGCTGTGGATGTCGTGGGTGCGGTACGAGGGTATCCCGGTCTGGATGGGCCAGATTAGCCGTGACATCGGCGTGCGGTTCACGACCAAGACCATTACCACGCACAAGATCGATCCCAACGTCGATGAAACGCGCGAATACTTGCTGGAAGACCTGGCTTACGCCCAGTCGCTTCTCAGGATGGGCTATGTTGGCGGCGTGGGAGCGGTGCCTATCGATCAACCCAAAGGCAACCTGACCGGAGACCCCTGGTTTTCTGATGGATTTCGACTCGTTTTATGGCTAAGCTCTAAGCCTGTTCCAATTGATGAACCCCAGCCGCTAAACTGGCGCAACCCCTTTCAATAACCAGATTAATAGCGAAGTGAAATCCAGATGAGGAAAAGCATACAGTAGCGTGTCTTCCCTGCTTTCATCCTTCCGGTCTGTTCGTACCCGAACCACGGATCTGTGCCGCCATCTGGAACCCGAGGATTTCGTCGTCCAGAGTATGCCCGATGCCAGCCCGGCCAAGTGGCACCTGGCTCATACCAGCTGGTTTTTTGAGCACTTCGTTTTGCGTCCGTTTTTGCCCGGTTACCGCGTGTTCAACGAGCGGTTCCACTTCCTTTTCAATTCATACTACAACTCGGTCGGGAACATGCATCCGAGGCCCGAGCGCGGCCTGCTCTCGCGGCCCCTGGTCCGGGAAGTCTTGCATTACCGGGCCCACGTGGACGAATCGATCGACCGCCTGCTTGAGCAACCTGACGCCAGGCAGGAAATCGGCAGCCGGGTGGTCCTGGGGTTGAATCACGAGCAGCAGCACCAAGAACTGTTGCTGACTGACATCAAAAGCGCATTCTTTTTGGACCCTGCTCTGCCCGCGGTAAACTCCGAACTGAAAGTCCCTGAACCAGGGGTTGCCGCGCCGCTCCGTTTCGC
>JABDLD010000057.1 GCA_013001885.1 Lysobacterales bacterium
ATGCAGTGGCACAACTGCCCAATGGCATATTGAATCGCGGCCAGACCAGTTCGATGAAGACGGTTTTGAATGGTTTCACGGATGGACGACTCAGGAAGGGCAGGAACTGATGAAGACGGCCCGCAAGGGCCAGGACTACCTGCTGGAGTGCCTGGGCCTGGCCCGTTTCCGAATCGATTTCGGCAAAAGGCGCATCACGCCTGTGCCGCTCGCGGGCTGCGAGCAAAGCAGCCTGGTGCACCTGTTGCTGGACCAGGTGCTGCCGCGCGCGGTCTGTCACGGCGGGCGCCTGGTGATGCACGCCAGCGCGGTCAGGCTGAGAGACGGCCGCATCATTGCTTTTTCCGGCCCCTCCGGTCGTGGAAAATCCACTCTGGCACTGGCTTTAAGCCAGGCCGGGCACGAGGTGATTACCGATGACTGCCTGCTGCTGGAGCAGGGCGATGGACACATCCGGGCCATCCCGGCCTATCCGTCGATGCGGCTCTGGCCGGACTCGCTGGCTGCATTGGCCGGCGGCGAACCGCCGGAAGGGGCGCAGGTGTCAGATATGGCGCACTACACCCATAAGAAACAGCTGAAATTTGCGCAACGGGCAAAAGTCGACCGGGGCGGCGAGGATCGTTTATCCGCCTTTTATTTACTTGCCGCGCCGGATGAATGCGATAAAGGGGGCGCTATATCTGTTAAGCCGGTCTCCGGCAGCACCGCGATCATGGCCATGATCGAGGCGCTGTTCGCGCTGGATGTCCGCGACCGGGCGGTGATCGAGTCCAATTTCAGGCTGGCCGGGGCGATGGCGGGCGCGGTGCCGCTGTTCAGTCTCGCCTATCCGAGAGACTTCAGCCTGTTGCCACGCGTGGTCGAGAAACTTGATTCTTTTTGAATACTTGTAGTTATAATGTGCATTCAACTTTCGTTCGGGGTCATCATGAGTTCGGTTTTCAAGACAATCCAGCGCACAGGGATCGTGCTGATTTGCCTTGGTTTCATGGCCTTCCCGGGTTCCGTGCTGGCGCAGAGCTATGACAATCCGGGGCTGGGTGAACAGCCGATCCTGACCCACCCGCAGGATTTCAAGCCGCTGGGCATCCGGGCAGGGGGCTTCATGCTGCACCCGGGCGTTCAGCTCACGGCCGAGCACAGCGATAATGCCCTGTATACCGCTGAGGACACGGTCAGCGACTGGATCTGGCATTTGCGGCCCTACATCACGGCGCAGAGCAACTGGAACCGGCATTCGCTGAACGTTCGCCTGGCCGCCGACATTGCGCGTTACCAGGACAACGGCTTCCAGGATTACGAGGACTATTTCTTCCTGGTCAACGGCCGCCTGGATGTGCGCAACCGCAGCTACCTGAGCTATTCGCTGGATTACATGAACCTGCACGAGGGGCGTAACAACCGCACCGCGGAACAGGGCATCGAGCCGACGCGTTATGACCTGTACGGGGGCAGCCTCGGCTACGATCACACGTTCAATCGCCTGCACATCGGCGTTTCGGGCAAATACAGCCGGCTGGATTTCGATGACTCTGTCTCAGCGAACGACGACATTATCGACAACCAGGACCGAGACCGTGACACGATGTCTTTTGGGATGCGCGCCGGCTACCAGTTCCAGACCGACAAGCAGGCTTTCGTTTCTGCAACGTACTACAAGGTCAATTACGATGAAGAGTTCGACCGCAACGGCCTGGCCCGCTCTGCCGACGGTTACACGCTCAGCGGCGGACTGACATTCACGCTGACCGGCGTGCTGGCCGGCGACCTGTTCGTCAGCTACCACGATCAAAGTTTCGACGATCCTGCCCTGGTGGGCGTCAGCGGCTGGGGCGCCGGCGCCGGGTTGCAGTGGCTGCCGACCCGCCTGACCGCGGTGCGCGCCCAGATCACCAGCGGTATCGAGGCGACCACCTACGAATACAGCTCGGGCTATTTCCGCACGCTGTACTCTGTGCGCGTCGATCACGAGCTGACCCGTGACCTGCAGTTGACCGGGCAGGTCTCCTACAGCGACAACGATTACCAGTTATTGCCTGGAGCACCGCTGGACGCGCGCTCCGGGGACAAGCTCTTCAGCGCGGGTGTCGGCGTGAATTACTTTTTCAACCGCTATATTTCCATGAGCGCTGCCTACGACTATCAGAAACTCAGTTCCAACGTGCCGGCGGATGAATACAGAACAAACCGGGTCTGGCTGTCGCTGACCCTGGAGCGCTGATCCGGGATGCGCCTGCTGCTATCGGCGCTTTTTTTATGCGCAAGCTCCGGGCTGTTTGCCCAATCTCCAAAGGCTGAAATCAGCGACTCCAGCTACACACTGGGCTCCGGTGACAGCGTTACCATCAGCGTATTCAACCAGCAAGACCTCAGCGGTAATTACGCGCTGGACGGTGACGGCCGTTTCTCGATGCCGCTGATCGGCATGATCGACGCCAATGGACTGACGCCGGCGGAACTCGAGCAGGTGCTGATCAACAAGCTGAAACCGGATTACCTGGTCAATCCCCGCATTTACGTGCAGGTGATGAACTACCGCCCGTACTACCTGATGGGCGAGGTCAGGGGGACGGGCGCTTTTCCCTACGTGGCCGGCATGACCTACCTGACCGCGATCGCCAAGGCCGGCGGGTTCAGTTACCGCGCCAAGCAGGACCACGTGTACGTGATTCGGGTCGATGACCCGGAACAGAAAGAAATCAAGCTCGATATCGACGAAAAAGTGCAGCCGGGTGATATTATCCGGGTTGACGAACGCATGTTCTGACGGGCGCCCGTAATGAACCAGCCCCACGCCGAATCAAAAATTGCCGCTTCCTGGGATCAGCCGGCAGCTTCCGAAGCCCAGGAGGAAGGATTTCCGCTGCTCGAATATGTGCAGCTGCTCTGGTACCGCAAAAAACTGATCCTCGCGATCACCTTGTTCGTGTCGGTGGTGGGCTGGATCCACGTCAACCAGATTCGCTCTATTTACACCGCTTCCTCGAAAATGATGCTCGGCGTGCAGCAGGCCCAGGCGGTGGATATCGAGGCCGTGCTCAAGCGGGACTACTGGGGCGACCAGGTGCTGGCCGAGATGGAGGTGCTGCGTTCCCGGGGTATTGCCGGGAAAGTGGCCGAGCGCCTGAAGCTGTATCAATACGAAGAATT
>JABDLD010000063.1 GCA_013001885.1 Lysobacterales bacterium
TTCAAACTCATGGTGATAGGAGCCGATAGAGATGAGTAATATCACATTGCTATTGACAGGAATCGCGGTTTTCGGCTTGATGGCCATCGCCGTCGTCCTGACCGTGGTTGAATTTAAAACCATTGGCCGGCGCCGCAGGCGTTAATGATTTAGCGGGACAAATCAGCCACTTCGTGGAGCATTTCAGACAATGCTGAGCGCTCGGCCCGAGTGCCGTCAGTGCCGGGTATAATTGCGGCCAGATGCGGTTCCCGGTCAAGCCAGAATTTACCGCTGACTCTACTGGCCTCAGGCGCGGCAGCCAGCCAGACGATCGTGTCAGCACCTTCTTCTGGTGACCTCAACACGGAACGTGTGAGTTTGTGAAATCCGGGCAAAGAAGTTTGTACACCGGGCGTATCAGCCCAGCCCGGATGCATTGCATTAACCACCACGCCCGAATCCTGCAGTTCTTTGGCCCACAGTTCGGTCAACATCATCAGGCCTCTTTTTGCACTGGCATAAGCCCGGCTCCCATCGTAATCACCCTCCGCGTTTTGCAGGTCCTGCAGATTGATTCCGCTCAGGTACATTCCGCCGGACAACACGTTGATGATGCGGGACGGAGACGATTGTTTCAGGCGGGGCAACAAAAGCCTGGTCAACAGGAACGGCGAGAGCAGGTCAGTTGCAAACGCGGTTTCAAGGCCTTCACCGGTCAATGACCGCTTCAGCGGCAGCACCGCGGCGTTGTTGACCAGCACGTGAATTTCAAGCTCAGCATCGAGCAGTCTCGCCGCCAGGGATCGAACCTCCGACATCAGGCTCAGGTCTGCGACCTCGAAGCTGACGTTTGGATTGCCGGTGGAATGGACTATTTCCTCCCTGGCCTGTTCGAGCTTGCCGCGGTTGCGCCCCACCAAAATCACCCGGGCCTCGAGCCCCGCCAGGCGTTCTGCGGCCGCACGCCCCAGACCGGATGTCGCTCCTGTAACTACGGCCGTGCGTCCCTGCAGGGATACGGCCAGGGCCGGCCAGGATTTCTTTCGGTGCGCATAACCAAACCGGGTAAATCCCAGCGCGCCGGGCAGCACCATTCGGTCGGCGAGATTTCGTACGATGGATTCGCCCGGCACCGGCGGCTCCGCCGACAGGGCTGTTTTCAGTCCGGCCAGAGCCTTCTTGCCTACTTTTTCGAGAATGCCGCCCATGAACGGCTGAAAAATGCCCCCCAACCCGCTGAGCGTAATGTCAGCCGTGTACTCTATTCGGGTGCCGTTCGCGATCTCGGTAAACCTGATCTCATCGACCGCGTGGATTGAACCGCCTTGGCCTTCAAGCACCACGCGGTGGGGAGGTTCAAAATGCGTCACCCGGTATTCCATCGGCGTGCTCGACGGTCCGGACTTAACGACGACACGGAATTTCGAGCCTTCCTGTACAGGCCCGCCGGTCAGTTTTGCCGACTCGCTGACGCCGGGATCCCATTGCTCGATATTGGCAAAGTTACTGGTGTACCGGAACACCTCGTCCAGGGCACGCGGCACCGTTATGATTTCGCGTAGCCGGGTCATTCCGATTGAAGCGCCAGTACCGGGTTGAGGCGAGCAGCTGATACGGCCGGATAAACGCCGAAGCCTACCGCAATGGCAACGCAGACCAGAACGGCAACGGCAATTACCAATAGCGACCAGGCGACGGCCCAGCCGGCAAATGCGGCAATGGCGTACGCCAGCGCGATGCCCAGCATTACACCGATCCCCGCGCCGATCAGCGCAATGACGCTCGCCTCGACCAGGAACTGCCGCACGATGTCAATCTCACGCGCGCCGACCGCACGCAACAGGCCAATTTCGGATTTCCGTTCCATCACACTGGCCAGCATGATGTTCATGATCCCGATTCCGCCGACCAGTAGTGAAATACCGGCCACCGCAGACATGACTATCGTAAAAATCCTTTGTGTTTGCTGATGTTGCGCCAGTAGCCGGGCCGGAACGATGATCTGGTAATCGTTCTGTTCCCCATGCCGCCGATTCAGCAGGTTTTCGATGGCCATGGCTGCCTGGTTCGGCTCGATGCTGCCGTCCAGGCGGATTTTCAGTTCATCCAGTTCGGAGCTCATCTCCTCGCGTTTGAGACGTGCCGAACCGGCTTGCAGCGGCAGGTACACGTGTTCGCTTTCACCGCCGATTTCCCGCCCCTCGAAGCGCTGGTCCGGCAACTGCCGGTCACGCAACACGGCAACCACCTGCAGCCACAGATGATTGACCTTGATGTGCTTGCCGATGGCGTTCCCGTTCGGGAACAGGCCGCGCGCAGCGCCGCTGCCCAGCACGGCGACCTGGGCAAAGTTGAGGTCATCTTCGGGACTGAACAATTCACCCTGGCCGGCTTCCAGGCTGGACAGCGTGAAATAGTCCGGGCTGACCGCGAAAACGTCGGCTCGGCTCTGGCCCTCGCGGCTGAACAGGGTCCATGTGCGAAAGCGGCGACTGCCCGCCCAACCCTCGACGAAAGGAAGGGTCGCTTCGATGGATTCAGCGTCCCGGACATTCAGGCCGGCCGAATACTTGCGCACCTCCTTCAGGGATTCGCTGTCCAGTTCACGCGCCTCGACAATGAGGTTTCGCAGGCCCATCCCTTCAATCAGTTCCAGCGCCTGGCGCTTGCCGCCCTCGCTGACGGCGAGCATCGCGATCACGGCGCCGACACCGAACACCATGCCCAGCAGGGTGAGAGCCGTGCGCAGGCGATGATGCGCCAGCTGTCCCAGGGCTTGACGGACATCCAGCTTCAGGTTGACCAGGTGCTGACGCATCAGGAACGCTCCGCCGGAGCGACCAGGCTGATACGTTCCCCGGCACGGACCCCGGAAGTCAGTTCCACCAGGTCAGGACTGCGCTGACCAAGGGTCACCATGCGCTCTTCCGGCTGGCCGCCCTCGAGGACATAAACAAAGGTTTCCTCACCATCGCCAAAGACCGCCTGAGCCGGCACCACGATTCCATCATTTATGGATCCGGTGATGACTTCCGCCCGCAATCGGCTGCCGACCCGCATGATGTCCGGGTCTACATCATCGATTGAAGCTTCGACGCTGAAAAATTTTTGCGGGTCGGTGCGGTTGCGCGGACTGGCCACCGGGGACACTGAAGTGATGTGCGCTGTGAACTGGCGCTTGGTGGCGGCATCGAGGCGCAGCCGGACGGTTTGCCCCTCGGCCAGACCAACCGCATCTGCTTCGGGAACATACAGGCGGGCGCCGATTTTCCCCCGTACGGGCAGCAGTCCGATGGGCATGCCCGGATACACGGTCCGACCTTTTCCCAGCTTGGCTCCCCATCGCGTCGTCGCGTAGACAAAAGTGCCGTCGGCGGGGCTCCTCAGTTCCATCATTTGCAGCGCAGTGTCCTGTTTTTCCAGCTTGGACAATTCGCTTTGGCGCTCCGCCATGATCAGGTTCTGTTCGGCCCGGGTGCGCTGATCCAGAGTGTCGAGTTGCCAGTCGAGAAATGCACCCTCGACATCCAGGTAGTTCACATCGGCGAGGGCGTCGATGATTTCATTTCGGCTCAACAGAGTCTCGTCCGCGTTGGCAAACGCTTCGGTAATGTCTCGTTCCCCCTCGACGCGGTAGGTCTGGTGGTAGATTCCGATTTGCTCGAGTTCTCCTTCACGCTCGGTATTCACCAGCTTGAAGTCGGACTTGGCCACATTCAGGGCCGTGCCCTCACGATCCAGTCGCACCTGTACATCATCAAACCGGGCCAGCACATCCCCTTTGCGTATCTCCGAAAACTCCGGCGCCATCCAGGCGATGTTGAACGACATCCGGATCGAGGACGGAATGGCGACGGGCAGAGATTCCGATGCAATCAGCTCGCCCTGGGCAGGCACGCGGAATTCGATATCCGCAGTTTCCAGCGTCAACGACGGCAGCGTGGAGGTTGATTTCCCGCAGCCGCCAAGCGTTGCGAACGCCAGGCAGCAGCTGAATACAAAGATCAAGCGGTTCATAACTGCACTTCCTCTAGGGGCTCGATGCCCTCCTCCACGATGTGCATGCCGGCGCTGGCGGGCCCCAGCCGTACCGGCCTCCAGCCGTCTCCGCGCACGACCACGCCGGGCATCCCGTCACGATACTGGATCGATTCATCGGGCACCGCGAGCACCTCTCGCCGGGTGTCCACCGCCAGTGTCAGCTTCACCGACATGCCGGGCTTCAACTCCGCGATGGCTTCCGCCGGCAGGGATACGGTCACATCCCGCACCATGGCCTGGGAGTATTGAGACTGACGCCTGACGATCCTGCCGACCGAGATCACCTCGCCCTCCAACTCGCCACCGACAACGGCATCGATGGATATGCTGGATGACTGGCCCACGGCGATCCGGGCTGCTGCGAATTCGGGTATCTCTGCCTGCACGACCAGTTGTTTCTCGTCCGCCAGTTCAACCACCACGAGCCCCGGGTTCACACTCTCGTTGACATCGAGCTTCTGCCCTTCGCGGTTCGTGCCGAGAATGACCAGGCCGGGGCGGGGCGCCCGGATTGTAAAGGACTCGAGTTCTTTCTGCGCACCACCAAGTTCGATTTCCAGGCGGCGAATCTCGGCCTCGAGTTCAGCCTGCTTGGACTCCCTCACGCGCTCTACCAGCGCGACGCGCTCCGTTTCGAACCGGAGAATTTCCGAAGTGATCGCCTTTTCCTCGAGCAATTTCTTATATTCGAGACTCGCAAAAAGATCGGCATCGGCTTCGGTTTTCCGAGACGCTTTGTTGGCCAGGCTCTCCGCTTCAGCCAGCCTGACTTTGCCCTGTTCTATTTCGTTGGCCTGGTTTTCCAGCAGCGACTCGAGTTCAGAACGTTTCGCGTTCAGCTCTCCCGTCAGCGTCCGCACCCGGTCATCGGTCGCGCTGCCGTCGAACTGGACGAGCACGTCACCTTCCTTCACGCGGGAGCCCTCGCGCGCCAGTTGCGTGATGGTTGTACGCCAGCTCTTGCTGGGCGGCGGCCCGAATCGCAGCGCATCGGCCGAGCTCACGATTCCGCTGGCGACCACCGTAATCGGACGGTCCTGGGGAACCACGCTTAGCCACTGCTGAGCGAGGAGGGCGCCTGGAAGAAAGAGTAGAATCAGGGTGAAGGCTAGATTTCTCATGGCTTTACCTGCGGGCCGCTGAGTTCGCCCATCACGCTCATGCCCGGCATGACGTCGTCGGGAATACTGGAAACCGGATTTGCGATCGCTTCAAAATAGCCGCTGGCGCTCCAGTCCTGTTTTTCGGTCGCCTGGCTTGATGTCCATTCAATCGTCGCGCTGAAGGGTATCGAGTCCTGCGCATCAGCAATGACCGTTACGCCCTGGCCGATGTCGATGTCCAGGAAATCGGCTTCATGCACCCAGAAACGAATCTGCAGGTCTTCGCGACTGGCGATTGATGCAATTTTGAATCCACTGAACAACGTTTCCCCCGGAAAGACTTTCTTGCCGGTGAAGCTATTGTCTCCGTAAATGATAAATCCGGCTTTTTCAGCGCGGATTTCAGTGGCGGCCAGCGCATCGCTGATGCGTTGGTAGTCGGACTCAGCCTGCTGCACTTCCAGTTCCGATTCCGCCTCCACGTCTTTGAGTTCTGCACGTTTGTTGAGCAGGTCTGCCTGGGCGCGCACGCGTGCTCTTTCCGCCGTATCCAGCGTGAGCTGGTAGCGCTCAAAGTCCAGCCTTGGAATGGTTGATTCCGGAATGATGGCGTCCAGTTCAGCCATCCTGACGGCCGATTCAGCGCGGGCCAGTTCCCGCTCGGCGTCCAGTAATTCGAGCTTCAATTCGTCGATTCTTCGGGCTGCAGACAGCCGTCTTTTTTCCAGTTCTGTCCGGACTTGCTCCTCCCTCGATATTAAATCGCCGGGATCGAGACGTACAGCGAGGTCGCCCACCCCGAGTTGCGTGCCCTCCTGTGCCATCCACTCGATGCGGCGCTGCCAGGCGCCCGGCAAAGAGGGCATTTCGATGGTCTGCGCTTCAACGTCTTCCACGACACCGGTAAGCAACGGACTGCCGGCCGCGGGCGCGGGCGAGGTAAACGTCAGGAGCACCAGCGTTTTAAGAATGACTCGAGTCATGTTCGATCCTGCCGTCGCGCATGCGAATCAGACGTTTCGCGTGGCTCGCGATCTCTTCCTCGTGGGTCACCATCAGGATCGTTTGTCCCTGCTGGTTGATTTCGCCGAACAAATCCATGATTTCATCGGAGGTGCGGGAATCCAGGTTGCCGGTGGGCTCGTCCGCCAGCAGCAGCGGCGGTTCGTTGATCAACGACCGCGCTATGGCCACGCGTTGGCGCTGGCCGCCTGAGAGCTGGTTAGGCCGGTGGTCCATCCGGTCTTCCAGTCCGAGGCGCCGAAGCAGATCCTCCCCGCGTGCGCGCGCCGCGCCTACGTCTATGTCACTGTATCGCAATGGCAGTAACACGTTTTCCAACGCGGTCATGCGGGGCAGTAAGTGGAAACTCTGAAAGACAAACCCTATTTTGAGATTACGCACCCGAGACAATGCGTCATCGTCCAGTTCCGCAACCGGCTGTTCCAGCAGCCAGTATTGTCCGTCGTCCGGGGTATCCAGGCAGCCGAGGATGTTCATCAACGTTGACTTTCCGGATCCGGAAGGTCCCATTACCGCTACGAAATCACCGCCGTCGATTTGCAGATCAACGTGGTCCAGAGCATGTACCACGCTGTCACCCACCCGGAACTGGCGGCACAGATCGGCGGTTGAAATCATCGTGCTGCTCAACCCTGGGCCAGCCTGTCGCCCGCGGGTAATTCAAACGGAAGTTCAACCGGTTCATAGCGCAGCACTCGGCCGCCTGGGGCAGGAGCTTCCAGTGCCAGCCACTGGTGGCTGTCGCGGCTGTACCACAGCGATAGGGTTCCATCTTCCATTTCCAGAGTGTAACGCAGTGCGGCCACCGCATTGCCGGATATATCGATTACTTCATCCGCTCGGCGCGAAATGAGCACGTCAACGATTTGACCTGTCTGGGCATTCAACAGGCGGTTAGAGTCCAGAAACGCGGGATTCCAATAGGCAAAGCTGCGGATACAGCTGAGACCGGTAGCCCGGCTTGCGGATTCCGTGTTGATGATGAAATTACCCCGGTCGGAGACTCCGTCAACGCTCAACATCTCGCCGTTATCGTCGGTGACCGAGTCCAGACGATTCAGGCAACCGTCCTGCCAAAGTTCCTCGTTTCGGTGGGTGTACCGGTAGGCGTTGAAAAACAGGATCCGCACGTTGAACTCGGCGTCGATCTCGACCCGGGAGCGGTTTCCATCCTCGCTGACGCGAAAAGTGTGATACCCGATCTCGCGCTCGTTAAGCAGAACTCTGAAACGCCACTCCCTTACCCCTGACTGATCAGCTTCGGCGGCCCCGCGGGTTCCGGCATCATCAACGTTTGCTGTTGCCGGACTTGCAGAAAGGCCCAGGCAGATCGCGAGGATGACGGTAAGCGTCTGCTTAAGCATTGCCGGAAGTCCGTTCCAGTCGCGGCTCGAGTGCCGAAGCGGGTTTTTTGTTTGCGCTCCGGGACTCGGGTTCCAGCAAAGCGCTGTCGATGATGGTATCAGCGATCAGGGTCAGCAGCGGCAGCAATATGGCCCAGCCCGCGCCGATCACTGCAAGCGCCGCGATTGGGTTGCCGAGTTCGGCCGCCCCCGCTGCGCTGCCGGCGTAGAAGGCCATGGGGCCTCCCAGCAGGCCAAAGATGGATGCAACGGCCCAGTTACGCTTCAGCCATCTGAATCCGTGGTTGATGGTCGTGGCGAACAGAACCCACATCGCAACAATCCAGTACGGCGCCAGCAGAGCCTGAGCTTCCGATCCCGGATAAGTGATCAGGCCTGAGTGCAGCATCATAGTTTCCCATGCCAGGCCCACGGCTCCTGCGCTCAGTAAAAACAGGGCCTCCTTGACGGGCACCGGGGCCCGGGCCAGGTGCACCAGGACCGCGATCGCCACAGCAAGAACGGCAAATTCAGGCAGCAATGCAGCCGCAAACAGAATGCAGGCAAGCCATCCGAGTTTAAAAATCACTAGATTCTGAATTGCACTGCCCATTGTGGTACTCCCGGTTTGTTGGAACGTGGGGGGAAGATTCGCAGGTTGGGCGTGAAGACGATGTATCTAACCGGTGAAGATCATGTGAAGAAATTCATTCAGCACGAGCAGCGGGAAATTCAAGGCTGATCCGTGTGCCTCTGGCCGGTTCACTCTCAATCTCTATAGGCCAGCCGAAGCGGTCGGTCAAACGCTTGACAATGGTCAAGCCGACGCCGAATCCTCCGCGTTGCCGCTGATTACGGAAATAGGGCTGGAAAACCTGCTCGACCTCACTGGGCTTCATGCCGGGCCCGGTGTCCTCGATGGTTACGTTGCGGGGCTGTATCTGCACAGTCACCTGGCCGGCATCGGTGTAAGCAAAGGCATTTCGCAGCAGGTTGCCAACCACGCTTTCAACCACCTTTTCCGGCGCCTGCACCATCAGACGACACGATTCGTCGACACTGACGTTGATCTCGCTGTCCGGGTTGATAATGCGAGCGCGCTCCAATTCCGCCGCTACAACATCGTTGACGCAAACCCAGTCGGCGGCCAATCCCTGCCCGGATTCGCGGGCCAGCAGCAAGAACGCGGTGGTCAGTTCTTCCATGTCGCGGGCTGAATTCTTTACGCGTTGCAAAACCTGGATCTTGTCTTCGCTCAAATCCCCGTCGCGCAACAAGCGGTCTACGGCCATCTTGATAACGGTCAAAGGAGTGCGCAGTTCGTGGCTGGTGTCCCGCGTAAAGCGGCGTTCGCGTTCGGAGAACTGAAGCACCCGGTTAACCAGGTCCTGCAGCGCTTCGAACAGCACGCGGATTTCATCGTCTGCCTCGAAGGCCGGATCGACCTGGAACAGTTTCGCGTCGGGTTCGGCGGGATCGAGCTGCTGCACCTGCTTGGCCAGTAGAACCAGCGGTGATACAGCTCGCCGGGACACGCGGTAGGCGCTGTAGGTAGAAAGGTAAATCACGATCAGCGCAAAGGCGAGGGGAATGACACCGAACATCATGACCAGGTTGCCCACCTGTTCAACTTCGAACACCAGGAACAATCGCTCACCGTTACGTGTGGTGACCAGCGTCAGGGTTTCCCGCGGGTCGGCGCTGCGGTGAAAGCCGTCATCCAGGCCTGCCAGGTCGGCCGGCACGCCCACGCCATAACCCTGGCGGTAAGCGGTCATGTTCTTGGTGTCCGGGAGGGGCCCGCCGGGAATGGCTTCCTCGCGATGCCAATAGTAGTCGGCCTCACCCTGCAGGGCCTGTTCGATCAACAGGTTTTCCATCAACTGCGCCGCTACGAACACGCCAACCAGCACGGCCAGGCTGATATAGACCGCCTGCAGCAGGAGTTCCCGGCCCAGTCGCCGGGTTAGCCCCCGTTCAACGGCCATCTGGTTTACTCAGCCGGTAACCCATCCCAGGTACGTTGTGCAGCATGGCTTCATCAAAAGGTTTGTCGATAGCTTTGCGCAAGTTGTACAAGTGGCTGCGCAAGGCGTCGCTGTCAGGCGCGATTTCTCCCCATACCTCGCGTTCCAGCGCCCGCCGGCTGAGCACTTTTGGCGAAGCCTTCATCAGACTGATCAGCAGCTTCAGACCAATCGGTGTGAGGTTAATCAATTGGCCCTCGCGTCGGACCTCCAGGGTGCCCGTGTTAACTTCCAGGTCACCCACGCGCATCAGTTCGGCCGCTACCTCACCACCCGAACGCCGAAGCATGGCACGCAGGCGCGCATCGAGTTCTTCCAGTTCGAAGGGTTTGACCAGGTAGTCATCGGCGCCGGCATCGAGGCCGGCCACTTTGTCTTCCAGTGTGTCGCGCGCGGTCAGCATCAGGATTGGAGTTGATTTGCCGGCATCCGTGCGCAGCTTCTTGCAGATATCCACCCCGTCCATTCCGGGTAACATCAGGTCCAGGATGATGGCATCGAAATCTTCGGTTACCGCGAGATGAAGCCCGGTGATGCCGTCCGCCGCGAAGTCTACGTCATAACCCGAATGTTCCAGGTGATCGCCGATCATCGCGGCGATGTCATGATTGTCTTCGACCAGCAGAATCAGCGGCATACTGCTCATTTTATCTGATCGGTTTCACGAGCGCTTCCAGCGCATCGATCCAGGCTGGTTGATCGTTGAGGCTCTCCACCAACCGGACCTGCTCGCCGCCGTGCTGTTCGAAAAGCTCCTGGTACTCGTCGCTGATTTCGATGGTCGTCTCCAGGCAGTCCGCCACGAAGGCCGGTGAGAAAACCAGCAGGTTTTTTGCGCCCTTCTCGGCCTGTTCGACCACAACCTTGTCACTGAAGGGCTCAAGCCACTTTTTGTCGAGCCTCGACTGGAAGCAAACGGTGTAATTTTCCTCGGGGATG
Source organism: Lysobacterales bacterium (assembly GCA_013001885.1). GTDB lineage: Bacteria > Pseudomonadota > Gammaproteobacteria > Xanthomonadales > SZUA-36 > JAHEFT01. The sequence goes on from JABDLD010000063.1 coordinate 10,459, forward strand.
CCGAGTCCAGCCGCCAGAAGTCTCGTGGTTCCATAACAGGCAGCCTTGTAACAATATTTGTTTTCGTCAGTCACTTCGTGTTCGCAGTCGCGGTCCTGGCAAAGCCCGCTGTTGTAGACTTTGTCGACCTGACGTTCGGGCAGTCCGTGATAGGAAAACAGCACATGATCGTATTCGCGCCAGTCATACTGCTTGCCGCGCTCGACCAGCGCTTTGACGAACAACGGGTGATCCCAGTACTGGGAGATGAATTGAATTTCCGGGATGACCCACCACTCTCTGACCTGATCCATCACTTCCTGCAGCGCCGAGCCGGTGCTGGCAGAGGCATACTGCGGAAAAAGCGGAAGAACGACAATCCGGTCCGGGTTGGCTTTCCGGACACGTTCGAGTACGTCGGGAATGCTGGGGTTTTTGTACCGCATGGCCAGTTCGACGATATATTCCGGACCCAGTTTTTCCTGCAGTAGTTGCTGCACTCTCTCGCCGTGATAAATAATGGGAGAGCCTCTATCAGTCCATAATTTCTGATAGATTTTGGCGCTTTTCGGCGCGCGAAACGGAACGATGATGAGGTTAACCAGAATTTTTCGGACCAGCCACGGCAGATCCACTACCCTGGGGTCGTTCAGAAATTGGCTCAAATAACTCCTGACATCGCCGACCGACGGACTGTCCGGCGTGCCCAGGTTGATCAATACTACGGTTGTTTTCACGGCCTCAGGTGCTCCCGGAGATTTTAGGTCCAATTACCGCCCGCCATTGTAATGGTGAAAAGATTCATTTAGTAAGATTTTAGTGCCAATTATCAAGCATCGTCTTCGCGCCGGGCTTCCACCGTGGTTTCCCCCCCGGACAAAAGCCGGGTGAGGATCACAATGGGCTGGCAGCAGACCTGGCAGTCTTCGGTGTATTGCTGATCCTGTTCAGCCGGCTCTATCAGCAGCGTGATGATCTCGCCGCAATAGGGACAGCAGATGTCCGTCTCCTGCAACATTCCTTGCTCAGGCGATCATGCTGCGAAGCATCCAGGCGTTCTTTTCATGAACCTGCATGCGCTGCGTCAGCAGATCTGCGGTTGGCTCGTCGCTAGCCGCCTCGGCGGCCTTAAACGCCTGCCGGGCGGTTCTGACGACGGTCTCTTGACCTTTAACCAGTTGCCGAACCATTTCCTCCGCAGCCGGCACCCCGTCCTCCTCCTCGACGGAAGTCAGCTTTCCGAACGCACGGTAGGATCCAGGTGCGGGCTCCCCGAGCGCCCGGATACGTTCCGCAATCTCATCGACAGCCAGCGCCAGGTCTGTGTATTGGACCTCGAACATTTGATGCAGCGTATTGAACTGTGGTCCGGTCACGTTCCAGTGGTAGTTATGCGTTTTCAAATAAAGGGTATAACTGTCTGCCAGCAACTTCGACAGACCGTCAGCAATTTCCCGACGGTCCTTTTCGTTTATTCCAATGTTAATTTCCATCGCCATGTCATTCTCCCAGAATGGATTAAAAATTATTCCCGGCCTTAGGATTGCCAGGCCACAGAGGTTCGGGCCGCCCGCGTCATTTCCAGTCGATTCCAGATCTTTTCGTGGAAGTGAAAAGCAATCGTGTTTAGCGCAGGCTCGACCAGCGCGACGATGCCCCCGACCAGGATGCTTCCAGTCAGGAAATAAGTAAGCGTGAATGCCACGGTAAAGTGAACAATCGCAAATGATATGGTTTTTTTCATTGCCGCGTACTCCGTTACCTCTTACCTTGTGCTAAGCATAGCGACGATTGATCTATAAATAAAATTGATTTAAATGATTTTTCTGATAGTTTTTACATATGTCTATGATTAACAGGCTGGCATTGAGCGAGCAATTATCCGAACGTTGCGCCGAGCTGGGTCAGGCAGAAATTAATGCTGCCGGAGAGTTTGTTCTCTATTGGGCGCACCACGCGCTGCGAGCTCACGACAATCCGGCCCTCGAAACCGCCGCGGCGATTGCGTTGAAACTGGACCTGCCGCTGCTGGTTTACCAGGGCCTGGGCGGGCGGCACCGTTATAACTCCGACCGGCATCACCGATTCATTCTCGAGGCGGCCCATGATTTCTCAAAGGAGCTGGCAGATTTGGGCCAGCGCCTGGTGTTTCACCTGCCGAAGGATCCTTCAGTGCCGGGCCCGCTGCGCCGGCTAATGGCACGCAGCGCAGTGGTTGTAAGCGAACTATACCCGGTGCCGCCTTTCACCCTGTGGTACCGGCAACACATCGAGTCAAACCCGGATTTGAATTTGTTGCTGGTGGATTCGAGCTGTATTCTGCCGATGCCGCTCTCCAGCTCCGCTCCCACGCGTGCGTTCCAGTTTCGCAAAAAACATGAAGAGGAGCTTCATGCACGGGTGGCCCGAGGTTGGCGAAACCCGGATCAATGGCCGCAGGTGTTCAGCGGTTCAGCAGGATTCGAATCGTTCGATCCCGGCGAGCCCCTTTCGGAAGCCATTGCCAGCTGCCGCATTGATCATTCCATCCCGCCGGTGTCCGAAACCCGCGGCGGGTCGCAGGCCGGATATGAGCGCTGGGCTCGATTCCTTGAATCCGGCCTCGACCGGTATCACCGTCTGCGCAACGACGCGGCTCTGCCTTCCGCAGTCAGCCGCATGTCTCCCTACCTGCATTACGGCTGCGTTTCGCCGTTTCGCATTGCCGGCGATGCGGCGGCAAAGGGCGGTGGGGGCGCTGAGAAATTTCTCGATGAATTGCTGATCTGGCGGGAATTGTCGCATCACTTCTGTTGCCACAGTGAAGCACTGGAGTCGCTTGACGCACTTCCCGCCTGGGCCCGGGATTCGCTTCGGGAGCACGAGATGGATCCGCGTTCGGAGCTTTTTGACTGGGAGATCCTGGCCCGTGGCCGCACCGGTCAGCCGCTGTGGGACCTGGCGCAACGGTCACTGCTGCGGCGCGGTGAACTGCACAACAACCTGCGTATGACCTGGGGCAAGAGTTTGCTGCCCTGGTCCCCGCGCGCTACCCGCGCCCTCAAATTGATGATTGATCTCAATCACCGTTTTGCCCTGGATGGCAGCGACCCGAATAGCTACGGGGGATTGCTTTGGTGCCTCGGTCAGTTTGACCGCGCTTTTCCGCCCGGCCCTGTTTTTGGAAAGGTGCGGCAGCGCTCATTGAAGCGGCACGCGGCAAGGTTGGACAGCAACCGCTATGCCCAGGTTGTTTCCACGCCGGCAGGAGGCAAACGTTTGCGCGTTGCCGTGGTGGGAGCCGGAATGGCGGGCTTGACCGCCGCCCGAATACTGTCGGACCAGGGACATGACGTGGTCGTTGTCGATAAGGCCAGGGGACCGGGCGGGCGGATGAGCACACGACGGGAGAGCGGCAGCCGTTTTGACCACGGAGCCCAGTATTTCACGGCCCGAGACGCGCGTTTCATGCGCCATGTCATGGGCTGGCAGGAGCGCGGGCTGGTCGCGGCCTGGGAACCCCGTATCACTGTCCTGGGAGATCGCGGCGATCGGAGGGGTTCCGGGGAAACCCAGCGTTTCGTCGCGGTGCCAGGAATGAACGCGATTTGCCGGGAACTCGCAGCCGAGCAGGCGGACTGCCGATTCGGTTGGAACGTTCAGTCGGTGCAAAGATCCGATTCCGGCTGGGTTTTGCGGTCCGGCGAGGACGAAACGCTGGAGTCCGACGTGCTGCTGTTGACCGCACCCCCTGAGCAGGCAAGCCAGTTGCTGGCTGATGAGGAAGTCGATGAAGCCCTTGCCGGAATCGAAATGATGCCATGCTGGGCGCTGATGGCCGTGCTGGACAAGCCGTTATGCCCCGATTGGGATGCTGCGTTCGTCAACGAGGGCCCGTTATCCTGGGTGGCCAGCCAGGCGTCACGTCCGGGCAGGCCGCAGGATCAGGCCTGGGTCCTGCACGCCGGCCCGGAATGGTCCCGGTTGCACCTGGAGAACCTCCCGGAGGAAATCATTGACTGGCTGTTGGAAGCGGCCCGGAAACTGCCGATCTCGCAGGATTTTGCCGTGACATCCGTTGTTGCCCACCGCTGGCGTTATGCGCAGGCTGCGCAGCCCCGAAACTTTGGGTCTCTCTGGTATGAGACGAAGAATCTCGCCCTGGCGGGTGCCTGGTGCCACGGCTCACGGGTAGAAGGCGCTTTTCTCAGCGGCGCCGCGGCAGCAGGCCGAATCATGGGCAGCCGGGCAGCGCGAACTGACTCCTCCCGGGGGTAGCTGCGCTGGAGATTCAGCAACGCGGGCAGACTGCGGTATCATTGCAGCCCGGAGATTGGGAATGAGTGAAATGACAGAATCAAAAGCGACGGAAACGAACGCAGGGGCGGACCAGGAGGCGCTGAAAGCCTGGTACAAGGGTGCGCTCGATAAAGTGGTCCGCGAAATGGTCAAAAACCGGGCCGTTGAAAGTGCAGCGGTAGAGGCAGCGGCGGTCTGGATGGTGCCGAACAGGATTCTCATTGCAAAGGTATGGGAAGCCAGCCAGAAAACGCAGTTTATCTGGACCATTTCAGGCGACGCCGTTGTAACTGACCACATTAAAGGGTCTCTGGCCACAACGCCACGTGAGGCTGCACGCCATTTCTCGCTCAAGTGGCAAATGGATGCCGAGCGGGTGCTTAGCCTGGCCAAGAGTAAAACGCCGTCGGGAAAACCGGAACCGCACCTGGAGGCCCATTCCCAGAAATTGATCAGGAATGCCGAGGCGCTCTACGACCTGACCACGGTGGATGATTTCTGGAAAGAAGTCTGACCTTTCAGCTCAGTCCGCGCACTCAAGCCCGTCCAGTGACGACAGCCTTTGCAATTCGATTTCGCCGGCTCCATATCCAGCAATAGAGCCGTCGTAAGTGACCCTGCCTGCGTTGCAATTCAGATCGAAACGCAGTGATCCCCACGGAATCAGTTCCAGGTCGGCGGGGTCGAATTCGGGGCCGAACACCGGCCCGCGTGTCTGATAGACCTCGGAAACCACCAGGTCTCCCTGTTCAATTTCGCCTACTCCCAGGAACCAGGCCTGGTTGCCGGCCAGGTCGTAGGCAAACCAGTAAACCAGTACCTGGCCCTCTGTCATCACTTCGATCACGAAGCCGTGCCCGTCCTGTTCCGGGTTATACCAGGAGCCGCTTTCAGTTGCTTCTTCCCGAATCGGCGGTCCGAGGTACGGTCCGCAGTTGGCTCCCATGACCCGGGTTAGCCGTTGCAGCTCGAATCGGCCCTTGCGGCCGGGTAACTGGTAAACCAGGGTGCCGCTGGAGCAAGATTCATACAAGAAGGACGCCGAGCCGACGACGGTCCTGGTCACATCGTCGGGGTCGAAATTCGGCCCGAACACACCGCCCGATGTTTGCACCAGCTCCGGGAAGATCAGGCGGTTGCCGCGCACCTCGCCGGCGGCAAGATACCAGGCCTGCTCGCCATCCTCGTCGAAAGTAAACCAGTACATGACCGCGCGCTTGTCAGCGAGTATTTCGATCAGAAAACCCTCGCCGTCGTGCGCGGGGTCGTACCAGGCGGCGGAAGTACCCGGTTCGACCACGAACGGGACGGGCTGCGCCTCCGAACTGATGGCGAACTGTATGGTCTTGTCCGTTCCGCCACGGTCGGTGTTCATGCCGTTGCTGTCTTCGTAACCTGCCCATCCTCCGGCGGCCCAGGAAACGACGGTGGCGGGATTGGTATCGAGTGCCTGGCCCGTCATGTTGCGCGTAACATTGTGCAGCGTGGCCGTAGCCGCCTCCGGCACCAGGCTCAGGTTAGTCCCGTCCCTGGGAAAACTGAATTCGGCCGCGAACGAATCGTCCCGGTAACGGAAATAGCCACCCGGAGCGCCGCCCGGCGTGTTGACCCAGCGGGCGTTGTTTTCGATCATCGTGAGTGCCTGGTCACCGACAGAGGCGCTGGCGGAAAAGTTGAGGGTGAAGGCGGATTGCCCCGGAAAAGTAACGATCTCTCCCTGCTCGCGCCAGCGCATCGGCCGGTCATACGCGATCCAGACGGCATAGTCCCTGCCCAGCTCGAGCGGCTGAAGCTGGTTCAGATAAAGTGTCCGCTGATTCTCTCCCGCAGGATCCCACTCCGCTTCGAATATGACGGCCCCGGTCGGAACGTCCACCATGCGGACCGCAGCAATCGATGGCGGCCCGGATTGCCGGTAATAGACGGCGGCAAAACTGCGCGCCAGTTCTTCCCGAACCCGGCGAATCTGTGATTCCGGCAGGATGAACCCGTCATGACAGTTCCGCGCCAGGCCGCCGTAATCGGCGCCGCATCCCGGCGGGTTGTGGGGAAAGAACGTTTGACCCGCGCTCGGCTCGACTTCAACGCCCCAGGCCGGTATTCCCAGGCTGGTCGTGAACCACTCGTTGGTCATGCCGAAGCCCTGGTCGATGCCCTGTTCCGGGTTGGCGTCGAAAAGATAAAGCGAGCCGTTGGGCAGCGCCGCGTTATGGTCCGACATGGTCTGCAGAACATCGATGGTGTTGTTGGAAAGGCGTCGATTGGCGGTCCGGTGAAAATAAAACACCTGGGAAAAAGAATGCACGTCGGTAAATGCGCGCAATTGCGACCTCGGACCGAGATCGGCCGCGGCCACCAGCGCCTGGGCTTCGGGCTCAGAGTGGGGCGCCATCCCGTGATGAACCAGTGAACGCTCATCGGATGAAGAGCGATTCGGGTTGGTGGCCCACCAAGGCGGATTGTTACGGTTCAGGTCGATCCCGAGGAGATGATCATCATAGGTCGCCAGAACCTCGTCCACAGCCGGCATGTTTTTACGCCGCATACGGCCGTCGCGCGGCGAGGGTTGCGGATCATTCTGAATATCAAAGGGATCCGACCGCAGCCAGTTTTGGGTTGGAAAACGCTGGGTTTGCATAAAACCGTCCACGTTTTGAACCGGCAACAGCACGATATTTACATTTTCAAGCAAGTAATCATGAAAATGGCGGTCGCCGCGCTTTTCCGCGAACAACTCCATGATTCCGGTCACGACTTCCGGCGTCTGCCATTCCCTGGCGTGAATGCCGCCATTGGTAAGCATCGCGGGCTCAGCTTGCCCATCCCGGCGCACCCGGTCGGCATCGCCGATTTGATAGGCCCAGATTTCACGGCCGCTGTGAGTCGTTCCAACGATATGGCCATGCACGATACCGCTGGTTTCCGCGAGCTCCTGGTGACGTGCGTGCAAGCCGTCATAGCTGCGGAAGCCGTCGAAGGGTAAAGGCGTATCCACCGGAATGGGTACCGGGTAACCGAGCCCCAGGACGCCGTCTTCCTCGGTCCACGCTTCGATGGTTCCCTCATCGGCCTCCGGGCGCGAAACGGGTCCGGTTCCGCTGTGCAGGATCGTGGGGCCGTCGCTGCGCTTATCATTTCCAACCTTCCCCGATCCGGCAGTCAGCATCGCTGCCGTCGCGGCCGGAGCCCGGTCCGCGATGGCACGTATCATCTGGTCCAGTTCGGCTTTGGGGAATCTCTGATGGGCCTGCCGACTAAGTTCAACCAACGCAGCGCCCCCGCCACGCACGAACACCTCGGAGAGCGCAGCGAGGTCCTCCGACTCGATCGCCGCCCGGCCTGCAAGTCCGGTTATTTCGGGGGCCGAGCTGAGCATCGCCAGGGCCGCTTCGAGCAAAGCAGGGAGGGTGTCTCTGTTCGCCGCGCCGATGGCCGATTCCATACCCGCGCGGATGTTCGGGTCCCGGGTTTCGGCGTACAGGGCAAGCAGTTGATCCGGCCCAGTGGCGATTAACCCGGCCGCATCCAGCGCTGCCTGCTGCCGGGTCCAGTCGTTGAGCAAGCCCCTGGCCGCCGCGCGGACAGGATAGAGCGGCACCCCCATGGAAGCGTGTTCTTCGTGCGCAACCAGGGCCCGGTTCCGATAGCCGAGCAAAAAATCCAGCACAACGGGATCGACTGAAAACGGGGGTAACTCGCGAAGATGGTTGGTGAACCGGTAAATGGCTGCGTCAATGGCCGGCTCGGGCCAGTCTGGCTGCTGTGCCAGATCCTTCAGGGCCTTCACCGTCGCTGGTCCGGAGGCGCTTTTTGCAAGCTCGAACGTGTCTGCGGCTATACGCCGGGTATCGACCTGCAAAACGGCCTGCAAGGCAAGGTCCCGATCCCAGGCCGGCTTCTCCCAGTCGGTACCGGCCTGCTCATTTTCGGCGGCAAGGCTCCCGGATGCCTGCGCGAAAAGCAGAAACAGCAGCAGCAAGATTCTGAAAACAGAAGGTCGATAAACCATTCGAATAGAGTAACCTACAACGGTTGGCTTGCAAATTTGCATTGAGATCTATGGACACCAGCCCCCGGCAAAATCAACCGTCGACAGCGCTCAGCACATGGTTGCTAACGGCGGCCGCGATGGCGGCCTTTGCCGCGAATTCAATCCTCTGCCGCATGGCGCTGGGCCGGGAGCTGATCGATGCGGCGACTTTTACGTCGGTCAGGGTAACGGCCGGGGCGTTGACGCTGGGCCTCATCCTGTTGCCGCGGTGGCGGCATGGGGGGCGGGCCGCGGGTAACTGGCGGGCGTCCGCCATGCTGTTCGCCTACATGGCCTGTTTTTCCTTTGCCTACCTGTCGTTGAGCGCTGGAACCGGCGCGCTGGTTCTTTTTGGCGCCGTGCAACTCACCATGTTCATTTCGGCGCTGCGTGCCGGCGAGTATTTCGCAAAGCTTTCATGGGCCGGGCTGGCCCTGGCAATTGCGGGGCTCATCTACCTCGTCTCACCGGGCATTACCGCTCCGGATGCGGGCGGCGCGCTGCTGATGACGGTTGCGGGCGTTGCCTGGGGGCTTTATTCATTGCATGGACGCGGCAGCGGAGACCCGTTGGAGTCGACGGCCAACAATTTCATCTATTCGGTGCCGTTGGTGTTGCTGGTGAGCCTGCTGTTCCTGTCTGATTTCAAGGCTTCACGGGCGGGCTTGTTGCTGGCGATTGCGTCGGGCGCAGCGGCCTCCGGACTGGGTTACGCTATCTGGTACGCCGCGCTGAAAGGGCTGTCGGGCACCCGGGCGGCAACGGTACAACTCTCGGTTCCGGTAGTCGCCGCCTTTGGTGGCGTCATTCTTTTGTCGGAATCGATAACGCCAAGGCTACTGATCGCCTCTGCGGCCACGCTGGGCGGGGTTGCACTGGTGCTTTTACAGCGCGCACGGCGCGACAGGGAGAATTGAAAATGAAGAACGGCGATTTACACACCCTGAATCAGCCACTGACACTGCCGTGCGGCACGGTCATGAAAAACCGCATGGTCAAGGCTGCGATGACCGAGGGGCTTGCAGCACCCGATGGCCTGCCCAACGAGCGGCATGCCAAACTTTACCGGACCTGGGCCGAGGGTGGATGCGCGGTTCTGATCACGGGTAACGTGATGATCGATGGCAGCCACCTTGAGCGCCCGGGCAACGTGATCCTGGATCACGAGCTCGATGAAGCCGAACGCTCGGCGTTCAGCGCCTGGGCTGAGGCAGGAAGCGCGGAAGGATGCCAGGTGTGGATGCAACTATCACATCCGGGCCGGCAGACTCCGAAAAGCGTGAACCCCCATCCGAAGTCAGCGTCCGATATCAAACTGCGCCTGCCCGGCGGTCAGTTCGCCAGGCCTGAACCGCTGACAACCGGCGAGATCGGACAGTTGGTCGAACGGTTCGCCGCAGCCGCGCTTACGGCGAAGGAGTGCGGTTTCAGCGGTGTACAGATTCATGGCGCGCACGGCTATCTGATTTCCCAGTTTCTGAGCCCCTCCTGTAACCGTCGCGAGGACGAGTGGGGTGGCTCCATTGAGAACCGCGCCCGGTTCCTGCGGAAAATCGTATCGGCCGTGCGTGAAAAAACGGGTAGAAACTTTGCGATCTCGGTCAAATTAAACAGCTCGGATTTCCAGAAAGGCGGATTTGGGCCTGAAGACGCCCGCCAGGTGGTGAAGTGGCTGCAGGAGGGGGGCGTCGACCTGATCGAAATTTCCGGCGGAACTTACGAGCAGCCGAGAATGCTGGAGTTCGAGGGTATCGAGCCCGTTCAGGAAATAAAGACCAGGGCCAGCACGCGGGCGCGGGAAGCCTTCTTCCTGGCATTCGCTGCAGAACTGGCTGCGCAGGCTCGGGCGCCGCTGATGGTCACCGGGGGCTTCAGAACCGCGGCGGGCATGGCAGAGGCGATTGCCGCGGATGGTATCAGCGCCATTGGCGTCGGGCGCCCGATGTGTGGCGATCCGGGTTGCGTCGGCAGAATGTTGAAGCAAGGCGCGGACTTGCCGCGATTTGAAAAGTCACTGGGCAGCCCGCGCAGTTTTTTAGGAGTCAACAGCCCGATCAGACTGATCAAGATTGTCGCGAGTTTCAGTGTTATGGCCTGGTATTACGACCAGATTGTTTTGCTGGGTGACGGCCTTGAAAACGATCCCGACACGCGCACGTTCACGCGTTTTCTGGCGCTGCAGGGCCGAGAATCGAAGTGGATGAAAGCCAGGAGAGCCTGGTTAGAACAACAAAGACAGGTTCCGGCTGACTGAGCACCAAGCTTTTTTCAGTGAGCAGCTGCGTTCAGCAGTTTGCGATGCCTTCGACCGTCTGTGCCTGGTAGCTTTCCTTCTCCAGTTCGAGCCGCAATGCGCTGAAGGTATTGAAAGCCGTTTGTAACGAAAGCCGGTTTGCGACCCACAAGGGCAGCTTACCGGATACATTGGCATGGGCACGGTAGTCGATCAGCGCAATGCCGTCGGCCCGTTGCTCCAGTGTCCAGCGCGTGGTAACGCCGATAATTCGCACATGGTCTTCGAGTTCGGGCAGAGCCCCGTGGTTGTCGATGATCTCCAGAACCAGGCTGCAGGGCGTGGGCTGGTGGTACTCGGATGACGTCACCATGTCCCGGTCGACGATCGGCCAGGGCGCCTTGAACTTCGTATGGACGATGTCGTGAGTCCGGTCCGGTTCGTTGATCACCGTTACCTTGCTGACAGACTCCATCCACTCGGGCAGGCGCTCCGTGTCGTGCAGCAGCGCAATGAAAGCAGAAAGCGTCGTTTTTACCCGGGTCGTCGCACGAATTTCAATTATGCCGTTGTGCGACGGCCTGCTGTAGACCTGCACCTCAGCCCGATTCCGCCACAGCTGCCATTCAGGTTCGGCAGACAGGGTCGGGCTGGAAATCAACGCGATCAATAACCACAGGACTTTCAATTTCACTGGCGCGCTCTCAGTGGGGGAATGCGAGAGCATACGTTATTTTCATGCATTCGAGAAAATTGAAATTTGATCAAAGGCCCCCTCTCTGGAAACGAGAAGCTGTTTCTCACCGGAAAATCAATCAATAATGAGTTAACCTGAGAGTTTTCGCTGCTCACCTTTTCGGAGTCATCATGAAACCAAATAGTTTACTTGTGCTGACGCTGGCTTTGCTGGCCTGCATTCCCCCTGTCGTTGCGGACGTGGTCCGTACCGAAGTCAACAACGGCAATCTCATCATGGAAGACATTCCAGAGATTCCGCAGTCAATCGTCGCCGACCTCAACCGCTATCAGAATGTCCGGTCAGCCGGCTTTCGGGACTGGACCGAGGACGGTGAGGGAATCTTCGTCAGTACACGGTTTGGTGACGTAAGCCAGATTCATCACGTGGGTCATCCCGGCGGGGCGCGCTCCCAGATCACGTTTTTCCAGGAGCCCGTTGGCGGCGTCTCGCGCCAGCCGAACTCTTCCCGGCTTGTTTTTACCATGGATGCCGGTGGCAGTGAGTTTTCGCAGATCTTTTTACTGGATCCATCAAGCGCCCAGGATGCCGTCATGCTGACCGATGGCGAATCCCGCAACGGCGCCGTGGTGTGGGACCGCCGGGGCGAGTACATTGCCTACCAGAGCACCCGCCGCAACGGCGCCTCGAATGATGTCTGGATGATGAATGTCGATAATCCGGAAACCGCAAAAATGGTTTTGGAGTCACCCGACGGAACCTGGTGGGGCGGGGCGGATTTTTCTGCAGACAACGAGCGGCTGCTGATCATGAACTACGTGGGCAACGCCGATTCGAGAATTCATCTGCTCGATTTGACGAGCGGCGAGCTCACCCTGGTGGCGGGCGATCCGGACAACCCGAGTTCCAACAGCCCGCTGGCCTTCGATCGCGAGGGCATGGGTTTTTATTACGTTACCGATGTCAATGGCCAATTCCAGCAGTTGGCATGGCGTTCTTTTGAAGAAGGCGCGACCCCGGTTTTTATTACCGGTGACATTCCCTGGCACGTCGAGGGCGGCGCGATCAGTGAAGACCGTTCACGCGCCGCTTTCACCGTGAATGAAAACGGCTTTTCGAGGCTGTACCTGATGGATCTTGAAAACAACGCCTACCGGCCGGTCGATGCTGTGCCCACCGGCCTGATTGGAGGCCTGGAATTCAGCCCGGACGGGACCCGCCTGGGCATGACCCTGAACACGGCCCAGACGCCGAGTGATTCGTTCGTGCTGGCGCTGGGCAAAGGCGCGCTCGAATACAGTGAGCTGACCCGCTGGACGTTCAGCGAGGTGGGCGGCCTGGACACCACCACTTTCACCGAGCCGGAACTCATTTCCTACCCTACCTTCGACAGTGATGACGGCGGACCCGAAGCCATCCCTGCCTGGGTATACCGGCCGGCCGGCGAAGGTCCTCACCCGGTGGTTATTTCAATTCACGGAGGGCCCGAGAGCCAGTCACGGCCCGCTTTCAGCAGCACGTACCAGATGTGGCTGCAAAAGCTGGGCGCTGCCGTTGTTGTGCCGAATGTCCGCGGGTCAGACGGCTACGGCAAGCATTACATGTCGCTGGATAACGGATTCAAACGCGAAGATTCGGTCAAGGACATCGGCGCGTTGCTGGACTGGATCGCCACCCAGCCGGACCTGGATCAAAGCCGCGTGGCGGTGTTTGGGGGCAGTTATGGCGGTTACATGGTTCTGGCCTCTGCGGTGCATTTCAGCGATCGCCTGCGCGCCGCCGTTGACATCGTCGGTATCAGCAATTTCGTGACCTTTCTGGAAAACACTCAGGACTATCGCCGTGACCTCCGGCGCGCCGAGTACGGCGACGAGCGCGATCCGGCTATGCGGGCGCACCTGGAATCGATCAGCCCGCTGAATCATGTGGATAAAATTGCCATTCCCATGCTGGTCGTTCAGGGTCAGAATGATCCGCGCGTGCCGGTAACCGAAGCAGAGCAAATCGTCACCGCCCTGCGCGGGCAGAATGTACCGGTCTGGTACATGAACGCCCTGAACGAAGGGCACGGCTATCGCAAGAAAGAAAACCGGGATGTGTACCAGCAGGCGACGATGATGTTCCTGCGTGAGCACCTGGTGGGAGCCGCGGACTAGTCCGGCAAGCGAGACGCCCAGAAGACGCAAGCGACTCAAACGCCGCAGTCGAGAGGCCTTATTTGACCTAGATTCGAAAGCCGCGGGTTTTCTCTTATCAACCCGCGGCTCTTCTGCTGCAATTCGAGTATGCTTCAGAAGGAATCCCGGTATGTCATTCTCTCTCAACCTGGAAGAC
>JABDLD010000078.1 GCA_013001885.1 Lysobacterales bacterium
GTGCTGCCTACGCGTCTTCTGATATGACGTGCGCATCTTACAACTATGACAAGGTAAATCTTGTATTGGACTGGTGCGGATCAATGCCGGTCGGCGGCTATCAAGTCGGCAAGGTATCCTACGGCATCGAGTGGCTGCTTCCCGTTCTGGATTCCGTCGACGAGGGTGACTACCTGGCCATCCCCGACTTCGGCGGCGGCATCTCCGACATGAAGGTCAGCGACGTGTCGGCCGACGGGCTTATCCTTGTGGGCACCGGCAATACCAAGACCGGCATGAAGGCGTTTCGCGCCGACACGACGGTTGTCGATGGAGTCGGTGTGCCGATTCCGGCTCAGCTGACCATCCAGGATGCGGTGACCTTGCAGACGCTGCGCTCCAGTTCGGCCCAGGCAGTATCCGCAGACGGGCTCATCATCGCGGGTTACGGCTCGACCAAGACGGCGAACCGCGCCTTCGTCACCTCCGTTCTCGATGCAACCACCGACCCGATCACGCTGGAGAGCTATATCCTGCCCGGACTGGGCGGCGGCAAGTTCGCCGAGGCCTATGCCATGACCCCGGACGGCCTCATCATCGCCGGTCGCAGCGACAGCCCCAAGGGCCCCGTCGCCTGCATTTGGTTTGTGGACGAGACGACCGGGGAGTGGGTCATCAAGGCACTGGGCGCATTGTCCAAGAAGAACAAGGACGCCGCGGCCACCGGCATCGCCTATCGCCCGGGATCGGCGGTCGGCGAACTGATTGTGGTGGGCCGTAGCCAGTCCATCCTCTACACCTCGGAGGCCTTCGTGTGGACCGGCAATCCCACGGTGGAAGAAGAGGAGATCGGTTACTTCTACGACCTGGAGTACATCCTCACCAAGACCGGCGCCGGTGAAGCATCCCTGATGGGTTCCAGTTGGATCCTGTACGAGGCCACCGGTATTTCGGCAGCCGGTGACCGGATCGTCGGATGGGGCGTCAACCCGGAAGGTGGCGTCGAAGCCTGGCTCGTCACCGGCTATCCGTACGATGAATTGGTTTTTACACACGAGTAGTAACTCCAGCCGGGCTGGCGGCAGCCTGAAACTGTTTTAGACTGCCGTCCGTCCCGGCCAAAAGACATTATTTAACACTCCGGCCAGGGGCCCTCGAACGGGCCCCTGGTGCTGACTGACATAACGGCGGGTCTCCCCCTTGGAGGCTCGCCGTTTCTGTGCGGGCAAGACAACCTCGCTGACACCAATGGCGGAGAATTAAAACGCAATGGCGGGGATTTCACAGCCTGGAAAGGAAAACGACGCCGCACGGGGGGGTGTGCGGCGCCGCGCCGGGGTCAGTTGGTCCGTTGGGGACCATAACTGACTTCGAGGAGACCAATTTCAGGGGTCACACTAAGCACCCAAGACAGTCTCTGCCAATTGAAGAAGGTCCAACCCACCCCGGGTCCGACCCCCTTCACCTTATTAGTACCACAACCATGCTTAAGACGGCCTGAAGGTTGGCTTAAGTCGGAATTAAGCTTTTTGAAAAAGAGATAAAGAAATAAAAACAATAAGATATGATCCATCAAAAAAAGAGCTCTCACGGTGGTATCGGCGGCTTACCGATCGCGAAGTCGCCGCTTTGTGCGAGTCAAATTTTGCTTGTACAGCGATCTTAATAAACACTTAAAACAACATTCAGGATGCCTTAAGCCCAGCTATGTTATTAATACCCCATACACTAGCCAACGGGAGCAAAGTTTGTAAGCCAGAGAGGAGCCAATCTCCTCGCAACCAGCAATCTGGAGACCCCGGAACGCTGGTCACGGCTAGGCGCCGCACACCCTCGTGCGGCGCCTTTTTCTTGGGTGAGAACGGCTAGTGCTTCTACGAGGCCCTGGATTCGCTACCCGGTGCCGGGCCGGAAACCGCTTGCACAAGCCCCATGCGTTCAAGCGCTTTGTACAGCTGCCGCCAGCGTTGCTCTGAAGTGCCGGTATAACCCAGCGACATCCGCACCAGTCCCGGCGAAATTCCTGCCTCTGCCTTGTCTTCCTCGGTCATTTCGCTGGAAGTGGTGCTGCCGGAGCAGGACATCAGCGTGTCGAAATAGCCCAGGCTGACGGCCAGGTAGCCGAAGTGGTAATCGTTCTGCAGCATGTCCATCAGCTGATTGGCTGCCTCCTCTGCGCCCATGTCGAGGGTCAGGATGCCGCCGTAGCCGTAATCGGCGCAGTGCAGTTCGCTGAACAGTCCGTGGTCCGGGTGTTCGGGCAGTCCTGGATAAGTGACTTTCAAACCGAGCTCTTTCAGGCGTTCAGCGAACAGCTGCGCGCGCTTGCCGTGTTCCGCCATGCGCAGCGAAAGGTGTGGAATCCGCAGGCTGATGTCGTACGCCACCTTCGGATCCATGGTCGGGCCCAGCAGCATCAGCGCGCCGGTATGCAGGTCCATCAGTTCCAGGATGAATTCCTTGTCCGCGCAGATGGCTCCGGCAATATGGTCGGAGGCGCCTCCGATGAACTTGGTCATGCTGTGCACCACGATATCGGCGCCGAGCTGTTTGGGGCTGATGATCAATGGGCTGAAGGTGTTGTCGATCACCAGTGTCAGGTTGTGGCGATGCGCAATTTCACTCAGCGCGGGAATATCGGCGACTCGCAGCGTCGGGTTGGCGATGCTCTCGGCGTACAGCACGCGGGTTTTTTCCGTAATCGCCGCTTCGACTTCCTCCAGGTCGGTGATGTCGACCAGGGTGGTCGTGATCCCGTTCTTGACCGGCAGCATGTCGTGCATCAGCGCGTAGGTGCCGCCGTAGACGGTATGGGCGGAAACTATGTGATCGCCGGTGTTGCACAGTTGTATCAGCGTGGCGGAAATCGCGGCCATCCCGCTGGCGGTGCAATACGCGGCTTCGGTGCCTTCCAGCGCCGCCAGTTGCCGCGACAGGCTGTAAACCGTCGGGTTGAAGTGGCGCCCGTATAAGTAGCAGCCGCCCTTGTCCGGGCCCTTGTCGCCGTGAAACATGTCGGCCAGCACGTCCGGGTGCATCGCAGTAAACGTGGTGCTGGCTTCGATCGACATATTGACGCCGCCGTGCTCGCCGAATTCGTGGCGGGTGTTGGCCAGGGTTTCAACGGGGTTTTTGACCCTGGGGTGTTTGACAACGTTGGGTTTGTTTTTCATGGTTGCGTTCCTTGCGATCTCTGGTAATTAAAATTCTGTTACACATATAAATTATAGAATATAGTGTCTATATAAATTGAAGGAACGAATATAATTCGTAAAAGGTGCATTGTGAAAAGGCTGGATCGAATCGACTACAAAATGGTGCGGCTGCTGCGGAATAATGCTCGGTTGTCGAACAAGGAACTGGCGCAAGCCGTGGGGCTGGCGCCGTCCACCTGCCTGGTACGCACCCGGATGCTGCAGCAATCGGGCGTGCTGACCGGGTTCAAGGCCGAGGTCAATCCGGCGGCGCTGGGCGTAGGTCTACAGGCGATGATCTCGGTGCGGCTGAAGCGCCACTACAAGCCGGACGTGGAAGCCTTCCGCCAGCACGCGCTGGAACTGCCCGAGGTCGTGCGGCTTTACCACGTGGCCGGACCAATCGATTTCCTGGCCCATGTCTGGACCCGAGACTCGGAACACCTGCGCGACCTGGCGATGACCGCATTCACCTCGCGCGAGGAAGTTTCCCACATCGAAACCGAACTGATCTTCGAGCACGTCAGCTGCCAGGAACTGCCCGCGTTTCTCGATCAACAAACCGATTAATCGGGCTTGCACCGTTGATTGAGGAGGGATCGGGGGCCCGCTTGCAGGACCGTCATTTGTTGGGAACAAATGACCGAGCGCACAGGGACGTCTCGAGCGTGTCCTGAAAGCGGGCCCCCGGTCCCTGGTCCTATCGCCAAGTGAAAAACTCGAAAAGGTTGGGATTACTACCCCCAGAACCGGGAACTGAATACGCCCACCAC
>JABDLD010000088.1 GCA_013001885.1 Lysobacterales bacterium
ACTGCCGGACCATCGGCTGTCGGGAACAGCCGATGAGCGCACAGGGATGTCTTGAGCGTGTCCGGCAGTCGGGTTCACGGCCCCTCCACTGGCACCACATTCATTTTGCAGTATTGATCTTGTGTGAATCCGTTACGAGGCGAGAATCCGGCGGATGATGTCGTAATAGGTTGCGTAGAGGCGGTCGAGGTCAGCCACGGGGGTGCGCTCATCGACCTGGTGAATGGAGGTGTTAAGCAGCCCCAGTTCGAGCACCTCGGTGCCGAGCGGCGCGATGTAGCGGCCGTCCGACGTGCCGCCCCCGGTGTTCAGCTCCGGAGACTGGTGCAGTATATCGCCGACGGCTCCGATCACTGCCTCGCGCAGCTTGCCGGCTGGACTGCGGAACGGCTCGCCCATGACTTCCCATTCCACGCGGTAATCTTCAATGCCGTGCTGATGCAGCAGTTTATGGAAACGCTCCTGGATGGAATCGACCGGCGAGCCCGGCCCGTTGCGGAAATTGATCAGCATCTCAACGTTGGCCGGCGTCACGTTGCCGGCGCCAGTGCCGGCGCGCAGCGAGGCTACCTGGCAGTGGCTGGCGGGAAAATCTTCGTCACCGGCGTCCCATTGCTGCCCGACCAGGTCCTGCAGGAAGGGCGCCATTCGGTGCACCGGATTGTCGAGGTTTTCCGGAAAAGCCGTGTGCCCCTGGACACCGTTTACCTTGAGGCGCACATAGATAGACCCGCGGCGTCCCACGCGCACCGTGTCCCCCAGTGTCGCCTGGCTGGACGGCTCGCCCACGAGGCAATGATCCGGCCAGTTGCCGCGTTGCCTCAGGACTTCAGCAACCCGGACAATTCCATCGACCGCCTTGCCTTCTTCATCCGATGTGAGCAGCAAACCCATTTGTCCGCCATGCTCGGGATGCTGCTGCGCAAACGTTTCAAGGGCCACGACCATTGCCGCCACAGCGCCCTTCATGTCCGCCACGCCCCGCCCATACAGTTCCCCGTCCTTCTGATCGGGATGAAACGGCAGGAACGTCCAGAGTTCCTCCGGCCCTGAGGGAACCACGTCGGTATGACCCAGGAACCACAACGACGGCGAACCCGTTCCGCGGGTAAACAGAACGTTACTGACCTCTCCGCAAAGAAACCATTCGACATTGAATCCAAGCGGCTGCAGGCGTTCCACAATGAGGCGCTGGCAACCCGCATCGTCCGGCGTAACCGAAGGCCGGGCCGTTAATTCCGTCGTCAGGTCCAGAACTTTTGACATGGTCAGATGTAGTCTTCCAGATGGCTGGGGGAGAAACCTATGTCCAGGATATTCGCACCATTGGTGATGACCGGCCGCTTGATCAGCGTCGGGTGAGCCGGCAACAACTCGAGCGGGTTGTCTTCTGCCGCCTGTTTTTCCTCTGCAGACAGTTGCCGCCAGGTCGTGCTGCGCCGGTTGACCAGGCCGGCAGCATGTGGCGACAACAGCCAGTTTTTCAGTAATTCAGGGGCAATGCCCTCCGCGCGAAAATCATGAAAAGTATGCGGAACATTGCGCATTTGCAGCCACTTGAGCGCCGCCCGGCAGGAATCGCAATTGCGAATTCCGTAAACATGCAGGTGGATGCGGTCTTCATTCAACATGGCGAAGGATCTCGTTAACCCCCGTGCTGGCGCGTGTTTTCTCGTCCACCTGTTTCACGATCACCGCGCAGTACAGCGAATGGCTGCCATCGGCGGCCGGCAAAGAGCCCGGAACCACAACCGAACCGGACGGAATGCGGCCGCGCGATATCTCGCCTGTTTCGCGGTTGTAAATGCGCGTGCTCTGGCCGATATATACCCCCATCGACAGCACGCTGCCGCGTTCCACGATCACGCCTTCCACGACTTCGGAGCGGGCTCCGATAAAGCAGTCATCCTCGATGATCGTGGGATTGGCCTGCAATGGCTCGAGCACTCCGCCGATTCCGACCCCGCCCGACAGGTGCACATTGGCGCCAATCTGGGCGCAGGAACCCACCGTTGCCCAGGTATCCACCATGGTGCTCTTGCCCACATAAGCCCCGATATTGACGTAACTCGGCATCAGAACTGCATCGTGCGCGATGTGCGCACCCCGGCGAACGGTGGCCGGGGGGACTACCCTGGCTCCCGTCTGTTCGATCGGGGCGCCGGAATCGTTGCTCCAGCGCAACGGCAGTTTGTCAAAAAAGCGAGTGAAACCCGCCTCGATGACCTCGTTCTCATGCAGCCGAAACGAGAGCAGCACGGCTTTTTTCAGCCACTGGTTCACTTTCCATTCACCCGGCGCGCCGAGTGGCTCAGCGACACGAAACCGGCCGGCTTCAAGCCCGTCAAGACAGGCCTCTACCGCCTCGCGCAACTCCGGCGCCGCAGTGCCCGGTGACAGCTTTGCCCTGTCCTGCCAGGCTGATTCGATCAGTTTTTTCATCGGATCCTAACCATTTTCGATACTTTCCTTTATCGCTTCCGCCAGCCCTTCCCTGGCTTCCTTGCTCAACGGCTTGCCGGTCTCGCCGCTGATCAGGAACGTGTCCTCCACCCGCTCTCCAAACGTTGCGATTCGAGCGTTATGGACTTGCGAGCCGGTTTTGAATATGGCCTCTGCAACCCGCGACAACAAGCCCGGCCGGTCCGTGCACTTAATGTGCAGCACGGTGCCGGCGCCGTCCGGGTCCTTTTGAAAGCGTATTTTCGTATCAGGTGTGAAATGGCGAAGACGCCTCGGGATGGTCCGCTTCACCGGAGACCGGGCCTCACGACCGCTGGTGGCGGCCTTCAGGCGGCGAATCAACTCCGCCTCGTCTGCCGCGTTCAGAACGTCACCCTGCGAGTCCATCAGCTGGAACAGATCGAAGCTGCGGTCGTCGGTGGTCGTCAACACGCGCGCAGACATCACGTCCAGACCCATTTCGTCGAGTACCGAAGTAATCGATGCAAACAATCCCTTGTAGTCAGGGACACAAACCAGCAAATCGGAAACACCGTGTGGCTGGACTGGCCGGATCGCGATACAGCGCTCGGTAATCGGCTTTTCGGCCACGCACTCGGTGGTCCATTCCAACTGGCCGGGACTCAGCCGCCAGAACGCATATTCCGGCAGCGTTTCCCACAGGCGGTTGATTGATTTGGCATTTCCTCCCCTCCGCATCAGCCTGCTTTGCGCCGAGGCCCGCGTTTCGCGGATCCGCGTGGCGCGCTTGATCGGATTTTCCAGCCCGCGTCTGAGGGCGTCTCCGGCAGCAAGGTAAAGATCCCACAACAGCTTGTTTTTCCAATTATTCCACAATTTGGGACTGGTGCCTGCTATATCCGCGACCGTCAACAGGTACAGGTGATCGAGGTTGCGGGTATTGCCGACAATCTCGGCAAAGGCCTGGATGTTCTTTGGATCCGACAGGTCTTTTCTCTGCGAAGTCTGCGACATGATCAGGTGATACCGCACCAGCCATGACACCATCTCGCGTTCCCACGGCTCGATGTCCAGCATCGCGCAAAAGGCCTCAGCGTCCACTGCGCCCAGTTCCGAATGGTCACCTCCACGGCCCTTGGCGATGTCATGAAAAATCGCCGCCAGGTACAGCAGTTCCGGCTTCGCGATGCGTTTGAACACCGAGCGCGCGTAAGGAAAGCGTTCCTTGTATTTTCCATACGCGAAACGGCGCAGATTGCGAACTACGAACAGCGTGTGCTGGTCCACTGTGTATACGTGGAACAGGTCGTACTGCATGCGCCCGACAATGTTGCCAAAAGCGGGAATCAGGGCCGCAAGCAGCCCGTAGCGGTTCATGCGCCTGAGCTGGGTGTACACGCCTTCAGGCTGCCGCAGCAGCTCGAGGAAACAGGCGTTAACCTCGGGATCACAGCGAAAGTCGTCATCCACCAGGTACAGATGTTCGCGTATTGACCGGATAGTCGAGGCCGTGACCCCGGCCAGGCTTTCTTCTCTCGCCAGCAGAACGAACAGCTCCATAAGGGCCACCGGCTTTTGCTCAAACACGGTTTCGGAGCGCAACTCGACAAAACCATTGTGGGCCTGAAAATCATCGTTCAGAACGACCACGTCTTCCCGGCCGGATGACAGCAAGGCTTCCTGGAACAGTTGCAGCAGGCTTTCGTTCAACCGCTCCAGCAGCATGACCGTGCGGTAATACAGCTGCATGAACTGCTCTACCGCCAGGCTGGTTGAGCTGTCAACGAAACCGAAGCGCTCCGCAATCTGCCGCTGAAAATCGAACAGCAAGCGATCCTCGGCACGTCCCGCCAGTAAGTGCAGCGCATACCGAACCCGCCACAGGAAGTGCTGTCCGCCCACCAGGTCATTGTGCTCGGCCGGGTTGAGGAAACCATGTTCCACCAGGCCATGCAGCGTTTCTGAGCCAAAGTGGCGGTGTGCAACCCAGGAGATCATCTGGATGTCGCGCAACCCGCCAGGGCCTTCCTTGATGTTCGGTTCCAGGTTATAGGCTGTTTCGTGGAAACGCTCGTGGCGCTGCTTCTGTTCCTCGTATTTGGCTTCGAAAAAGTCCCTGCCGCTCCAGATTTTCTCCGCAGAGGTCGCTTCCAGCATCCGGTCGAGCAAGTCCATGGAACCAGCCAACAGGCGTGATTCCATGAACGCTGTCGTCGTCACCACGTCTGAGGCCGCGTCTTCGGCACATTCCGAGACGCTGCGCACACTGTGGCCCAGGTAAAAACCGGCATCCCACAGCAACTGGACAAAGGCCTCGATCTCGTTTTTCAGAAAGGCGTGTTCTATGGAGTCATCCAGCAGGATCAGCAGGTCGATGTCGGAATTGGGATGCAGCTCGCCCCGGCCATAACCGCCAACAGCGACCAGGCTCACGTTGTCGTTGAAGGGCACCAACTTTTTCCAGGCCAGCAACAGCAACTGCTCAACCACCCAGGCTCGGGAATGGACAAGCTGTACCACGTCCTCGCCCTGCCAGAACCGCTCGCCCAGGATGGCGTCCGCGTGCTGGATTGATGAACGCAGAAAATCCCGCAAACTGGCAATCTTGCCAATACTGCTCTTGCCTTCCAGCTCGATCAGCCCGGCGTGTTCAATTTTTTCGATTTGCCCCAGGTCGAGGCAACCGTCCGCTGCGGGTAACGCAGCCAATCTTCCGTGCATGGTCAGAGATCATCCCCCGGTAAACGCGTGAGCACATCATAACCATCCTCGGTCACTGCGATGGTGTGTTCCCACTGGGCGGACAGACTGCGATCCTTGGTAACGACGGTCCAGCCGTCCGGCAGCAACTTGGTATGACGACGGCCGAGGTTGATCATCGGCTCGATAGTAAAGACCATGCCGGGAACCAGGACCTCGCCGGTGCCGGTGCGTCCGTAATGAAGCACCTGTGGATCTTCGTGGAAGCCCTGCCCTATGCCGTGCCCGCAGTATTCGCGCACGACCGAGCAACCCTGCTGTTCCGCGTAGCGCTGAATGGCATGGCCGATATCGCCCAGCCTGACTCCGGGTTTGACCATCTCGATTCCGGTCACCAAGGAGCGGTAGGCAATTTCGCTGATGCGCTGGCCCTTGATACTGGGTTTGCCCACCTGGAACATCTTGCTGGTGTCGCCGTGCCAGCCATTTTTAATCACGGTGATGTCGATATTGACGATATCCCCGTCCTTCAGTGTTTTTTCACCCGGAATACCGTGGCAGATCACGTGGTTTACGGACGTGCAGATGGAGCGTGGGAAACCCCGGTAATCCAGCGGCGCGGGAATTGCGGCCTGGTGGCCCGTGATGTACTCGTGGCAGATTTCGTCGAGCTCTATGGTCCTGACACCCGGCTGCACGTGCGGTCGTATCATGCGCAGCACTTCGGCCGCCAGTTGACCGGCGACTCGCATCTGCTCGATTTCTTCCCTGGTCTTCAAGATAATTCCCATTGCGGCATTGTACATGGCATTGACAGCCGGTTTAATCCGTCAAACAAACTTTTGCCCTGTGCAATATGGCCCGGCAACTGGGATAATCCGTGAACCGGTTCGAGCGTTGTCCGGCAGTGGGAGAGAATCACGTATGCGCAAACTCTTGAAATTCATTTTACCCGTGGCGTTGATCGTCATTTCGATCATCGTGGTCGCCGCAATGGTTAAAATTGCCCAAAGCAAGCGCCCGGACCGCAAAGACACCACAAGCCAGGCAATCCGGGTTGACACCATCCCGGCGCAACTCAAATCACTGAACTTCTCTGTCCACTCCCAGGGCACCGTGAAACCACGCACCGAGACTACGTTGGTAGCCGAAGTGGCTGGCCAGATTGTGTCGGTATCTTCCAACTTCATTGCCGGCGGTTTTTTCCGTCAAGGCGAAGTGTTGCTGCAAATTGATCCCAGTGACTATCAAACCGCTCTCTTAAGGGCGCAGGCCAACCTGGCCGCCCGCAAAGCGCAACTGGCGGATCAAAAAGCCCGGTCTGAGCAGGCTTTGCGGGACTGGACCAATCTGGGCCGGGAGGGCGAGCCTTCAGACCTGACCCTGCGCAAACCCCAATTGGCCGAGGCGGAAGCCGCGGTGCAGGCCGCCGAGGCGGAACTCAAGGAAGCCGAACGCGATCTGCAGCGCACCCGAATCAGGGTGCCGTACGACGGCCTGGTCAGAAACAAGCTGGTCGATGTCGGCCAGTACGTGGCGCCGGGCACACCGCTGGGCGTTACCTTCGCCATCGAAACGGCCGAAATCAGGCTGCCCCTGTCCAATAACGATCTGCGCTATCTCGATCTGCCCTCCGCCACGAGGCTGGACAAGTCCCAGCGCATACCGGTTTTACTGACTGCCGAAGGCGCGGAGTACAGCGGGCAATGGAACGCGGAAATCGTTCGCACCGAGGGCGTAGTCGATGAAAGCAGCCGGGTGACCTATGCCGTCGCTGAAGTCGTGGACCCCTATGGCGTGCTGGGAAAAAGCACCGAGACGGAGTTGAAAATGGGTTCCTTTGTGCGGGCTGAAATAGAAGGCCTGCGCGCCGAGGGTGTGATTGTGCTGCCGCGTTCCGTGTTACGGGCCGACAACACGGTGCTGATTGCGAACGATGAGCGCAAACTCGAGATTCGGAGGGTCAGCGTGGTCCGCGCTGAGCCGAGAGACGTATACATCGACTCTGGCGTTGAAGACGGCGACCTGGTCATAACGACATCGATGGACGCGCCCATTCCCGGCACCCAACTGGCCGTGACCGGGGAAGAACCCGAGGAAACCACCGGGGGCGGCGAATCGGTCGAGCCGGCGGGGGACGCGGAGAACGGATCATGAACCAGGGGCCTTATGAATCACTGATTATCTGGTTCGCGCGCAACTCAGTTGCAGCAAACCTGCTGATGTTCATTTTGCTGGTCGGCGGTTTTTTCACCGTTCTCACCATCAAGAAGGAAATCCAGCCGCAGATCGACACCAACTTCATCTCGATCAGCGTGCCGTTTCTGGGCGCGACGCCGCTGGACGTGGAAGAAGGCGTGGTGGTCAAGATCGAGGAGGCTATCCAGGATATCGAGGGCATCGAGGAAATAGTCTCTACCGCGCGGCGCGGGGCCGGCGTGGTATCGGTCGAGGTCATGGCCGACTATGAAGTCACCGAGGTCATGGACCAGATCAAGAACCGGGTAGACGGCATTTCCACGTTTCCGGACAACACCGAGAAACCGAATATTTCACGCACGCAGTTTCAACAGCAGGTGGTGATCGTCAGCGTCTACGGCGATGTGGACGAACGCACCCTGAAAGAATACGTCAAACAGGTCAGGAACGAGGTCGTGACCCTGCCCGGCGTTACCCGCGCGGAGATCCTGGGCTCGCGGCCCTACGAGATCAGCATCGAGGTCAGTGAATTCACGCTGCAAAGTTACGGCATGACTTTGCCCGAAGTGGCACAGGCCGTCAGGCGGGGTTCACTGGACCTTTCCGCCGGGGCAATCCGCTCCGAGGCCGGCGACATCCTGGTTCGCACCAAGGGCCAGGCTTACGTTGGCCGCGACTTTGAGAACATTGTGATCCGTACGAATCCCGACGGCACCCGGCTGTTGCTCAAGGATATTGCGCACATACGCGATGAATTCGTCGAAACCGACCGCTATTCCGAATACAACGGCAAACCGGCCATTTCCATCCGCGTGCTCTCGGTGGGTAACCAGAGCGAACTGGATATCTCCAAAACCGTGCATGAATTCGTTGAGAGACGCACTGCCAGCCTGCCGGACGACGTACAGATCGCCGCCTGGGCGGACGTCAGTTATTATCTGAAAGGCCGTCTCGACATGATGGTCAAGAACCTGGTCATGGGCGCCGCCCTGGTGTTTCTGATCCTGGCCCTGTTCCTGCGCCTCAAACTCGCTTTCTGGGTGATGGTCGGCCTGCCGATTGCGTTCATGGGCGCGTTTTTCGTGATGCCCGCGGTAGACGTCACGGTCAATATGCTAAGCCTGTTCGGCTTTATCCTGGTGCTGGGTATTGTCGTGGACGACGCCATTGTGATCGGCGAAAGCTCCTACACCAATATGCGGGCCAAGGGGCATTCGGTCGACAATATCGTTGAGGGCGTGCTGAAGGTCGCGGTGCCCGCCACATTTGGCGTTTTAACGACGATGGTCGCTTTTTTGCCGATTCTGCTGGTCTCCGGAATTTCCGGACAGTTCTTCGCCGCAATCGGCTGGGTCGTTATCCTGTGCCTGACGTTCTCGCTGGTGGAATCGAAACTGATCCTGCCGGCTCACCTGGCGCACATGAAAGTGAAGCATTATGAAAAAGACACGCACAACGTCTTTATCCGCTTTCAGCGTTTTTTCAGCGAAGGGCTGCACGACGTCATCGATAATCATTACGCGCCGTTCCTCGCCAAGGCGCTGAAGCGGCGTTACCTGACCCTGTCCATCTTTATCTCCATGTTGATTCTGTCGATCGGGCTGCTGGCCGGCGGAATCCTGCGTTTCGTGTTCTTCCCTGATTTCACCGCGGATTTCCTGCAAGTGGAACTGGAGATGAACGAAGGGACGCCTGCGTCACAAACCCACGATGCACTGCGCCAGATTCAGAATGGTCTTTGGGAAGTGGACCGGCAGGTCAGCGAAGAACAAGGGGTGGAGTCCGGTGCTGTAGTGTCCAGCGTGATGGCTTTCGGGCGCAGTGACACTTCCGGGCAGGTGATCACTGAACTGGTCAAGGAAAACGACGATGTAATCGAGGGTCCGGAGGTACTGCGCCGCTGGCGGGAAGCCGTGGGCGATATTCCCGGAGTGAAAACGCTGGGCTTCGAAGGGGCGACCGGCCCGGGCGGCGGTCCGTCAGTCTCCCTGCAGTTGATGGGCAGCAATATCGAGCAGGTGGGCCGGGCGGCCAAGGACATGGAGAACCGCATACGCCAGTATGAAGGTGTCTACGACGTGCGCAACTCGTATGAAAGCGGCACGCCTGAAATCAAGCTCAATATCAAGCCCGAAGCCGAGGCCCTGGGTCTGACGCTCGCAGATCTCGCCAGGCAGGTTCGGGCGGGTTTCTACGGCGAGGAAGTACAGCGGGTGCAGCGCGGACAGGACGAAGTCAAGGTCATGGTCCGGTTCCCGCGCGACGAACGCGACTCGGTGGGCTATCTCGACAATATGCGTATCAGGACACCGGACGGCGGGCGTGTGCCGTTTCACGCGGTGGCGGAAGTCGAAATGTCGGAGAGCCCGACTACGATCCGCCGTTTCGACCGCGAGAGGGCCGTTCAGTTGTCCGCCGAAGTGGACAAGGCGAATTACGAGCCCGGCAAGATAACGGCCGACGTCCTGCAAAAAGAGCTGCCCCAGGTACTGGCCCAGTACCCGGGCGTGCGCCACCGCCTGAGCGGCGCCACACAGGCGCAACAGGAAGTGCAGACCGACCTGATCAAGGGTGCCCTGTTTGCTCTGTTCCTGATCTATGCGCTGATGGCGATTCCGCTGCGCTCTTATTCGCAGCCTCTGATCATTATGTCGGTGATCCCGTTTGGAACCATCGGCGCTCTGATCGGGCACCTGGTCATCGGCATTGAAGTCAGCATGATGAGTTTCTTCGGCATCATCGCACTTGCGGGCGTGGTAGTTAACGACAGCCTGATCCTGGTGGATTTCGTCAACCGCGAGCGAAGACTGGGCGTCCCGTTGATGCAGGCGGTGACCGATGCGGCCAGCAAGCGGTTCCGGGCTATTTTGCTGACGTCGCTGACCACGTTTTTCGGCCTGGTGCCGATCGTTCTGGAAACCAGCCTGCAGGCGCAGATCGTCATTCCTATGGCGGCATCGCTGGCGTTCGGCATTCTGTTTGCCACCGTCATCACCCTGTTCCTGATCCCGGCCCTGTACCTGATCCTCGAGGATTTTGGAAAATTACGGGCACGAATCTGGAACTTCATCATGCCCGGGAAACTGGCCGATACCTGATCTCGTCAACATCAAGGCACTGCTCAAGGAAGGCCGCTACCAACTGGCCGGCCTGCCGGCCGGCGCGCTGGAGGCCGAGCTGTTGCTCAGCGAGGTTCTTCGGGGCAACCGGGCCTGGCTGTTTGCCAATCCGGAACACTCAGTGAACGAGGAGCAGCGTTCGCAATTCCGCCAGTGGGTGCAACG
This sequence comes from Lysobacterales bacterium, assembly GCA_013001885.1. Classification (GTDB taxonomy): domain Bacteria; phylum Pseudomonadota; class Gammaproteobacteria; order Xanthomonadales; family SZUA-36; genus JAHEFT01. The sequence continues at coordinate 10,608 of JABDLD010000088.1, forward strand.
CCGCAAAGACGGTGAACCCCTTGCCTACCTGACCGGCCGGCGGGAATTCTGGTCGCTTGCCCTCAAAGTGACGCCGGATGTGCTGATTCCAAGGCACGAGACGGAGTTACTGGTCGAAGTGGCGCTTAATTCAATTCCCGAGAAGGCACGATGGCGAATCGCCGACCTGGGCACCGGCAGCGGCGCCATTGCCCTGGCGCTGGCCGTCGAGCGGCCCCTGTGCGAAGTCCACGCCACGGACATCAGTAAAACGGCGCTCGAAGTTGCAAGGGCGAATGTGAAGAACGTTGCACCGGGAAGAGTCACTTTGCACCGGGGTTCCTGGCTGGAACCCCTCGGGGGGCGGTTTCACGTGATTGTGAGCAATCCGCCTTATATCGCCTCGGATGACGTTCACCTGCGGCAGGGGGACTGCCGGTTCGAGCCCGGCACTGCCCTGACACCCGGGACTGACGGACTTTCCGCGATACGGACGATTGCCCGGGCGGCTCTACCCTACCTGGAATCCGGCGGTCTGCTGGCTTTTGAACACGGGTTCGAGCAGGGGGCCGCGGCAAGAAGCCTGCTCAGTAGCCTGGGTTACGGGGATGTTGAAACGATTCGGGATCTGGAAGGGCTGGAGCGAGTCACGACAGGCCGGTCAGCCTGATAAATAGGGCCCCGGATACCAAAACAGATCGACATCCTGTCGATCTGCTGGTTTGTAGCCCTGTGTGTTCTGGGAGTAAGTATCCGCCTAATGTAAATTAATGTCAATACCTTTCAAGGCATTTTTACCACATTTTTGTAAAAAACACACAAGACCTCAGGTCAACCGCCGCGCTGCCGCCAGACCGACCGCCAGAACCAGCAGGATCATAATGATTTTCCCGTAACGGTTCAGCATTTCAATGCGCTTTACGATCTTCGTATTGATTAGCGTGCAAGCCTCACCTTTACCCGGCAGGACCAGTAAACCCTGGCAGTCGATGATGTCCGGCCTGAAGGTCTCCCTGACCTCTTCGCTGACATTGCACAGAATTCCTTCAGGGTCGATATCGCGTATTTCCCAGCTACCCGGCGACCCGGCGTTGACATAGCGGAAACCGGAATACTCTCCGCTTTCACATTCCAGGTTGACCCGCACGTCGGGTTCCTCACCCGACGGCCCGATCCATTCCAGGTAGACCGTTAACAGCACCGGGTCCTGGCTGACATCCACCCTGCAGCGATTAAGATCTTCAGACTCCAGGCGCCTGAATTGGCAGCCATTGGGGGAGGATTCGAAAATGCTGTCACCCTGGGCAGAATATGAGGCGGAATAGCCCAGGGGAAGCACAGTAGCCAACTGGCAGACGGTGGGCGTATCCGGAGGGAATTCGATCGTCCAGTCAAGCAAGCCGTCATTCGGGAGCGTTTTGTATTCCTTGACGGGGATTCCCGAATTGCACATCAGTTCCAATTCGAGATCAGCCAGGCGGCTGGCCTCGAACCGTGCGTCGATGGTGAGAACCGCCCGTTCGGGTGATGCCTGCGCAATGACCGGAAACGGCCAAGCCAACATGCTGGCGAAGACCAGGAACTGAACGCTTATCTGCTTCATCAGGTAGTTGATAGTAAGGACCCGGGAATAAAAAAACCCCGCGGCTGCCTTAGCTGCCGCGGGGTTTTGTACTACGGTGTAACTCTTGGTGTCAGTCGTCAGCGATTATACGAAGCGACGGAAACCTACAAAGCCAACACCCAACATCAGCAGAGCCATGATAGCCAGACCGTACTGGCTCAGCGTCGGGATGCCTTCGAAGAACACGGTGTTGGTGAAGCTGCAGTCGACATCGTCACCCGGGAACACTTCCACGGCGCCGCAATCGTTGCTGACTTCGACAGCACTGTCTTCGTTATTTTCCGTGAACGTCACGGTTTCTCCGTCCACGCCGGTGATGACTGAAACAGATGCGGTATCGCCGTCACCGTTGAAGTCCAGGTATACACATTCTTCCAGGTGCATATCGGTTGCAATAACGCCATTGTGGTCGTCGCAGATTCCGCCGTCCGCGAGGACGCCGATGTCAGCACGAGCTTCGATCGTGGCGGATTCGTCAACAGCCTCTCCGCCCGCTCCGGTGACGTCCCAGAACTTCGTCACGGTGATCGTGGCGTTATCGGGGGTCGCGAGGATGGCGCAGGTAACTTCACCTGCCTCGGTGAAGCTGCAGGGATCAGCGCTGCCGTTGTAGGTTACGGAATAGTTTGCATTGACGTCTGAGCCGGTGACGGTGCAGACAAACCCAGCAGCCAAACCGTCGTTCGGGTGACGGAAGGAACCGCCGTCGCCGAGTATAGCCTGACCAACGGGGTTGTTGCCGTCGTTGCAGCTGAAGTCCACGGTGATCATTTCTTCCGTGTTGCCGTCAGAAAAATCAACAGTGGCTGTGATGCCAATAGCCAAATCCTGGGCGTACACCGCACCAGGCAGGATCATGGCTGCCATCAAGGTTAAAAACGCGCGTTTCAAGTTCATTTCATTCTCCATATTAGTATTTGATTCGTGTTGCTAAAATCCGGAGTTTCCGCTCTTAGCTTACACTCCTCACATCACTCTAAAGCTAGTTTCAAGGCGGGCTGTACACACCCGCCCAAAGCCTTAAAACATGAACGGGGGTTGGCCAAAAATCAGCCTGCAAGCCAATCCAAGCGTGTTACCCCACACCCATGCGCGCAATTATCCATGCAATGTCAGTTTATGTCAATTTATTTGTGGCTTTTTTTACGGTTTTTCGGTGTTGTATTTTTACCGCAAATTGTTGTTTTTAAGCGTCTTTGAATTCCTGTGGCCGGCAAAGAAAAACCCCGCGGCAGTCGCCTGCCGCGGGGTTTCGTTTAACGCGTGTCAGCTAAGGCTGATCAGGCAAAGCGGCGGAAGCCCACCATGCCCACACCCAGCATCAACAGGGCCATCAGCGCCAGGCCGTACTGGCTCAGCGTCGGGA
>JABDLD010000015.1 GCA_013001885.1 Lysobacterales bacterium
CCATGAAGGCAAGCGACGCCGCCACGGTTGCGGTAAACGCTTCCGGCCAGACGGGGTTTGAGCCAACCAGCTTCTCCTTGCCCCGGACCATCTCGAAAATTCTTTCCTGGAATGGCCAGATTATCCACAAAGATCCGATCAGTATGCCTTTGATCATCAGCAGGGTCGCCTGGTGATAGCGCTTCAACAACCAGACGATGGCGCGTGAAAACACGATCAGTCCGGTCAACGCTCCGCTTCCAAACGCCAGGATGACAAGGACGTTGAATTCTCCCAGAGCGTTGATGATGTAGGCATACTTGCCGAGGATCAGCAATATGAACGACCCGGAAATGCCGGGCAGGAGCATGGCGCTTATCGCCACGAACCCACACAGAAAAATGAACCATGCCGCGGTCGGAGTCTCAACCGGCACGAGGTTCACAATTGCGAAACCAAGCAGGACTCCACACAGTGCGATGAGGATCTGCCGCGCTCCGTACTTCTCTACTTCTCCCATCAGGATAACGACTGACGCAACGATCAATCCAAAAAACAACCCGTAAATGAGTTCCGGGTGAGTCACGATCAGGATCGGCAGGGGGACGACGCGGGTGAAGAAGAGCAGCGCCGCCAGGATTCCAACCGCCAGGGGCACCAGGAACAACAGGTCGTTGGCCGCGAAGGCTGCATGCAGTCTGAACCTGAAAATATTTTCTATCCAGCTGCGGTCAAAAGAGCGTATGGCGCGCAGCAGCCTTTCATAGATACCCAGGATCAACGCCATGGTGCCGCCACTGACCCCGGGAATAATATCTGCACTGCCCATGCAGAACCCCTTGAGCGCGTGACGCGGCGCATCGGCAATTTCAACCGCCAGGTGCTCCCGGCTCCCGCTAAAAAACACCAGCAGTCTCTCGGCAACCGCGTTGGATTTTCTGATAAGCGGTTTGACCCGTCGCACGAAAAAATCCTGCATCGGAGTGGCCAATGTCCAGCTTAGCGCTATCAAGCTCACGAATACGGCGCCGACCGCGTTGTCGGTTAACCAATGCGCACCGACCACCATGCGCGGAAGCAGAAATAGAGCAGCCAGGCCAGCCATGACGAGCCCGTAAACCCGACCGGCGAAAAACCAGATCATGACAGTGAACATGATCAGCCCAATGCCGTGGACACCGGGGAAACTGCCGTCTGAAGAGTCTTTGAACTCGAACCCGGTGACGATTTCACTCAGCAGGATCGACGGATGCAGGCTGGTCGACGGCCCCGGCCGGCCATAGTCGAGAAAGGTCTTTGAAAACTGAATCGCCACGATAACGGTAACCAGCATGAACACACCGGCCGCGGTACGCTCCTCCATCTGTTCGCGATTTCCCTTGAAGAGAAAGACGCTGTAGACCAACAGGATTATGAGCGCCGACAAGACATCGAAACGCCGGGTATTGGCAATGGCCCAGAAAGTCTGCCAGTAGTGCCCCTCCGCCAGGCTGCCGTTCAAGGTGTAAAACACCCAGGCATCCAATGGCTCCCACACCATCCTGGCTGCGGGGACATACCAGCTCAGGATGAGCAGCACGGCGAGAGCACTGCAGATCAGCAGCGGGACGGGGCGCCATGAACCGGCTGTTTTGTTATTCGGCATGGGATTGATTTCTATTGTCTCCGGTTGACTTCTTTAAACCGACATCATGACCAACAACAGCGCAAAAAAAAAGCCCGGGAAAAGTCCGGAGCTTGAGAGTGCATCGCTTGGGCAGAGAATTGTCGGGACTGCCTGCGCCAGTGCTTGATGACGACCTGTGCCTCTTTCGGCGTGTAGAAAATCTCGCCGTTTTGCAGCTCGGCGAATTCCTGGCGTAGCGCGCGCCCAGGTTCAATGCTTTCCCGCCCGGTGTGTAGTCCAGGCCGTACAGGGGATCGTCGACCTGAAACGGCAATTCCACGTGGGAGAGTGAGTATACGTCTTCCGGCCAGTTCAAATCCAGGCTCGTGTTGACACTCTGGTCCCCGCCCTCGTGGAGCGTCGAGACCATGGTCTCTGAACTGCTCGCGGACTGGTTGGTCAACAGGGTCACCGAGGTCAGCCCCGAGGGCGCGGTGCCGTGACCAGGAACCCTCATCCCGACAACGTAAGCACCCGCGTGGCCGTGACGATGAGCACGATCTTCAGCACTTTGCCGATCAACACGCGAAGCGAGGGGGAAAGGCCAAAAGGTATACAATGGTTTTTCGGCAAGCGCAAAAGAGAGAGTACTCCTATGTCGTGGCAAGGCAATAATCCTGGAAAGGGTGGCCCCAGGCGCCCGGGTTCGGAACTGGAAGATTTGATTCAGCAGGGGCAGGAACGGGTTAAGCGGATGATTCCGGGCGGCAGTTCACGCGGCCGCATGGGCATTGCCGCCATCGCCTTGATCGGTTTGGCCGCCTGGACGGCGTATTACACGGTACCCAGTGATTCGGTAGCTGTGATTCAAAGATTCGGCAAATATCTGAAGGAAGTGCCGCCCGGCCTGCACTTCAAGTTTCCGTTCGGTGTGGACGTTTCTTCAATCGTTCCCGTTAAGCGCCAGCTGAAACAGGAATTCGGTTTTGCAACGCCCGGCGCCCAGGATCCGTACCAAAGTTCCCGCAGTGACGGCAAGCAGGAAACGGTGATGGTCACCGGTGATCTGAATTCCGCACTGGTGGAATGGGTGGTGCAATATCGCATTTCGGATCCCCGAAATTTCCTGTTCGAGGTGCGCAAACCGAGAAGCACGCTGCGCCACGTCTCTGAATCCGTCATGCGTGAAGTCGTGGGTGACCGGACCGTGGATGAAGTCATTACCATTGGACGCCAGGAAATAGAAACGGAAGCCCTTGCCAAAATGCAGTTACTGGCTACCAAGTATGAAATGGGTATCAGCATCGACCAGGTGCAATTGAAGAACATCAATCCGCCCGGCCCGGTGCAGGAATCGTTCAACGAGGTCAATCAGGCGCAGCAGGAGAAAGAAAAGCTGATCAACGAAGCGCGGCGCGACTACAACAAAGTCATCCCGCTCGCAGAGGGCGAAAAGGATCAAAGAATCCGGGAAGCCGACGGCTACCGGCTCAAGAGAATCAACGAGGCCGAGGGCGATGCCAGCCGCTTCAACGCCCTGTTGACCGAGTATGAAAAAGCCCCTGAGGTGACACGGCGCCGCATCTATATAGAAACGATGCAGGATGTTTTGCCAAAACTGCAGTCCAAGATCATCGTGGACGAGCAGACTCAAGGGATTCTGCCGCTGCTGAACCTCGAAACATTGAACGGAGAAAAGCCATGAGTAAAGTGACAAGGATTGGTGGCCTGGTGTTTCTGGGTATCGCGGCGTTTGTCCTGTTCAGTGCGGTCTACACCGTGAATGAAGTAGAGCAGATGATCATTACACAGTTTGGCAAACCGGTTGGCGAGCCGGTTACGACCGCCGGGTTGAAGGTGAAAGTCCCGTTCATCCAGGTGGTGAACCCGATCGATAAACGGGTGCTCGAGTGGGACGGCAGTCCGTCCGACATGCCCACCAAGGACAAGCTCTACATATCGGTCGATCTGTTTGCGCGTTGGCGAATCGTCGACCCGTTGCAGTATTTTCTGCGATTGCGCGACGAGCGCAGTGCCCAATCGCGACTCGACGACATACTCGGCAGCGAGACGCGCAACGCCGTGGCCAAGCACGAGTTGATAGAAATTATCCGCACCACCAAGGATCGTGTGCCTCTGCGTGATTCGTTGCTGGCCGGTACGCAGCAAGAGGCCAAGATGGGCTCACTCGTGCCCATCAACAAGGGCCGTAAACTGGTTGAAAAGGAAATCTTTGATGCCGCGGCGGAAAAGGTCCAGGTGTTTGGAATCGAATTACTCGACATCAGGTTCAAGCGGATTAATTACAACCAGAGCGTGCGGCCGAAAATCTACGACCGGATGATCAGCGAGCGCCGGCAAATTGCGGAGCGTTTCCTCTCGGAGGGCAAGGGCGAAGCTGCCCGGATTCGCGGTAACCGGGTGCGTGACCTGAACAAAATCCAGTCTGAAGCTTACCGCGAAGTCGAAGAGATCCGCGGCGTGGCGGACGCCAAAGCGACGGAGATTTACGCACGGGCCTATAATCAAAGCCCCGCGGCCGTCGAATTCTATGAATTTACCCGCACCATGCAGGCCTACCAGGACATCATCGAGTCAAACTCAACGATTATCCTGTCCACCGACAGCGACCTGTTCAAATTTCTGAAGGGCATGAACCCCGATGGCTCCGCGGGCACTGATTGACTTGTCACGGAAAACGGGCCATGCAGTCCCTTTGAGGCTGCAGGCCCCGGGTTTCAATAACCGAAAAAATTCGAAGACGGCACCATGACTGGCATCAAAAAAAGACTGACCGTTTTTCTGGAATCTCTGAGGTTTCCATGGTTGCTGTTGGTCACTCTCGTATTGTTCCTGGTCAATGTATTCGTTCCCGACGTACTCCCGTTTGTCGACGAAATATTGCTCGCTTTGATCGCCGTCGTATTGGCGCGCCTGAAGCGAAAAATGCCTGGTGCATCATCGTGATTCACGTGGCCGTGAACGCCTATGCGGTTCTGGTCTTTCATTCACAGCTCAGCGTCGTATCGCCTCGCGGGTAAACGTGTCCGCCTGCAGATGTTGACGGTGGCTGCCCTGAAACGGCTCTAGCGGAACAGCCCGTAATGATAGGCGCCCTCGATGACGCCGCTGGTGTAGTAGCCATTCAGCTCCCTGAAGCCGCCTGAGGCGAAATAGACCCTCAGGTTTTCGTTCGCTTCCATCGCCTGGCGCACCTGTTGCACCAGTTGTTCGTCTGCGTTGCGCACCAGCACGCCTGAAAAACCGGCGGTCAGAGGGAAGATGTCATTACCGCTGTCGCCACAAAAAACGACTTCATTCATCGGGCAGCCCTGTTCCTCGGCCACATACTCGAGCGCGGTCTGCTTGGTCGCGCTGTCCGGCAAGAAATCCAGCAGGCCTTTGCCGTCCTGTGAATCGAAACTGTACACGGCCACCTCGTCGAATTTTCCTGTGACCCGTTCGTCGACCGCGGCCATGATCTCGTCGCGGCGGTCGTGGTCAGCGTAGTAGCTTTGCTTGAATGGATTCAGATGCTCGGCTTCCTGTTCGCGCAGGCCTTTAATATCCGCCACGGCATCCCTGATGGCATTGGCGTTCCAGCGGGGGCTCGCTTGTTTCACATGGCTGATCCAGCCTTCGTCAAAATGCCATTCGCCGCCCTGGTACTTGCGGATCGAGGTGCCCACATCTCCAATCAGCACGTCCGGCGGCCGCACGCCAAACTCGGCGACGGCTTTTTCGGTGAGATCCAGATTGCGGCCGGTTACATAGACCACCAGCACTCCGAATTCCCGGGTCAGTTGGTTAAAGAGTCCGATCGCATGCTCGTCGGCTTCCCAACTTCCGTTGGGCAAGAGGGTGCGGTCCATGTCGGTTGCCAGTATTTTCATCCGAAATTCCTCACGGTTTCTTTTCCTTCAGCGTCACTGCTGGTGACGCTGAAGCTGAAGTCGGCCAGGCCAGCGACCAGCGTCGCCGTCCCTTCGGGGTGGCGCCAGCTCAGGCTTAACACGCTTTCACCGGTTTCCGCCCATTCCAGCTCACCATCAAAAGCCGGGTGTGTATTGCGCAGTCGAATCAGTTGCAGCTGGTCACGGACGACCGGCTTCGACAGCCCGTGCTCAATGTCTTCCAGGCTAAGGGTCGTGCGGTTGATTTCCTTGTGGCCGCCGGTGCCACCCCGGTCAGCGGCTGCGTAATCGTTCTTGCCGGCGAACAGGTCGAGATACCAGACCTGCGGAATGCCGGGAGCAAACAGCTGGATCGCCCGCGCCAGGAGCATTTTCTGGTCGTCCTCGCCCAGTGCGCTGTAGTACGTGGCATTTATCTGGTAATAAGCGATCTTCTTGCCGTCCGGCCCGAACAGATTTTTTACCCGCCCGCCGCGTTCCATGACGGTAGCAATGGCCGCTTCAATCTCACCGTCGCTGAGCAGACCCGTGCGGTAATTGCCGTCCACGTCCTTGCCGCGCAAGTCGAGAACCGGAATGCCGTCGTGGCAGCCCAGCATATTCACGGTTCGAATGTTCTTTTCCTGCAACTCGTTGATCCAGCGCAGCAGGTGCCGCTTGTTGCCCCGGTCCAGTGCATCGATGATCAGGCCAGGAAGAAAGAAGTCGTAAACCGGAAAATCCTTGGCGGCTACCTCTTCGTGCAGCGCACTGCCGTATTCCGAGTGGATTTCAGGCAAAAGGGTCAGCCCATGCTTGCCGGCGAGTTGTTTCAGCCGATCCAGGTAGTCCCAGGTGCCGGGTTTGTTGAAGAAGTTGACCTGCCCGACTTGCTTGTGGAGATAAGCAAAGGCGTCCAGGCGGATCAGGCTGGCGCCGTATGCTTTCAACTTGCCCAGGGTTTCGTCGTAGAAATCCCATACCTGTTCGGAGTGGGCATTGAGATCCATCTGGCCCAGGTAGCGGCGTTTCTTCATCACGACCGCCAGCACGGCGGCTTCGAGGTCAGCGTTGACAGCCAGGTCGGCCGTGGCGGGATCGTGGCCGTTCCGAATCGCGGCGTTGATCACGCTGAGACAATGGGCTGCCGACTCGCTCGACAGGCGTTCGATTTCAGCCAGATCCTCGATCCGTAATTCAGGGTCGCTGACTTCCTGGTAAAACGTGTTCCAGTAGGGCTTTTCCGAGCCATCCGGAAAACGCAATTTCAAAATGGGCAGGCCCGGCTTGCGCAGGAACAGCAGATCCAGGTGTGCCTGGTCGGGCAGGACCACACCGTCATCGCCCATCTGGCCATTGCCCTCCCAGAACTGGTTCCAGTCGATGAAAAAATCACTGAAATCCGATTGCTCCCCGTTCGCCAGCAGGTCACGAAACTGGGGGGATCCCACTGACAAGTGATTTAGTACGAGGTCGAACTTAAGCCTGATATTGAGCCGCTCCAGCTCATCCAGGTCTTTCCTGTTGACCAGTTCATCGTTGATGTCGTAGTCAATTACGGAGAATCCGCGATCCAGGTCACTGTTGAAAAAGGTGGGCAGGATATAGAACAGCGAAAATGCGTCTTGCAACTCGGGCCGGGACAGCAAGGCCACGGAATCAGCCAGTTTGCTGCCTATGCTGTCCGGGTAGGCATTGAAAATTACGCCGTTGGACAGCGGTCCCCGATTGTCTGCGTCTCCGATACTCATAGCCATTCTCTTAGGTTGTTTTAACTTGTTTTTAAAACTGGCAATGGTACCGGAAATTGATCACTTAAACACTGGAAGTCAGCCAATAAAAACGGTACGGCGGAATCACGAGCTGCTCTTTAAAGAGACTGGGTGCTTCACCGCTGTAAAGGTCGCGCAGGCGGCCGAAATTGAACTGGCCGCGATTGCCCAGATCGCTCAACGACAACGATTGTGGCGCCGCATCGAAATTCGCCACGACCAGCACGTGGTCGCCCCGCTCGAATGGGTTGCTGCGCATGAACGCGAACAGGTGCGGGTTACCCGTGGCAATCAGTTCGCGATTGTTGAAATCTGCAAACGCGGGCGTGGTTTTACGGACCGCGATCATGCGTGCGATCCCGTCGAAGAGTTGCTGTTCAGGAGTGCCGCGCTGACGCCGGCGTTCGGCTTTTTTCCAGTCGATCACCGGACGATGAATCCAGCGCGTATCTTTGGCCTTCTCCTCGTCTTCCATGAAGGAAAAATCGTTAAGCATGCCGATCTCGTCACCATAGTAGAGTAGCGGAATGCCGCCAAAGGACATGATCATGCCGTGCAGCACCAGGATCAAATCGACGCAGTTTCGAATTGCTTTTTCATCGTTGCGTTCAAGCGCCGTCTCCAGCCCGACCAGCGAGGCCAGTGAACCGGCGATGCGCGCATCTCCGCTTTTTTCATTGCGCGCGAACGGCTGTCCGCGGGACAGCGACTCTGCGTATTCGCCGGTGAAATAGTCGAGCAGGAATTTACGGTGCGCGCGCGGCTCGTAACCGGCGCGAATGACGTCGGTATCGTCAAACCCCAGTCCGATGTCGTCATGACAGCGAATATAATTGAGCCAGGTTGCGCGGTCGAGTTTATCAGGCAGGCTGGTAATTCCCTTTTCCAGCAACCTGGTGTTGCGGGTGGCAACGGCGTCCCAGAGCAGCGCCATGAAGGTCGCGTTGTAGGCGATTTCACACTCTTTCGCGATCACTGCGTCCTCGCCAAAGTACTTGATGATTTCCACCGGCGCGACAATGGCCTCTGCGATGAACAACACGCCTGGAGCGGTGACCTGGCAACAGTCTTTAAGCAACTGCAGGATCAGGTGCGCTTCTTGTTCGTTCTGGCTGACGGTTCCGATTTTTTTCCACAGAAAGGCCACCGCGTCGAGGCGCAGGATATCCGCACCCTGGTTGGCCCAGAACAGCAGAATATCGAGCATTTCAATAAACACGGCCGGGTTGCCGTAGTTGAGGTCCCACTGGTAATGATTGAAAACAGTCATTACCCACCGGCCCATGCGCTCGTCCCAGGTGAAGTTGCCGGGGGAGGTTTCAGGAAAAACCTCCGGCATGGTCTCTTCGAACATGTCCGGAACGTCGCGATTGGGAAAGGCGTAGAAATAATCCTGGTAAACCGGGTCGCCCTCACGGGCGCGTAGCGCCCATTCATGTTGATCGGAGACGTGGTTGACCACCACGTCGAGGGTCAGCAGCATGTCGCGTGCGCGCAGCTTGGCAGCCAATTCGTTCACGTCCGACAGACGGCCCGCGCGCTCGTCCACATCTCGGTAATCGCTGACCGCGTAGCCGCCGTCACTGGCACCCGGCGGGCATTTCAGTATCGGCATGACGTGAAGCATGTTCACACCAAGTTCCTGCAGGTAACCGAGGCGTTTTCCCAACCCTTCGAGGTTGTCCGCATATGCATTGGTGTACAACGCCATGCCGACCCACTCCTGGCTGAGAAACCAGTTGTGGTCATTTTCGCGCTGGATGTCCAGCTTTTTCAATGCCTTATCGCGATTTATATAGTTGACCGCAAGCACTTCCACCAGGCGCTGTAATTGCACCTCCAAATCATCCCGTTTTCCGTACAGCACGTGGAAAAGCGAATGAATGGCATAGAAATTAGCCCCGAGCCGCGTATAAAAATGGCGCAGATCCTTCTTGCGGATCTCCGGCTTGAGCCGGTCCATAATGCGATTCAGCAACGAATGGGATACTTGTTCGTACATGGTTCCGTTTATTCCGCCTCTTGATTCTGCCCGGTTCGCATTGTTTTAGAAGGGCCAGTCCCGGATGAAACGCCTGTAAAAAGCCGGATCTCTTACCGTGGCGCCACGACGCGCGACAATAGCCGAGGCCAGGGACTGCGCCCGATCCAGGCTGGTTTGCGGATCCCAGCCATTCAATATTCCGAGGATCATCACCGAGGCCATGGCATCCCCCGCGCCCACGGTGTCCGTGACTTCGATCCCTGCTTGCGGCCGGGTGCTCCACTGCCCGCCATCCGCAGTCAACAGTAAGGCGCCTCGCGAACCCCTGGTCAACAACAGACCCTTCAGGCCCAATTGGTTCAGCAGGGCGCCGGCGCGGTGCTCATGACCTCCGTCGCCGGGTGTTAACAGATCGAGTTCCTCGCCGTTGAGCTTTACCCAGTGGGCGCCGTTCAGCGAATCAAGAACCTCGGCCCGGCTCCACCACGGTGAACGCAAATTCACGTCAACGAAAATTGTCGCCTTGCCGGCTGCTGCTTCCCGCAATTCCTGACAACTGCTGCGGGATTGAGCACTGCGCAGCGCGAGGCTGCCATGATACAGCAAGGTAAATTCAGGCAAGCGGACCGGTGTTTTGATTTTATCCCAGGCGGCCGGGTGGACAATGTCGTAAGTCGGCTCATTCTGCTCAATTCGCACGCGAACCTGCCCCGTGGGTAAGGAGGGATCGGTTGCAAGACCGGTTTTATCCATTCCCCATTCCGACATGGCGTCTTGCACGGCAGCGCCATCGTCATCGGCGCCCACCCTGCTGATCATCCAGGGCGCTGCGCCAAACGCCTGCAAATGCCAGGCAACATTGAACGGGGCGCCGCCCAATACGCGCCTTCCATCCGGAAAATGGTCGAACAGCACTTCACCGAAAATACAGGGCCGGGCGGTCATGCCGCAGGCACATTCTCGAGAAAGCCGTAATGATCGATGGCGTCCAGCAGGCCGCCGGCATGCGGCTTGTCAGAAAAATAGATGCGTTCGACGTCCACCAGGCCGGAAAGTTCTTCCTCGTGCCGGTTCGCCACGACAACGGCCAGCGTGTTGCCGCGAATCATTCCCTCATCTGCGCCGGAGCCGCCGGCCACCAGGATCTGCTCCAGTGGAATTTCCAGCCGCAAGGCCGCGTAACGCAGCGCCTGGCCCTTGGAGGCCCGGGTCGGGACGATGTCCAGGTATTGTCCGAAAGACATGATGACGTTGGCGTTTAATTCATGCTGATGCAGGCGCTTGCTGAGCTGCTCGGCGCTGGGCGCAAGGTCCGGATCGTAGAAGTAAGAGAGCTTGAAGCGGCTTTGTTTGTTCCTGGGCTGTAACTCCAGGCCCGGTAATTCGTTTAAAACGCGGCGGATGCGCGGCCGGTTCCAGTCGTGATCGATGTGATCAGCCCAGTAGCTGTCTTCAGTCAGGTTCGAGCCATAATGGATCCGCGTTCCAAGACTGCTGATCAGCACATCGGGCATCGGGACCGCATGTTTTTTCAGGACAGCCAGCACAGAGTCGAAACGCCGCCCGGAAACGATGCCGAAGGCAATTCGCCGGTGATGGCGGCGCAGCGTATCCGTCAGCGTCTTCAGCGCAGCTGCGTCGCCCAGAAGGGTCTGATCGATGTCGGTAAACAGGGCACGGTCGCGATAACGGGATGAGTCGCCCGCTTTCCATTCCGCGGGTTCCCGCCGCGGACTTTCGCACAGGCTGCGCAGCTTTTCTACGTAGGTGGCGGCATGCGCCTGCCAGGTATAGTGCCGGCGCACGCCCTTGAGGCCGTTGCGCACCGCCTGTTTCCATCCTGACCGGTCCGTCAGCAGTTCCAGCAGGGCATCCGCGATCGCCGGCGCGTCGAGCGGGTCGACCAAAATGCCGTTCTCGCAGTTGGAGATGATGTCAACCGGTCCGCCGTTTTCAGTCGCAACCAGTGGCAGGCCGCTGGCCGCGGCCTCGAGCAGCGTCAGGCCGAACGGCTCGGTCAAAGCGGGATTGACGAATACTCCGCCCGAGGCGGCGACGAAGCGGTAGACGTCAGGTATTTCCTCTCCGCTATGTCTCTTCGGAACGGCGACGAGGCCTTGCAGGTCATAAGCGTCGATATCCAGCAAGATCTGTGTCAACACCGATTGCGCGCCGGCATCGAGATCGCGCACATCGTCACGGTTACCCGCGATCAGGAGCAGGTTGGCCGCTTGCCGCAGGCGCTCCGAGTGGCTGAATGCCTCCAGCAGAACCGGAATGTTCTTGCGCTCGTCCGGGCGTGATAAAGCCATGACCAGGGGTTTGTCCGGATCGGTGAGAAAGGGTTTCAGCCGCTCCGGATAGGTTGATGTGTAGCCGTCCGGTGGCGGGTGATAGCGCTTGAGGTTGGTGCCTGGCGGTATCACCATCATGCAGGCCGGATCGTAATAGTTGTACAGGCCGTACTGCGACTCGATTTCGTTGCGCGTACTGGTAATGACCAGGTCGGCGTTGGCCAGTAACTCTTCCTCCGCGTTGATGCGGCGGCTCATGTTGTACGTCGCCTCGATTTGCTCGCGATTCAGCCCCTTGGCCAGCAGCTGCTTGCGCTTGTCCCGGCCCAGTGAATGCCCGGTATGTACTAACGGAATAGCTCCCAGGTTGGCCAGCTTTACGCCTACGTATCCCGCATCTGCATAGTGGCTGTGGACGATATCGGGCACCCGCGGCTGCTCGCGGATCCAGTCCACGAGGTTATCGGTAAAACTGTCGAGGTGATCCCAAAGCTGTTCCTTGGGGATGTACTCCTCCGGGCCGGCGTCGATGCGTATGATCCGAGCCTTTCCGGACAGGGATTCTTCCGCCAGGGCGTAGTCCTCGCCGACAGCCGGATCGACAATGCGCCGCGTCACCAGGTCAACCTGCTCGACGTCATCGCGCTCGCCCAGCGCGCGCGCCAGTTCCACGACATACAGGGTCTGGCCGCCGGTGTCGGCATCACGGCCGAGTTCGAGGTTTTCGCCCCGAATGAGCCCGTGAATACTGATCAGAAGGATGTGAAGCTTCGGATTCTCAGAAGTCATAACAGCCCATCATCCTAACGGAATGCTATCGCGATGTCACACCTTCAACTCCGCTGTTAACCCGCACGACGAACGGCATGATTAAGTGGAGAATGGATCGTGCGCAAAGCCAGCATGAGCCGCAGTGCGCGCGTGTTGATGGAAGGCTCTGTCCGTGTGCCCGGTGACTGTTTTTAATTTCCCGCGCCGACATTCAGCAAAAAGGCACGTTTATTGATCTAAATCTACACGCTGGTGCTATTTCTCGGTATCCTCACGATTGCTTTCAGCAAAGTTGTCAATATTTACATCAATCGGAGATTTCTCATGAGAATCGGTGTACCGAGAGAGATATATGCGGGTGAGAAGCGCGTGGCGACCACGCCGGACGTCGCCGCCCAGTTAATTAAAATGGGCTTCGATGTTTCGGTCGAATCCAATGCCGGCGCGGCCGCAAATTTTTCTGATTCGGCCTACGAAGACGCTGGCTGTTCCGTTGCCGCCACCGCGGATGATATCTGGACTCACTCGGATATCATTCTGAAAGTACGCGGCCCCGAAGAGGCCGAGGCAAACCGCCTGAAAGCCGGTCAGACCCTGATCAGTTTCCTGTGGCCGGCTCAGAATTCCGAGTTGTTGCAACAGCTCACGGAGCGCGGCGTCACCGCGATGGCCATGGACAGTATCCCGCGCATCTCGCGTGCCCAGAAGGTCGATGCGCTCAGTTCGATGGCGAATATTGCGGGTTACCGTGCGGTGGTTGAGGCGGCCCAGCATTTCGGGCGTTTCTTCACCGGCCAGATCACTGCCGCCGGCAAAGTTCCGCCGGCGAAGATACTGGTTATAGGCGCCGGCGTTGCCGGACTTGCCGCCATCGGCGCCGCGCAGAGCATGGGCGCCATCGTGCGTTCATTCGATACCCGCCCTGAAGTCAAGGAGCAGATCGAAAGCATGGGCGCTGAGTTCCTGATGCTGGACTTCGAAGACGAGGACGGGTCGGGTGAGGGTGGCTACGCCAAGGTCATGAGCGATGAGTTCATCAAGGCCGAGATGGAATTGTTTGCCGAGCAGGCAAAAGACGTGGACATCATCATCACGACCGCGCTGATTCCGGGCAAACCGGCGCCCCGTCTGATTACCGCCGAAATGGTCGAGGCCATGAAAGACGGCAGCGTTGTTGTCGACCTGGCCGCAGAGCAGGGTGGCAACTGCGAACTGACCGAACCGGGCAAGGTAGCGAATCACAAGGGTGTGACGCTTATCGGCTACACCGATCTGCCCAGCCGGCTGGCATCCCAGTCCAGTCAGTTGTACGCCACCAACCTGCGTCATCTGCTGACCGATTTGACGCCTGAAAAGGACGGTCAGATCGTCGTCAACATGGAAGACGAGGTAATCCGAGGCGCAACCGTGTGCAAGGACGGGGAAACCACCTGGCCGCCACCGGCGCCGAAGCTTTCCGCTGCGCCGGCCAAGCCCAAGCCAAAACCGGCACCGGCCGAAAAAGCCGAAAAGAAAAAGCCGTCAGTGGCCGGCCCCATCATCGGCATGGTGATCGCGGGGCTTGCGCTGCTCGGCCTCGGAGCCGTTGCGCCCGCTTCCTTCATGGCGCATTTCACGGTGTTCGTGCTGGCCTGCTTCGTCGGATACATGGTGATCTGGAACGTGACAGCCGCCCTCCATACACCGCTGATGAGCGTGACCAACGCGATATCGAGCATCATCATTATCGGTGCTCTGATACAGGTCAGTTCCGATAACGAACTGATCAAGTGGATCGCAGTGGGTACCGTGGGAATCGCGAGTATCAATATCTTTGGTGGTTTTGCGGTCACCCGCCGCATGCTTGAAATGTTCAGGAAGTGAGGCCGTCATGATTACCAATACCGGAATTATTGCCATGTCGTATATCCTTGCGACCATTCTTTTCATCCTCGCCCTGGGCGGGCTTTCCAACCAGGAAACGGCCCGGCGAGGTAACTGGTACGGCATCATCGGCATGACGATCGCACTGATCGCAACGTTGATGGGTGTCGTAACCCAGCACTACGAGTACGTTCTGGTGGCGCTGGTGGTGGGCGGTACGATCGGGTTGATTGCAGCCCGCCGTGTCCAGATGACGCAGATGCCCGAGCTGGTCGCCATACTGCACAGCCTGGTGGGTGCTGCAGCAGTGGCCGTCGGTTTCGCCAATTTCATGGATCCGGGCCGGCTGTCGCATTATGCGGGGGTCGAACTGACCATCCACGACATCGAGACCTATCTCGGCGTTCTGATCGGCGCAGTCACGTTTTCGGGTTCGGTTATTGCGTTCGGCAAGCTTTCCGGGCGTATCGGCGGCAAGCCGCTGACCCTGCCGGGACGGCACTGGCTGAACCTTCTGCTGTTGCTTGCTGCGATCTGGTTCGGATACCAGTTCGTGGTGCAGTCAGTGGCCGGCGGCGGCATGCAGCCGCTGATCATCATGACCGTCATTGCACTGCTGTTCGGCATTCATATGGTGATGGCGATTGGCGGCGCCGACATGCCGGTGGTGGTTTCCATGCTCAACAGCTATTCGGGCTGGGCGGCCTCTGCAACCGGATTCATGCTGGGTAACGACCTGCTGATCGTGACCGGCGCACTCGTGGGTTCGAGCGGCGCCATCCTGAGCTACATCATGTGCCGTGCCATGAACCGCAAGTTCCTGGCCGTGATCGCGGGCGGTTTCGGCACCTCGGAGGGAACCCAGGCTGCCGGTAGCGAAGACCAGGGCGAAGTGGTTGCCATCCTGCCGGATGAAACGGCGGAACTGCTGAGGGACGCCAAGGAAGTGATGATTATTCCCGGTTATGGAATGGCGGTCGCCCAGGCTCAGCACGTGGTGCATGAGATCACCACCGTGCTGCGTGAGAAAGGCATTAATGTGCGCTTTGGCATACACCCGGTTGCCGGACGCATGCCCGGGCACATGAACGTGTTGCTGGCCGAGGCCAAGGTGCCTTATGACATCGTCTTCGAAATGGATGAAATCAATGACGATTTCCCGGACGTGGATGTGTCGATCGTGATCGGCGCCAATGACATCGTCAACCCGTCAGCGTTGACCGATCCGGATGGCCCGATTGGCGGCATGCCGGTGCTGGAATGCTGGGAAGGCAAGACGACCATCGTTCTGAAACGCAGCATGGCCACCGGCTACGCCGGGGTTCAGAACCCGCTGTTCTTCCTCGACAATACCCGGATGCTTTTTGGTGATGCCAAAGAGACCCTGGACGCAGTGTTCAAAGCGCTGTAAAACCAGGCTTCGGCAATAAAAAAACCCGCGACGGGCAACTGTCGCGGGGGCGAAGCCTCGTACCAGCCGAGATCCTTGAGCTACTCTGACGGTTCACAGACCCTCGTACCGCTGACCCGACTGCAAAACTCCGGCTGTAATTGACGCGCTCGTTGCCGGCTGTCCGCAGGCCGCCCGTCCTGCACAGAAAGCGGAGTTTTTCCATACAAATCCAGATCGTGCAACCAAATCAGGGGTTGGTGCGTCTAATTACCGATAAAGCCTGACTTTTGGCTCATGTCAGGGTGTGACGATTGTGCTCATATAAGGTCAGAATCGATTAAGGATTAAAAGTGAAAAAATTTCTCAGATATTCGGCTCCTGTTCTGGTTCTGGCAGCTGGATTTGTAATTGTCCAGATTCTGGTGGCCGCCAAGCCCGAGCCGGAGAAGAATGACGATGAGGCCCGGCCCATATCGCTTTATGTCGATGAGGTTAAGTCGGAGACGGTCACAGTCTCGGTCAAAACCCAGGGCGAAGTCAGGCCCAAAACCGAGATCGATCTCATCCCCCAGGTTTCCGGCCGTATCGTGGCCATGTCCGAGAGTTTCAGGGAGGGTGCTGAATTCACGCCAGATAGCGTGTTGATGAAAATTGACGATACCGACTACCAACTGGCGGCTGTGCGGGCGGAAGCGCGGGTTGCGGAGGCCCAAACTGCGCTGGAACGTGAATTTGCAACCGCAAAAATGAAAGAAGAAGAATGGCGCGACGGCCGAAAGGACCAGGAACCAACGCCATTCGCGCTTAACCTGACCCAGGTTGCTGAGGCGGAAGCCAAGCTGCTGTCAGCCCGGGCTGACCTTCGAAAGGCCCGGCTTGACCTTGAGCGCACCGAGATCCGGGTCCCGTTTTATGGAAGAGTGCGCGACCGGACGGCGGGTGTCGGGCAAGTCGTTACGGCCGGCACAAAGGTGGGCCGGGTGTTTTCGATCGACGTTGCGGAGATTCGCCTGCCTCTTACCGACAGCCAGTTGGTCGAACTCAAATTACCGCTTGGTTACAAAGCGGATGATCCGCTAACCGCACCGCAAGTCAATTTTCGGGCCTCCCTGGGAAGTCGCGATTTTTTCTGGAAAGGTCATATCGTTCGTGTTGATGCCGCAGTCAACCAGGATACGCGGTTGATTTACGCGACATCAGAAGTTATCGATCCCTACGGACTGGGGGCCACGGAAGGAATGCCGCTGGCCGTTGGCATGTTTGTCAGTGCAGAAATCGAGGGCGTTACCGAGCAGGCAGCTTACGTCATGCCCCGGCTTGCCCTGCGAAACAAGGACACCGTTTACGTCATCAATGATGAAAACCGGCTGGAGATCCGGACAGTAAACGTCCTGTCAACTTCTGAAGATCACGTCATGGTCTCCAGTGGCGTCAGCCCCGGTGAGCATGTCGTAACCTCTACCTTGCCTAACGCGGTTGACGGAATGCAAGCTGAACCCGTTTTCCGCCAGGCAAACGGCTAGGATAATCAACTATGAATAAACTGATTGAGTGGTGGGCGCGTAATTCTGTAGCCGCCAATCTGCTCATGGTCGGTATATTCGTTTCCGGCATCATCGGTTTTTTCTCGATGGAACGCGAAATGGACCCGCAGGTTCGGTTCCCAGGGCTGGAAATTAACGTCACCTGGCCTGGAGCTGCTCCACAGGAAGTCGAGGAGCAGATTGTCGCCCGCATCGAAGAGGCCGTCAGCGACATGGACGCCATTGAATGGGTCCGTTCCACATCTGCAGAAGGTTACGGCGGAGTGTATATCCTGGCCGAGCAGCAGGTGGATTTCACCCAGTTCATGAACGATGTCAAAATCCGGGTCGATTCCATTTCTTCCTTTCCCCGCGATATCGAACCACCACAGGTGCGCCAATGGGTGAATCGTAATGAATTCATCCGGGTCGCGGTCCATGGTGACCTTACAGAACGGGAACTGAAAAGGCTGGCAGAACAACTTCGCCGGGAAGCCGCGGTGCTGCCGGCCATCACGGTGGTTGAACTGTTTGGTGTGCGGCGCGAAGAGGTGTCCGTCCAGGTCAGTGAAGAAGCGTTGCGCCGATATGGCATGAGCTTCAGCGAAGTGGCAACCGCAATACGCAATACCTCGATCAACCAGTCGTCCGGTTCGGTGCGTACCGAGGTCGGAACCTACCAGCTAAAGGTGCGGAGCCAGGCGGACACAGAATCTGAATTTGCAGACATCATCATTCGCCAGACTGATGACGGCGGCATCGTTCGCGTGGGTGACGTTGCAACGGTCGTCGATGGATTCGAGGACAACCCCATCCTCGCAACTCTCAACGGTGAACCGGCCGTATTGCTGCAGGTTATGACGACCGAGACGATGGATATCGTAAAGGCGTCCGATTCCATTCGCGAATGGATTGACAAGCGCCAGGACACCCTTCCGGAAGGGGCGAAACTGACGCTCTGGACCGACAATGCGGATGACTTCAAGAGTCGCATGAAGACCATCGGCAATTCAGCCGCAATGGGGCTGTTCCTGGTCATGTTGTTCCTGGTGCTTACGCTTCGCCCAATCGTAGCTTTCTGGGTGGCCGTGGGTATCGCCACAGCCTATGCCGGCGCTTTCGTGCTGCTGCCATCTGTCGGTGTGTCACTCAATATGCTGTCCACCTTCGCCTTTTTGCTGGTTCTGGGTATCGTGGTGGACGACGCCATCGTCGTGGGCGAGGGCATTCATACCGAGTCTCACCTGATCGGAGGCGGCATCGACGCTTCGGTTGCAGGAGCGCAGCTGGTCGCTAAACCGGTGGTTTTCGGCGTCCTGACAACCATCATGGCGTTCCTGCCATGGTTGTTCCTCAGTGGTTCCACCAGCGAATTTACCCGGCATATTACCTGGGTAGTCGTACTGGCTTTGGCGTTCTCACTGATCGAATCCCTGTTTATCCTGCCGGCACATTTATCCAGGATGCAGCCGCGAAAAGACGAATTACTCGGCCGGTTTGGCCATTTTCAGAAAGGCATATCGGACGGCATCATCCACTTTGCGCATAAACGGTATCGTAAAATCAGCCAGTTTTCAGTTGACCGGCGTTACCTGACTTTCAGTTTCTTCATCACGTTGTTGATCGTGGGCTTCGCCCTGTTCAGCACGGGCTGGGTAAAAAAAGCCTTCATGCCGGAAATGGAATCGGATGAAGTGATCGTTAACGTGGAAATGCCCGAAGGCGCTCCTTACAGCAGGGCTCTGGAAATCCTGGCGCAATTGCAGCAAGCGGAGCGGGAACTGGAGGAAGAGGTCAATCGGCGGACAGGCGGTGAAGGCAAACTGATTGAAAACTGGTATACGCGCTCGCGCCGCGACAGCGTGCTGGCCATTGTAAAACTGGCGCCGCCTGAAGTCCGCGACATGAGCGCAAAGGATGCGGCCATTCGCCTGCGCGAATTGATGGGAGAAGTACCGGATGCCAAGCAGGTTTCGGTTGAATACACCCACAATAACGATGGGCCGGGCTTCGAGTTATCTATCCGTCATCCGGACCTTGAAGTTCTCCGACTGGCCGTTGCCGATGTGGAAAACCAGTTGAGGACCTATGAGAGCCTTTACGACGTGCGCAACAACCTGGAGAGTGCGTCCGAAGAAATACGCATTGTCCTCAAGCCCGGTGCGCAGAAGCTGGGATTGACGATGTCCGATGTCACCCGCCAGGTGCGGCAGGCTTATTACGGCGAGGAAGTTCAGCGTCTGCCCCGGGAGGGCCAGGACGTGAAAGTCATGGTGCATTATCCGCTGGAATCCCGGCAATCGATTGAAAGCCTCAAACATTTTCGCTTGCGCACTGCGGAGGGGCGCGAGGTGCCGTTGCTATCAGTGGCGGAGCTTGAATATGCACCGGGCATCAAGCGGATTCAGCGCTGGAACGGCAAACGGGCAGCACGCGTTTCCGCTGATCTGAAAGATAGCGTTCGTAACGATATCATGGATGACCTGGAAGAAAACTTTTTCCCCGAATGGGAAAAACGTTATCCAGGCATTCAGGAAGGTTCGGTGGGACAGGCAGAGGGCGAAGCCCGTTTCATCAAGGAATTGATGGGCCTGTACCTGATCGCGTTCTTTGCGATGTACGCGATGCTGGCGGTTGCGTTCCGGAGTTACTGGCAACCCATCCTGATCCTGATAGCCATGCCTTATGCCTACGTGGGAGCTATATACGGACACGCCGTCGTCAATATGACCATGGCGATTTTCAGCTACTTCGGCATCGCCGCCGCAGCCGGCGTTGTGGTCAACGACAACCTCGTATTGATCGATTACACCAACCGCTTGCGGGCAAAAGGCATGAAGCCCCTGGAAGCCATCGTGGAAGCTGGCGTGGTCCGTTTCAGGCCTATCATGCTGACTACCGCAACCACAATTGTAGGCCTGACGCCGATGATGATGGAGCGATCGATCCAGGCCAAGTTCCTGATTCCGATCGTCGTTTCACTGGTTTCCGGAGTTTTCATTGCGTTCTTCGTGACACTGTTGATGGTGCCGGCCATGTACGCTATCGGCGTAGACATATCCGAGTTCAGGGCTCGAACTCGGAGACGCATCGTCGGCTGGTTCACCGGCCGCAAGAGGGATGATGAAAAGCCGGCGCTTGACCAGGGCGGATAAAGGGCTTATTTCTGCCGCGCGAGAAAGTGCGAGATCAATCCGGCCGTCGAGCAATCGTGGCCAGCGGCGACTTCGCCCCGTTCCAGTTCAGGCAGAATAACGCCGGCAAGTGTTTTGCCGAGTTCCACGCCCCACTGGTCGAAGCTGTTGATATTCCAGATCACGCCCTGCACGAAAATCTTGTGCTCGTAAAGGGCGATCAGTGAGCCGAGTGTCCGCGGCGTCAACCGGTCGACCAGGATACTGTTGGTCGGCTTGTTGCCCTCGAAATTGCGGTATGGCTCTCCGCTTTTGGCGGTTGAACCGAAAGCCAGCGCCTCGGTTTGGGCGAAGAAATTCGCCATCAGCTTTTTGTGGTGATCGCCCACCGGGTTAAGGGTGTTGACGAAGCCGATGAAATCCGCCGGTATCAGCTTGGTTCCCTGGTGGATCAATTGATAGAACGCGTGCTGACCGTTGGTCCCCGGCTCGCCCCAGATCACGGGGCCGGTTTCGTAGTCGACACGGTTGCCTTCGCGGTCAATGGTTTTGCCGTTGCTTTCCATGTCGCCCTGCTGAAAATAGGCCGCAAACCGGCTCAGGTACTGATCGTAGGGCAGTAAAGCGTGGGTCTGTGCGCCAAAGAAGTTGTTGTACCAAATTCCGAGTAAGGCCAGCGTGAGCGGCAGGTTCTGTTCAGGCGCAGAGGTCAAAAAGTGCTGATCCATCGCATGGGCGCCGTCCAGCAGTTCCGCAAAGTGCCGGAAACCAATGCGGATGGCGATCGACAGGCCAATGGCCGACCAGAGGGAGTATCTGCCGCCGACAAAGTCCCAGAATTCGAACATGTTGGCTGTATCGATCCCGAATTCAGACACGGCGGGGGCATTGGTAGACATCGCGGCGAAGTGCCTGGACACCGCCTCTTCTCCCAACGCGTCCACCAGCCAGATTCTTGCCGTGCGGGCATTGGTCATGGTTTCCTGGGTCGTGAAGGTCTTCGATGCGACGAGGAACAGCGCGGTTTCCGGATTGATCCGTTTGAGTGTCTCCGCCATGTCCGTGCCGTCCACATTGGACACGAAGTGAACGGCCGGCCCGTCGGCATAGTGCTGCAGCGCCGTGCAGACCATCACCGGGCCCAGGTCCGAGCCGCCAATACCCACATTAACCACATCGGTGATCTTTCTTCCGGTTGCGCCTTTCCATGCCCCGCTGCGGACAGCGCCGGAGAATCGCTCCATTTTCTCCAGCACCCGGTTGATTTCAGGCATCACATCCCGGCCGTCGAGCACGACCGGGGTGTTGGAGCGGTTGCGCAGGGCGACATGCAGCACGGCCCGGTTTTCGGTCCAGTTGATTTTCTCCCCGGCGAACATGTCGGCGGTTTTTTGCTCCACACCGGCACTGGCGGCCAGGTCGCGAAGCAGTTCAAGTGTCTGCCGGGTTGCGAGATTTTTTGAAAAATCCAGCAGGATTCCGAGGTCAGGATGATGCAGCGACATGTCTTCGAAGCGGGCGCTATCGGAGAACAGGTCGCGCAAATGCAGCTTCTTGATCTCTCGGGCGTGAGACTGCAGGGCCTTCCATTGGAGTGACTGGGTTAATGCGCTCACGGCGTGGCTTCCTTCGTAAAGCAGGTCATTATACTACTGGTGTATGATGAGAATCAGCGGTAACCACTAACGTTGGAGACAGATAATGGATTTGTTGAAAGAACTGATGAAGGTCGCGGGCTCTGGAGGTTTGCAGGACATGGGTGCCCAGTTTGGGCTGGATGATGAGGCCGTCCAGAAAGTCATGGCCCAAGTCGTTCCGGCCCTGGGCCAGGGAATGAAGAAGAACGTGACCTCAGCGGGGGGGCTCGAGAACCTGATGGGAGCTTTGCAGGGCGGCGGCCACCAGCGTTACCTCGAAAACCCGGCCGCGATCAGCAGCGAACTGGGCATCACCGAAGGCAACGGCATTCTCGGTCATCTTCTGGGCAGCAAGGACGTCAGCCGCGCCGTGGCCGGCCAGGCCTCCGCAGCCACCGGCGTGAGCACCGATGTGATCAAGCAGATGCTGCCGATGCTGGCCACCGTGTTCATGGGCACACTCAACAAGAAAACGAACGCCGGCGCAGATCTGAAACCAGCCGGGGATAACCCTCTGGGTGGACTGGGCTCGCTGCTGGACAGTGATGGTGACGGCAGTATCCTGGACGATGCGCTGGGCATGGCCAAGAAGTTTTTCTGAAGGCTGAAATTCAGTTATCCAGCGGTTTGAAATTGAATTTTTGACCGCCGATCGAGGCCTCATACATCAAGCCGCATTTTATTATTGGATTTGCCTCTATTTCAGTTGTTGCCAGAAAGCACTGATCAACGGGCTTGCCAGCTTCTTTTCCAGCGTAAACAAGCCAACTTCATAGTCTTTCAATTTGGGCTTCACGTCCAGTATGCAAACCGAATCTGATAACGGGCTGTTTTCCAGCACGATGCGGGGCACCACCCCGACACCGAAGCCCAGGCTGACCATGCTGACGATCGCTTCATTGCCGGCGACTTGCGCATAAATGCGCGGCTGCACGTCCAGCGAGCGGAACCATTCATCCACTCTCCGGCGCGCCAGTCCGCGCTCGGACAGGATCATCGGCGTTTCAGCCCAATTACGGGCATCCGGACCGGGTTGCCCTTCGGCCGCAATGAAGACCAGCGGAGAAAATTCAATCAGCTTGAACGCCAGGCCTGCATGCAGCCTGCCGGGCCTGGCGCCTATGGAAATGTCTTCATCGCCGGCGAGAACCCGGGCAACCGCATCTTCCGGGTCCCCTGTGTGCAGTTTTATTTCAACATGCGGGTGGTCATGGCGAAAGCGGGTCAGGATTTCGAACAGGAAACTGTAGCTGGCGGTAACCGAGCAGTACATGCTGATTTCGCCCCGCAGTTCGCCGGATTCTTCCATCAGGAGATTTTGAATGGAGTCCCATTGCCCCAGCGCGTCCCGGGCGTAAGTGAGAAAAAGGTGGCCCGCCCGGGTTAATTCAACGCTGCGGTTGTTGCGTTCGAACAACGTTGCGCCGGTTTCGGTCTCGAGTCGCCTGATGCTGCGGCTCAGTGCAGACGGGCTAACGTGGCTTGTTTCACTCGCACGTCCAAAGTGAAGGCATTCCGCCAGCGTTACAAACTGCTTCAGTACGCGGGTGTCCATCTTTCTTGATTATTGCATAAAACGCATTGTGAAAATGCATATATATCATTTTACGCAATATTTCCCCAAGGGTATATTTCGACTCAACTCACCAAAGGAATACGGACCATGCAGGTTTTCTACGATAAAGACTGTGATCTGAATATCATCAAAAGCAGGAAAGTAGCCATTATCGGTTACGGTTCACAGGGGCATGCGCACGCATGCAACCTGCAGGACTCCGGCGTTAACGTCACCGTCGGATTGCGTCCCGGATCTTCTTCTGCAGCCAAGGCGCAGGCGCACGGACTGAACGTGGCCGATATTCCTGAAGCCGTTGCAGGAGCGGACCTGGTAATGATACTCACGCCGGACGAATTCCATTCACAGCTTTATGCAGACTCCATTGCGTCCAACATAAAACAGGACGCCACCCTGGCTTTTGCGCACGGTTTCTCTGTTCTGTACAAGGAAGTCGTGCCGCGCGCGGATCTTGACGTCATCATGATCGCACCCAAGGCGCCCGGCCATACCGTGCGTTCGGAATTTGCTGCAGGCCGCGGTATTCCGGATTTGATCGCCGTCGCTCAGGACGCTTCAGGCACCGCGAAAGCAACGGCGCTGTCTTACGCATCTGCTATCGGTGGCGGCCGTACGGGTATCATCGAAACCACGTTCAAGGACGAGTGCGAAACCGACCTGTTCGGCGAACAGGCGGTATTGTGCGGCGGCTGTGTCGAACTGGTGAAAGCCGGATTCGAGGTGCTGACCGAGGCCGGCTACCCGGCTGAAATGGCCTACTTCGAATGCCTGCACGAGCTGAAACTGATCGTTGACCTGATGTTTGAAGGCGGCGTGGCCAATATGAATTATTCGATTTCCAATAACGCCGAATTCGGTGAATACGTCACCGGGCCGAAAATCATCAACGAGGAATCACGCGCGGCCATGCGCGAAGCCCTGGCCAACATCCAGGATGGCAGTTATGCCCGTCAGTTCCTGCAGGAAGGCGCATCGGGTTATCCGATCATGACCAAAGCCCGTGCTGACAATGCAGCGCACGGCATTGAGCAGGTGGGGGAGAAGTTGCGCGCGATGATGCCGTGGATTGCGGCGAATAAAATCGTCGACCAGGCAAAAAACTAGCCCGCCTCGCTGTCGCTTCCGGCGGGCAGGGTACAGATGAGTGATCGCATACCCATTGTCAGGACACGTTCAAGACATCCCTGTGCACTAATCGGCTGTTCCCGACAGCCGATTGTCCTGACAATGGGTATGCGATCACTCACCTGGTGCGTTGTGCTGCGGCCTGAACCTCGCGGTTCGGCGGCGACTGGTCTTGGATTGCCGACGGCGCCCTTGTTGATCAGAAACAGCTCTCTACCTGCTGCTGAATGGCTGCGCAAATTTCTCTCGATTGAGAGAGCAGAGAGCCCAGCGTGGAGTTCATCTCTTTGATGAACGCCTCGTCTTTGGTCTGGGGCAGGTTAATTCGGACGTTGTGAATCGCCCCCTGCACGCCGGCATAGGCCATCAGCGCGCCAACACCTGCATCGCTCATAACCGCCCGGTTGCCGATATCGGCCGCCGCCTGGCACAGATCCAGTACTTCCCTGCACAGCTCCGCCGTTTTCAACGGCACCCGGGCCGCTGATTTGTATCCCGCCTGGATTGCCTTTGATCGCTGAGCAATTTGATCCGCGGTGTCCTTGGCCATGCGAATCGCGTCGAGTACTTCGTTGAAGGCTGCAGTGTCGGCATCGATCGCGCGGACCAGCTCATCCTTGATCGATTGAGCTTTTTCGGCGAGCTGGCAGAGCTCCCGGTAATTCGCGTCGTATTCGCCCTTGCCGATGGACAGATTGACGACCATCGAAGCGAGAGCCGAACCCAGGGCGCCGGCGAGGGCCGCAATCGAGCCGCCGCCCGGGGCCGGCGTGTCGCGCGAGACTTCATCGACAAATCCAGCCACATCCAGGCTCGCCAGCGGACCGTCGGCGGCGGGCATGCCAATGACCTTCTTATCGATATCGAAAGCAGCAACATCGTTCAGGCCCATCGCCTGCACCGCAGTTACGATGATGTCGCGGGCGGGAATGCCGGTGGATTTCTGCATGCGCTGTAAATAGTAATGCCCGGCCTGCCGCATCGCTTCGAACGGGACCACTCCAACGGCTTCGGAACCGGTGATGACAATGCCGCGCTCAGCAGCCAGTTCCCGGGCGGCTTCCAGCACCCGGTGCGGCGGCGTGATGTTGTAGTTCGTCAGGTTCAGCGAAATTTGCGCACACTGGTAGTCATCCACCACCCAGCCGATGCCTTTGAGGTGTGTGAACAGCCCGTCCTTGTAGACCGGCCGTCCGGTGAGGTTCTCCGGATCGAGACCCAGACGGCGAAGGCGTTCGGCGAGATCCGACCCGTAGTTTTCTTCGTAATATGCAGCCAACTGGTCAAATGAGTCCGCCACGAAATCCGAATTGCCGTCCGGAAATTTCCCTTCCTCGAAATTGACCACCTCGCCTTTGTAGTAGAAAGGGTGGGTGTTTCCCGTCCGCTTCCAGCGGCCGCGCTCGCGCAGTTCATACGCAATCTCGTTGGCGTAGCGCCGGTCGGTTGTATTCAGGTTGATGTTATAGGCGATCAGGAACTCCCGGGCACCCACGGCCGTCGCGCCGGACTTTCGGTTGAAAGCCGCCGGACCGAAATCCGGTTTCCACTCGGCTTTGCTCAATTTCGTTTCGAGGCCTTCATATTCTCCGGATCGGACATCCGCCAGGTTACGCCGCCCCGGGGAACGCGCCGCGTGTTCATAGAGAAAGACCGGAATGGCGAGTTCTTCACCAATGCGTTTACCCACCTGCCCGGCAATTTCAGCGCATTCTTCCATGGTGACGCCGGCGACCGGCACGAAGGGACACACGTCGGTGGCGCCAAAACGGGCGTGTTCGCCATGGTGGCTCGCCATGTCGATGAGCTCAGATGCTTTTTGCACCGCGCGGAACGCGGCCTCTTTTACCGGCTCCGGCTCGCCCACGAAAGTCACTACGGTGCGGTTAGTGCTTTCCCCGGGATCGACATCCAGCAGTTCAACACCCTGCACGCTCTCTATGGCGTCGGTGATCTGCTTGATCACGCCCAGGTCCCGACCCTCCGAAAAATTTGGTACACATTCGATGATTTTCATACTTCGAATATAGAAGAAGTCAGCCACCATGGGAAATGAAAGCGGCTTATTGAGGTAAAATCCCCCAATGAGCGAGATCCTGGTATCCGGCCTGACTATTATCCGCAACGGTGTCCGGCTGAATTACCCCTTCATCGAGGCGATCCGCTCGGCCCTTTCCATCTGCGACGAGTACATCGTGGTCGCCGGCGACAGTGACGACGAGACCCTGGAGCGGCTCGCTGAACTGGACGACAGCCGCATCCGGGTCATTCACACTGAATGGTCGCCGCTGGTGAAACCCCGCAAATGCCTGTTGGCTCAACAGACCAACATCGGACTGGGTTTTTGCCGCGGCCGCTGGTGCCTGTACCTGCAGGGTAACGAGATTCTTCACCAAAAGGACCTGCCGCAGCTTCGCAGCCTGATGGAAACCCATGCAGAGAATGAGTCTGTCGAAGCAATGCTCGTCGAGCGCCTGACGTTCTGGTCAGACTACCGCCATTACGTTGCCGTTTATCCCCGGCGTTTCAAATATACGGCCCGGATAATCCGTCCGAACATTGGCACGTATTCGATTCGGGACGCCATGAGTTTCGCTGTGTTCGATGATTTTTCCACCCGGGGCCGTTATCCCCGTGCCATCGATACCGGTGCGGATCTTTATCGTTATGACTACGTACACACGGTGGAGCAGCAGGCGCGCAAATTTGCGGACGCCGTCCATCGCTCGGGCACATCCGTTCGGGCCGATGAGGATTACCATTACCAGCATTATCCGCGGCAGTTTCTTGCCCGTTTCGAGGGCACCCACCCCGCGGTAATGGCGGCGCGCGAGGCAACCCGTCAGGCGGAAAACGGCCTGGACCTGGAAAAATGCCGAAGGGAACTCAGTTTGGGTGAACGCAAACGGTTGCTGGAAAGCTACCTGTACCGGCATTTTGGCCTGCCCAGGCTGAGCCGTAACCGGTTCCGGCTGGTGGGGGCACTGGCAGCCAAGGAGCGTCCCGCCCTTGGGGCCCTGAATGGTACACTCAGGCATTGAAACAACACGATCATAAAAAGTTACGATGACATCTGTTAACCCAAACGATTCTCTGCAAAAACGTGGAGAAAATCTGTATGAAGTCACGACTCAAATCGGTTGCGGTATCAAGCGATTCGAAACGACCGGCCGAGCCCAGCTCGAGTCGCTGATCCGGCACGGACTCAATCCCTGGGACAAGCTGCTGGACATCGGATGCGGCGCCCTGTGTGGCGGCTACTGGATGATAAATTTTCTGCATCCGGGCTGTTATTGCGGCGTCGAGCCCAACACGTTCATGTTCAATGCCGGTGTTGAACACCTGGTCGAACCTGGCCTGTTCGAGCAGAAAAAGCCGAGGTTTCTGCATAACGACCAGTATGATTTTTCCGGTTTCAACGAAACGTTCGACTATTTTCACGCCCATTCAATCTGGACCCACGCGCCCAAGAATGACATCGAAAAAATGCTGGATGG
>JABDLD010000018.1 GCA_013001885.1 Lysobacterales bacterium
CCATATAATTGCGTTTCCATGATCATAAATGAAAGATAAGAAGGAAAGCTTAACCGACCCCCCTGACATAGGAAAGACCCGCCCATGAGCGAAATTGACCCGATCCTGCTTGGTAAAGGCGAAAACCTGCAATACCTGCTGCCTGCCTTCGGTAACCGGCACGGCCTGGTTACCGGTGCGACTGGCACCGGCAAAACGGTAACCCTGCAAATTCTGGCCGAAGGCTTTTCCCGCATCGGCGTCCCGGTCTTCCTGGCTGACGTCAAGGGTGACCTGGCCGGCCTCAGCCAGCCCATTGCGCCCCATCCAAAAATCGATGAGCGGCTGGAAAAAATCGGCATCGAAAATTTCAAACCCGGTGGCTGGCCGGTCGTTTTCTGGGATCTGTTCGGACACAGCGGCCATCCGGTACGCACGACGATATCGGAGATGGGCCCGCTGCTGCTGGCAAACCTGCTGGAACTCAACGACACGCAGGAAGGAGTCCTCACCATTGCTTTCCGCATTGCCGACGAACAGGGGCTGCTGCTGCTCGACCTCAAGGACCTGCGGGCTTTGCTTCGCTTCGTCTCCGAAAACGCAAAACTGTATTCCCGCGAGTATGGCAACATCAGCAGCGCCTCGGTTGCGGCCATTCAGCGCCGGCTGCTGGTATTGGACGAACAGGGAGCCGAAAACTTCTTCGGTGAACCGGCCCTGGAACTGGCGGACATACAACGGGTGGACCTCAGCGGCCGCGGTGTCATCAATGTGCTGGCGGCGGACAAGCTGATTCAAAAACCCCGGTTGTACGCAACTTTTCTGCTGTGGCTGCTATCGGAACTGTTCGAGGAATTGCCGGAGGTCGGCGACCCGGAAAAACCCCGCCTGGTATTTTTCTTCGATGAAGCCCACCTGCTGTTCGACCATGCGCCGAGGGCGCTGATTGAAAAAGTGGAACAGGTCGTGCGGCTGATTCGTTCGAAAGGCGTCGGGGTTTTCTTTGTCACGCAGAACCCGCTCGATGTTCCCGATACGGTGCTGGGCCAGTTGGGCAATCGGATTCAGCATGCGATGCGCGCCTACACGCCGCGGGAACAAAAAGCCATTCGGGTCGCTGCACAGACGTTTCGCACGAATCCAAACCTGGATACCGAAAAAGCATTTACCCAGATGGGCGTGGGCGAAGCGCTGATATCTGCGCTTCAGCTCAAGGGTGTGCCGGGCATTGTCGACCGGACATTGATTCGCCCGCCCACCTCGAGGATTGGGCCGATATCGGAGTCCGAACGAAAAGAGGCGCGCTCGCGCAGCCCGGTGGGTGATCGCTACGACGAAACGCTCGACCGGGAATCTGCCTCGGAAATTCTGCAGCAGCGCGCGGAGCAAGTGGCCAAGGACGCAGAAAGCAAGGAGACTGCCCCGAAGAAACGGAAAAGCACCCGCCAGTCACCCACCGAGACAGCCGTGAAGAGCTTTCTGCGCAGCATGAGCACCACCCTCGGCCGGGAAATCATGCGTGGGATATTGGGCGCGATTAAAAAGGGGTAGTGTTGTGTTTTTGCAACACACATCAATACCCGTCCGCACGTGCGGAACCTCTTCCTTATGGCACGACCCCGAATACTGAAAAACCGATCATGTCGACATCAGAGCCGACGCCTTTAAAAAAGCCTGGCAGGCAAGGAAATCAGCGCATAATCACGCTTGATCAGGTAATTACGGGGATTTGCCCGACAGAATTCTGCTGGAACGAGGGATAAAAAAAACCTCTCCCCGGTGAAGAGGAGAGGCAGGCTTTTGGAGTGATGTACCCGTCTTTCGCGCCCTACGGCCCTGATAAATGTTGCAGATTTAACAGGGTTGGTGGTAATAATACCACTAAAGATCAGAAATGCCAACACGAATTAATCCGACGTTGTCAATGAGACGGGTCTGCCCGCACCGAACGGCCGCAAGCAACCTTAGTTCCCTGTCGCCCGGCCCCGGCAAGCCAAGGTCTTCGGCACGGCGCACGGCCACATAATCAACCTGAAAT
The DNA here is from genome assembly GCA_013001885.1 of Lysobacterales bacterium. GTDB lineage: Bacteria > Pseudomonadota > Gammaproteobacteria > Xanthomonadales > SZUA-36 > JAHEFT01. Next base: position 2,018 of record JABDLD010000018.1, read on the forward strand.
CCCATTTTTTCCAGTCGGCTAGCCGATTCCTTCTCGATCCGCAGGTAATCTGAGGAACCATTTTCCAAAAGCTTCGCTGCATCCTTCAGTTCGGCATACAGGCGGCCGGCAGATTTTCTTGCGGTCTTTTCCAGGTAGTTGTTTCGGGAACTCATCGCCAGACCGCTCTGTTCACGCTCCGTTGCAATCGGAACAATATTGATTCCGTAGCCCAGGTCGTCCGTCATGTGTTTGATCACCAACAGCTGCTGATAGTCCTTTTCACCAAAAATCGCCAGTTGGGGTCGGACCAGATTGAACAGGCGGGCCACCACCGTTATAACCCCATCAAAGTGGCCGGGCCGTGATTCTCCCTCCAGTACGGTTGCCAGGCCAGCCGGAGCGCCCAGTCGGATCGCCCGGTCCAGGCCGTAGGGGTACATGGTGCCATTGCCCGGCGTGAACAGCAGGTCGCATCCGGCGCTTTCCAGTGCGGCGCTGTCAGCATCCAGAGTGCGTGGATAGCTCTTGTAATCTTCACCGGGGCCAAACTGGGTCGGGTTTACAAAAATGCTGGTAACGACGCGTTCGGCCCGCTGCTTTGCCGCCTCGACCAGTGCGAGATGCCCCGCGTGGAGATTACCCATGGTAGGCACCAGTGCAATATCCAACCCTTCCTGCCGCCACGGCAAGGTGACGGCATCGAGTTGGTCGCGGTTTTCCGCACGAAGCATTTCAGTACTCGTGTTCTTTCGCCGGAAATCGTCCTTCGCGGACATCTTTCACATACGCCTCGAATGCGCCCTGAATGGACTGGCTTTGCTGCATGAAGTCAGCCACGAATCGCGGCGCCCTGCCGCCGAGCCCCAACATGTCATGCATGACCAGAACCTGGCCGTCACAGGCCGCGCCTGCCCCGATCCCGATGACCGGAATATCCACGGCAGCGGACAATGCCTTGCCGAGCGGCGCAGGCACGCATTCAACCACCAGCAGCTGGGCACCGGCCCGTTGCAGAGCAGCGGCATCCCCAAGCAGTCGGTCCGCACTTTCTTCATCACGCGCCTGCACTTTGAACCCCCCCAGTTGATTGACGCTTTGGGGAGTCAGCCCCAGGTGACCGCAGACGGGCACACCGCGGCTGGTCAGGTACTGGACGATGTCAATCATCGGGCCGGCGCCTTCCAGCTTCACCATCGCGCCGCCCGCGCTGAGTAATTCGACCGCAGTTTCCATGGCGGTCGTCTCGTCGTGATAACTTCCAAACGGCATATCGGCAAGCAGAAAAGTCCGGTTCAAACCCTTGGCGACGCAGGCCGTGTGATAAGCAATGTCATCGACGCGCACGCCCACCGTCGTGGAGCGGCCCTGCACGACCATACCCAGTGAATCGCCCACCAGGATGATGTCGACTCCCGCCCGATCCATGGTTGCGGCGAAAGTTGCGTCATAACACGTCAGCATCGCGATCTTCTCGCCTTCGCGTTTCATGCTTGCCAGGTGGTCGACGGTCAGTGTTTTGTTCATCGGTCAGTTCCTGTATCAGATCGGCCGGGTGATCGCCTACCGGGACCGGGCGGGCCGGCGACGGCGGCTGCGGGGGCGGCGCCTGGTTTGGCTGCGGTTGCTTGCGCTTCGTTCGGAATGCAATTTTGCGAAGTCAATTCCCTCCTGGGCTTTGGTCCAAAATTCACAAAGCGGTTCCAGCGAAGGGTCCTCGACCGAACGTAAAAGCAGAAAATCGTACGCAGCGCGAAACCGCTGTTCATGCAGCAGCCGTTTCCAGCGCTTTCCCCTCGTTTTTTTGAGGCGGGTCTGCATCAGCCAAATCTGGCGCGTGACGGCGCTGAAACGGCGCGGTATCGAGGTGCTTTGGGTCTGTGCCGCGATCACTTCTTCACCGGCCGCCACCATTGCGTTATATTCCGATTCACCCTGCTCCATCAACTCGGCAGACCGCTCCTTGACCGGCTGCCACAGCAGTGCCGCAAACAGGAAGGCCGGGGTCACCGGCTTCGCGTTCCTGATGCGATCGTCGGTGTTCTCAAGGGTCTTCAGCAAGACCGGCCCAAGTTGAACTTTGCCGCGGCCGGAAGCTTTGCGTAAACCGGGAAACAGAGCCCTGCTCAGTCCAAAACGCTGCAAAGCCTCCATACTGCGGACACCGTGCCCGGTCAGAAACAGCTTGCAGATTTCTTCGAACAGACGCGCGGGAGGCACGTCGTTCAGCAGCCGGGCCATGGTATGAATCGGCGCCTCGGTCTCGCTGTCGGGCCTGACCCCCAATTTTGCCTCGAAGCGCGCTGCACGCAACAGGCGCACCGGGTCTTCCCGGAAACGGACAACCGGGTCCCCGATCAATCTGAGCCGGCGTTGGGCCAGGTCATCGTAGCCGCCGACGTAGTCCCGGATATCGCCGCTGACCGGATCGAGAAACAGTGCGTTGATCGTGAAATCCCGCCGGATGGCGTCTTCCTCCACGGTACCAAAAACGTTGTCGCGCAGGATTCTGCCGTTGCTCTTTTCACGGTCACCCCCATTGGTAGCGGGTCCGCGAAAAGTGGCGACTTCGATCAGGGCTCCGGCCTTGCGTACGTGGGCCAGACGGAACCTGCGGCCGATCAGGCGGCAGCGTGGAAAGACCTGTTGGACCTCCTCAGGCGTGGCGCTGGTGGCGACGTCAAAATCCTTGGGGACTTTGCCGAGCAACAGGTCGCGGACACTGCCGCCTACCAGGAACGCCTCATAACCTGCGACCTGCAGATCCCGAACGATGTCTATGGCGTGCGGGCAGAGTTCTCTGAGCCGAATGCCGTGTTCGGCCTGGGATATTGTGACAAATTTGTTAATATCGATGTACGCGCTGTGACAGGTTGAATAATGCAGTTGCGCTAGTTTAACATGATCGCCCGGTCTGCACGTTCGCGTGTTTGACACCGGCATGACGCTCCCTTCGTCTAGCGGTCAGGACACCGCCCTCTCAAGGCGGGAACACGAGTTCGATTCTCGTAGGGAGCGCCAATTTTTACCTGCTGTCGAAAGCAGCCGCCTTCGTCCCTTAAACGGGCGGAGCAGGGAAGCGAGACTCGTCAAATGACCTTTGTAGTTACAGAAAATTGTATCAAGTGCAAATACACCGATTGCGTGGAAGTATGCCCGGTGGACTGCTTCCACGAGGGACCGAACTTCCTGGTGATTGACCCGGAAGAGTGCATCGACTGCACCCTGTGTGAACCCGAGTGCCCCGCCGAAGCGATTTTCCCGGAAGACGACTTGCCGGACGGCCAGGAGGTCTTTATCAAAATCAACGCCGACCTCTCGCTGGAGTGGCCGGTCATTACCGAAATGAAAGATCCGCCGCAAGATGCCACGGAGTGGGATGGCAAAGAGGGCAAACTGGATCTGCTGGAGCGCTGAACCGCCCGCCTGTGCCGGCCGGGCAGCCGCAGAATATTCCTAACCCATTCGCTCGCTGAGCACCGCCAGCAGATGTTCCGCCGCGTCGGGCTCGCAATCGGTACCGTCAGCGTACTTCAAGTAAACCCGGGTGTTTTCGCCCTCAGGCTGCGTGAAAGCCTGGTAGGCCCCGCTGTAATCTTCGCTTTTATCCCGGCTCCAGAAAGCCATCTTGCTGAAGAAACCACCCTCCTCTTCGAACTTTTGGTAGTAGTCGAAACGGTACACGCCGTTCTCATCCACGCGGATGCGCTGCATGCCGCCTCGTTCGAGAACGAACCCCAGCCGCCGATACGTGCTCTCCTCGGTGTCCTCCACCAGCAGATAGAGGCCCTGGGCGGACCAGCTGAGGCGTGAATTGCTGTCCAGGCCGGAGGTGGTGCTGGAGATCCGCGGCGGCGTATCCTTCAGGATCATCGACGGCGGCGGCATGTACGGCGCCCGGATCACCAGCGCAGATCCCGACTGCGGCTGGCTCAAACCTTCCGGAATATCCAGCGACGGTGTTTCAACCGCATCGTAGTATTCCGGCTTTTTCGATCCGGAAGAACAGGCCGCAAGGCTGCAAAAAATGATTGTGGCCACGACTACCGAACCTTTTTGAAGAACTTTTGTTTTCATTAATTTCACACTATCGGACCTCATCCGCAACCGCCGTTCAGCCATCAATCAGCCCCTGTTCGACCAGGCATCGCCGGACGGGTTCACGAAGTGTTTCGTCCAGCGGGGTCAGGGGCAGCCGCAGTCCGGCATCGATTAAGCCCATTTCGAAAAGGGCCCATTTTACAGGAATCGGATTGGTTTCGATCATTAAAACGTCAAAGACCGGTTTCAGCTGCAAGTTCAACTGCTCCGCAACTGCCCAATCATGCTGCGCTGCAGCCGCGCACAGCTCATGCATTCGCCCCGGAATCACGTTTGCGGCCACCGACACCACGCCGTCCGCACCGTGGCGCATCGAATCGAGGCAGGTCAGGTCGTCACCGCTGAGCACCTGGAAATCCGGGCCGCACAGATCGCGGAGTTCCATCATTCGCTGCGCCCCCGGAGCCGCTTCCTTGATTCCCGTGATCCGTTCGTGCATGGAAAGCTTCGCAGCGGTGGCGGGCAGCATATCGACAGCTGTCCTGGAAGGAACGTTGTACAGCACCACGGGAACATCAGATGCATCCGCGACGGCGTTGAAATGGGCATGTAAACCGGACTGCGTGGGCTTGTTGTAGTAGGGCGTGACCACCAGAACCCCGTCAGCCCCCAGGTCTGCGGCACACCGGGTTTTCTCGATAGCGGCCCGGGTCGACGCACTTCCGGTTCCGGCCAGGACGGGAATGGTTCCGCCCGCGCGCCTGACAACGCGCCTCAAAACGCTGGAAAACTCCTCGCCTTCGAGCGTTGCGGACTCTCCCGTGGTTCCTGCCACAACCAGTCCATCACTGTTGTTTTCCAGATGAAATTCAACCAGACGATCGAGCGCGACGCAGTCAATTTCACCATGGGCCGTGAACGGCGTGACCAGCGCAACGATACTGCCTTTGAACATTGGATTAGAGAGCATGAATTTCGGGGCCATGGGACTTGCGGTACCAGATACCGACAAGTATGCTGCTTCTGTCCGTTTTTTGAAACAGCAAATGGGGTGTAAATGGTTAACATTGGCAAAAAGGTGGCTAATTTTTCACTTCCCGCCACCGGCGACAAGCAACTGTCACTGAAAGATTTCAAAGGCACCAACCTGGTGATCTATTTTTACCCGAAAGACAATACCCCGGGCTGCACGCTGGAAGGACAAAATTTTCGAGATCTCTACCAGGAGTTCAAGCAAACCGGCACGGAAATCCTCGGAGTTTCGCGCGACAGCGTGAAGACCCATGAAAATTTCAAAGCGAAGCAGGAATTTCCCTTCGACCTTATTTCCGACGTCGACGAAAATCTCTGCAAACAATTCGATGTAATTCATGAAAAAAACATGTATGGCCGCAAAGTCATGGGGGTTGTGCGCAGCACATTCCTGATCGACGGCGCAGGCATTCTGCAAAGGGAATGGCGGAAAGTGCGGGTGAAAGGGCACGTTGACGAAGTTCTCGAAGCGGTCAAATCCCTTTAAAACACCGCCATTCAACGCACTGAGGACAGCTCCCTGATGGGAAGTGAAAAACGCCTGTACATTCTTGACACCAACGTGTTGATGCACGACCCCACCTCGATATTCCGGTTCGAAGAACACGACGTCCTGTTGCCCATGATGGTGCTGGAAGAACTGGACGCCGCAAAAAAAGGTCTGTCTGAAGTCGCGCGCAATGTTCGCCAGGTCAGTCGTTTTATCGGCGAAATGATGCAGCGACAGGGGGTGACTGATCTCGAGGAAGGTTTGGAACTGAAGGAGCCTGAAGGCTTAGAACTGGACGTTGGGACCGGTCGACTTTTTTTCCAGACGACCATGCCGGAGACCCATTCCAGCCTGTTGCGAGACGGGTCATTTGCCGACAACGAAATTCTGAGCACGGGCCTTGCCTTGCGTGAAGCGCATCCGGAAAAGGAAATCGTGCTGGTATCCAAGGACATCAACCTGCGAATCAAGGCTGCGATCCTCGGGGTTCAGGCCGAAGATTACTACAATGACCGGGCGCTTGATGACCTGAGTCTGCTGTACCGGGGACTGCGACTGCACGATGAAACTTTCTGGGAAGATCATCCGAAGCTGGAATCCTGGAGCGACGGCGGCAGAACCCACTACCGCATTCCGCTGGACCAGGAGAACGGCTGGTACCCCAACCAGTGCATCGTCATCGGCGATGACAATGGCGTCGAGGCAATGGTCAAGGAAGTCAACAGCAACAGCGTGCTGCTCAAACTGATCGACGATTATTACGATGGCCGCAAAAACGTCTGGGGCATCCACGCCCGCAACCTCGAGCAGAATTTTGCGCTCAACCTGTTAATGGATCCGGACGTTGACTTCGTGACCCTGATGGGGACTGCCGGTACCGGCAAGACGCTGCTCGCCCTGGCGGCCGGCCTGTCACAAACCATGGACAACAAACGATACAGCGAAATCATCGTGACCCGGGCCACGGTGTCCATTGGCGAAGACATCGGTTACCTGCCGGGGACCGAGGAAGAAAAGATGACTCCCTGGATGGGCGCCCTGACGGATAATTTCGAGGTGCTGACCCAGCCCCAGGAGGGCGGCGAATGGGGCCGCGCAGCCACCAACGATCTGCTGGCCAGCCGGGTCAAAGTGCGCGCGCTCAATTTCATGCGCGGGCGCACTTTTCTGAACCGTTACGTGATTATCGACGAAGCGCAAAATATTACGCCAAAACAAATGAAGGCCCTGGTCACCCGCGCCGGTCCCGGAACCAAAATCGTTTGCCTCGGAAACGTCGAACAGATCGACACCCCCTACCTCACTGAAACCACGTCGGGACTCACGTTCGCGGTCGACCGTTTCAAAACCTGGGAGCATGCGGGACACATTACGCTGCGGCGCGGGGAACGTTCACGGCTGGCGGATTTTGCCTCTGAAACACTTTGAATATGAGAATCGGTCGCGCCGGCAAAAGCCGTTCAGGCGGCTTCAGCCGTTTCGTCAGACTTCTGCTGGCGGGGCCAGGCGTTCAGCACAGCCTTGACCAGCGTGGCCAGGGGAATCGCGAAGAAGATCCCCCAGAATCCCCACAGCCCGCCAAAAACCAGGATGGCCAGAATGATGGCCACCGGGTGCAGGTTGACTACCTCGGAAAACAACAGCGGTACCAGGAGGTTTCCGTCCAGCGCCTGGATAATGGCGTAGGCAATGATGACCTGGCCAAAATCCCACCCCCAGCCGAACTGGAAAAACGCGATCAGCGCAATGGGTATCGTCGCCACCGCGGCCCCAATATAAGGCACCAGCACGGAGAAACCCACCAGCGTGGCCAGCAGCGCTGAGTACTGCAGGCCCAGGACAATGAACGTGATGTAGGTGACCGACCCAACGATGAAAATCTCGGTTACCTTGCCACGGACGTAGTTGGCGATTTGCGCCTCGGACTCGGTCCAGACCCGGTCAACCAGTGAGCGCTCCCGGGGTAAACGGTGCGTGATCCAGCCGATCATCATGTCTTTGTCCTTCAGCAGGAAAAAAACCAGAACGGGAACCAGGATCAGGTACACGATAATGACAATTACGCTGGCCACCGACGAAAGTGACCAGCTAAGCGCCTGCTGCCCCCAAATCGCCATTTCCTGGCCAACCTGGGAAATGATCCCCTGGATCTGTTCTTCCGAGATGATCTGTGGGTAGGCCTCGGGCAATTGCTTCAGAAGCTCCTGGCCCTGGGCAATGTAAGTGGGGAATTGCTGAACCAGGGCGGTTAACTGGCGAATGACAATAGGGATCAGGCCAAAAGTAAGGAACAGCAGGATCGTGAGAAACAGCAGGAATACGAGAATCACGGCCAGCAAACGCGGTAACCCGACTTTTTGCAGCCATCCGACAATAGCTTCCAGCAGGTAAGCAATCACGATGCTCGCAAACATCGGTGCAAGCCATTTGCCCAAACCGATGATCACCGCAAACCCGATGACCAGGAAAAGCCCGAGTATAACGACCTGAGGGTCGGAAAAAGACCGTCTGAACCAGTCCTTGAGAAGTTCCATTACGTTGGTTTATTCCGGGCAGAAATGGAAGTCAGAAGCTCAGGGTCCACATGGCCTCGACCTCGATTTGCTGATCGAGTTCTTCCGTGGTCACGCCGAGCACGCTACCCCCGAACGCGTATTCGGAAGGTGCGTAGGCTGCATTGAACGCCAGGCGGCTGCGATCCCCGGTGCGGCGCGAATACCCGACCACGACGGCATTGTTGGCGAGGTCGCCGTCAATCGCCTGGCTGAGCAGTTTGGAAGTCGGCGAAGGCTGTGTCCTGGTGCTCAGGTCGATATGCCATTGCTGGTCCTTGCCGTCACTCCAGGTGTAGCCCACGGTGTAGACCGTGAGATCTTCCCAGTTGAACGCCGGACTGGTGGAATCGCCGAGCAACGAGAGGAACCGGTTGGGCAGGTAGCGGCTGGGGAACGCGCTGATGTCGCTGTACATCACGCGCTCAATCGCCACGTTCAGCCATGACTGTTCGCTGGCCTGGAATGCAAGACCCAGCCTGGCTCGCGCCGGGATGTCCAGGTCGGCAGGCTGTGAATAAACGCCCCGGTAGGCTGCAAACTCTTCCATGTCGATACGCGACTGGAAGCCCGCATCGATGGCGATACCCTCAATCACTTCCTGGCGCAGCGCAAGCCTTACGCCCGTTCCATAACCGGACTCGTGCTGCGGCGAGAATGACCGGGGAATCCACGGGCTCTGATCCGGTGTGGTGGCCGAGGTCAGGCCGAGGCTCGCGGCGCTGTAACGCTGATAGGCGATGATAGCGGCTACACCCAGCACGCTGCCGTCCGTAAATTCGTGTTCGATACCGGGTGAAAAATACTGCCGGTCGAAACTGGTACCCTTGAGAGAAGCCTCCTGCTCTGCCCCGGGCCAGACAAACTCGGAATCAGACTGCCATTCGAACTGCAGATTGATTCTCGTGTCGGTTGGCGACTCCATCTGGCTTGCGAAATCCGGCATGATTCGGACTTCACTGTTCCTGAGCCACGATACGTGCAGGGGTTGCGCATCGTCAGGCAGCATGTAGGTCGGGGTAAGTTCCTGCGCAAGGTATTCCTGCCAGGGTCCTAATTCAAAACCGATAACATAAAAAGAAGTCAGCCCCGTTCCGCCCGCGGCAAAGCTTACGGTGGGCAAACCCATCCCCTGGGCTCCGGCGATTCCCGGAAAAAATCCCATGATGGCTACTGCTGTTGTGACTAATTTTTGCCGCAAACCGATTCTCTGGCCCTCAAAAAGATGCAGTGATTCAAGATGAAATATGGCAGGAATACAACACGGTGTCAATGACAAAGACCGGTTTCCCGGGCCTGTTGCCCCGCTGCCACCGGTCTTTTAGCCAAGTCATTGTTTATAAAAGACAGACGCACTCGAGCGGCGGCGCCTCGCAGGGTTCGTAACAACCCCCGAAAAACCCTTGGCCATCCCGTCGAGTTGCAATTTTGCAACAGCTGGAAAATCAGATCCTTTCGATGATGGCATCGGTGAAGGTTTCCGTATTTCCGCTTCCGCCCAGATCCGGCGTCGTCCGGTCGGCCGCGGCGATCGTGGCGGTGATGGCTGCGTGCAGCCGCTCAGACCGGTCCACCATGCCGAGATGCGACAGCATCTGTCCCGATGTCAGCAGCAGTGCGCAGGGATTGGCGATCTTTTTTCCGGCAATATCGGGGGCCGAACCATGCACAGCCTCAAAAATCGCTGCGTCGGAGCCAATGTTTGCACCGGGCGCGAGGCCCAGTCCGCCAACCAGGCCGGCGCAGAGATCCGAAATGATATCGCCAAAGAGATTGGTCGTGACGATGACGTCAAATTGCTGCGGGTGCATGACGAGTTTCATGCAGGTTGCATCGACAATCATCTCTTCGCACGCGATATCCGGGTAGGCTTTCGCAACGTCCCTGGCCACATCAAGAAACAATCCCGATACCGTTTTCAGAATATTGGCCTTGTGCACCAGCGTTACTTTGCTGCGCCCCGCCCGGCGCGCAAGTTCAAAGGCATAGCGGGTTACACGTTCGCTGCCCTTGCGCGTGATCACCATCTTCGATTCAGCGGTATTGCCGTCGTCACTCAACTGTGCATCGGCAGCCAGGTAGGCGCCTTCTGTGTTCTCGCGAACCGTGATGATGTCCACGTTCTCATAGTGCATTTTGGTGCCGGGCATGGAAACGACCGGGCGCACATTCGCATACAGGTCAAAGATCTCACGCAGCGTGACATTGATGGAGCGAAACCCCATTCCGATCGGTGTCGTCAGCGGACCCTTGAGAGCGACCGTGTTCCTGCGGATGGATTCCAGCGTGGGGGCCGGCAGCAGGTCGCCGTGTTTCTCGAGCGCGCCCAGGCCCGCGTCCACATACTCGTACTCGAGACCGCAATCGAGCGCGTCCAGCACCCTTGTCGTTGCTTTCATGATTTCAGGACCGATGCCGTCCCCGCTGATTACGCTGATGATCTTGCTCATAAAACCTTCTCCGCGCAGAGCGCAAAAACCGGCAATTATACCCTATCCCTAGAGACAGCTGACCGGGCGGGGTAAACCGGCGTAGCGACAGGCTTGCGTACCGGGGCCTTCCGGAAAAAGCTGGTAAAGATAGCGACTGTTTCCCTTTGCTTTGCCCAGAGCTTCCTCCGCACGGCGAACCAATGCACGCATCGGGGGTTCAATTTCGTACTCGCTGTAATAATCCCGAAAAATCTCGAGAATGGCCCAATGATCCGGCAACAAGGCCACGCCATCAGCCGCCGCCATGACTTCAGCCACCGCCGGAGACCATATTTCGGGATCGAGCAGGTAGCCCTTCTCATCAATCTCGACCACGCCGCCAGCAGGGATATCCAGGTACGCCAAGGTTATTTCCAGGTCAGGCAAAATGCGTGACGCGCCAACAGGCCGTCGAACTCCGGATCGCTGATCGTTCGGATACCGGGAACGGCGGCCAGGCGAGCGAGGCCGCGCGCGGCGAGATCCTCGGCTGAGAAAAAGGCACTGTCGAACACAGTCCGGGAGTCCGCGCTGTCGTCGTCAGTGATATGCATCACCCCGTCATCGAGGAACAGCACGGAATCGCCCGCATTGAACTGAGCGCGGCATTGACCGAGGGCATCGGTGGAGGACGTGACAACCAGGTGCAGGCAGGGGCGATGGGGAAGAGGTGCGTTCATCGGGTCACAACACCACGGCGTGGTCGCATAGTCGCCAGGACTGCTTCATCTGTTCAGCGTTCAGCGTTTCGAACGGCAGCACCAGGTCGAGCCCCCGGTTTGCGCAAAATTCCGCCCACTTTTTCTCGGCAAAAATCCGTGCGGGCGACAGGTCCGGCAAGGCTGCCCAGGCGCGATATCCGCCCGGCAACAGCGCCCCAGAGGCATCGCGATCCGCGGCCAGTTGCAGGATCGCCGGACCCGGAAAATAGATTCTCAGTTCAAAATCCAGGGCGGCCGCAGCGAGCACGAAGTCAACATCATCCCGTGCCGCCCTGCTCTGGTAGGGAGCCGAGTCCATGATGACTGCAAGGCTGGCGTGCGCCCGGACCATTAAAATGTCACCACGCGATCACTGTCTGCCATGATCGCCATGACCTCGGCCAGTCCCGCTTCGCGAAAACCCGCAGAAGATACGTTCTCGAGGCGCCGCTGCGCAGCGGCGGAACACAGCAATAAAGGAATATCAGCCTGCCGTGAAAGCGCACGCCATTCCTTCGCCAGGCAGGGCGTACCGCTGTCCGTTCTGCCGTCCGTTTGCGCGTGGTAGACGCCATCGCCGCGAAAGAAAACAGCAGCAACCCGGGCTTCATTCGCCACCATTGCGCGCACCAGGCGAAACGCCGTCACCCCCAGACTCGTTCCCCACGGACTCTCATTGACGATGATCAGGATTTTCACGTTACACTGTTCCCAGGTGCGAACAAGTCGCTATTTATGTTGTCGAATCCGGAGCAGGAAAGTCTCGGGGAAAGAATGTCCACGGTCAAGAGTAACGGTTTGAGGTACGGAATGCGCGCGGCGCTCGTCATGCTGACGGTTTGCATCAGCCTGACCAGTGTAGCGCAGACAAAGCCGCTAGATTTGCCGGACATGGGCGCTTCGGCGGAAACGATTCTCTCCCGGGCGGAGGAGAAAGAATATGCCGAAGCGCTGCTGCGGCAAATGAGAGCCTACGAAGTTCTCAATGAAGACCCATTGATCAGCGATTATTTCAGGGACATGGGTTTCCGTCTCGCCTCGAACAGCGACCGGCCCGACAAGGCGTTCACTTTTGTCGTGATCAACCAACCCGTGGTCAACGCTTTTGCCGCCCCCGGCGGGGTGATCGCCCTGTTCAGCGGTCTGATCCTGGCGGCCGATGACCAGAACGAAGTAGCCGGCGTGCTGGCCCATGAAATTGCTCACATCACGCAGTTGCACTTGTACCGGGCCTACGAAAATCAAAAAGCGATGACCATCCCCATCGCGCTGGCGATGCTGGGACTGGTGCTGTTGGGCGGGGGCAGCGGCGAGGCCATCCAGGGAGCGGTATTGAGCGGCCAGGCCGCCTCCATGCAGTCGCAGATCTTTTTTACCCGCCAGAACGAATACGAAGCTGACCGTATCGGAATATCCACGCTGTCCCGGGCCGGGTACGATCCGAAAGGCATGGCGGAGTTCTTCGAGAAAATGGGAAGGATTACCCGCTCCATGGGCGAAGGCCCTCCGGAATACCTGCGCACGCACCCCGTATCGGTCAGCCGAGTCTCCGAAGCCCGCAACCGTGCACAGAATATGCCGGCGCCCAAGCCTGCCGACGGCAGGGATTTTTATCTGGTCCAGGCACGCCTGAGGGCGATGACAGCCGACACGCCAGACGAGGCACTGACCTGGTTCAGGGACCGCATGGAGAGGGCCGACGTCAGCCAGGCCGAGAGTGACGCAATGTTTTACGGCAGCGCGATCGCCCACCAGAAGAGAGGCGAATACGAAGAGGCCCGAAAATTGCTGCAAAGCCTGATTGACCGCAATCACCACCTGGCCTACGAACTCCAGATGGCCGAACTGGACCTGGATGCCAACCGCAACGGCCGCGCCATCGACCTCTTGGCCGGCCTCTACCACAGCTTTCCGGGGAATCACGCCATTTCGATGCAGTATGCGCGGGCCTTGCTGAAAACCCAGGACAAGCAGCAGGCGGAGACGGCCGCGGTCGTGCTGCGCCAGCAATTGCTGGTCCGCCCGGGCAATCCGCAACTGTATGAACTTTATGCCCGATCGGCCAATATCGCGGGTGACAAGGTGCGGGCGAAGGAAGCCATCGCCGAGTCCTATTATCTGCGCGGTGGAATTCACGAGGCGGCGATGCAGCTCCAGACACTAGCCAATGGAAGCGATCTCGATTACTACCAGCGTGCACGCATCACGGCCCGCATCAACGAACTGAGGCTGGAGCTTGCCAAGCTGGGCATGGAAGACAGCTGATCTGACATCATCTCGTCACATGCGTGCTTATAATAAGCATTGGCCCTGCGCATGCGAATGGACAATTGAGTAAAAACAAGCCCCTGATCCTGGTCGTGGATGATGAAGCAGCCATTCGCGACATGATCCGCTTCGCCCTGGAAAGAGCGGGCATGAAGGTCCAGGCCGCTGCTAATGCACAGGAAGCCCTCCTGCGCATTAGCGAACAGCGCCCGGATATTATGCTGGTGGACTGGATGATGCCGGGGATCAGCGGGTTGAAGCTGACCCGTCGATTGCGCAAAGACTCATTCACCGAGGACATCCCGATCATCATGTTGACGGCCAAGGTATCCGAGGATGACAAAGTGGCGGGACTGGAGGCCGGCACCGACGATTACGTTACCAAACCCTTTTCACCGCGCGAATTGCTGGCCCGGATTCACGCAGTTTTGAGGCGAAGCAGCCCTACCGATGAGCGCGGCCAGCTCATCGTAGGCAAGATTACGCTGGACACCCTGTCCAGACGGGCTCTGGTGCAGGACGAGGAAGTCTCCCTCGGACCCACCGAGTACCGTTTGCTCGAGTTCTTCATGAGCCATACCGGCCGTGCCTTCAGCCGGACACAGATCCTGGACCACGTCTGGGGCGCCAATGCCTACCTGGAAGAACGTACCGTGGACGTCCACATCAGGCGCCTGCGCAAGGCGCTGGAACCCTATGGCGCCAAGGAATATCTGCAGACCGTCAGGGGGCACGGCTATCGTTTCCTTGCTGACACCTGACCGCAACGCGGAGCATCAGTGATGCGTGACTGGAACTGGGTCTGGTATACCGCAAAACTTTTACTGGTTGGCGGTGCGATCGGGTTCGGCGGCTGGATGGCTGGACACCTTCTGTTCAGCCTGATCGTCGCTTCAGCGATTTTTATCGGCTGGCACATTGCGAACCTGTGGCGCCTTTATCAATGGATTCTGGAACCGAGTGATGAAGTCCCGCAAAGCGTCGGCCTGTGGTCCGATGTTTTCAACGGAATCAACTTCATGGGAATCAGAAACCAGGATCAAATCAAGAAAAGCCAGGCCGTCAACGATGAATTCAAAGCGCTTACGGATGCTTTTCCTGACGCTGTCATGGCCGTGGACCAGAACGGGATTATCACCTGGTTTAATCCAGCCGCCGCGCGGTTGCTGCGCATCGGCGCCCACCAACGCACCGCGCGGCCGCTGACGAGCTTTTTGCGGGACCCCGATTTTGCCAAGTGGCTGTCCGTCGAGCCCAAAGAAAAAAGTCCGCTGGACCTACCCTCACCGCTTCACGACGGACGCTGGCTCACCGCCAGGGCCGTGATGTTGCAGGAAAATCAGCAGTTGATCATCCTGCGGGACATTACCGGCATTCACAATGTGGAACAGATCAGGCGGGATTTCGTCGCCAATATTTCGCATGAGCTCAGGACACCGCTCACCGTGCTCAGAGGCTACCTGGAATTATTGGAGGACCATCCGTCCAGCGATGTCGGTCAAACAGCAAGCCGGATGCTCGGGCAGGCGCTGCAAATGCAGAGATTACTGGACGACCTCCTCGAACTCTCCCGCCTGCAAAGTGAGGAACTGCGCGGGGAAGACGAGTTGGTGAATGTTCCGGCGATGTTGAACCAGTTGCGTGAACAGGCTGAAGATCTGAGCCGGGGCGATCATCGTATCGTGTTCGACGTGGACCCGCAGTTATGTCTTTGGGGAGTAGGCTCCGATCTCGAGAGCGCCTTCGGAAACCTGGTAACCAACGCGATCAAGTACACGCCCCGGGGCGGCAGTATTATCGTGTCTTGGCATCGGGGCACACAGGGGCCTCAGCTTAAAGTCAGTGATACCGGCATCGGCATTCCCAGCCGGGATATTCCACGGGTGACGGAACGTTTCTACCGTGTTGGCTCGGATCGAGCCCGCGAAACGGGTGGCACCGGCCTGGGCCTGGCGATTGTAAAGCACGTGCTGAATTCCCACCAGGCGGAGCTGACGATCACCAGTGAACTGGGAGTAGGCAGCGATTTAACCTGCTCATTTCCCCATCAGCGAGCCAGGCCGGGCTTGAGCTGAGCACAACACCGTAATTGACGTTGATCAACTATCTGGCGTTCACGTAACAGTAATGTAACAAAGCTCCAATACACTGCCGTACAGCCTGCACGAGTGGGTTAAATTTCAATCCAAAACGGAGATCACGAGATGAAAAAGCTGACAGTCCTGCTGGGCCTGAGCCTCATAATGTTCAGCCAGGCAGCCATCGCTCAGGTCAGCGGTGACGAAATAAAGCTGCTTCGCCAGCAAATCGAGATGCTGACCAACCGGCTTGACGAACTGGAAAAACAGAATCAGCAACTGGTCCAGACCGTCGAGCAGTCCAGTCAGCAGGCCGCTGCTGGTTCTGAAGCGGCAGTGGACGCCAAGATCGAAGAAGCCGTGACCGAGCAGGTAACAGAGAAAATGGCCGCCGTTTCCTGGGCAGAGCGTATTCGCTGGAAAGGCGATTTCCGCTACCGCTATGAAAACATAGACCAGGAAGGCAGAGACGGCAGAAACCGCAGCCGTATCCGCGCTCGCACCAACCTGGAAGCGGACCTTTCACCGACCCTGCAGGTTGGCGTTGGACTCGCAACCGGCGGTGACGACCCTGTGTCCTCCAATCAGACCATCGGCGGCGGCGGATCGAGCAAGGACGTCAAAATCGATCTTGCCTATTTTGACTGGTCCGGGATTGAGAACACCCATATCGTGGGCGGCAAATACAAGAACTTTCTGGTCCGTCCCGCCAAGAAAGGCCTGAGATGGGATGGCGACTGGCGCCCCGAAGGATTAGGCGTAATTTGGGACAATGACTTTGTCTTTGCCCAGGCGCTGGGTACCTGGCTGGAGGGCGACAGCAGGAATGGAACGGAATTCGCCTGGGCCATCCAGGGCGGATTCAACTTTAAAACCGGCGATTTCGGCAAATTGAAAGTAGGTGCAGGCTATTCCGTGTTCAATATCGCAGGAAGGACACCCCTGTTCGGTGAACCCGATGATTTCTACGGCAACACCTTCGTCGAGAACCCGATAAGCGAAGAACTGGAATTTGCCTTCGATTACCGCAACTGGGAAGCCTTTGCGGAGTGGAAAATCGACAAATTCACCCTGTTTGGGAATTACACGGTGAACGAAAAAGCGGATGACAACGACACGGGCTACTTGTTCGGCGTCAAGTATGGCTCCGCCAAGGGCAAAGGCACCTGGGACGCGACCTACTTCTATGAAAAACTCGAGGCTGACGCCACGGTTGGCCTGCTCTCCGACTCCGACTTCGGCGGCCGCGGCACCGATGCCAAGGGGCACGTGCTTTCAGGAACCTACGCTTTTCACAAGAACTGGAATTTCAAGGCAACCTATTTCATCAACAAGATAAGGCTCGCTTCCGGAAACCCGCGCGACTATGACCGGCTGATGCTGGACCTTGCCTTCAAGTTCAACTGATACCGTAAATTTCGGCCTCATTCGCAGGCTATCGAAAAGAGCAAACGGGCCGGATTTCCGGCCCGTTTTCTTAACGAGCCGGAAACGTATATTCTAGGTTCCACATGAGCGAATCTGACCGCATCGATACCTACGCTGCCGTGGACCTGGGCAGCAACAGCTTTCACTTGCTGGTGGCCCGTCGTGAACACGGCGAGCTGCGGGTTATCGACAAAATCAAGGAGATGGTCAGGCTGGGCGGCGGCCTGAACGAAGACGGCCAACTGGACCCGGTGATCCAGGAGCGCGCGTTCGCGTGCCTGGCCCGTTTCGGACAGCGGCTCCGGGGTATTCCGGCCGATAACCTGCGTGCCGTCGGAACCCAGACCTTTCGACGCATGAAAAACGCAAACGCGTTCCTGATGATTGCAGAAACCGCACTGGGTTGCAGTATCGACATCATTGCCGGAAGGGAAGAGGCGCGCCTGATTTATCTCGGCGTCACCCAGGGCGTGTCAACCGGGGAAGGCCGACGCCTGGTTATTGATATTGGCGGCGGCAGCACCGAGCTCATCATCGGCGAGGGCTTGAAACCGCTGGAGATGGAAAGCCTGCAGTATGGCTGCGTTTCACTGACGCGGAGATTTTTCGGCGACGGATTAATCACGGCGGAGCGCTGGCGGGCCGCCGAGCGCTCAATCATGGCCGATCTGCAGGAATTACGGGTGCGCTACATGAGAACCGGCTGGAACAGGGCGATCGGTTCATCGGGCACTATCAAGGCAGTAGAACAGATCTGCCGTCAGCTTGGCTGGATCGAGAAGGACATCAACGCCGACGCTCTGCACATGTTGCGGGAGCGCTTGCTGGAATTCGATACCATCGACTCGGTTCGACTGCCCGGCTTGACGGAACGGCGCCACCCGGTGCTGATCGGCGGCCTTGTCATGCTGCATGCCTGTTTCAAGGCGCTGGAAATCGAGTCTTTACAGGTTTCGCCCTACGCGCTGCGGGAAGGTGTATTGCATGATTTGCTGGGGCGCCTGGACAGCGTGGACCCCAGAGGCAAAACCATCGAGGCGCTGATGTCCCGTTACAGTGTCGATCGCGAGCAGGTCGACCGCGTAAAGACCGCCGCCCTGAAAGCCTGTGACAAAATCGCCGATTCGATGTATTTCCGGCCCATCCACCGCCAGCTCCTCAGCTGGGCCGCTGATGTGCACGAAATAGGACTCGGCGTTTCACACAGCCGCTACCAGCTTCATTCCGGATACCTCGTTGAAAATTCGGACCTGCCGGGCTTTACCCGCCAGGAACAGTTGTTTCTCGCGGCGTTGGTCCAGAACCACCGCCGTGCAATACCCACCGGGTTTCTGGACAAGCTCCCGGCGCGCTTGCATGAACCTCTGAGAATGACCCTATTTTGCCTTCGTTTTGCATGCATCCTCAGCCGCAGCCGGGAGGAAGAGGCGATTCCGCCGTTCCGGCTCAGCAGCGGCGACAACACGGTCACCACCAGCTTTTCGGAACAATGGATAGAAAAACACCCGCTCACGATGTTTGATTTACAGCAGGAATCTCGGGATCTGGCGACCATTGGCCTGCAGTTCCGGATCAGCAAGACCGGCATCTGATGAGGCCCGGACCACCAGACTGGCGTCCCGGCGCATCCAGACTGGCGGTGGAAACACGCGCCCGCCTGTTGTCCGACATCAGGTCCTGGTTCTCGCAGCGGGACGTGCTCGAGGTTGAAACACCGGTTCTCTCCCGGGCCGGCAACAGCGATCCCAATATCCGGAGCATGTCCCTGGAAAGCCCGGCCAGGCGGTACCTGAGGACATCACCGGAATATGCGATGAAGCGGCTGCTGGCAGCGGGGTTCGGAGATATTTTTGAACTGGGTCGCGTATTCCGGGCGGATGAGAAAGGACGTTTTCACAACCCGGAGTTCACTCTGCTCGAGTGGTACCGCTGCGGCTGGAATTATCTTGAGCTCGCAGCCGAGGTGACCGAACTGATCCGGTGCTGCGGAAAAGGCCAGTTCGATGGCTGGCCGGTACAGCGGTGGACCTACCACGATATGTTCATCGCCCAGACCGGCCTGGACCCCTTTCAATGCACGGAGTCGGATTTAGCCGATGCCGCGGCCGAGCGCGGCATCAGGGCGGGGGCATTGTCCCACCCGGAATGGCTGGACCTGATACTGAGTGAAGTGATCGAACCCAACCTGCCCGGTGAAACGATAACGGTTATCCATGATTTTTTGCCGGAGCAGGCCGCCCTCGCC
>JABDLD010000023.1 GCA_013001885.1 Lysobacterales bacterium
CCGGGCAGTCTATCCGCCGACGCGCGCAGCCAGAGCGAAGCAAAATCAGGCGGGTTTTCGGTAACCGGTTGCGTGTAGAACAGGTCCTCGAAAGTTGAATGGAAGTCCAGCATCAGCTGCAGCTTCCGGCCCTGCGCTTCCTGTTGCTCAACCCACCGAATGATCGATTGTGTCTCGGGCTCGGTAAAGGGCCCCCAGTCCCGGTTCACGTCTTTACCGCCTTGATTGTGGCGCCAGTGTCCCGCTGCGACTCCGTCCGGATTCATCAGTGGAACGATCGCCAGCTTGAAGCGTGCGCGAAACTCTCGAGCCAGGCCGGTATCGGCCAGCACCGTGTCGATGAAGGAGCGCATGGCGATGGCCCCGGTGACTTCCGGCGGGTGCTGCCGGCCAATCATGAGGATGAATTCGGGCTGGTCAGCAGATTCGGCCAGGTACAGGGGCCGGCCTTCGATGCTTCTGCCGGCCAGCGTTGTCACCAGCGCCGGGTGGGCTTCCAGTTCATTGATCCATTGCCGGTAAAAATCCTGCGCCAGTATTTCCTGGCCCGCAATCCATACCCTGGCCTGCTCGAGCGTCAGGGACAGTTGCACGCCTGCAGAATCCGGCAGAACGGTCACCGAATCTTCGGGAGCCGCTCGCCAGGAGATACCGTCGTAGCTGATTTTTGGCCAGTATCGCGCATAACCGTAAGCGTCATGAAACTGCATTCGGACGGTCACTTCGTCACCGGGTTGTCCGCTGACCCGGAAAGCAAACCAGGGTGATTTGTTGATGGGCGGATAGTCTTCCGGGAACAGGGTCAGGTCAAAACGGCCAGTGTCGGAAATCCGGCAGTTACCGATTTGGCCGCCGTCGAAGTGCGCATCGATCAGGACCGAACCGGCATGACAGGATTGGTGGTGATCCGGGTACCGTGGCGTTGCGCAGCCTACCGTAAGGATGGTTGCAGCGAGGATACAAAGAATTGTTTTGTTCATTATCCTTCCACTTCATTCGTCTGTCCGATGGTCCCGGGTGGCCACGGCTGGCAGTCCTCGATAATTTGTCGTTCTCTGAGATCATCGGATTCAAGGATGTCAAAAAACGCGTCCAGATAACGCAGCGCAGACCGGAGGTTTTTCTTTTCCAGTCCCGGCACGGATTTTACCACCGATACCAGCTGACTCTGCTTTTCGAGGTAGTGCGTCGTCAGCAACCCCATGCCTGTGGCGGACAGGCAATATCCCAGGTAATAACGGTCCCGGACATCATCGATCGGCAGGTCAGGCGCCGGCCCCGCATACTCGGCGTCCACCAGCCCACTCATGTCGAAATCATAGGGCAGTGGAAATTGTGCTCCAGTGGAATCCTGCAACAGAACGATATTCCGCTCCCTCAGAATGGAAAAGTCCGTGTTGCCGATCATGAACTCGAAAAGGGCCACGATGACGGCCGCGTCCCGGTCCAATTTTTCGGGGTCGAAACTGCCGCGCTCGAGCAGGGTGAATCCGTTTCTTGCGGCAACGGATTCAAAGTGTTCCGAGAAAAAAGCGTAGTTTTCAATCTTTCGGCTGGGTTTGTCCGGGTTGGGGTACGTGATGCGCACCAATCTTGCGTTCAGGCTGACCGGCGTAATCACGTTGTACAGGCGGTGCGCCAGGTATTCCCTCAACAGGTATCGCTCCCAGACAGAGGGCAGTTGCCGGTCTCTAGACGCGGTCAAGGAAAGGCCCCGTCCGCAATGCGTTGTCAGCGGCAGCAGCGATTGGCCTGCAAACGGCGTGCCCTCTGTAGTTTGCTCATCGAACTGGATAAACAGCAACGGCGCGGAACAGTTTTTTGTCAGCGAACGCCATCCGCCCCGAATCCTAATTTCGATGGGAAGCGACTGTTGGTCGCCGTGCTCATCTACGAATTCGAGCACCGTTGGCGTGTAGTCGCAGTCGTCCGATTCCCGCGGCCGGCAAAGCGTGGCGAAATCCAGCGGTATGGCGATTTTCAGGATATTGTGGCTTTCGAACAGCGGTGTGTCCGCGCGTACATCGCTGATCGCCATTGCAGCGAGCAAGCTCAGCAGCGCCAGTATCCTGACAACAGCTTGTTCAGATTTGCGCTGCAGGGCGGGGCCCTTATTCAAGTTGAAAACCGGGCTTTTGCCTCGATCCGCCGGAGGTGCAGCAACGGCTCAGTGTAACCGCTGGGTTGTTCACGCCCCATGAACACCAGGTCGCAGGCCGCCAGGAAGGCGACGCTCTCCTCGAACGCCGGCGCCATGTTACGGTACAGCGGATCTCCGGCGTTTTGCTCATCCACAATTTTCGCCATCCGCTTCATCGTTTCCATGACCTGCTCACTCGAACAAATGCCGTGGTGAAGCCAGTTGCAGATATGCTGGCTGGAAATTCTCAGCGTGGCGCGGTCTTCCATCAGCCCGACATGGCTGATGTCCGGTACTTTCGAGCAACCCACGCCCTGGTCAACCCAGCGCACCACGTAACCCAGGATGCCCTGCGCGTTGTTATCCAGTTCGGCCTGTATTTCCTCGGCCGAGAGCTTTCGGTCACCCAACAGCGGCGGTGTCAGGATGTCGTCGAGGCTGGCTCGCTCGCGTGACATCAACTCTTCCTGGCGGTTGCTGACGTTGTAGCTCAGGTAGTGCGTCGCATGCAAAGTGGCTGCGGTGGGCGAAGGCACCCATGCACAACTCGCGCCTGCTTCCAGGTGCGCCATCTTGCTGTCTATCATGGCCTTCATTTCGTCCGGCATGGCCCACATGCCCTTGCCGATCTGCGCCTTGCCGTGAAAGCCGCAAGCGAGCCCAATGTCCACGTTCCAGTCTTCATAGGCCAGGATCCATGGCTGTACCTTGATGTCGTCTTTAGGCAGGAACGGTCCGGCTTCCATGCTGGTATGTATTTCATCCCCGGTGCGGTCGAGGAAGCCGGTATTGATGAAAACGATTCTGCCGCGAACGGCCCGGATGCATTCCTTCAGGTTCACGGTCGTGCGGCGTTCTTCATCCATCACGCCGACCTTGATCGTATGCCGGTCCAGTCCGAGGCAGTCCTCAATGCGATCGAACAGTTCATTGGTGAACGCGACCTCCTCAGGCCCATGCATCTTCGGTTTGACGATATAGATGCTGCCGGTCCGGCTGTTCGGCATCGTGGTATTGCCGCGGATGTTGTTGACCGCACAAAGCGTCGTGATTATACCGTCGAGCATACCTTCCGGGATTTCCCGCCCTTTGCTGTCGAGCACCGCACTGGTTGTCATCAGGTGGCCGACATTGCGCACCAGCATCATGCTGCGGCCATGCAGGGTGAGGGCCGATCCGTCGGGAGCCGTGTAGAAACGGTCCGGATTCAGTCGCCGGGTAATGGGGTTGCCGCCCTTGTCAAAGGTATCGACCAGGTTGCCTTTCATCAGTCCCAGCCAATTGCGGTAAACGTTGACCTTGTCCGCCGCGTCTACGGCGGCAACGGAATCTTCGCAGTCCTGGATCGTGGTCAGTGCAGCTTCGAGACACACGTCTTTCAGTCCGGATGCTGACATCTCCCCCACCGGGTGGTCGCGATCGATTTGTAATTCAATATGCAGGCCATTGTTCTCCAGCAGCACCAAGTCTGTTCCGCCGCTCTCGGCATAGCCGGCGAACTGTTCCGGTCTGGCCAGGGAAGTCGTGCTCTCATCTTTCAACGTGATTTGAAGCCGTATCGGCCGGGAGGAGTCATCGATGGCATACTCGCTCACATCAATATGACTGCCCCGCGCCAGCGGCACGATTTTATCGAGCAGCGCAGCCGCATATTCAATGACCTTGTGTCCCCGCCTGGGATTGAAGCGCCCGCCTTTCTCGCAGCCGTCTTCCTCGGAGATCACATCCGTTCCGTACAGGGCATCGTAAAGACTTCCCCAGCGGGCATTGGCGGCGTTCAAAGCATATCGCGCATTGCCGACCGGAACGACCAGTTGAGGCCCCGCTATGGTGGCGATTTCAGGATCGACATCTTCTGTTGTGATCTCGAAGTCGTCGCCTTCGGGCACCAGGTAACCAATGTCCGACAGGAATTGCTTGTAGGCCGGAAAGTCGATTGCGCCAGGGTGGGTGTCGTGCCATTCATTGACCTGCGCTCTGATCAGGTTCCGCTTTTCAAGCAAAGCCCTGTTTTTTGGCCCGAGATCGTTGACCAGCGTGGCGAGGCCGGCCCAGAATTCTGCCGGCTTGACGCGGGTGCCGGGGATGATTTCATTGTCGACCAGATCGTATAATTCCCGTGCAACGGACAAACCGCTGCAGTCAATCCTGGAGATCATTTTTACCTTCCTAAAGCGATTTTCGCTAATACATCAGTTCTGCTGGCTGGCATAAAAACTCATCAGTGCTTCGATATCTTCGGCACTGAAACTGGCCACGGTTTTTTCCATCATCGGCGGCACCAGGTGCTCGCCCGTCGGGACAAATTTCAGCGCGGATTTCATGTACGCAACCCACTGCCCCGCGATCACGGGGCCGCGCCCTGCGGTCTTGCCGCCCTCTTCATGGCAGGATTCACAGTGTTTCTCATGCAACAGGGCGCCTGCCGCCGCTGTTGCCGAATCAAATTCCTGATTGGCTGCAACAAACGGGAGGTTGCTGTAGTGATCGGCGAGCGCCGAAATATCCTCGTCGGAAAGCCCGCCCGCTATTTTGCACATATCTGTTCTGGGCCGCGAGGTGTCGCCGTGCCGGTAGGCGCTCTTGATGCAGGGCCGGCCCCATACCTGGTAGTTTCTCAGGCTGTCGGCTATATAGTCTGCGGATTGGCCCCCGATTGTCGGCATATCGCTGTGCATTGACACGCCCTGGGGGCCGTGACAGCTATCGCACTTTGACGTCAGCTCCGCGAATTCATCTGCCAGGGCAGCAGTTACGGGCGCGAGCAACAGCGCAACCAGAGAGGTCAATAGAAATTTCATATAGGCTCCTCCACGTATTCCTGCAATTTTGAATATAGGCTGACCGCGCGGCGGCCACACTGACCCATATCACCGATGGAAGAACCTGGAAATTTGCCGCCGAAGCGTCTTGAAACAGCCGCTGTGTGAAAGCCGGTTCATCCTCCAGCCATTATCAGGGAAAATTGCCGGAGAATGAAATGCTGCCCTCGGCTGCAATTCGGCTGCTGGTTGTGATATCCGGCCCAGAGGCGTCCCCGACGCTGATGGTTAATCGACGTTCAAAAGCGGCCAGATGGAAAATTGACCTGTCCCTGGCACATGATCTCAACGTAGTTGTCCCGTCAATTGAAGTGAATAAAACCCCGATAACTGCCCCGCGGGCTAGTAAAGACGACAGGTGGTGCCGATAATGAACTTTTGAGCATCGGGAAGTCCGCATGCAGCTGTCTGTGTTTGGAACCAAATTTGCCGGAGATTCCGGTATCGTCGAACTGATGGACGACCTGGGAACCGCCCTGGTGGAGAATCCCGGAATGATCATGATGGGGGGAGGGAATCCGGGCCGTCTGCCTGAGGCGGAGGCGCTATTCCAAAAACGTCTGGAAGCGGTGCTCAGCGATCCCGAAAAACGCCACAGCCTGTTTGGGCTTTATCAATCGACTCAGGGCGACCTGGATTTTCGGAAGGAATTGGCATCCTACCTGAGGAAGCAGTTCGGCTGGCGGCTTTCAGAACGGAATATTGCCATTTCCAACGGCAGCCAGCCGGCGTTCTTCGTGCTGCTGAACATGTTCGCGGGCGAGATGCCTGATGGCGGCCGGAGGTCTATCCACCTGCCGCTGACGCCCGAATATCTTGGCTATGCCGACAGCGGATTAAGCGAAGACTTTTTCACCGCGACCCGTCCCGAAATTGAGTTACTGGACGGCCATTTGTTCAAGTACCACGTGGACTTTTCCAGGCTGGATGTGGGAACCGGAGCCGGCGCGCTCTGTGTCTCACGGCCCACTAACCCTACGGGCAATGTATTGACCGATGAAGAGGTTGCCCACCTGGATGCATTGGCAAAAGAATGTGAAATTCCGTTTATTCTCGACGGCGCCTACGGTCTGCCGTTCCCGGGGATTATTTTTACTCGCGCAACGCCACATTGGAACGAGAACACCATACTGGTTCTGAGTCTTTCAAAGCTGGGCCTGCCGGGTGTGCGCACGGGTATCATCGTCGCACGGGAAGAAATCATTCGTGCCTATGCCAATGCAAACGGTATCGTCAACCTGGCTTGCGGCAACATCGGGCCGGCAATCGCAACGGAATTATTCAGAAGTGGTGAAATCGGGGCGCTGACACGAAGCCATGTCGCGCCGTTCTATCATGACCGGGCGACGAAGACGGTGGCCGCATTCCGGCAAGCCCTGGGCGATTTGCCGTATCGAATTCATAAACCGGAGGGCGCATTTTTTCTCTGGCTCTGGTTCGAAGGGTTGCCCATCAGCAGTCAGCGACTCTATCAGCGCCTGAAACGGCGCGGTGTCCTGGTCGTCCCGGGACACCATTGTTTTTTTGGTCTGCAGGAGGAGTGGCCGCATCGGCACGAGTGCCTGCGCATTTCCTACGTTCAATCCGAGGATCAGGTTCGGCGGGGTATCGCCATCATCGCTGACGAGGTCAGCAAAGCCTACGCGGGAGGTGCGTGAAGCGGTCAGTGAAAGTCGTTTGAAAACGAAGCCGGCAGGATGATCTCGTCGATCCGCGCCAGCTGGTCCTGGCTGATTTCGATTCCACTGGCGCCGCAGTTTTCCTCGATCTGTGCGGTACGTGTAGCCCCGGTTATGCAGGAAGTGACGTCCTCCTTGTGTAGAATCCACGCCAGCGCCAACTGCGCAATGCTGCACCCGACTTCCGAAGCGACGCTTTGTAACCGGGCAATGTGTTCCAGCACTTTTTCATTGGCCGCCAGTTCCTTGATCCACTGATTCTGCCGCTCATCCGCCGCACGGCTGGTCGCCGGCAGGGGCCGGCCCGGTTGATATTTTCCGGTCAGCAGGCCCTGCTCCAGCGGTGAAAAAACGACCTGGCCGACGCCGTGCTGTCGGCAAACCGGGAGGACTTCAACCTCCAGGTCGCGCATCAGCATGTTGTAGTGCGGCTGGCTTGAAACGGGCGGGTACAGGCGCTCTCCGCAGATGTTGAAGGTCTTCTGGATTTTATCCGCCGGCCAGCAGGAAAATCCCCAGTAGAGGATTTTCCCCTGGTGCACGAGGTCGTCCATTGCGCGCAGGGTTTCCTCCAGCGGGGTTTCATCGTCGTATCGGTGACACTGGTACAAATCTATGTACTCGGTATCCAGGCGGCGCAGGCTGGCATCGCATTGCTCCATGATGTGTTTGCGCGACAAGCCGCGGTCGTTCGGGCCATCGCCCATCGGGAAATACACCTTGGTGGCCAGCACGTAAGAGGGGCGGCTGTAGCTGCCCAGCAACCGGCCCCACATTTTTTCGCAGGCGCCGGCCGCATAAACGTTGGACGTGTCGTAGAAATTGATGCCGCACTCGAAGGCTTTGTCGATCAGCTCCCGGCCAGTCTTTTCATTGGATACATGGCCAAAGGTAAGCCAGCCGCCCAGGCCGATTTCCGACAGCTTTACACCCGAATTTCCCAAACGCCGGTATTTCATCCGTTTTCCCGCCCGCATTGATGTTTGATTAAATCAGGATACCAAATGTGCTAGCGTGGGCGGATGGCTAATTGCGTGGAGATTGACTATGCACCGTTCAACATTGGCTATTGCCTTGTGTCTGCTCTGTGCCTCGCTGGTGGCAACCCTCAGCGGTTGCCGGAATGGACAGGAAAACGTGGCGCCTGAGAACCGATCAAGCGGTGATGAGAGCCTGGCCGCATTGGCAGTCAAGGACCTGGCGGGCCGGCTGAATATATCCGCCAAAGAGATAAGCGTATTGCGCGAAGTGAACGTGACCTGGCGGGACGGCAGCCTTGGCTGTCCGCGAGAGGGCATGATGTATACACAGGCGCTGGTTGAGGGTTCGCTGATCGTTCTGCGTGCGGGAAATGATCAATATCAATACCATTCGGGAAAAGGGCGCCCGCCGTTTTATTGCGAGAATCCGGTCAAGCCGATGTCTAAGTCTTCCGCGGAATAATCTTTCCTTCGCAAAAAAAACGTTCCAGCCAAGGGGCCTCCGGGCGCATGGCGACGAACGCATTGATCTGCTCAATCAGCAGTTGTTCGGTGTCGCCGTGCTGGCTTCCGATACCTTCCAGGAGCCGCTCCATCTGATAGGCCATTCGGGCTTCCTTGTCCTGGGGCGGGGAATCTGCGCCAACCAGCACCTCCATCGCGATACAGGCTTTCCTGGCGTCTTCCTCCGGCAGATTTTCATCCGGACCATTCTCCCAGTAGGCCAGCACCGCTTCTTTCTCGACCCCCTTCGGAACATCGCCTTCCTTTTGCCATAGCGCGGTGGCTTTTTCTTCATCCTCGGCCCGGGTTGCACAGGCCCGGAGCCGGTCCAGCAGATCGGGCCAGCGTTGCTGCTCTTTCAGCGCCCGCTCGCGGACTTGCTCAGCACGGGCCTTTGCCGCGGCGGTCCGCTCGTTCCTCGCGACATCCTGCTGTTTACGCTCCTCATCCAACCTGGCGAAAACGGCGTCACAGGCGCCCCGGAATGCTTTCCACAGCTTCCGATCGACCTGCCTGGGCGTCATACCGACGTTCTTCCATTCACGCTGGATGCCTTTTGCACGGTCGATCGCATCTCTCAGGTTCTCCAGTTCAACCAGTTCCTGTGCCTGGCGCACGAGTTCCTTTTTCAGCGCAATGTTGCGTTCATATTCATCCTTGATGTGGTCGTATATCTTGTTGCAAACGGCTTGCAGCGCTTTGCGGCTCTTGTGCTCCCCTTTTCCGCTCACCGGCTGGATTTCGTTGAAGGCGGCCCGGGCGGTGTCCAGCGTTTTCTGGACCATTTTCCAGTCCGGCGCCGCGGTGTCCGGGTCGGTGCCGGCCCGGTCCGGCCAGGCCATGCGCTGATCGTAGTCGATTAGCTGGGAAACCAGCTCCATCCGCCGCTTGAGGTTTTCTTTGCGGACTACAGCCTGTTGTTTGAACGCTTCTTTGCATGGCGCATAGGCCTGTTCCGCGGCCGCATGGAATTTCTTCCAGAGCTCCTGGTCCTTTCGCGGAGAGAGCGGCCCTAGTGCTTTCCACTCCTCCTGCAGGGACTTTATTCTTTTCGCCAGAACATCGGGCGGCTCCGGGCTGTCAATCAACGCGGCCATGCGCTCGCACAGCTCTATTTTTTTCGGTTCGATGGCGAAGCCCTGCCAGTCGTGAACCTCTCTCAGCCTGGCCGTCAGGGGTCTCAGTTCGTGATGAAAATGGTCCTGCTGTTTGACACTCAAATGCCTGAGCAGGTTTCTCACCCGGTTGTGCGCCTTGTCAGCGTTTCTAAAATGGTTGTCTTCCAGTTCCCGGCGCAAATCGGTAAACGCGGTTTCCAGTTTTTCAAGAGTCTTCTTCTCTGCCTTTTTAAGCTCCGAGAGTGTTTGCTGCAATTGATGCTGCAGGTCCACCAGCTTGAGGATCGGGGCCGGGGTTGCTTCACTGACGGTTTCGGGCCACGGCGTCTTTACGATCTGCTTATCGACTCTGGCGAGTAGTTTGCTGACGGCGATGTAATCCGATTTGTCCAATCGCGGGAGGTCTTCGTGCAATTTTTCGAAAGCTGCGCTCTTGTCCAATACGCGCTTTGACGCTTGTGCGATGGTCCGCCAGTGGTTGAGCTGATGCTTGCAGGTTTGAGTCTGATCCGCAGTTGGCCGGGCGTGGTGCATTGCAGCCAGCCAGCGATCCTCAATTCCATCCAGGTTTTTTGCGAACTGCCGAACGGACTTCGGCTGACTCAGGTCCAGGCCGGCAAACTCGATTGACTCCAGCTCGGAAAGCAGTTCCCGGAAGGTCTGCTCTGAGGCCTCGATTTCATCTTGCCGCGCCTGTTCGGCTTCGTGCGCCCGGTCCAGCTTTTCGATGCGTTTCGAACAGATTTCGAGATCGTCATTGATCTGTTTTTCAAATTCCGAATCGGCATGTTCCTGCAGCGCTGACCAGCGATGTTCGAGCGTCGTGAAGCGGGCCTTGAATTCCGGTGAGTCAACGCTGGTGCTCAGCTGGCGTACATCTTCAGCGAGTTGCTGGATACGCTGCTGCCGCTCGCTTTTTTTCCGCTCTGCTGCATTGTGCTGGTCGACAATTTCTTTGCAGTGGCGAAAGACCGATTTGTCCTTGTGTTTCGACAGGTGCATCAGCTCTTTAAGCAAGTCGATATCTTCAATTCCCTGGGCTGCATTCAGACGAACCCTGGCCAGCGGGTGGCTACCTGCCAACTCCATCCGGGTCTGTGTGCTCCGGACCTTCGAGATCGACGCGGAAATCAGCTCCGGGTCATTACTCAGGCTGGCGATGCGAACCAGCACCGAGTCGTCAGAAATAGACGACAGCTTGCTCTCATCAGGCAGCAGTTGTTTCAGGCGTTGGGCCCTGGCCTGGTTTTGCAGAGGGGGTGACAGACTCTCGCAAAGCTCATCGAGCAGTTTGCTGCTGGCCACGCGGGCAAGGGCTTGAGCCTGAATCTCAGCCTCCGGGTCTTCCCTAACCAGCTGCAGCAGAATACTTTCATCATCGATTTCATCGATTGCGGCCAGGCGCACCTCTGGCTTCTTGCTTTGCCATCCGGGTTTGGATAAAGAGTCGAACAATGTCATTTTACTGATTACCTGCACTTGATGCCGGGCCCATAGTGAATTCTACTATGAGCCAGCCAGTCGGGGGTTAATATGACGATAAGCACTTTTTATGACTTTCCGCACATCGTCGCTGCGGAAGATATCGATCAGCTCGGGCACGCGGGAAATTTCCACTACATAAAGTGGATGCAGCATGCGGCTATCGCGCATTCCACGGCCAATGGCTGGCCGACGGAGCGGTACGAAACACTCGGTGCCGGCTGGGTCGTCCGTTCACACCAGATAACTTATCTGAAACCCGCATTCGAGGGTGATGAAGTGTTGATCAGGACATGGGTGGCGAGTGCGAGGCCGGCCCTGTCGGTGCGAAAATATGAAATCAAACACGCCGACGGGACACTGCTGGCAACAGCCGAGACTGAATGGGTGTTCGTCAATTACAAGACCCAGCGGCCGGTGCGCATACCTCCCGAGGTGGCCAGTTGTTTCAAGCTGCTGGAAGAATAGCCGCCCCCTAACCCCAGCGACGATGAATCCACAGCCATTGTTCGGGGTATTCCCTGACCCAGCCTTCAACGACCCGGGTGATCAGCTCGGTTGTGCCCCGGATGTCGATGTCGCCCTCTCCGGTTCGAGGCAGACTGAGTTCGTCAGTCACTTCCAGCCGGAAACGGCCGTTGGGAAGGCGGATGGAGCGGGCGCCGTGAACCGGGCAATTGTATCGTCTGGCGAGTTTTGCCAGCAGGGTGTTGGTGGGCGCGCTCTGCCCGAAAAACGACACTTCGATGCCACGGCGGAACTTCTGGTCCACCAGCACACCCACGTGATCACCCTTCTCCAGCGCTCTCATCAATTGGAACGAGGCGCCCCGGCCGGATGCAACCAGGTTGCCGGAGACCTGTTTTCGCGCGGCCGCAATTCTCGCGGCTGCGTACTTGTTGTTAGGGGCACGAAACAGCGATTGAATTTCAAGCCCGAATTTCGCCGCAGCCATCGGCAATAATTCAAAATTGCCCAGGTGTCCCGTGAATATGATGGCCGGCAAGTCGTCGTCGCGCAGTTTCAGAAAGTTTTCTACCCCTTTTACTTCGATGCGTCCGGCGTCCAGGTTGTTTTCATCCAGGTCGAATACCTGGTCCAGGTAACCGTATTCCGCGATGCCGCGCGCCATTTGCGCCCAGCTGTCGAGAGCGATTTTTTCGCGTTCAGCAGTGCTTTTCTCCGGAAAGGCAATCGCCAGGTTGTCCATGGCTACCCGGTGGCGGCCCAGTTTGGGGCCAAGCCAGCGCGCCATCCGCTCAAATAGCCGGATCGACGTATCCATCGGAACCATGCGCAGGGCCTTGAGCGACAGGAACAGGGTCTGGGCTACCAGCCAATCGCGAAGATTGAAAACAGACTGCAGAAACCGCTGGCGCCCGTTCATTCTAGAGCGTGACGATGATCTTGCCGAACACCTTTCGATTTTCCAGCCGTTCCAGCCCTTTTTCGATCTCCTCCAGCGGGATTTCAAGATCGATAATTGGCTTCACGACACCGGCGGACAGCTTCTCTAACGAGCTTTCAATGTTCGCCATTCTGCAGCCAAAACTACCGATCAGCCTCAATTGTCGCTGAAAAAGCTGAAACAGGTTGATTTCAGCCTTGACCCCGGACGTTGAGCCGCAGGTCACCAGCCGTCCGCCGACCTTCATTGAAAAGAGGCTGCCTTCCCAGGTATCCGGTCCGACGTGTTCGAAAACGACGTCGACGCCCTCCTTTTTAGTCAGTTTGCGGATCTTTCCCTCGAACCGGTCGGTCTGGTAATTGATCGCGTGATCAGCGCCAAGCGCAAGCGCCTGCTGGGCTTTTTCATCGGTCCCCACGGTGGTGTAGACCGTGCAATCGAGCGCTTTGGCCAACTGGATGGCTGCGGTTCCAATACCGCTGCCTCCGGCGTGGACCAGGATACTTTCGCCGGGTTGAAGCTTCGCGTTGTCAAACAGCATGTGCTCCACCGTGCCGAACGTAATGGGGGTGCATGCAGCCGAAACGGGATCCAGCCCTTTGGGGGCAGGAACGAACAGGCGCGCGGGGAAGTTCATGATTTCCTGGGCGAAACCATCTATGTGAAAGCCAAAGATACCGTTTACGTTTTCACAGAAATTGTCGCGGCCTTCCAGGCAGGGCTTGCAGGTGCCGCAGGTATTCGCGCCGTAAAGCGCTCCCAGTTGGCCGACCTCGAGGTCCTTGACGTTTTTGCCGGTCGCGATGATCTCTCCTGAAGCCTCTGCACCCACGGTGATGGGCAGCTCGCGCTTGGCAAACGCCATCCCGCGCCAACCCCATACGTCGATGTGGTTCAGGGCGACAGCGCAGATTCTCACCTGTATTTCATCGTCTCCCGGGGGAGGCGGGGCGTCGACTTCAACGATCCGCAGATCGCGCTCGGCAAAATTTCTAAGTGCACGCATGGTTCAACCTTCAGACTTGTATCGACAGGCCGGCTGAAGTGCCGCCGTCAATCGGGATAACAGCACCGGTGATATAACCCGCCAGTGGCGAAAACAGGTAGCTTACCAGGGCGCCCACTTCTTCGGGCTGGGCAAAGCGCCTTAGCGGAATCTGTTGTTCGACTTTCTCGCGGTAAGAGGCATACGGCGCCATCAGGTCGGTGTCCACGTACCCCGGAGAAACGTAGTTTGCCGTGACCCCTTTGCGCGCGATTTCTATGGCCAGCGTCCTGATGTAACTCAGCATCGCGCCCTTGCTCGCGGCATAGATCGAGTTGCCGGACACGCCCATTTGAGCGGTGATGGAGCCGATGGCGATAATGCGTCCCGCCCGGGCGCGCATCAGCGGCCTGGCGGCGGCGCCGGCAAGGCGGGTCAATGCCCAGAAATTAAGCTGGAAAAGGGCCTCGGCGCGATCCTGATCCACCAGCGCGGCCAGAGTGTCGTAGGAACCGCCCGCGTTGTAAGCCAGCCCGTACAGTCCTTCGGTTTCTGCGATCTGGCCGGCAAATGTGTCCACCTGGCCGCGGTCGCTCATATCGACCTCGTGGCAATCGATGGTTTGTTCCGGGTAGTTGGCCTGCAGTTCGTCTCTTACCCGGGCGGCCTCATCACCCGATGAGCGGTAAGTGAAGGAAATATTGTAACCGTCCGCTGCCAACGCTTTGACAATGCCAAGGCCGATACCCCGGGCGCCGCCTGTGACGAAAACGGTCTTTCCTTTTGCGGCATGAGTCACTGCAGGCTCCTAGTCCGGTTCGGCCGAAAAAATCAGGCAAACGTTCTGGCCGCCGAAACCAAAAGAATTGGACATTACCGTGCTGACCGGCTGTTCTCGCTTCACGTTCGGTACCACATCCATCAGGATATTCGGATCCTGCTCATGACAGTTGATGGTCGGTGGAATCACGCCGTTGCTGATCGTCATCAACGATATGGCGGCTTCGATAGTCCCCGCGGCGCTCAAGGTATGGCCAATCATGGATTTGTTGGAACTGATGGGCGTGTTGTCCAGTTCACTGCCCAGTGCCGCAGACAAGGCGAGATATTCCATTTTGTCGTTCTCGGGCGTACTGGTGCCGTGCGCATTGATGCAATCAATGTCCGCTGGCGACATTCCAGCATCTGCCAGCGAGCGCGTGATCGTATCGATAATGGCCGATCCGTCCGGCTTGGATCGGGTCCGATGAAAAGTGTCGGCCCGCTCACCGGTGCCGCGCACCACGCCCAGGATTTTCGCTCCGCGGGCCTTGGCGGAATCATAAGACTCCAGCACCAGCGTGGCAGAACCCTCGGCCATGACGAAACCGTCCCGTGTCTTGGAGAATGGCTTGGAAGCGCCTTGCGGATCGTCATTCTGGGTGGAGAGAGCGGACAGCAGCGTGAACCGCACGACCATTTCCTCACAAATCTCTCCATCGGTTCCAACACAAAGAGCGGCGTCGGTATCGCCGCGCCGAATGGCTTCAACACCCAACTGCACCGAGGTCGCTCCGGAGGCGCAGGCGGTGGTCAAGGAAATGGGCTGGCCGCGAGTGCCGAATTCGCCGGCCAGGAATTCCGCGGTGCTGCCGTACTGAAAGAGAGAATAGTAATGATGAAAGTCGCCTTGTGAGGCATTCCGGATCAGGCGTTCATAGCCGGTGCTGTTGTCGCTGTTGTCGCTTTTATAGACATCCATGCGCTGATCCCACTTTGTTTCTGCGGGGGAAATGGCAAGGAACAGCGGACCTGGGAAAGACCCTTGCGAACCTATTTTCGACTGTGCGATTGCCTCCGAGGCGGATTTTCGCGCCAATGTAAGCGAATGGACAGGTGAGCAATAGGGCCCGTCGCCCTGCCAGTCGATCAGGCCGGCAATTTGCGTGCGCAGGCCTTCGGTTGAAAAGCGGTCAATTTGACGAACGCCGGAGATGCCAGCTACCAGGTTCCGCCAATTGTCCTGCTTGCCTTCACCCAGAGACGTAACAATGCCGATACCGGTAACGACGACGACCGGGCGCCCCAG
Organism: Lysobacterales bacterium; assembly: GCA_013001885.1. GTDB lineage: Bacteria > Pseudomonadota > Gammaproteobacteria > Xanthomonadales > SZUA-36 > JAHEFT01. Next base: position 15,187 of record JABDLD010000023.1, read on the forward strand.
GTGGTCGCGAGTTGCATGGCTCATGAGCGTGTTCCTCCCCGCAGTGAAACGCCGGGTTTGCCAATCAGCGCCAGGCTTTCGCCTCGCCAATGGCCCCAATTACTGATCAGGACCTGATCCGGCCGATCGGCAAACACCTGCTCTGTTCCGGAACTGTCAAAAGGATCGAAAAATGCCCCTCTTGATATCGCCAGAGATGCCAGCGCAACGTTAACCGGAAACTGGGCCTCCATCGTGTTGCCGATGACGGTAGTCACTCCGCGGATGGCCGGACTGACGCCGCGGCTTGTGAGGCTTTCCAGGAATTCATGTTCTTCACCCAGCTGGGGCTGAATGCCGCAACAGCCGGATATGACCGGCAACGGGCCCGAGGGAAGCTGGTCGGCTATTCGCTCCAGTAATTTATCTGCGGTCTTGCGGGCTGCTCCCGCGTGCCGGTTGCAACGATCCGCAACGATCCGGTCAATTCTTGCATAGGGCTTTACGCCGCGCGATTCGGCGTGTTCTCTTGACTCGAGCACCAGGAAGGCGCTCGCGCTGCCCATGATCATGCCGCCGTCGCCGCTTTCGCGCGACCAGACCGGGGAGTGCTCTCCCTGGTGGAGCGTGTTGCCCATGGCCATCAGCATGGTCATGTCCGCGCGTTCAGCAATGTAGGCTCCGCCCACCAGAAAAATCTCGCCCTGGCCGTGCTGGATTTGCGCAACCGCTGTATCAACCGCCATAACGCCAGCCAGTTCATCACCCATGAAAGTTCTTGAAGAATCGGTGACTCCATGCACGATGGAAATATTTCCTGCCATCAGGTTCGAAAGCTGGGCCAGGAACAACGTGGGGCGCAGATTGTTCATCAGGGAATCGTTCAGCAGCGGACCCGGCTCATCGGCAGTGCTGAGCAATTCCATGATTGCCGTATCGACCTCGATGTCCCGTTCACCACCGCCGGCGGAGACGATCATGTTGGTCGCAGCCAGCAACGCCTCGTTGTGGGCGATTCCTGCGTCATCCAGCGCCAGTCCTGCAGTATAAGTGCCCAGGTGTTGCCAGGGCCCCATCTGGCGCTGATCACTGCGTTTGGGAATCTGAGAGTCTATTTCCAGCGCGACGATTGGATGCACCGGGTAGGGTGCCTGGCTGTCGGAATCGACCGAAGGAACAGGTGTCTTCCCGGAAGTCAGCTGCGCCCAATGCTTATCGAGGCCTTCTCCCAGCGAACTGATCAGTCCGATCCCGGTCACCCAAACTTCTGATTGTTTTTTGGTCAATTTCTTACTCTGCCTGTGAACGGCTTATCTGGCTGAAGCGATCCAGCATGTTGCCCTTTAGTGTTTCATTCGGAAACGGCATGATCCGGAACATCAGCCGGCTGTCGCATATCTTTTTTCCGTCACTCACGATATGAGCGGCGGTTTTTGCAAAACCGGAGCCGTCATGTTCAAGCTCCGCTTCGACACGGAGAACGGCGCCCGGTTCAACGAAAGTCCGCATCTTGGCCAGAGTGACGTTGGCCAGAAACGGCATTTTCTCAAATTTGAGCCGGGACAGAAGCATGAAACCGGAGGCCTGGGCCATGGTTTCGATCAGAAGCACGCCGGGAACCAGCGGAGTGCCGGGAAAATGCCCCTCGAACACCGGGCTTTCCATCGGCACTTCCGCCCGTGCGACAACGCGCCCATTTTCCGGGTCAAGCTCCTCGACACGGTCGATCATCTGGAAATACTCAAGGAGCATGTCTTTTCTTCAGGTCAGGCGTCTTTGGCGGCGATGACTTCGTCAATTCTCGCGCAGAGCTTGCTCAGAACAAAATACTCGTCGACCTGGGCCGGGTTTTCATTCAATTCTTCCGTCCACTGCTCCAACGGAATTTTTATCCCGAAATGCTTGTCGATCGCGAAAGCAATATCCAGAAAATCCAGGCTATCGATGCCAAGATCAGTGAATGCATTTTTTTCCGGCGTAATTTCCTCCAGCGGGATATCACTGGTCTCGGAGATTATTTCTGCAACAGCTTCGAAAGTCGTCGTCATTATTCATACCTGTGATTAAGGGATATATCCGTACCATAATAACGCGGTGGCCAGTAGCACATCAATGCCCCGGGACTGTTCACGCAGCGGTAAAGAATTAACTTAAAATGATGGCAATCATGAATTTCTCGCGCAATATTCACCTGATCCCGGCCCATATTTGCACGGCATGGATGCTGCGCCTGGTTGCCGGAGAGGATTTTTTTGAAGCAGGAAATTTGCTGTCGAAAATCCAGGGACAGGCGGATTTGCTGGCGCTTGCTCTCGGAGACAAGGAGCAAAGAACATTCGAACCGGTGCTCACCGAGGAGGCGTACACCCTGGACGAACTGCTGGCATTGCGGCACCAGTGGCGGGAAAATGAAGAGCAGAAAGTCGTTCCCACGCTGCGCATCGAGGAATTGCAAAACAAGTCCTCCCTGCTCGAGCAACGCAGAGACGATCTGTTGAGGCAGTATGAGTCAATCCCGGTAAATGCCCCTGCCCGGATCAATTTTGGCGTCGCTTACGGATCGGACAAGGAGGCTGTAAAGGAAGCTGCGCGGGAGGCAGCTTCCGGGGTCGAGTTCATCCTGTAGCATACTCCCGGCAGGGAGGCCCAGGTATGGCTGACGGATTTTGGGGACAGCAGCCTGGACTTTGAATTGCTGGCATGGGTTTCCAAGTCGGATGTGCGCAGGCCACAGCGCACCCGCTCGCAGTTCCAATGGGCGGAAAAAAAGTTGACCGAACGCGGTATCGAAATACCGTTCCCAAAATGGGACCTGCATTTACGTTTAAGATTCGTTCAGCAGGTGACCGAAGAAACTGACTGAGTTTTAGGAATCAATTGACGGAAAACGACCTATGAGCAACAGATTTACCCGGTTATTTACTGAGCCGTTGATCCAGTTTTTGCTTCTGGGTGCGCTGATCTACGGCGCCTACGCGTTGTTCGGGCCGCCAGATGAAAGTTACCGAGACAACCGGATCATGGTCGATGCCGATCGAATCAATGGGTTAATCACTGAGTGGGAGCGTCGCTGGAACCGCCCCCCCACTCGCAAGGAAGTTGACGGCCTTTTGCAGGCCTATATCAAGGAGGAAGTGCTTTTTCGGCAGGCTGTCGCCATGGGGTTGAACCGGGACGATCCGGTCACCCGCCGCCGAATGGCGCAAAAGCTCGAATTTCTGACCAGCGACCTGGCCCGGATGCAGCAGCCCGATGAAGGTGAGCTTAAACGGTATTTTGAAGCTAATGAGTTGGCGTATCGTGAGCCGGACAGGATCAGCTTCACTCACATCTATCTGAATCCGAAAGGGCGCGGCCAGTCAACGCTCAGTGATGCAGATAACATACTGGCGCAGCTGCAAGCGGCGGGGCCGCCCGGCGAAACAACGCTGGAGGCGGGCGATCGATTCATGCTGCAAAACCATTTTGCCGCGGCCACTGAGCTGGCTATCAGCCGTCAGCTGGGCTCCGGATTTGCCGAAGTGGTCATGGGCCTCGAGCCGGGCCGATGGCATGGTCCGGTGCTGTCGGGTTACGGTGTGCACCTGGTTTATGTGCATGAATCTGAACAAGCCCCGCCGGCGTTGTTTGAAGATGTCCAGGCGCGCGTGCTGGAGGACTGGCACGCGGAACAGCGTGAACAATTCAACACGGAATTTCTTGAGAGTCTAAAGAGCCGTTTTGAAATTGTCGTCGATGAAGTTCCGACAGAGCGCCTGTTGGCAGAGCCGGTGTCGGAAAATGACGAGGCCGGCTCACGGTGAAGCATGGTCTCGTTTCGATAAAACGCAGCTTTCTCGCTGTATTTTGGCTGGTCATGTTGGCCGCTTCCGGGCTAATTTTCGCGGATGAATTTCGGCCGGCTCTGCTGGAAATCGCCGAACGGGAAGGCGGTTGGGTCGAAGTGAACTGGAAAGTGCCGGTGATCGGTGACGGGGTCCTGGCGCTGACGCCGGTCATGCCGGAATTTCTCGTATCCATGGGTCCCGGATCAGGCCGGAAGGTACCCGGCGCCTGGCTTGAAACGCGGTCGTACCGGGCGGGTCAGAATACTCTCAACGGTTCGATCGTGGGAGTTGACGGGCTGGTCGGCGTACCTGTGGACGTGGTTGTGCGGGTTAAACTCCTTGACGGGTCCGAACATTCGGCTATTCTTCGCTCGGTCAATAACCGCTACACGATCCCGGAGCGCGTCACGCGTGGGGTACTGGCCGTCTCCTACTGGCGGATGGGAACCATTCATATTTTGGAGGGGTTCGATCACCTTCTGTTCCTGTTGACTTTGCTGCTGATCGTCAATGGGATATGGCCGTTGTTGAAGACCGTCACGGCCTTTACCGTGGCGCACAGCCTGACGCTGGCGTTGGCCACGTTGGGCGTGGTGTATATACCTCCTGTCCCGACAGAGGCTGTCATCTCCCTCAGTATCATGCTGCTGGCAGTGGAGGTGGTGCATAAAAACCAGGGTCAGCTGACCCTGTCCGAGCGCTTTCCCTGGCTGGTGGCGTTCACCTTCGGCCTGGTGCACGGGCTCGGGTTTGCGGGTGCGCTTTCCGAGATCGGCGTACCCCAGAACGAAGTGCCCCTGGCCCTGCTGATGTTCAATATCGGGGTTGAAACCGGACAGGTCTTGTTCGTTGTCGCGGTGTCCATTCTGCTGGCTGGATTGCACCGTTTGCACGGTCGTTCAGCGCTCACACTGGCGCGTGCGACACCCTACGTCATTGGCGGTGTGGCGAGCTATTGGACGATCGATCGTTTGGTCGGGACGTTAAGCTACGGGTTCTAGATTTCCGGGCCGCGGGGCATGGGTCAGAACGTATATTTGGCGGCAAACTGCAGCTGGTTCGCCTTACCTTTGCTGCCATCCACATTTTTTCGCTGGCCCCAGAGGTATTCCATGCCAAAGGTAAAGTTTTTGGTCGGCAGATAAATCAGGTTGATCGAGCCGCGCAGCGTGGATTTGTAATCCTCGCCCTGCTGAAAGTCATAGGTATCGATTCCGACCCAGCTGAAGGTGACGCTGGAGCGCAATATTCCGGGCCGGTTTTTCAGGAACCGCCACGTCATGGGCCAGCGGTGCTGGTAGGAAACATAGCCCGAGAAAACCGGTAGCGCATACAGTTTGCCTTCCGGGTCAAACACGGCATCGCCGCCGCCGACCGAGGCGAGATCGTTGATGTAATAACCGATGCCCTTGCCGTAGGTCAGCTGCCACAAAAGGAAGTCATTTTCACCCCACCACGCGACAGGCTGACGTCCCCCGGTGGTAATTCCCCAGCCGGTTGCGCTGTCAATGGCTGTCTCCGGATCTGTTCCATCCGGTTGACCGTCCCCGGAACTCGCCTTCAGATCCCTCAGGATGACTCCAACCCGGTAGTTCCAGTTGCCAAAAGAGCCAAGGGGCATCCGGTCCATGCTGGCCACCAGGTCAGCATTCCCCTTTTGACTCTGGCCATTGAGCACGTCCGTGTTTGGGTCCTCGAGTGCGATTTTGAGCCTGAGTTTCTCGCCGAACTGAGGGAACCAGCGGATTTGTGCGTTGCGCCGCAAAATCTGGCCATTGATGCCCTCGATATCGACTTCCTCGGGCTGGGAGTTAATATCCATCAGAGTAGACCATGTCTTGCCGGCCAATATGTGGCGAAACTGTCCGAAAGCATGGCGCAAACGAAACGTGTCATTGCCGTTCTGGTCTATTCCCTGGAAATCCCCCTCGATGAACGCGCGGATCTCACCGACCTTGGTTTGTTCGCGGTATTCAACATTCAGACGGGATTGCTTTGCAGAGACCTGCGATCCTTTAATGGCGCCTTGAGGATTCTCGCCCTTTGGCGGGATGCTACCCACGATAAACCGGTCGGGCTGTAACATGGGATCAAAACTATTGACCAGGGACAGGTTGACGTAGCCGCCCAATTTCATTGCGGCGGTGGTGCCTGGAAGATACCAGGCGCCGGGAAAGTCCCTGTCGTAAATGGTGTTGGATGGGTCTTCCTGAATCTGTGCCGTCACCGGCTCCTCTGCGATGGTAGATGCCTCCGCTTGTTCCTGCTCGGCCAGCGCCTTTAGCGCTTGCTCCTGCCCGCTTTGGGTTGGCTCCGATGCGGTGGTGGCGCTTTTTTCCACCTGGGCCGTGGTGACGGATTCTGGTTCCAGTTGAGGTGCCGGGGGGGGTGCGGGCTCGTGGCTGGCCGTCTGTTTTGCCTTCTGCAGTTCCTGGATCAGCCCCCTCTGCTCTGCCAGTTCGCGGCGCTGCGCTTCCAGCTCCTTTTGCTGTTGCTCCAGGAGTTCCTGCATTTTTTGCAGTGTGGCCTGCAGATCCGGCTCCTGAGCGTAAACCGGCTGCCAGGCGAACACGAGCCAGATTGAGATAACGATGAAGGTAAGCTTAAAGTTCATTAGCGCCCGGATTTTGGGTTGTGGATTAGCGCGCTCATGAGCACCAATGATAGCCTATATCCATTGAATCAGGGAAAGTCCATGGTTTTGCGTCTTCATCGATATCTTCGCCATTTGTTGTTGTTTGCCCTGTACGGATTTGCCGGCGTTGTGCTGACGCTGCTGGTCGTGTTTGTCCTGTACATGAACGGACGGGAAGACCTGAGCGTTTGGCATGTTGCGGAACTGGATGAAGAGTTCACTGCAAAGTCTCGTATTACATCATTCAGTGAATACCTCGTTCTGGAGGAAAAGCTATTCAGGCAACTGGACGAGGAGGTTTATGGGCAGGTTGAAGCCGAAGGACGCGGACTGATCAACCGATACAGCAGGGGCAGCCTCTCGGACCCTGGCCGCTGGCCACAAAACTGGAATCGAAGTTATGAATTGCGGCAGGGTCAGCCGCAAGCCGCCGTCCTGCTTTTGCACGGCATGTCGGACTCACCTTACAGCCTGAGAAATCTGGGTGAGCGTCTGCACCAGGCCGGCGTGTACGTAGTCGGTTTGCGGATTCCGGGACATGGAACTGCGCCTTCGGGGCTGGTCGGCGTGAGCTGGAAGGACATGGCTGCTGCCGTAGATCTGGCCATGCGGCACCTGGCGGACAAAGCAAACGGTCAACCGCTGCATATCGTGGGATATTCCAACGGAGCCGCCCTGGGGCTCAATTTCGCACTTTCGTCCGCCGCCGATCCGACGCGGCCGCAAATTACCAGCCTCGCCCTAATTTCTCCTCAAATCGGGATTGCCAAGGCGGCTGCATTGGCGGTCTGGCAAGCGCGGCTGGGTACGCTTTTGGGGCTGGACAAATTGGCCTGGAACGTCATTTTGCCTGAGTACGATCCATACAAGTACGGATCTTTCGCGGTCAATGCGGGCGATGTTGCGTACAAACTGACCGGGGAAGTACAGCGGCAAATTACGTCTATGACAAACACGGGAAGGCTCGGCGAAATACCGCCGATCCTGGCCTTTTCCTCGGTCGTTGACGCAACGGTCTCCGCTCCAGCCCTGGTTACCGGTTTGTTCAATCGCCTGTCTGGCGGGCAGCATGAACTGGTTCTGTTCGACATCAACCGGGTGGCGGAGATTGAACCCGTTCTCAAATGGAGTCCCGACGCAATGCTCGAAGCATTGCAAAAAAATCCTGACCGTGCGTTCACCCTGGGTCTGGTGACCAATAAAAGCGAAGCGAGTACGGAGGTCGTGTTTACCAGGCTGAAACCCGGAGAGACAGAAACCACTGATGAAGAACTCGGCCTTGGCTGGCCCCAGAATATTTATTCTCTGACCCACGTCGCATTGCCGTTTCCCCCGGATGATCCACTTTACGGGGTTTCCGGTGGGCCGGGCAGTCCGGGCATCAACCTGGGCGACATTGCTTTGCGGGGCGAGCGGAACGTCCTCGTGGTGCCTGCGTCGGAGTTGCTGAGATTACGCTGGAATCCTTTCTACCCCTTTGTCGAACATAAAGTCGCGGAATTTTTTGGCCTGGAATTGCCCTGATACGGCGTTGCGCAAATGACGACGAAAGGAAATTATTGACGGTTTATTTTTACTTTTTGGCTGTGATTGTCTACTTTACGCCTTTGACCCCCGGTGATCGACACTGTCCGGGTCATCTTGTCTGATCCATTTGTCAATCTCATCAAAGGAAACTCCGTGCCCTCTCAAAAATTTGATCTCATTGTTTTCGGCGCCACCAGTTTTGTAGGCGAAATCCTCTGCCGTTACCTGGTCTCTGAATATGGAGTGGACGGACAGGTCCGCTGGGCGGCGGCAGGGCGCTCCCGGGAGAAACTCGAGAAATTGCGCAGTAGTCTGGGTTCAGAAGCGGACCAACTCGAATTACTGACGGCGGATGCAGGTGATGAATCTGCTTTGAAGAAGCTGTGCGACCAGACCCGGGTCATCATTTCCACGGTCGGGCCCTATGCGCTGCACGGCGAACCGCTGGTCAGGGTGTGCGTGACTACGGGCACCGACTACTGCGACCTGGCCGGTGAGGTGCAATGGGTCAGGCGAATGATCAGCCGCTACGAAGACACGGCCAGGGAGACGGGTGCGCGTATCGTCCACTGCTGTGGCTTTGATTCCATTCCTTCGGACATGGGGGTCTGGCATTTACAGCAAGCGGCGCAATCACGCTTTGGCGAGTCCTGTGATACGGTTCGCATGCGCGTGAAAGCGATGCGCGGATCAGCCTCGGGCGGAACCATCGCAAGCATTTTGAACATCACCAAGGAAGCGGCCGGGAACCCGGAGTTGCGCAAGGAACTCTCCAATCCCTATTCCATCTGCCCTGCCGGCCATGGCTTTGATACGCGTCAGTACAATGTGACCACCCCCGAATTTGATTCCGAGTCACGGCAATGGGCTGCCCCTTTCATCATGGCCGGGATCAACACGCGAGTCGTTCATCGCAGCAATGCGCTCGGCGGCAATGCATACGGAAAAGCTTTCAGATACGACGAATCCATGCTGATGGGCAAGGGAACGAAAGGACGGCTCCGCGCCACGGGCTTAGTGTTGGGCCTCGGTGCGTTTCTGGCCGGGGCGGCGGTTAAGCCAACCCGCTGGCTGATGAAGAATTACCTGCTGCCCAAGCCGGGAGAAGGCCCAAGCCCCGAGGCTCAGAAAAACGGTTTTTACGATATTCGCTTTTTTGGTAAAACGGCCAGCGGCGAGCGGTTGAGGAGCAAGGTCACGGGTGATCTTGACCCGGGTTACGGTTCCACTTCCAAAATGCTGGCCCAGTCCGGGTTGAGCCTTGCGTTCGATGTTGACAAAAGCCAGAAAGGGGGAGGTTTCTGGACAACGGCCACGATTTTTGACCAGCGCCTTATCGATCGCCTGGAGAAAAACGCCGGGCTGACCTTCACGATTCTGGATTAGGGCCCCGTTTTGCCCGAGGGACCGGAAATACGGCGCGCTGCGGACCGTATCGCAAAGGTACTGGTTAATCAGCCAATCGCTGCCGCCGAGTTCATCGTTCCATCATTGCAGCCGTTCGAAAAAAGAATCAACGGCTCTGTCGTCAATCGCATCGATACCCGCGGCAAGGCAATGCTGACGCGTTTCGACAACGGTTTGACGCTGTACAGCCACAACCAGTTGTACGGGCGCTGGTTTGTCACCAAGCGCGGTCGTTTGCCCCGGACCAACCGCAGTCTGCGCGTTGCGCTGCACACAGCCGCGCACAGCGCGCTGTTGTACAGCGCAACAGAGGTTGACGTATTGACCGAGTCCCAGTTGCAACATCACCCGTTCCTGCGGCGCATCGGTCCCGATATTCTCGATACCGAGCTCACAGCCGATCTTATCTCTGCACGCCTTGATGAGGCGCGCTTCAGGCGCCGGTCGGTTGGCGGCCTGTACCTGGACCAGTCTTTCCTCGCCGGTCTTGGCAACTACCTCCGGACTGAAATCCTGTATCGGGCCCGCGTGAATCCACGGTCCAGACCGGTCGATCTGGATAAGGCGGCACACCGAAGACTGGCGCGTGAGACGCTGGCTATCAGCAAACGCTCGTACCGGACCGGCGGCGTCACGCTGTCCCGCGAACGGGCCCGTATACTGAAATCTTCCGGTGCCTCATTCGAAAATTATCGTTTCTGGGCATTCGGCCGCCGGGGCCTGCCCTGCTATGTTTGCGGAGACAGGATCACCCGGTTGAATATTGCGGGCCGGCGGCTCTACCTGTGCCCCGGCTGCCAGCCTCCTGCTTGAAGGCCGGAATTCCTGATCAGAGCGTCGCGCCCGGTTCAGCCTTCCTTCGCCCGGTATTCGTAAGCGTAGTAAACGACCGGAATGACGACCAGGGTCAGTATCGTGGAAACCAGGATACCGAAGATCAGGCTGACCGCCAGTCCGCTGAAAATCGGATCGTCGAGGATGAAAAAGGCGCCAGCCATGGCGGCCAGTGCGGTCAGCGCAATGGGCCGGGTCCTTACAGCGCCCGCCTTCACTACAGCATCAGCCAGCGGCACACCCCGACCCAGTTCCTCGTGAATGAAATCCACCAGCAGGATCGAATTCCGCACGATGATTCCGGCCAAAGCGATCATTCCAATCATTGAGGTTGCGGTGAACTGCCGGTCAAGCAAGGCGTGCCCGGGCAGGATACCAATAAGGGTGAGCGGGATAGGCGCCATGATGATCAGCGGTATACGGTAGGATCGGAACTGGGCGACCACCAGCAGGTAAATCAGGATCAGTCCGACGGCATAAGCCAGGCCCATGTCGCGAAACGTTTCGTAAGTCACCTGCCATTCGCCGTCCCATTTGAGGCTAGGTACATAAGGGTCAGCCGGTTGCCGGATCAGGTATTGGTTGATTCCGCCCTCTGGCGATTCCGCATCAGGCAAGTCGCCGGCGATCTCAGCCATGCCGTACAGGGGACTGTCGAGTTTTCCGCTCAGGTCCCCGGTCACCAGCACCATCGGCAGCAGGTTCTTGTGGTAAATCGCCTGTTCCCGGGTCGTCTGCGTGAAATGGGCTACTTCTGATAACGGCACGAGGCGCCCGGATGAGCCGCGCACTCTCAGGTTGGCGATGGCGTTCGGATCGGCCTTCATGCCTTCCCCGAGTTCCAGCCGGATCGGAACCGGCCGGCGGCTGCTGTCGTCATGCAGGTAGGATGCATCCTCGCCGCGGATGGCGGTGGCAATGGCCGCAACGATGCTGGACTGGGAAACACCCAGCCGTGCGGCACGTTGACGGTCCACCGAGACCAGTAACCGTTCCTGTGCCGCTTCCAGCGTATCGTCGACATCCACGATGTCAGGCGTGTTTTCAAACACCGCGCGCACCGCCCGGGCGGTCGCCTCCCTTTGCTCGGCGGTTGACCCGTACACCTCGGCCACCAGCGGCGCGATAACCGGCGGGCCCGGAGGGACTTCCACCACTTTCACGTTCGCGCCAAACGGCTCGCCGATTGCCTGCAGCGGTTGACGCACCGCCAGCGCAATCTCGTGGCTCTGCCTTGAGCGTTCGGTGCGGTCTACCAGGTTGACTTGGATATCGCCCTGGTGCGGCTCGGCCCGCAAATAGTACTGGCGGACCAGTCCGTTGAAATTGATGGGCGCCGAGGTGCCGGCGTAGGTCTGGTAGTTCATCACTTCCGGCACCGAGGTGAGTTCGAGCGACAGGGCGTCAAGTACGCGTTGGGTCTGCTCAACCGGTGTCCCCTCGGGCATGTCCACGACGACCTGGAATTCAGACTTGTTGTCGAACGGCAGCATCTTCAGCACCACCCATTGCACTGCGACCAGTCCCACCGAGGCGGTAATCAGCGCCAGCACGACTCCCAGCATGGCAAGGCGCCGTTTGCGGCCGGCCCGGCCCGACAGAAACGGGCGCAAATAGCGGTCGAAACTGCGATATAAAAATTGGTATAGCCGGTCACTTTGCTCGTCAGAATGTGATTCATCCTGCGCTGAACTGTGGTCCTGGCTGGCAAATGCCCGGTAGAACAGCCAGGGTGTGAACACGAAGGCCACGAACAGGGAAATCAGCATGCCCATGCTGGCGTTGATCGGGATAGGGGCCATGTACGGACCCATCAGACCCGACACGAAAGCCATCGGCAGCAGCGCGGCGATCACGGTGAACGTCGCCAGGATTGTGGGGCCGCCTACTTCTTCCACCGCGATCGGTATCGATTGAAACAGCGGCAACCGGCTGATGTGCATGTGGCGGTGTGCGTTTTCCACCACCACGATCGCATCGTCCACCAGTATGCCGATCGAAAAGATCAGCGCGAACAGCGACACCCGGTTCAGCGTAAAGCCCCAGGCCCAGGATGCAAAAAGCGTAATGGCCAGCGTGATGATCACGGCTGCGCCGACCACCATTGCCTCGCGGCGGCCCAACGCCAAGCCCACCAGGATGATGACTGAAAGGGTCGCGAACACCAGTTTCTTGATCAGAGTTTTTGCCTTGTCGTCCGCGGTTGCTCCGTAATTCCGGGTGATCGTGGCATGCATGCCGTGCGGGAGCACCGAACCGCGCAGGTGTTCGAACCTAGCGATGACCGCATCAGCAACTTCGACCGCGTTGATGCCCGGTTTCTTGGCCACCGCCATGGTCACGGCCGGATGCTGGATGCCGGCGGGCAAGCCCAGGCTGTTCGCCGGTCCCAGACCGAAATTTACGCGGCTTTCCGGCAGGTCCGGCCCCAGGGTGACTTCTGCCACGTCCCGAAGGTAAACGGGACGGCCGCCTTCTTTGACTCCAACCACCAGTTCAGCCACCTCATCGGGTGTCGAAAGGAATGTACCTGCCTGGACCAGTATGTCCTGGTTGCCGGAAGCATACGAACCTGCGTCAGCGGATGCATTGGCGCTGGCCAGGGCGTCACGTAACTGTTGCAGGTCAACGTCGAATCCCGACAGCCGCTCCGGATCGAGCCTGACGCTGACGACCCGGTCAGGGCCGCCGATCGTGTCGATATCCCGCGTGCCCGGGACTCGCTGCAGCTCGGTCTCGATAACGTGTGCCACCCTCCTCAGTTCGTGTGCCCCGACCTGCGGATCATCGCTCCACAGGGTGCCGGTCACGATGGGGACATCGTCAATTCCCCGCGGTTTGATCAAAGCGGGCAGAACACCGATATTCGGCGGCATCCAGTCCTGGTTGGAATAGACGGCGTTGTAAAGCCTGACGATCGCTTCATCGCGTGGCTCTCCGACCTCAAACTGCACCGTGAGGATGCTGTTGCCGGGACGAGAAACCGAATAAATGTGTTCCACCCCGTCGATTTCTGAAAGGATGCGCTCCATCGGCGTGCTGACCAACTGCTCGACCTCGGAAGCCGATGCGCCGGGGTAGGCAATAAAAACATTGGCGAACGTTACGTCAATCTGGGGTTCTTCTTCCCGCGGCGTCACAGCGACGGCGAACAAGCCAAGGAGCAGGCCCATCAGGGCCAGCAAAGGCGTGATTTCAGTCCGCAGAAAACGTGCTGCGAGTGAGCCGGAGACACCCAGTTTCTGGTTGCTACCCTGCTGATTCGTATTCATTTGCTTCTGCTGCTTACTGCTGTCCGGCGAGCAGCGCGATGCGCGCTGCCTCTGGATCAGTGATGACTGACTCGCCCGCCTCCAGCCCTGCCAGCACAATGACCCTGTCGTCCGCCAGCGCCCGCCCGGTGCGGATCTGGCGCAGGCGCGGTGTGCCGGTCGTATCGAGCACGTAAACGGCGGTCAGTTCGCTGCGCTGAACGACCGCTGAGGCCGGTACCAGCAATGCCTCTTCCTCACCGGTCTGGAAGCGCACTTTTACCCATACGCCAGGATAAATTCCGTGCTGGCCTTCGGCCAGTTTCAGCCGTACGCGAAAGGTATGGGTCGAGGGGTCGGCATAGGGAAAAATCCTTACTTCTTCGGCCGCCAGGCTTTCACCGTTGGGCAGGTCCACCCAGGCCTGCGCATCCCGCCTCAGTGCGCCGATATCGGACTGCGGCACATCGACGACGACTCTCAGGTGCTCCAGTGATAGTCCCGTCATCAACGGCATACCTACGGTTGCCATCTCACCCAGCTCGGCATGGCGTTCAACCACGATACCGCTGAAGGGGGCCCGGACCAGCGTGTTTTCAAGTTGCTCGCGGGCGCCCAGCAGAGCGCCTTCGGCTGCGCCGACACGCGCTTCGGCAGACTGCAAATCAGCCGTGGTACGGTCCATGTCGGCCTTTGAAATCCGGTCCTGGCTGAACAGCTGCTTGATCCGGTCATAGCTGGACTTTGCCTCCTCGAGTCTCGCCTGGGCTTCTTTCGCTGCGGCTTCGGCCTGCTGCATGTCAGCGGCGGCCGTCCGGCTTCGAAATCGCACGATGATGTCCCCACGCTCGACGTAGTCGTCCACATCGAAGGGCAACTCCTCTATTCGGGCCGCTACCTGGGACGACACGGTTGAGCGAAATTGCGCTTCAACGGCGCCATCGAAACCGCGTTCTCGGATAATGGTCGTGCGTTTTACGACGAAGGACGGCAAATCGGCCGCCCATAATGCCTGGGTTGAGGACGCCAAAGCAGCTCCCAGAGTCATCAATGCAAACAGCAGCTTAGTCACGGGGGTACCGCCGCGAGGGTTTTCGCGTTTGTTTCTGGTAATCATTTCAGTAATGGCCCGGTTGAACATCGAAGTATCATATCAGAGAATACTAATATGCAAATGGGTAAATTAGGAAAACCTACTATTGTTTTGAAGCCTCTGAGCCTCCCGTGCTTCACAGAATATTCACAGCTTGTTTTTATGATAAAGCGGTACAAACTTAATTTGTCGGGGCAAAAATTGAAAGGTCTCAACCGGTTCGACGGTCATATGGGACTTGAGTCTCTGAGCTGGCGTGCTTTCCGAACCAGACTTAGGTACGATTCTCGATCGCCTCTTAAGAATTTGACTGACTGCACAAGAAGGATTACATGATGCATTTCTATGTTAAACGCATAAGCACCCTGATGAGCACGGGCTTGCTACTGGCCTTAGTGTCCGCCCAGGTCTCAGCGCAGCTGTACTTCAGCGACAATTTCGAAGACCGGGTCAGGGACCAGCCGCTGATCGGCAATAACTGGACCTGGTATAACCAGACTTTTGATGGAGACACGTGCGATGCACCATACGTGTCCGGGTTTGGACCTTTTGACGACGGTGACCCCAGTGATTATGAGCAGGAAAACCGCAATTACTGGACGGCCAGCGCCGACGTCGGGCAGGGCGACTCCTACTTCCGGGCGGGGCTCGAAGTCCCGGCATGGGCGAACGACCTGGGTGGAGCGGTCAACCTGACCAACATGCTCCGGATATATGGCGATCAGTACTACTCGGCCGGGGAAACGCGCTGTCGTCGCACGCTGGTTTTCCAGGAAATGGACATTGAGGAGGCCGGCACCTTCAAATTTACCTTTGACGTTGCCCAGGACCGTGTCGGCGCACCTGCGAACGGAGAAGTCACCGGAGCCTTCGTCAAGGTGCTGGAGCAAAGCAACTTCAGTTATGAGGAATTGATTTTCGAGAGACTGATCACCAATCCCCCGGCCGCTACTACGCCCGAAGACGTAACGACCGAGTCCCTGGAAATCGTTTTCACGATCCCCGAAGAATATGTCGGTGAACTGCTGCAGTTCGGTTTCTACAACGATCACGCCACCAACGCCGGCCAGTCCTGGGAGACGACCGCTGCGCTCTACGATAACATCGTGGTTCAATCTGCCGATGGCGGTGGGGTTCCTATCGGTCCGGCCCATTCCGGATCCTGGTACAACGCGGGCCAGGACGGCCATGGGTTTTCGGTCGAATTCGGCACCCAGACGGACGGCGCGCCGCTGGCGGTGATTTACTGGTATACCTACGACAGCCTGGGCAACCCCATTTTCATGGTGGGCGCGGGAGTCCCGGACGGTCAGCGTGTTGAAATCCCGTTCGCTTCACCGGTCGGCATGAAGTTTGGCGAATTCGATCCCACCACCGTGGAACGCCCGGGCGGCGGCACCGCGGTGTTCGTTTTCACCGACAGCAAAAACGCGACATTCAGTTACACGCCTTCTTCGTTCTCAACCACTGAATGGGGACACGTGGAAGGAATAGAGAACCTCGCCCTGACCCAGCTGTTCCAGGTCCCGGCGGATGAAACTTACAACCCGGCCCAGTAAGGGCGAACACAGGGATAGACAAGATGATTAAGATGTTCAGATATTTTGTACTGACCGGGCTGCTCGCGTTTACTGGCAGCTCTGTTTATGCGCAGCAGTTGATGTGGAGCGATGAATTCGATTCGGGAACCGTGCCGAACCCGGAAAACTGGTCTTACGACCTGGGCGGGGGCGGTTGGGGCAACAACGAGCTGCAGACCTACACAGATGAAACGGAAAACGTCCGGATCGGAAACGGCAACCTCGTTATCAACGTGGAGGAAAAACCTCTCGTGAACGGACGCGCCTTCACTTCGGGCCGGGTCAAGACCGAGAACAAGCTGGTTTTCAGGTACGGCACGATCGAAGCGCGCATCAAAATTCCTAACCTGGCCGATGGTTTATGGCCGGCGTTCTGGACGCTTGGGAACAATATTGGCGAAGTAGGCTGGCCTTCCTGCGGGGAACTCGATGTCATGGAAATGGGTAGCGCCGCGGGAATTTCCGCCGGTACCGTAAACCGTTACGTCACCTCGACTGCGCACTGGGAAAACGACGGAACACACGCCGAATACGGTTTACCTTACACCGCCCCGGCCGACCTGGATGATGGGTACCACTTGTACCGGATGGAATGGACTCCGGAATTCGTGGCCACCTACCTTGACGGGGAGCGTGTCTTCGCGATCAATATCGAGCCGGAATCATGCTCCGACTGCACGGAATTTCACGAGCCGCATTTCATCATCCTCAATGTAGCTGTTGGCGGTAACTACACCGGTTTGGTGAACGCCGACCAGATCACCGCCAACCTGCCGGCTGAAATGATGGTCGATTACATACGGATCTACAATAACGGCTTCACCGAGGTAAACGGCGAAACGGCTCCGGAAGATGTAGTCGTCGGACTGCAATACTCCGGTTCCTGGTACAACGCCGATCAGGACGGTCACGGTTTCTCCGTGGAGTTCGGAGAACTGCCGGATGGATCCCCGCTCGCGGTTATTTACTGGTATACCTACGACAGCCTTGGGAACCCGATATTCATGGTTGGCAGCGGAACTCCGACAGAAGACAGGGTGGAAATCGATTTCAAGTCACCGGTGGGTATGCAATACGGTGTTTTCGACCCGGCCAGCGTGATGCGCGAAGATGGCGGCACGGCCGTATTCGAATTTTCTGACGCGGACAACGGAACTTTTAGCTACACACCCTCCGACTTCTCTGTCGGGGCCTGGGGCCATTCGTCGATAGAGGCGCTGCCGATCACGAAACTGTTCGCGATTCCCGTTTCAGATTCCGGGGGTTCGGCGCAATAACGCGTTGCCCTCAATACGGGTTTTGCGGCAGTCCGTCGTCGATCTCGTAGTAGTCGCCTTTTTCAGCGACGAAAATATGTAGCGCCATCTTTGTCTGGGTCGGTGTATCGATTGCTCCCATCGATACACCGACCCAATCATGCTTCTCCTGGTCGATGGGATCGAAGAACAACGACGCCCCGCAAACGGAGCAAAACCCCCGCCGCACTTTTTCCGAAGAATGAAACCAGGACAAGCTGTCCGAGCCCGTAACGGTCAGGTCAGACCGCTTAACCTCCGTGCTGGCGAGAAAGTGGCTGGTCCACTTGCGGCATTGCTCACAGTGACACGCTTCAACAGGGGACAAGTCGTCCGCAACCTCGAAATTCACGGCCCCGCAAAGACAGGCTCCTTTATGCATGACTGCTTACTCCTGGCACGCGCAATTAGGTGAATGATAAGACAAAAGAGGGAGTAAGTTATTTCGGGTGCATCTGATAATATGGCGAAAAGGCCGAGGATTACCGAACTGATGATCGATGTAGCTGTTTCCGGAGCAATGGGGAGACTGGGAAAAGCCATAACCGGCGGCGTCGTCGCGGCCGCCGATATGCGGCTGAGTGGAATCCATGCACCTGGCCATGAGGGGGAAGCTGTTTACGACGTGAATGTCACGGGCGACGCTGATCAGTTGTCAGCGCAGGTCGTTGTTGAGTGCGCCCCGTCGGACGCCGTGATGGAGAACCTGAGAACCTGGCACGAACAGGGTCTGTTCGTGGTGGTTGGCACATCCGGTTTCACTGAACAGCGGCTCACGCAGCTGAAGGCCTTCTGGGGCGCCGATGAACCGGGCTGCCTGGTCGTACCGAACTTCTCGATTGGCGCCGTGTTGATGATGAAATTTGCGGAGCTGGCCTCACCCTGGTTTGATTCAGCCGAGATCATTGAGCGGCATGAGCAGAGGAAACCCGATGCGCCCTCCGGCACGGCTCTGGCGACCGCGATGCGGGTAGGCAAGCGCAGGAATGACCAGGCGACAGCGGAAAGCAAGGAACTCGTTGAAGGCGCGCGTGGCGGCCTGGCCAGCGGGGTGCGGGTGCATTCCCTGCGAATGAAGGGGTTGCTGTCGGACCAGGAGGTGGCCTTCAGTAACGCCGGCGAGACTTTTTCGCTGCTGCACCGCAGCACGTCTTACGAATCGTTCGTCAACGGCGCATTGCTGGCTATTCGGCACGTGGTTAAAACCAAGGGAGTTTCCATGGGGCTGGATGGTGTACTGGGTCTCCAGCAGGAGCATTCAGACTAGATACGCAGAGGCCCCAAGCCGAAATAGCGCGGTTTCGTTCGTCTGTGGGTTGCAACCTGGACTATTCTTCCTATATTGTTTTTTCTTTCCGTTTTCCTACGAGCAAACATTTAATGACCCGCATTCGCCCCGAAAGATTCGTTCACGTTGTGTACAGGACAAGGCAATTCGAGAAAATGCTGGAATGGTACCAGCTCGTTTTCGATGCCAAAGTCCAGTTACAGAATCCTGCCTTGGCATTCCTGACCTATGACGATGAGCATCACCGATTCGCATTGGCGAACCTGGATGTGCTGCAGCCCGAAATTACAGAGCCGGAAGAGAAAGGGCTGATCGGCGTGGATCACGTGGCCTACACCTACGCGTCGCTGGAGGATTTACTCGAGAACTACGTTCAGCTCAAGGCCGAAGGCATTAAGCCTTACTGGTGCGTGCACCACGGTTTGACGGTCTCCATGTACTACGCGGATCCTGACGGTAACCAGATGGAATTCCAGGTGGACGTCTTCGACTCGGGTGATGAAGCCACCGACTTTATGAAGGGCGAGATCAATGCCGCCAATCCCGTCGGTGTCGAATACGATCCCGAGGACTGGCTGGCGCAGATACGGTCAGGTAAATCCGTTTCTGACTTCCTGACGCGGAAGGTTCACGAGCCGGTATCGCCGATTCGCGGTGTGCTGGGCGGGTAGCTAAGCGGAATTCGTTAGTCCACGGCCCACAAGGAACCCCGCTCCTGGCGAAGTTTCTTATGGGCCGCTGCTTTATGAACGCGCCGGATTTCTAGTTTTGGGCCGGCTTTCTCATCGAGGGCCGTTCACCCTCGTTATTTACCGGGTCCAGGTGAATGATGACTTCTGCTCCGGGTAAAATGGATTTGATCTTTTCTTCTACCTCGTCGCCAACGGTATGGGCCTGCTCGAGACTCAGGTCCTGGTCCAGTTCAACGTGCGCCTGCACAAAGTTCATTTGTCCCGACTGGCGCGTACGCAGGTCATGAACGCCGAGCACCGATTGATGAGCGTTGGCGGCAGAGAGAATCTGATCGAGCACCTCCTTTGGTAATTGACGGTCCATCAGGTGCTGGAACGACTCGTGACCAATGCGAAAGGCGCTGTAAAAGATGTACAGCGCGATGCCGATGGCGAATACCGGGTCGGCCCAACTAACGCCGAGTGACGAGAGGTACAGCGCCAGGAGAATACTCGAATTGGTCAAGACATCAGAGGCGTAATGCAGTGCGTCCGCCCTTATTGCCGTAGAACCCGTGCGACGGATGACGAAATGCTGCAGAACCAGCAATCCCAGAGTCAGCAGGATAGCGAAAACCATCACCCCGATCCCTACCGCAACGGCCTCCAGTTCACGCGGATAACGCAAGCGGTCAACGGCGTGAAAAATCAGAAAGACGGCGGAACCGCTGATAAATGCAGCCTGTGCAAGCCCGGCCAGGGGTTCAGCCTTACCGTGGCCAAAACGATGATGCTCATCGGCAGGCTGCAGTGAGTACCTGATGGCCAGCAGGTTTATCAGTGAAGCCAGGCTGTCCATGATCGAATCGACCAGAGAAGCGAGTAGACTGACTGAACCGGTAAGAAGCCAGGCGGCGAGCTTCACGACGATCAACGTAACCGCGACCAATACCGAACCCAGGCTTGCCAGCTTCAAAAGGCCGCCGTTGTCCATCTTCGCCGTGTACTTGGTCATTTTACCGGCCATCGTCTAACCTGCCTTGCGTCGGATACCAGACATTATCTCTTTTTGTTGATGATATAACTACTTGACGATCGTTAATCGTCGATATACGATAAAATAATGAAGACCGAGCCAGACATGGTGAACCTGGAATCCCTTGCCGTCGCATGCAAAGCACTCTCGCACCCCGCCAGGCTGGCGATATTGCGGACGCTGGCGCAGCGCGGCGCGTGTGTCTGCGGTGAAATCGTCGATACCATGCCGTTGTCCCAGGCCACGGTGTCACAACATCTCAAAATCCTGAAAAACGCCGGCCTCATAACCGGAGAAATCGACGGACCCAGGTCCTGCTACTGCATCAATGTGGAGCAAGTGCGCACATTGGGTAAGGAGATTGAGCAACTGTTCGGTTCACTCGATAATTGTTGTTGAATCGGAGAAATTGATGAGCGAGACAAACGATAAATTAAGGGAGGCGGTTCGGCAAAAGTATGCTGAACTCGCGGACGGCCGTGATACTGACTGTTGCCGCCCGAATTGTGGTGAGCGGAAAAGTGAAGACAATAACTTCAACATGATCGGCGATACATACGCAGGCGTCAGCGGTTACATGGCTGACGCCGATCTGGGGCTCAGCTGCGGCGTTCCGGTCGAGTACGCCGGAATTCAGCCGGGGCATACCGTGCTGGATCTGGGTTCCGGAGCAGGGCTCGACGTGTTCGTGGCTCGCAAGGCAGTGGGCGAGGGTGGGCTGGTTATCGGAGTCGATATGACTCCCGAGATGATCGCAAAGGCGAGGCAAAACGCATCGGCTTCGGGCTTTGACAACGTTCAGTTCCGGTTGGGTGAAATCGAGCATTTGCCGATTGAGACCGCCAGTATAGACGTGGTGATCTCAAACTGTGTTCTGAACCTGGTTCCCGACAAGCTATCCGCTTTCAAAGAGATCTTCAGGGTGCTGAAACCGGGAGGACACTTTTGCATATCCGATATTGTTTCCTCGCAGGAACTTCCTGATTGGGTCGAAGGAATTGTTGAAGCATACGCCGGTTGTATATCAGGCGCCGTTCCCAGAGAAATTTACTTGAAATTGATCAGGGAAGCGGGTTTTTTCGATACTTCAATCGAGAGTGAAAGGCGAATTGAAGTCCCTGCTGAGCTGGTCGCCCGTTCACTCACTGCGGAGCAGCAAATAGAGGCCAGGGACAAGAATCTTCATGTCCTGTCAGTGACGGTTACGGCGGTCAAGCCCGGCGTGCCCTGACGATGCCGGATCGAGACCGTATTCAGACAATTGAGTGTTCAGGATTCTGCATGACATGAAAAAGTCCGACCGCCAGTTGGGTATGGACCGGGACATCACCCGGCGGGATTTCATTCACGACCTCTCCCTGGCTTCCCTGGGACTGGCTATGCCGATGGGCGCCATGGCCGGTGCGAACGGGGGAGAGCCGCAGCCAGCCGGCGCGGATTATCCGCCGGTCCGCACCGGCATGCGCGGCTCCCATCCCGGCGCATTCGAGACCGCACACGCACTGGCGCGGAACGGAAAGAAATTTTCGGATCTCGTTGACCTGGAAGAAACCTATGATCTGGTTGTCGTTGGCGCCGGCATCAGTGGACTGGCCGCGGCGTATTACTACCGTAAACAGTTTGGCGCGGATTCCCGCATCCTGATTCTCGAAAATCACGATGATTTTGGCGGTCATGCCAGGCGTAACGAATTCCACCAGGGAGGGCAGATGCGGCTTTCCTGGGGCGGAACCATGAACCTGGAGTTTCCCATGTTCAGCGACACCGCAAATGCGCTGCTCGATGAACTGGGGGTTGATATCGACGAGCTCCTGGAAGGATATGAATTCGAGTACGGCAGCGGTCCAAAAGGCAGTCCATCGGTTTATTTTGACGCTGAAACCTATGGCCGCAGCGAACTGGTCCATGGATTCAGTTTTCGAGAAGGGGGTGGTGGTGACGTCGGCTCGATGATTGGGCGGTTCCCGATCAGCGCGGATTCCCGCGAGTCGCTGGCCAGTTTTTATACGAGGCGTGAAAACGTGTTCGAGGGAAAATCCGCAGCCGAAGTAAAAGAAATTCTCAGTGGAATCAGTTACACCGGCTTCCTCAAACAATACGGCGGCCTCACGGACGAAGCAGCGGACCTGTTCATCAAGACCACGCACGGATACTGGGGCCTGGGCGCTGACAGCCTGTCGGCCCGCGAATGTATCAATGCCGGTCTGCCGATCATGCATCTGCTCGGCTACCCCTATTTGAGCGGCAGCGGCGATGACGATGCCGGGGGCGAAGTCGCCATGTTCCCGGACGGCAATGCCTCGATCGCACGGTTGCTGGTGCACGCCCTGATCCCTGACGTTTCGCCGGGCAGTAACGCCCGCAATATCGCATTGGCCAGGTTTGACTATTCGCGTCTCGATCAAGCCGCCAGTCCGGTCCGATTGCGTCTCGAGTCAACCGTCGTGAATGTCCAGAACAACGGGCCGGGCACCCGGGTGACCTACGCAAACCACGGGCAGTTAGTGCGGGTGGAATCCCGGCACACGGTGCTCGCCTGTTACCATCGCATCATCCCCTACCTGTGCCCGGATATGCCGCGGGAACAGAAAGAAGCCCAGCAGTACCAGGTAAAACGCCCGCTGATCCTGACCAATGTGCTGCTGCGTGACAGCAAGGCGTTCGACCGGTTGGATATTTCGGGCACCTATTGCCCCGGCCGTCTTCACGGCGCCGTCTGGCAGGTTAAAGGTGTAAATACGGCGGGCTACCGCCACGACTGGGAAGATGCAGGCCCCGTGCCGGTCATGTTCTGGGGCTCAGTGGCGCCGCCCGACTCCCGTGTTCCCCCCAAAGAGCAGCACCGCGCTTCGCGCGCCCGGCTGCTTGCCATGAGTTTTGAGGACTTCGAACGCGAAGTACGAACGGTGCTCGACGGCATGCTCGGTCCGGCCGGCTTCGATGTTCAACAGGATATCCTGGCCATTACGGTGAACCGCTGGCCGCACGGCTATGCTTACGATTACCTTGACCTCTGGGATCCCGACTGGCCCCCAGGCCAGGCACCCCATGAAATAGCACGCCGGCCCTTAGGCAACATCACGATAGCCAATGCCGACGCAGGCGCAGACGCCTATACGCATATCGCGATTGACCAGGCGTGGAGGGCCGTGACGGATTTGCCTGCCGGTCAAATCCCGAGTTAGTCCGCAGCCCAAAAACCAGACGAAGGGCTCAACCGGCAGAGCGGTTCAGGGCGAATCTTCGATATTGAGCAAGGACTGGATTTCATCCGCATCCAGGTGCCTGACATCGTGGGCCGTGGCCAGGAAGATCACGTGGCCGGCAATGTTTTTGGCGTGGCCGCCAAATCGCTCCAGTGCCCTGATACCCAACACGATATCGACGAAATGACCGACATTGCGGGAGTCCTGCATGACGAACGTGCTCAGGTGGCGCAAAGTGGCGTCGAACTGTTCTTCAAGCTCTTCGTCCATGAGCAGCACCCCGAACGCCTGCTGCACGTTCAGGTTCGAAAAGGCGTCCATGGCCAGTTTCAACATCTGGTTGACGTATTTCGACATCGAGTAGATATCCCGCAGGATATGCTCGCTCGGGATATGGTGGTCGGACTCGTATATGCGAACGCACAATTTGGCTATTTTCCGCGCCTCGTCCCCGGTTCGCTCCAGGTCCGTTACTACTTTGCCAAGCGTAATGATCTGGCGCAGGTCGCTCGCCATTGGAGCGCGCTTTGCGATTAGTTGAATGATTTTCTCATCGGCCTCCACGTCCAGGTCATTCAGTTTTCGGTCCCGGTTAATGACTTTGTGGGCGCGGGTGGGATCTTCTTTTTTCAGGGACTTGACGGCGCGGCGCAATTGCTCGACTGCCAGGGCGCCCATTTTGTCTACGAGCTTCGCAATTTCATTGAGTTCATAATCGAAGCGATGAACGGTATGGCTTGTTCCTATGGTTTCCATGGTCGCAATTTCTCCTGGACGTGATCAGCCGAACCGCCCGGTGATGTAGGCCTCAGTTAAATGATGCTGGGGGTTCGTAAACACTTTGTCTGTAGTGTTGACTTCCACCAGGTGGCCGAGGTGGAAATAGGCCGTTCTCTGAGACACACGGGCCGCCTGCTGCATCGAGTGCGTGACGATCGCGATGGTGTACTGCTGACGCAGCTCATCAATCAACTCCTCCACTTTTGCAGTGGCGATCGGATCCAGCGCTGAACAGGGTTCATCCATCAGGATCACCTCGGGGGAAACGGCGATTGCGCGCGCAATGCACAACCGCTGCTGTTGCCCTCCGGACAGGCCAGTGCCGGGCTGTCCGAGCCGGTCCTTGACCTCTTCCCACAGAGCTGCGCGCTCCAGGCTGGTCTGCACGATCTCATCCAGGTCCGTCTTGTCTTTTGCCAGCCCGTGAATCTTCGGGCCGTAGGCCACATTGTCATAAATTGACTTGGGGAAAGGATTCGGCTTCTGAAACACCATGCCGATCTGGGCGCGGAGCAGCACCACATCGAGATTCTTGTCGTATATGTCCAGTTCATCAAGTCGAATCGAACCACTGACCTGGCAGCCGTCGATGCTGTCGTTCATTCGATTCAGGCAGCGCAGTATCGTTGATTTTCCGCAGCCAGACGGGCCGATCATGGCCAGCACTTCTCCGGTCCCGATGTCCAGCGTCACGTTCTTGATGGCGTGCACTGCTCCATGGTCGTAATAGACATCGACCTCACGGCAGGAGATGCGGGGATTGGGGTGGGTGACATCGCCCACAGTATCCTCGAACTGCTGTTCCCGGAAAGCGCCTTCGTTTTCTTGAGGCACGATCAGGTTGGCGTCGGGGCCAGTTTCAATTGTCTCGGAAAGTGTGTTCATTCAGACCTCAAAATGCCATTTTACCAGCGGCGCTCGAATCGTTTGCGTAGTAACACCGCGGTCAGGTTCATCGTGATCAGGAAAGCCAGCAATACCATGATAGCGGCCGATGTGCGCTCGACAAAAGCCCGTTCCGGGCTGTCCGCCCATAGAAAAATCTGTACTGGAAGGACTGTCGCGGGGTCGGTAAAACCCTGGGGCACGTCGACGATGAAAGCGATCATCCCGATCATCAGCAAAGGTGCGGTTTCACCCAGGGCCTGCGCCATGCCGATGATGGTCCCGGTGAGCATTCCGGGCATAGCCAGGGGCAGGACGTGGTGAAACTGGGTTTGCAACGGCGAGGCGCCGATGCCCATGGCGGCCTCCCGAATGGATGGCGGAACGGACTTCAGCGCGGACCGGCTGGCGATGATGATGGTCGGCAGGGTCATCAGCGTCAATACCAGCGCGCCTACCAGCGGCGTGGAACGCGGTACACCGAAGAAATTGATGAATACCGCCAGGCCCAGCAGGCCGAATATGATGGAGGGAACGGCTGCCAGGTTATTGATATTGATCTCAATCAGGTCCGTCCACTTGTTTTTTGGAGCAAACTCCTCGAGAAAAATCGCCGATCCGACGGCGAGCGGAAACGAAAACAGCAGCGTCAGGAGTAACGTGTAGAACGACCCCATCAACGCGCCGGCGATACCGGCCTGTTCGGGCTGGCGGGAGTCACCGGAACTGAAAAAGGTGATGTTGAAGCGCTTTTCAATTGCATCCTGATCAACCAGGCGGTCGAACCAGGCCAGGCTCCGGTCATCCAGGCGGCGGTTAGACTCGGGCAGGTCACGATCGATATGGCCTTTCACCAGCATATCGATGTCGTCGTTCGCCAGCACCCACACCTCTTCAGTCGTGCCAACAATTTCGGGATTGGCCAGCACCCTGTCCCTTAGCACCTGGCCGGCGCCCGGGCTTACCAGTTGGTACAGGTCACGTTTTGCACGGCGGTCGGTCACCTCGGGGAACACCTCGCGCAAGCTTTGTTTTAACAGCGCCATGTAGTCGGCGAATGCCAGCGTATCCGGATTTTCTGTACCGGCCGGATCAATCACCGAACCATCGTAGTGAACCTGGATTCGAACATAGGTCTGCTGAAAAGCGGTGTAACCCTTGCTAAAAATGTCCAGGAACAGGATGGCGACAAAAACCAGCCCGAGTCCGATCGCCAGCATCCCCATAAGGCGAAACCGCCGTTCGCGGGCATAGCGTTTGGGCAGGCCGGCCCTGACAATGTCGACGGTGCTGTTCGCGGGACTAGTCATATTGTTCCCGGTACTTACGCACGGTGCGCAGCGCGATCACGTTCATGACGAGCGTGACGGCGAAAAGGGCCATCCCCAGTGCGAACGCAGCAAGGGTCTTGGGGCTGTCAAACTCCTGGTCGCCGGTCAGCAGCGTAACGATTTGTACGGTCACCGTAGTTACGCTTTCCAGCGGATTCGCCGTCAGGTTTGCCGACAATCCGGCGGCCATCACGACGATCATCGTCTCGCCGATCGCGCGGGACATGGCCAGCAGGACGCCGCCGACGATGCCGGGAAGCGCGGCCGGAAAGACGACCTTTTTGATCGTTTCTGACCGGGTCGCGCCGAGTGCATTGGATCCGTCCCGCAGACTTTGCGGAACCGCGTTGATCACGTCATCCGACAGCGATGAAACAAAGGGAATGATCATGACACCCATAACCAGCCCGGCCGCCAGTGCGCTTTCCGACGCGACCTCCATGCCCAGGCGCTCGCCGAGATTCCGGATGAAAGGCGCCATCGTCAGTGCGGCAAAGAAGCCGTAAACCACCGTGGGAATTCCGGCGAGGATTTCCAGCAGCGGTTTGGTCAGCGCGCGAAAACGGGCGCTCGCGTAATCCGACAGATAGATTGCGGACATTAAGCCGATTGGAACGGCGACAAGCATTGCGATTACGGAGATCAGCAGGGTGCCCGCAAACAGCGGGATTGAACCGAAGCTGCCTGATGCCCCTACCTGGTCTGCCCTCAAGGCGATCTGCGGACTCCACTCGGTGCCGAAGATAAACTCGGTTACCGGAACTTTTCGAAAGAACTGCAGGGACTCGTAAAGAACCGAAAATATCACGCCAAGCGTCGTCAGGATCGCAATCGATGAGAACACCATCATGATGACGATCACGATCCGCTCTACCCGGTTGCGGGCGCGCAGGGTGGGTGAGATACGCGCCCTGACCATGATGATGCCAAGGACTGATATGCAGGTGACCAGTATCCAGGTCGCCGTACTGTACAAATCACGCAAGCGGACATAATGGTCCGCAGCAAGCTGGATTGCCGGCGTGATTTCAGTTGAAACGATATTCCCGGTCGCCATGTTGCGGATGTCGTTCATCACCAGCCCGAGCTGTTCTGGCGGCAATGTGCGCAAAGTTTCCGGCAAGTCCGCAACGACCAGCTTCGTGATGATCCAATCCTGGAAAAAGACGCCGGTAGCCAGAAGGAAAAGGGCGGGAATACCCGCCCAAAGAGCCGCGTAGAAACCGTAATAGGCCGGTAGCGAATGCAGCCTGTCCGGCCCCCTGGACATTCGGGCGACCGCGAGCGAACGGCGGCGCCCGGCCAGGTAGCCCAATATCATCAGGGTGAAAATGACGAATAACAGGAATGACGACTGCATATCAGGGGGCTATCCCGGTGGAAGCGGGCTGTCAGTCCAGCCCGGTCAGAACCTGCACGCCGGTTACCGCTTGCTGGAATTCTGAGCGCTCCGCCCGCGGCATCGGGATCAGTCCCTTGTCCGTCAGGTAGCCTTCATCTCCAATGGCTTTTTCGCTCATGAACTCGCGGTTGTATTCCTGCAACCCCGGAATGCTTCCCACGTGGGCCTTTTTCACGTAGTAATACAGTGAGCGTGACACCGGATATGAACCATCGGCAATGGATTCGAATTCCGGCGGAATACCGTCAATTTTCGAGCCCTGTACGACATCGGTGTTCTGATCGAGAAAACTGAAGCCGAATATTCCCAGCGCTCTCGGATTGGCCTGGAGTTTCTGTACGATAAGATTGTCGTTTTCACCCGCCTCGATGTAGGCGCCGTCTTCACGTACGCCGTGGCATACGGCCTTGTACTTGCTTTTGTCCTGTTTTTTCATTGCGCTGATGAATTCAAATTTCTTGCAGCCGCCCTCCATCGCCAGTTCGGCGAAGGCGTCGCGCGTGCCCGAGGTCGGTGGCGGGCCCAGCACCTCGATCCGGTCCGCGGGAAGCGCCGGGTTCACGTCCTGCCAGGTCTTGTAGGGGTTATCTATCAGGGTTTCACCGCCAGCGGGGTCCGGAACCATCTTGGCGAGCGCCAGAAATATGTCCCGCAGAGTAAATTCGTAGGTGGTCCCGTTGCGGGAGTTGGCGATCGCGATACCGTCATAGCCGATCTTCGCCTCGACGATTTCGCTCACTCCATTCGCTGCGCAATTCTCGATTTCAGACGCCTTGATGCGGCGTGAGGAATTGGTGATGTCGGGGTGCTCCACGCCGACGCCTGCGCAGAACAGCTTCAGTCCACCGCCGGATCCGGTCGATTCAATTTTAGGTGTTTTGAACGGGGTGCTCTTGCCGAAGTTCTCGGCCACAACAGTGGCAAAAGGATAAACCGTCGACGAGCCGACGATGCTGATGTAATCTCGGGCCAGGACGTTTCCGCTGAATCCGAGCAATCCGGCAGCGGTTGCTGCAAAAATAAGCTTGCGCACTTCTGTTTCTCCTCTGATGAACAGGTTTTGGTTCCGCCAGGGCATGCCCCTTTGGATCAGTCGGAGAAATAATAGAAGTCCGATGTTACAAATTGATTACGATTAGTGATCCGTTAAAGTTTTACCTTCAAGTCTGAGTGTTGCCGTGATGGGTTCGCGACAATCGATTCATCAGCGGCAGCACGGCAATGGCGATCACCGTGCAGACGAGTGCGGCAACGCCCAGCTTGTTGAACAGGCTGGTATAGATCGGCAGCGACTCGAGCGGGTCAGTAATATTTCGCGGCACGCTGGCAAAGGTGGCAACGACGCCGCCGAGATACTGTGAAACACCGGAAGCAACGAAATAAGCACCCATCATGAACCCGCCCATGCGGGCCGGCACGTAGCGTGCCACCATCGCCAGGCCCAGGCCGCTGACCAGCAGTTCCCCCAGCGAGATAGCGCCGTATCCCCATACCATCAACCACGAGGAAACCAGGCCGCGTTCATCAGCCAGGTGACTCGAAGCGCCGTAAATGAAAAAACCGGCGGCCACGATCACGAATCCGATGGCAAATTTGGCGGCGATGGAAATATCCTTGCCGGCCTTTCCCGCATGCGTGTAGGCCCAGGCAAGGATCGGGCTGAGGATGAATATCCAGATGGGATTGAACGCCTGGAACTGCGCCGGCGACCAGTCCCACAAGTGGACGCCGAAAACGACGAAAGCCGGATCGACGTTGCGCAGAGCGAACAGGGCCAGCGATGTCGACATCTGCTGGTAAAAAATGAAATAAAAGACCGTTTGCACCGTCAACACCAGGGCTGCAATCAGTCCCGCGCGCTCATGGCGCTCGCCGGTGCTGATCAGGTAGGCGAAAATGCCGATCACCACGACTCCGGCCAGGTAGACGAAGGCGCGTGCAACGCCCTCGTGCTCCAGGATATACGCAGACAGGAACACAAATGCGACGCTTCCGGCCAGAACGGCGCCCAGCTTGCTCCAATTCAGCGGCAGGTCGTCCGGTTCTGAGCCGATGTGATCCATGGTGCGGCGCATCAGCCAGTAATTGACCAGGCCCAGCACCAGGCCGATAGCGCAGACGGCGAAAGCCACGTGCCAGCCCAGCTCGTTGCCGTAGTTTTCGTTGACGTAGTCCTTCAGCCAGGGCGTCAGCAACTGCGAGATCATCGCCCCCAGGTTGACCGCCATGTAATAAATGGTGAAGGCGCTGTCGATCTTGGAGTCATCACCTTCGTAGATCTTGCGCACCAGGTTGCCGGCATTGGCCTTGAACAGGCCATTGCCCACCACGATTACGCTCAGTGCGAAAAACAGGAACCAGACACTCTGGCCCGGCACCACCATCAGGCTGTAGCCGACGGACAGGACCACGGCGCCTAGCAACATCGTGCGGCGGGTTCCCAGCACCTTGTCGCCAATCCAGCCACCGATGGCCGGTGCGACGTAGATCAAGGCCGCGGCTGCACCCCATACAAGAGTGGCGCGTTCGTCGGGAAAGCCCAGCCGCTGCACCATGTAGTACACGATGAGCGCCTGCATACCGTAAAAGCCAAAGCGTTCCCACATCTCGATCAGGAAGATCGTCGTGAAAGAGCGGGTCTGGGATTGAGGTGCGGGCATCGTGTTCATGTGGCTTCCAGTACTAAAAATCGGACCGGCTAAGGATACCGCAATCAAACCAGGCGGTCAGACCAAATGTGAACGAACCTGGATGACGCACAACCGCGACCTGGTAAGGCTCAACTGCACCCCATTCAAGAGTGGCCGTTCCGTAGCGTCGCCCCGTGCCTGCTCGCGTTGTATCATGCACCGGTGCAGTGACTGGAAACACAAAAGGATTCGTTTGTGACCATTTCAAAGGCAAAGCTGGATGCGGTCGTCGCATCCATCAGTTCGGTACTGATCGGCAAAGAACAGGAGGTCAGGATCGCACTGGCCTGTCTGCTGGCCCGGGGTCACCTGTTGATCGAGGATTTGCCCGGGATGGGCAAGACCACGCTGGCCAATGCGATGGCGCGGGTCCTGGGGCTGGAATTCAATCGCGTCCAGTTCACCAGCGATCTGCTGCCTGCCGACATTGTCGGGGTCTCTGTGTATGAGCGTTCCGAGGGCGCATTCCGGTTCCATCCCGGGCCGGTGTTTTGCCAGCTGCTGTTGGCGGACGAGATCAACCGTACGACGCCCAAGACCCAGAGCGCGTTGCTGGAGGCGATGGCCGAGGGCCAGGTCACGGTCGAGGGGCAGACCCGGGACTTGCCGAAGCCGTTTTTCGTGGTCGCAACGCAAAATCCAGTTCACCATTCGGGCACGTTTCCGCTCCCGGAGTCGCAACTTGACCGTTTTCTGATGAGGTTATCCCTGGGCTACCCGGACCTTGCATCGGAAAAATTCATCCTGACCGGCGGTGACCCGCGTGCCCGTCTGGGCGGGTTGGTACCCCTGCTTTCCGTTGCAGAGCTCCTGGCCCTGCAGGACGAGGTCGACGCGGTCAGCGTGGCGGAACCCGTGGTGGACTATCTGCAGCGGCTGATCCAGTTTACCCGCACCAGCGAAATCTTCGAGTACGGCCTGTCACCCCGGGCGGCCTTGGCAATCCTGCAATCGGCCAAGGCCATCAGCCTGCTCTCAGGCCGGGCGTTTGTCATTCCGGAAGACGTCCAGGCCGTGTTTCCGGCGGTCGCTGATCACCGGCTGCAGGGCGCCGGCCGGGGCCATGACAGCGGCAGCCGCGTTCTCATCGACAAGGTGCTGGACGCGGTTGACGTCATCTGAGGGCGTCGTCAAACCGGTTATGAATCCGCTGTCACGCATCCGGAACGCATTCCGCCGCCGCTTTCGGCTGTGGATCGACCGCCGCACCGTGATAGAAAGCGAGTGCCGCCTCAACCACCGTCGCCTTTATATATTTCCGTCCCGAGCAGGCTTTGGCTTCATCGCCCTGGTGGCCGCGCTTTGGTTGTTGGCAACAAATTTTGAAAACAACCTGGTCTTTATTCTCTGTTTTCTGCTGTTGGCTCTATTCGTCGTCAGCATTCACTTCACGCACGGCACGCTTTCCGGATTGCGGGTCAAGCCGGTTCGCGCAGAGTCCGTATTCAAAGGCGACGCAGCCGCTGTCGAGCTTTGCTTGAGCCAGGGCAAGGCACGGCGACGCGAACAGATTTCATTGCGTTTCGCCGGTGCTGAGCCCCTGATGGTCTCCCTCGAGAAAGCCGGTGACACGCTGGTAACCGTGCTGGCGCCAACCACCCGGCGAGGCTTTCTCGATCCCGGCCTGTTGACGATCGACAGCGTGTACCCGCTGGGTCTTCTGCGCGTGTGGAGCTACGTTCATTTTCGCTTCGACGCAGCCGTTTACCCGGCCCCCGTGACGGACCAGGCGCGCACTGCCGCCCGGCGCGGATCCGGTGATAGCCACTACTCGGGGACGTCCGGCTCGGAAGACTATGTCGGCTTGAAAACCTACGAAGTCGGCGAGTCCCTCCGGCATGTTGCATGGAAACAATACGCGCGCGAGCAGGGGCTGTGGTCCAAGCAGTACGGCGATCCCGCCGACAGCCGGGTATGGGTGGATTGGGACGACTATACCGGCATGGACACCGAGCAGCGCCTGGCGCGGATGAGCTGGCAGGTCTGCGAATGCGATTCCCATCGCAAGGTATACGGACTGCGATTGCCTGGCATCGAGTTGGCGCCCGACCGGGGAATGGCGCATCGGCAGGCGGCTCTCCGACGGCTGGCGCTGCACGGTATTGAGGATGTTGTTGGGGAGATAAATGAAACGGCCTGACTGGCAACTTTCGCGCAACGGTCTGTTCTGGGTCCTGCTGGCTTTTTCCGCCGTTGTCGTGCTGCACCTCGAGCACTTGCCGCCCTGGGTCACCGCCCTGGCGGGCTTGTGTGTGCTGTGGCGTATCCTGGAGTACCGCGGCGTGGTTCCGTTTCCGCCCTGGCCGCTCAAGGCTGCTCTGGTCGCCGGGTGCATGGTCGGGCTGACACTGGTTTATCCGTCCCTGCTTGGGCTGGAGCCCATGCTCTCTATGCTGGTGGCGGGTTTCGGGCTGAAGTTGCTGGAAATGCATCACAAGCGGGATGCCGTCGTGCTTGTTTACCTGGCTTTTTTTGCGACGGCCGTCGATTGCGTGTTCTCCGTGGAAATCACTACCTTCATCCTGGTGCTGCTGACTTTCATGATTGCCACGACCGCACTGATCAGTATCAACCAATCTAATACACGCAGCTTTTCCATGCGCCCCTTGATGATCGCACTCAGGATACTGGCAACCGCGCTACCGCTGATGCTGGCATTATTCCTGGTCGTGCCGAGGCTGGGCGCTCTGTGGTCCATTCCGATGCCCAAAAACCAGGCCCGGACCGGTGTGGGGGACACGCTTTCACCGGGCGGGATCTCGCAGCTTGTTGGATCCGACGAACTGGCATTTCGTGCCCGTTTTGACGGCGAGATTCCCGGTCGTGAGCGTCTTTATTGGCGAGGGCTCGTGTTCTCACAATTTGATGGAAGGGAGTGGAAGCAGGCGGATTTTTTACGGCCCGGCTTGTCGATCTTTCGGGGTCGTGGAGACGAGAACGTTGAAAGACTTGGCGATGCGATCCGCTATACCGTGACCATGGAGCCCACCAACAGGCATTGGCTGTTCGCTCTTGCGACGCCGGCGACCTTGGAGCGAGGCATCCGCCTGATGCGGGATTCACGACTGGTCAGCGCCAACGAGATCAGCCTGAGGCGCAGTTACAATGTGCGTTCCTGGCTGGATTACCGCCTGGAGCCGGAGGAACTGGACCCGCGCAGCGCGGAGTTGGAGCGTTTCATACCGACCGGCTCAAATCCTGAAACCACGCGGGTGGCCCGGGAATGGGCGCAGGAAACGCCGGATGCTGAGAACCTGATCATGCGCGTGCTGCAACTCTACAACCAGTCCTTTATCTATACGCTGGAACCTCCGTTGCTTGGTGAACAAGCCGTCGATGAGTTCCTGTGGGGGACGCGGCGCGGTTTCTGCGAGCATTTTGCGTCGAGTTTTGCATTTTTTATGCGCGCGGCCGGTTACCCGGCGCGCGTGGTGGTCGGCTATCTCGGCGGCGAGATCCACCCCACCGAAAACTTTGTCACGGTTCGGCAATACGACGCCCATGCCTGGGCCGAGGTCTGGATCAGGGGCCGAGGCTGGATACGTGTTGACCCGACGGCGGCGGTTGCCCCGGAGCGGGTTGAAATGAGCCTGGCCGACCTGTTCAGCAATGAGGAGGGTTTTCTCGCGGGCAGCCCGTTGAGCCTGCTTCGGTTTCGCGATTTTGGACTGGTTAACTGGATCATCCTGCAGCGCGATTACCTCGACTACGCCTGGGCGACCTGGGTGCTGGGTTACGACCGTCGCCAACTCGAGGTGCTTGAACGCCTTCTGGGCCAAGTCAATGCGTTTCGGCTGGGCCTGCTGTTCATGGTGGCTGCCGGCATTTCGCTGCTGCCGTACCTGGTCATCCGGCTGATGCACCGCCGGCGGAACAGGCCGGATCCGCGGGACGCCCTGATCAGCCAGTTTTGCGCAAAAATGGCCCGGGCCGGTTTACCGCGCAGGACCGGCGAAGGTGTTCTCGGCTATGCCCGCCGGATCTCGGAGGAAGAGCCGCGAGTTGAACATGAGGCGATGGAGATCGCCAGGTCGTATGTTTCGCAGCGGTATGACGAACGCGCCCCTCAACGGCTCGACGAACTGCGCAAAATGGTTCGGCGTTTTAACCCGACGACGGTGAAGTCAGCTGGGTAAGCGTTTCAGGTAGCCGGGCAGTAACGCCCCGACCGTTCTTTGCGGTCCAAAGGACGCGATTGAGAGAGAGCCAGGTTCCCTCACTGGCATTTACCGGTGATCTTCTGTTCCACCGCCCCGGGAATATTGATTATTTCGTAGAACTCATCCATGTAAGCAGCGATGTTCTGGCGCACGTTCGGCTCCAATTCAGTCTGGTCGGCGACCAGAGCGTATAGTGCGCCCCGGGATTCCTGAAAGTCTGCAATGGAATCTTTGACAAGGCCATTGTTCGCGCAATAGCCAAGGTAAACGCGCTGACCCACCCGTTCGACCCCCACATCGGTATCGGGTATCGCGTTCGGCGCATTGACAAGACCGGAAAAGTCGAAGTCATAGGGAATTGCCACCAGCGAGTCGACGTCATATCCGAACATCTCATAGTTGTGGCAACACTCGCCCCTCGACCCGGCAATCGGTGAAAAATCGAAATTACCGATCAGGTACTGGAACATTGATGTAAGGTTCAGGTGTTTCGGCTCGATGGCGCTGACCTCGGCCTGCTCGATTTCCTGTTCCTCCCGGCCTATCCGGTCCGCGAGGCGATTCTTGTGCTCGATCAGAAACGCGCTGCGCACCATGCGCCCCCTGCGTTCATCACTGTCCACCCAGGTGACTTCCAGCAGGCGCACTCTGAAACTCAGGTCGGTCATCAGATTGAGTAACCGATAAGCAAGATACTCTCTTACCACGGACTGCTCGTAGCGCCGGGTGATCTTGCAATGAGGGACCATTTTCAGCTTGTTCTGCTGGTCAAACAGCGTGCCCTCTACTTGGGATCGCCTGAAATTCAATGTCACCGGAGGGAAATCACAGTGCTTGTGCCGGAACCTGCCGCGCGCACGCACCTGAACGTCCAGGTCAACCGTCGTGCCGTCGGCGTCCCTGAAAGAAAAAACACCGGGCAAGTCTTCGGATTCCGACCGCTCACGGACCAGCGTGCTCAACGGCGCGGTGATCTCCACCTTCAGCGTGCCCTGAGACTGGAATAGCGGGTCGGCAGAGGCGGCCCCGGCGGCCGGTATGGCCAGGACCCCAAGCAGGATCATGATCATGCACTGTATGGCTTTCATCGTTTTCCTCTAACACCTGATCATTGCAACGGTTTCCATTCTACGCTGCCGGCGCCGAAAGCAGCAGTGCCCGACATGTTGTCATAAAAATGGGTTCCATTTACGAATTCTGATGCCGAGCCATCATTTATTCCAGCTACGCCCTTTTGCGTATACAAACCCGTCGTGCTCTCCTACAGTAAGAGCACGGACAGAGCACCGGAACGCCGAGTGCGGCCTTCTACGCGGCCCAATTAACCATGAGCGGCATGAATTTGTGGTACCAGGCGTGTCCGGTCTACTGCCGTTAAATTATTCAACGATAGCAAGGAGGGAGATTATGAAGAAAGTTTTGATGGTGCTTGCCACGGGCGGGCTGATTTGCACATTTGCGACAAGTACGGCGCTTGCCGATTCGCATGAGGAGGGCGGACTGGATCACGCATCGCCGATCGAGTTGTTTGCCTGTAGCTATAACGAAGGCAAAGGCCCTGCGGATCTTGACAAAGCGGTAGATGGCTGGAACCAATGGGCGGACAAGCACAACCAGACTCATTATTCCGCCTGGACGCTGGTGCCGTACTATTCCAGCCCGGAGCAGGAATTCGATGTGCTGTGGCTGGGCGGTGCGCCAAACGCGGCGAGCCTTGGCCGCGGGCAGGACCTCTGGTTGGCAACGGGCGGCAATGAGGCCCAAGGCTTCAATGAAGCCCTGAACTGCACGGCTCATTCAAATTTCGCCACTCTGCAGTTCAAGAAGCCGCCAGAACGGGAAAATCCGAACAATATCGTGGTCTCGTTCTCCGACTGCAATATGGCGGACGGCGTTGTTTTCGATGACCTGGTACCCAGCCTGATGGAATGGGCTAAATACCGCGAAAGCGAAGGTTCGAAGTCCGGCATGTGGGTTCTGTTCCCGGCCTATGGCGGCGGCGGAGAAGATTTTGACTTCAAATTCGTCGCATCCTGGCAGAATCTCGAGGAGCAGGGCGTAGACTACGATCAATACAACCAGAGCGGCTGGAAAAAGGGCAATGAGCTCTTTCAGGGTAAGCTCGATTGTGATTCCTCACGCGTTTACCTCGGAACCAACCGTCGTATGGGAGCCCCCGACAGCGGCTGAATCTTATCGTTACAAATGTAAATCAACGATCAGGCACCCGGGCAAGGTGCCTGATCGTTATGGGGTCATTAAAAATGCGGCTTCTTTCTATCAAGTTAATGTTTCTGGTTGCGATTTTGCTTAGTGCTTGTGATTTCTGGCCAAAGGATCTAAAGCTATTGGCGGAGTCGATCGCCCAGCAAGTTTCCGGCGAGACGACGGCCTGGCTGGTTGGCAGAAACGTCGTGGTTATCGATGTGGCAAGCTCACCGCTTTATCGCGCAGATCCACTGGAATTGGAAACCATGGCAACTGATATTGCCAAGCAAACCATCGCCTTCTCCACAGCGCCGCTGGAAAGCATCGCGATCACTTTTCATGAAGGCGCAGTCTCTGCAGACCCGGGGAAAACGCGTGAGTATATTTTTCTGGTAATGGAGAACCGCCCGGTTCTGCAGCCTTACCTGGACTACGATGCCACGGGGCCACTGACTCATTATGAGGTGCAGGCTGCTTTTGACCGCCTGGGCGAGTCCTTGCCTGAGGAACAAAGGGGATGCGTCCTGAAAGAAATGGAGATGCGCGCTGGGGCTGCCGGGGACCCGGAGACGCTGGACCCAATGAGCCTGGAGTTTCTGTCCGCCGAGAGCTGGGATGACCTGGGCGCTTTCAACAGACGCATTATCCTGGCGCAGGCGATAACGGCGAGGGCCTTGTTCGTTTGCGCCAGCAAACGAAAGGCTGAGGTTACCCCCTGATTAGTGGCCAGTGCTGGCCCGTCTGCCTTTTAAACGTAGCAGAAGACGTCCAGTTTGTTGCCATCCAGGTCACGGAAGTAGGCTGCGTAAAAACCTTCGCCACCCTCTGCGCGCAAACCCGGAGCACCTTCATCAGCACCGCCGAGTTCCAGCGCCTTCTCGTGTAATCGATCAACCAAATCGCGCGATTCGACCGAGATGCCAACCATCACACCATTTCCCACAGTAGCCGGCTTGCAGTCGTAGGGTGTCATTATGCAAAGCATCGGTTTGTCCATGGCTGCGCCCCACGCATGGCCGCGTTCACCAAATTCCATCATGCGGGTGACGCCCATTTCAGCGAGCAAGGTATCGTAGAAAGAAGTAGCACGGGGTATGTCATTGGTGCCAAGAACCACATATCCAATCATTGTAATTTCCTCTTGGGTTGAAATGATACTTTGAGCCTTTGTCGACTGGCTCATTCTCGGTCTTTTAGCCTGCTAAAATCCAGCCAGTCGTCCCGCGCCCGGCGTCTCCACAAGCGGCGGGCCTGATCCTGCATGTTCACAAATTCATCCCCCTCGTCTACGATTTCCAGGCCCAGAAGGGTCTCAATAATGTCCTCCAGGGTCAGTATTCCCACGGGACTGCCAAATTCGTCCACGACCTGCGCAATATGAGCACGCACACGAAGCACATGGTTAAATGCCTCAGCGAGTGTCAACGATTTGGGAAGAATGGGAATCTCACGCATGAAGAGCGCAAGGCTCTCATTTGATTGGCCGCTGGCCTGTGCCAACAGCAGGTCACCACGCAAAACGAAGCCTTCCACGTGGTCAGGGTCGTCACTGTAGACCGGTATCCTGGAAAACCTTACTTGCTCGTGGTGGTGAAAATAATCTACGACCAACATATTTCTAGGCAGAGAAAAAACAACCGTTCGTGGTGTCATTGCATCTTTCACTCGGATTTCGCGCAGTAACAACAGGTTTCGAAGGACATCCGACTCCCGTTCAGCGAGTTGGCCCTCCCGCGCGCTGAGTTCAGCCATGACAGCAAATTCCTCGCGGTCAAACCCGCTGACTGTTTGGCCCTCTGCAAGACCCCTTGTCATTTTCTCCACGAGCATTACGATCGGATACAACGAGGCGACAAGAAATTTCAGGCCGTAGGCTGTTGCCGGCGCTAATGCTCGCCAGTGATGAGCACCCAGAGTTTTTGGAATTATTTCGGATAAAAACAGAATCAGCAAAGTGAGGATTGCCGAGGCAACACCCAGGTAGGCGCTGCCAAAAACAACCGTTACCTGCGCTCCTGCGCCCGCAGCACCGATCGTGTGCGCGATCGTATTGAGCGTCAGGATGGCGGCCAGTGGTTTGTTGATATTGGACTTGAGTTGACGCAGAAGCGCACCGGATGGTTTTTGTTGTTTTTCCAGCAACGCCACGTAAGGTGCTGTCACGCTGAGCAGTACCGCCTCAGCAATGGAACACAAAAATGAAAAAACAAGTGCAATAAGAACAAACGTGATCAGTAACGCCATCGCCGCTCCATACCAGGCTGATACGACTCGCAATACGAATCATGACAACGTCAGCAATACCCGGGGATTGCTGGGCTTGCGAGTGGGAACTCTAAAACTAATTATATACCCGGAGGCTACAAAACCTGATGGAGTTGCACTCAGTTCACTCGAAACCGTCTTTGAGCAAAACTTCCTGCATCTCGGCTGAAGTTTTGAAGCTCCAGGTACAGCCGCGCACGCTACCCTCGGCGTTCACTTCATCGACCCGCCAGTAGTAGGTCGTATTCGCCACAAGGGGGCCGGGATTGAGCGAAGTGCCGGTCTGGTTGCCGTGGAGATCACCCGGACCCAGCGGATTGGCGGTGCCGAAATAGACATTATGAGAATCCGATTGTGAACCGGCAGTCCACTGTAGTTCGATGCTCAGGCCCACATCTGAGGCGCCATCGGGCGGGCTGGGTTCGATGGCCGGCGCCGGCAGGCTTTCCGGGGCAGGCAAGGCTTCAAAGATCTCCAGTTCGATGTCATCGACCTGCCAGAAATCGCCAGACAAACCGCCATTGCTGTCGAAGCGAAATCGCAGCCGCGCATTCGCTTCGCCCGATATGGTCGAGAGGTCAACGACATAACGGCTTGGCAGCGGATTAAAACCCTGAAAAATCCAGACATTGCTCCAGTTCTCACCGCCGTCATTGCTTACATCGACGTTAATGGACTCTGCTTCGTCGTAGCCATATCCACTGCTGAAACGCAGCACTGCGTCATCGATCGCCGACAGATCGAGAACTGGCGATACGAGGGACGTTTCCGTCTGGTTGGAAAAGTTATTGTTGACCATCGCAAAGTTACCGGCGCCACCTGTCAGGTTATCCAGGCGCGGGTCGTCCTCTACCGGCGAATTAACCGTCCAACTCACTCCCTCCGTGGTGTCCACACTCCATCCGGCAGGCATTCCGCCGGTAAAGTCTTCTTCGATGAGAAAGACGCCCGCTGGCGGTGGCGCTTCCACGCTGATGATCAGTGAATATTCCTGCTTCTGGCTGTTCAGCAAAGTCCCTTTATGAGCCACCCGTACGGTGTAAGCGCAGGTGTCCGCGCTGTTGACCTTCACTTGTTCCACGTTGTCGCGGATGTTGTCCCCCGTCGTGGCGGCCGCGGCGGGATTCGCTGGATCAAGCACCCACGGCAACCACTCGTTGCCCCCTCGAGAAATACGCAGGTCCAGGTCATTGACCAACATCAGGTCAGCAGGATCCAGTGCGGGCGCCGGTGGAGAACCCGGGGGATCTGCCCATACGAGCGTGGCTTTGAGTACTGCGTCCGGTGACGTCACGCTGACGGACCGTGCATCCGTTTCGCTGTTGGCCAGGCTGTTTTCTATAATCTGTTGCTCTGTGCCGTCACCGCTGATCACGTTGGCCGCGGACAGAGTATTCAGCAAACCCCAGCCGAAAGCGTAATCCGGGCCTGGCGCAGCACCGGCTTCATCGGCAGAGTGGATAGCCAGCGCCTTGAGCGTAGCCGCGCGAAGAAAATTGCCCGGGCCGTTCAGCTGCTGATAATGCTGCTGCAGCAGGAGTAGCGAACCGCTGACATTGGGCGCGGCCATCGAAGTTCCCGCTGCCGCAGCGAAATACGGAGGATCCGGCCAGGCGGAAAAAAGGAAAACACCATTGCCCACCAGGTCCGGCTTGATGCGGCCATCATCGGTCGGCCCCCAACCGCTGAAGTCGGCCATGACGACTTGCTGGGGACCCCCTAGCGGTAGATACCCACCCGGC
Organism: Lysobacterales bacterium; assembly: GCA_013001885.1. Lineage (GTDB taxonomy): Bacteria > Pseudomonadota > Gammaproteobacteria > Xanthomonadales > SZUA-36 > JAHEFT01. The sequence continues at coordinate 56,279 of JABDLD010000023.1, forward strand.
AGATCGTCTACGGCCCCGATGGTCAGGATGTTTTTGGCCACGCTGTTAGTAGGCAGGCAATCATAACCACCCGGCCAGCAATCCGGATTCCTCGCTGCCGTGGATGTCGAAACAAATTCGCCTTCCTGGTCAACGATCGTGTATTCCTCGCCCTCGGCGGGTCCGATATCCGTTCGGTCATTTCCGGCGGCCTTGACGATCAGGTAGTAAGGCGCATCGAACGCAATCTGGTCCCACAACTGGCTTTCGCTGTCGTAGTAACCGAAATTCGGATCTTCCTGAATAGCGGGATCGGCGCCACCGAACCACCACCAGGTGTCCGGTGGAGTTGTCGCGCCGGTATAAACCCAGCCGGCGGCGATGCCGTAAGAATGGTTGGATACCAGTTGCCCGTTTGCGGCGGCCCCCGCCATTTCAGCCGTGTCGGAATTCCAGTCGTAGGCATCCAGTTCCGCGCTGTAAGCCATGCCACGCAGGTCAAGATACAGCAAGCCTGCACCGATCAGCGTCCCCGCGACGTGGGTGGAATGCTTCCTGATATTGGTTGCAACGTCCGCCTGGGTGACACGGCCGGTGAACTCGACGTGTTCGGAATCGACCGCCCCGAAATCCCATTGAGCCATGGTCATTCCGCTGCCATCCAGCGACAGTCCGGCCGGCCCACCAGGCCAGACCTTGTCCGTAGAAACCGTCTGCGCGGCAAGAATGTTGTTGGTCACGTAAAAAACCGGGCCGATTCCGGGCGCAATGCGCTGCAGTTCGAGCGCTCCGCCGTTTGGCAACTCCCGGCGTTTCGAAATACCGGCACTTCGGGCAAATGCCTCGACTGCCTTGAGATCCGTAGCATCACGCTGCTGCAGAGTCGCTGCCAGCGCGCGCAATTTTGTTTGGCGAGTCTCGATAGCGACGGAATTTTGAGCGAACACCTGGCCGGCCAGGCCAAGTGTGATGAAAAATATCCACGTTTTCTGCAGTTTCATGTTCCAAATCCCTTCAACGTCTCCACCTGCGGTGGCGCCGCGTTAATCCGTTTTGCGGCTGCAGACACCCGCATTATATCCACGAAACCTGCATTACAGTGAATGAATCGCAGCTACCGCATTGAATTCAAGGTATTTCAAACAGAATTCGGCCCCGTCAAAAAGCCACGATGATCAAAAGGATTGGAGGCCAGAGCCGAACTTGAAAAGGGCCCGGTCGTCCTGCTGGGTCAGCGGCAGATCTTCAACCCCCCGGGGCCAGGCGTAAGGTGATTTACCGGTCGGCCGAAAGCCGTCGGTCGCGAACAGGAAGTCCGCGACACCGGCGCCCTCGGATCCCGGCAGCCAGGCCGCGATAAAAGCATCGCTCAAGTTCAATTCCGGTTCAATGGCGAGCACCCGCCCGGAAATCAGGACGACCGCCACCTGTTTGCCCAGCGCCTTGCAGTGCTGCACGATCTGGCTCTGCGCCTCGTTCAGAAACAGCTGGTCGGTGTCACCCTTGAATTCGGCGTAGGGTTCCTCCCCGACCACGGCTACGACCTTTTCCGCTGCCATGCCTTCGTAACAACCCGCCTCGGCATATTCAGTCTGTGGCGCGACCGCCCGGATACCGTCAACTATGGTGGTTGCACCCCGGTAGTTGTCCTTCTGGCCCTGCCAGTGGATGGTCCATCCACCGCTCTGCAGGCCGCTGTTGTTGCCGTGCGTTCCCACCACGGCAATGCGGTCCTCCGGCTTCAACGGCAACATGCTATTTTCGCTTTTAAGCAACACCAGCGATTCACGCACGGCCTGCCGCGCCACGGCGCGGTGATCATGCGAGCCGACCAGGGCGCTGAACTCGGTTTTGGCGAAAGGATCGGCGAACAGGCCCAGCTTGAATTTGAGCCGCAGAATTCTCCGGACGGCGTCGTCGATCCGGCTGATAGCTACGGTTTTGTCGAGCACCGAGGATTTCAGGTCCGCCATGAACTCCTCGTGATTTCCGGGCTGCATGGCCATGTCGATGCCGGCATTGATGACCGTGTGCGCAGGCCCGAACCGCAAACCGCCGTTCCAGTCGGTCAGCACCACGCCCTGAAAGCCCAGTTCGCCCTTGAGCACTTCATTCACCAGGTAGCCGTTCTGATGCATGTTTACGCCGTTGTAGGAGTTGAACCCCGCCATGATGGCGGCTACTCCGTCCTCGACCGCCCGGGCGTAGGGGGGCAGATACAACTCGCGCATGGTCTGATCGCTCATTACCGCATCACCGCCTTCAATCCCGCCCTGCGTCGCGCCGTCCGCGATGTAATGCTTGGCGGTCGCGGCTACGGTGTGGCGTGCCGCCAGGCTTTCTCCCTGGTGGCCCCGGACCGAAGCGCTGACCGCGGCAATCGTCAAATCCCGGTCTTCGGTGAACCCTTCGTACACCCGCCCCCAATGCTCGTGTTGCGGCATTGCGATGCATGGCGAAAAGGTCCAGTTGAATCCCGTGCCCGCCGTTTCGATGGCGGTGATTTCGGCAGCTCGCTGAATCAGGCTCAGGTTGCGGGTTGCAGCCATCCCGATGTTGTGCGGAAAGATGACTGCGCCTTCAAAGGTGTTCTGTCCGTGGATGGCATCCACACCGATCAACAGCGGTATACCCAGGCGCGTCTGCAGGGCCTGCCATTGGAACTCCTCGAACTTGCGCACCCAGTCGTCTGCCAGGTCACCGGGCACCGGTCCTTCGGTATGAATGATGGCGCCGATTGCCTCCTGCCGAATAACTTCCGGAGACACGCCGTTGTGCCATACGGACTGGGTCATCTGGCCGATTTTCTCATCCAGAGTCATCTCGGCCAGAAGCGCCTCCACCATCTTCTCGTGGGAGTCGTACTTACAGAGATTGAATTTTTGCTCGCCCCACAGGCAGACGACATCGGTCTGCTTCGGGTCCGAACTTAACGGCGTGATGGAACAGGTGAGCAGGCCGCAGCCTGTAAACAGTATCAGGAGAATTCTTAACGCTTGATTCAATTTTGGCCTCGCTTGATGCATGAAAACGGTTACTTTGCCCCAGCCTGCTTCGCCAGCGCCGCGTCCAGCATCTTGATCAATGCCTCGCGATCGTAAGGAAGCGAAACATGAGGGGCTCCGGAGTGTTTTGATGAGGCGGACTATAGCATCCGGGTAAATATGCCGCATAGCGTCTGGACCATTGCGTGTACTTACTGAAATCAGAGAAAAAAAATCTCGCGGCGATGAGCGCCGCGAGATTTTTAATAAACCCAATCTATTTACAGAGGTTTATACAAAACGCCTGAAACCTGCCAGGCCCAGACCCAACATCAACAAGGCCAGGATGGCTGTGCCTGCTCTGCCGAGCGTCGGAACGCCCTCAAAGAACAGGGTGTTGTCAAAAGTGCAGGTGGCCGATTCATCGTCCAACAAAATCTGGCCATTGCAAGCCGCACTCGCGGACTTTTCGGCACCGGACTGAGGCACGTTTTGCGCGGCGCTGCATTGGGTGGCGCCGTTCACGGTTTCCACATCGACCGTTACGGAATCTCCATCATTCAGTAGGACCACGATCTCGTAGTCTGATACCGACACCGGATCAGTGCCGTTATCCAGGCTGAAACCGGTGATTGGCGTCGCGCAGCTGACGGTGGCCTCGATTGTCAGGTCTTCGCCCAACAGTTCGGGTTCTGCCACGAACCAGTCAGTGGTCACTATATATTCAGCGGCTCCGGTCTCGCTCGCAGCCAGTTTAACGTTGTCGTAGAGCGCAGCTGAAGTCGCCCAGGATTGGCCGAGGTTTTCCGCCAGGTCGTTATAAAATCCGAACTGAAGCAGTTCGCCGACCCACTCCGGGGGAACGTCGAATTCAATATACTGGAACCGCGTGCTGACGTTACTGGGGGAGGTGGCCGGCGGGGGAGCGGTCAAAACGGTCTCGAAAGACAGGGTCGCAAAGCTGTTGTTACTGGATCTGAGTACCTTCACGAATGCGGCGGTAATTTCCCCGTTCGCCGGGGCGCCGAATTGGTCTTTTGCCACTTCGAACGAAAACGTGTGCGGGCCGGAAGCGCCGATGGTTTCTTCCTTGAACACCAGGACCCGCTCGCAGCTTGTCGCCCCATTGTATTGATTTCCATAAACGCGCAGCATATTGCCGAGGGCACCGTCCCATGCCGGAACTTCCAGGCCAGCCCGATAATAGCTATCGCCAGCACCGACATCGGCGCTTGCGGTCCAGTAATTGCGATTATCAGCCGGGTAATCACTGGGGTCCCCATCGGAAAAAGGGCCGAATTCGCCGGTTGGAGAACCGGTACACGTGTTGCCGCCATAAGTCTGGTCGAACCAGGTCCAGTTGTTGCCGATCAGCGGCTGGTCCTTGACGCGGTCTTCGAAATCATCGAAAAAAATCGTTTGCGCCTCTAACCGGGCCTGATACCCCCCAGCGACCAACAGCGCGAAAATGAGCAACATGGAACGGCTCACAGAAATCTTCATAACGAACTCCTCATAGGCAGCGAGACTTGCATAATTGTCAGATAGTACACTAGTAACTCGCTTTTTAAACCGCAGGATGACCCCCGCGGACCATTTTATTTTCAAACTGTTGTCCTGGGTCAATTGGCGCAAAAGTGAAAAAGGGGTCAGAATTTTTTTCTTGAGCTCTTGTTTTTTCAGGTTACCGTGCATGACCATTTCGAGCCCGGCCATTTTTCGATCTATACTGAGCATTGGTTTTTTCCGGCAGGTAAACGACAGGTTTGAAATGCCGACGAACGTTACAGCGGATTACAAGAAAGCCGAGGACGCCTTCCGCAAGGCCCGCGACCCAAGCGAGCGGCTCGAATGCCTGCGCGAGATGATGCGCACCATTCCCAGGCACAAAGGCACCGAGCACCTCCAGGCCGACATCAAGAGCCGCATCAAGCATCTCACGGCGGAATTGAGCGCCCCGAAAAAAGGCGGCAAACGCAGCGGCCCATCGCATGTCGTGCGCCCGGACGGCGCCGCCCAGCTGTGCCTCCTGGGACCGCCGAATGCCGGCAAATCGAGTCTGCACAGCCGCCTGACCGGTTCACGCACGGAAATTGGCCCGTACCCTCACACCACCCATCTACCTGTGCCCGGAATGCATGCGCACGAGGATATCCATTTCCAGCTGGTGGACCTGCCGCCGGTTTCCGGCGATTTCATGGAACCGTGGCTGGTGGCCACTCTGAATCCGGCCGACGGTGCGCTGCTGGTGATCGATGTGAGTGATCCTGAATGCCTCGAGCAGATACCGGCCATCATGACGAAGCTGGCGGAGAAAAAGATATTTCTGCACGGGCACTGGCCGGGCCTCGCGGCTGAAGCGGAAGCCCCACCCGGTGCGGATGATCCGTTCCGTCTCGACCTGCCTGCACTGCTGATCGCCAACAAGAGCGACCTCGACCCGGATCCGGAGGAAGTCGAGGTCCTGGAAGAGTTGCTTGGTTTAGATTTTCCGGCGCTGACCGTGTCCGCGCAGACCGGCGAAGGGCTGGAGGCGTTGGGGCCCTTTCTCTTTCGGGCGCTCGAGATCGTGCGGGTCTATACCAAGTCGCCGGGCAAACCGCCCGATAGTGATAAACCGTTTACGGTGCGCCGCGGCGACACGGTGCTGGACGTCGCCCGGCTGGTGCACCGGGACCTCGCCCGTGATCTGAAATTCGCCCGCATGTGGGGTAAGAACGTGTTCGACGGCCAGCAGACCGGACCGGAGCACGAGGTTGAAGACGGCGATGTCGTGGAGTTGCACCTGTAGGCCGGGTTGTGTTCACAGCTTGAGTCGCATTCCGATCCCGGAGATTAACTTGAAAGGATGGGATGAACCGGTGTATATCTCTGCGAACTGATTTTCATGCTTACGCCCTTAGAGAGATCAATATGAAGTCGAACATCGGTCTGTTCCTGACCAAACGCGCGCAGCTGAATGCAAGGTCGGAAGCCCTTGTGGAAGTCGAACGCAAGCGGCGTTTTACCTTCGCTGAACTCAACGAGCGCTGCAATCGAATCGCGAATGCATTGATTGCAAAAGGGGTAGGTAAGGGAGATCGGGTCGCACTGCTGATGATGAACGGTGTCGAATACGTCGAGAGTTTCTATGCTTGCGCAAAGATTGGCGCCGTCACCGTGCCTCTGAACTGGAGGCTCGTTCCCAGTGAACTCGAGTTCCTGGTCAATGATTCGGGATCGGTGGCGCTGTTGTATGACAACGAGTTCGATGAAGCGGTAGCGGAACTGCACAGCCAAAAAACCTGCGCCAAACACTGGATTCGTGTTGGAGATAACGGTTGCTGTCCGGGCTGGTCCGACAACTACGATGAGATAACCAAATCAACGCACGGCGATGAGCCAGCCACTGTCGCCGAGGGTGACGATCGGTTGTTCATCATGTACACATCCGGCACGACCGGACTTCCGAAGGGCGTGGTTCACACCCACAACACCACGATGTGGGGGTCGCTGACGCTCAACATGACCTGCGACATGCGGCCGGGCGACAACTACCTGCAGGTCATGCCGTTGTTTCACGTAGGCGCACTAACGCCCGCAATTGCGATAATTCATAATGGCGGCAAGCTGGTGATCATGCGGGCGTTCGACCCGAACAGAGTCTTCGATGTCATCAGCGGTGAGAAGTGCGAAACCAGCCTATTGGTGCCGGCCATGCTGCAGATGATGTGGGCTTCTCCCAGACGCGAAGAACTCAGTGCATCGAGCATACGCTGGGTTCTGAGCGGCGCAGCGCCAGTCCCGGTCTCGGTCATCATGGATTACGAGAGAATCGGGATCGAGGTGCACCAGGTTTACGGGCTGACCGAAAGCTGTGGCCCGGCCTGCGTGATCGGGGCGGCCGACGCCGTCTCCAAGGCGGGGTCCGCGGGCCCGGCGTTCTTTCACACCGAGGTTCGGGTTGTCGACGAGAGCGGTGAGGATGTTGAGGTTGGCGGGGTAGGTGAGGTCATCGTCCGCGGCCCGCACATCATGACCGAGTACTGGAACCGGCCGGACGCCACCGCCGAGGCGCTCAGGAACGGTTGGCTGCATACAGGTGATCTTGCGACAATCGATGCGGAGGGTTTCGTTTATATTCAGGACCGCATGAAGGACATGATCATCTCGGGTGGCGAGAACATTTACCCTGCTGAAATCGAGAACGTCCTGACCGGCCATCCCGCCATACTCGAGTGCGCCGTCATCGGCCTGCCCTCGGAGAAATGGGGCGAGACGCCGCTGGCGATCGTGTCGCTGAAAGAAGGCGAGACTGCCACGCCGGAGGATATCATCGCCTACTGCGCTGACAAGCTCGCCGGCTACAAGATTCCGAGGGCCTTCGAGTTCAGCAGCGATATTCCGCGCAACCCTTCGGGTAAGATCCTGAAGCGGATCCTGCGCGAGCGCTACGCGGGGCAGGCTGCGGAACAGGGTTGATGCTCAAGCCGAACTCAGGATGATTCCCGGAGCAGGGCCGCCACGCACATCGAATCGAGGGCGGAACGTGTCGACTGCATGCCCGGATTCATTCAGCGCCCGAAAAAATCCTTCGTCGCGGTTTCCCAACCGGCATAGTCCAGCTTTTCAATCACGCCGATGAAAAAAGACTCACGATCGGAAACCTCGTCACCGAGAGCTTTCTGCACGAATGCTTTGAAGCGATCCAGATCCTCCTGAATAAAATTGACGGCAGACTTGCCGATCTTTAATTGGGGCAGTTCTGCATCCAGGTTGTCGCCTTCGATAACGCAGATCCAATTATTGCCGTAAGGCGTCTCGTCGAGCCTCGCGCAGTTTCCGGGCAAAATCATCAAGGCCGACTCTTGCCGTGCCGTCCTCAGCGAGACTCACCCAACAATGCCCTGCTGAAACATGCACGCCGCCCGGGATTGAGAATTCTCGCTTGAGTTCCAGGTCGCTGTCATCCGGACCCAATACGTGAACCCGGGGTTTCAACTGGTTCTCGATCCTGTCGCGACGCTTGATCAGGGCCCGTTTGACGAACAACCTCAGCTCGTCCCCGGTTAAAGGCTTTGTGCATTGATCGGCGCCAGCGCGCGCCAGAACAGGACCACGTAGAGCAGGTCGGCCGACGCCAGGATCATCATCTGCCAACTGACCGAACCGGCCAGAACACAGGCCAATGACACCACGACGACACTCAGTTTTCCGATAATGCCCAGTTTGATGATGGGCGCGTTTGCCGCGGGGTCCCTGTAAACCCAGAAGTACCCAATGCCGAAAACGATCACCAGCCAGGAGAAGAGCTGGAGGAATAAGGGCTCGGTTGGAGCCGGTGTAACGCGGAAAAGAGCAAACAGAAACTCTGCCTTGAACGCCAGCGCAAGGCCGACGAGCCAGTTGAAAATGGCTGCCGTGAGAAACATCGTCCGGGTGTTGTTTGCGTTCACTTTGGATTTTCCATTTTACTTAGCGGCGACAAAGGGTGCGGTGATCAAGCGCCAGGGTATCAGCCGACTGGAGCCGGCCGCATAGGCATCCCATTCCGGGTAGCGTGAAATAGAACCGTCTTTAACCAACATGCGGATATAAAAATAACTTGCCGCATAGGCAAACACAATCCAGCTCAGCCAATGGTTCGCCAGCATGGCATATGACAGGTAAATCAGGATTTCACCAAAGAAATTGGGATTGCGTGTGTAGCGGAACATGCCGTTGGTCATCAGGCCTTTGTGAAACTTAAGCTGGAAGTGCTTCTGGCAATCCGCGGCGATCATCCAGGTAATGCCCCAGGTATGCGTGGCAATTGCAGCGAAAAGGAGTTCATTGGAAGGCGCAGTTTCCCGGGTCAGGAAAAACCAGGGGAACAGCCAGTACCAGCCTACCAGCAACAGGTAAGACATCAAGGCCCCCCCGTAGGTCACACGGCTTTCGAAACTGCCGTCGCGAAAACCGAAGTCCTTGACCAGCCAGCAATAGCCGTAGATGCCGTGGAGGCCCAGGTAAACCCAGGCCAACGTGCTGAAATTATCGAGATATACCATCATCCCGGCGATGATGAACAAGGTGAAAATCTTGTGGAAATTGATCACCCAGGCCATGTTCAGCTGTTTTGGGCCGCCGCCGAAATCCTCGGTCATGTAAGCGACGAAATCGTAAATTTTCCTGACCCATACGGGAGTAGTGTATTTCGACATTGTGAAATCTCCGCTCAGACTGAGATCTGATCAATGGCAGGTATAGCCGCCGTCGATAACCAGTTCGGAACCGGTCATGTATTTGGATTCATCCGACGCCAGGAACAGGCACCCATTGGCGATATCGAGCGGCTCGCCCGGAGTGCCGAGCGGAATATCGGCCAGCACCCGTTCCAGGACCTCCTGGCCGTCGGGCATTGCCGCGATCGCTTCCTCGAACAGCCTGGTTCCAATGGCTCCGGGATGGATGGAATTGACCCGGATTCCATAACCCTTGCCGGCGCAGTGCAGGGCGGCAGACTTGGTCAGGAGCCGCACGGCTCCCTTGCTTGCGTTGTAGGCAGCGATTGTGGGTTCGCCAATCAGCCCCTCTATGGATGAGAGATTGATGATTGACCCGCCGTTTTCTTTCATGGCCCGGACAGCGGCCCGGCAACCCAGGAAAACGCCTTCCGTGTTCACGGCCTGGGTTTTACGCCAGTCTTCCAGCGTAGTGTCCTCAATCGTGCCGGGAATGACGATACCTGCATTGTTGACCAGCACATTGAGTTGGCCCCAGGTCGCGATGATTTCATCAATCAAGGCGTCCCATCCGGCCTCGTCCGCGGCGTCCTGATGCCGGGCGATGGCTTGTCCGCCGTTTTCCATGATTTCAGTGGCAACACTCTCTGCATCCGCCGTATTGATATCACTCACCACAACGCGTGCGCCTTCTTCGCCAAAACGTTTCGCGGTGGCTTCTCCAATGCCGTTACCGGCGCCCGTCACGAGCGCTACTTTACCTTTGAGTCTGTCTGTCATGTTCTCGTCCTCGTTCAAATCAAATCGGGGTTGACCAGCAGGTTGCCGCCTTTCATGGCCAGAATCTCGTTGCAGCCATCGGCAATCAGGCAGGCCCGCGCATCCCGCAGGAGTTTCTCCACCGGGTACTCTTTGGTCAGGCCATTGCCGCCGAACATCTGCAGGGCCTCACTCGCCACTTCAAAAGCAGTCTGGGTGGCGGTCACCTTCGAGGCGATCGAGCCCTGTAAGGCGGGCCTGGAAGCGGTCGCGTTGTATTCCGAAACCCGTCTTACCAGTGCGCGTGCGGCCTCGACCTTGCGAAACATGTGAAACAGGCGGTACTTCACATTCTGGTGGTGAATGATTTTCTGTCCGCCCTGCTTGCGCTGGTGCGCGTATTCCAGGGCATGTTCGTAGGCGGCGCGAGCGACGCCGACCGCCAGATTGGCCACGTGCACATTGGCTTCGGCCAGCGTTTTGTAAACCATGTCGACATATTCGTCCGGGCCGGCCAGAAGGTGAGATATCGGCACTTCAACGTTGTCGAAGTAAATCTCACCCTGGTTCAATGCGCGCAGACCCATCTTGTCGAGCGGCTTGCCGCGAGAAACGCCGGGCAGGTCCAGCGGCACGATCGCCACCAGGCCGGGCCGGGTCGCGCCGTCCTCTTCCAGGTGACAATAAAGGGCGCAAACCTGCGCCGTGATGCCGCCGGAAACCCAGGCTGACTTTTGCCCATTGATGATGATCTTGTCGCCTTCGATTCGCGCCACGCAATTGGGCCGGCCGTACTCGCCGACAGCGGCCTGCAGGCTGCCGTCCGCATCCAGCGTATCGCTGCCATGATCGGGTTCCGTGATCCCCCAGCAACCCATTTTGCCGTCGCAGTATTCGACCATTTCCATGTTGCCAGCCAGGGCCGCGTAAAGCGCAGGCATCTGGCTGACGAGGATCATGCCGGCCAGGCCAGGTTCGCCCCAGGCCAGTTCTTCGGCCGCGATCAGCAGCAGGCGGGAGCGTTCCTGCTCGTCCATATCCAGCATGGCTGCGACACTCAGGCCGAGTTCCTGCGCCTGCTCCAGGACCTGCCAGAGGGGCGACCCGGGGGCGACGGTCTCTTCAGGGGTCATCTCGTCCAGCGCCGGTCCGGCCGGCCGCATTACTTCCACGGCAAATCGGTGGCAAGTGTCCTGGATCAACTCTTCCATTTCGGAGAGCGGTCCTTCCAGCCCGCTGAGGGGCAAATCGATGTATGAAGTCATGATCTTCTCTCTTGTTTGAATACGTTGTCTGCCTCGATATCAAGGGCTTCGAGCAGGAAGCGCTCCTGGGGTTTTTCAGAAGCTGTTTTGGGAATCTTGCGTACGACCTGGATGAAGTCAGGGACGCTGTTGGCATCCAGTTTTTCGCGGCAGGCCGAGAAAACCGCAGCAGAGTCGAATGATTCATAGTCGAGCGGTACGACCGAGGCTATGACCTGCTTTTCTCCAGGCGCCAGCCCCTTCGAAATGGGTGCGCCATATACGAAGACATCCGAGACCGAGTCGATTTCCGAAAGGGCCTTTTCCACGAAAGCCGTGTTGATGAAATCGCCGTTCTTGCGTATCCCACCGCCCATGCGGTACTGGAAAAACAGCCAGCCATTTTCATCCACGTGACCGACATCACCCATGTGCAGCCAACCGCCTTCGGTTTTCTCCGCGGTAGCTTCAGGGTTCTTGAAGTAGGTTAGCTGCGGGCAGCTGCCGTCGGCCTCGCGGAAACAGATTTCTCCCGCCTGGCCCGGCCTGCATTCGTTGCCGTCCTCATCGAGGATAGCCAGTTGCATCGACGGGGGCGCCTTGCCGCAACTGCCGACCGGTCCGATGCCCGTAGGGTTGAAAGTCAGCCCCCCCTCTGCTGCACCGTAAAACTCGAACAGCCGCACGCCAAAGCGCCGGGCGAAATCTTCCCAGATTGCGGCCGGCATGCCGGCGCTGAGAATCAGCCTTACCGGGTTGTCGGTATCGTCGGCGCGCGGCGGCTCCGCGTAAATCGCCGTCGTCATGCCGCCGAGCAGGTTAAAGAATGTACAGCCGTAGCGGCGGGTAATGTCCCACAGCCGCGATTTGGTGAATTTGCGGCTGATTACACCGCGGATGCCCGCATGCAGAATCATGCCCAGGCTGACGACCTGAGCGTTGGCGTGTGTCAGCGACAGGCCGGTGTAAATACAGTCGTCTTCTGTCAGGCCGAATACGGCCGGCAATGTTGCCGAAACAGCGTAACGACCATGGCTGGACAGGATCGCCTTGGGGTCACCGGTCGTGCCTGAGGTATACAGAATCTGCATCGGCGCATTCGGATCATCGCTTTCAATGGCCAGTTCCGGTGACGGCAACGGCGCCGCCAGGATATCTTCGATGCGCGAATAGCGGCTGCCGTCAGCGTCCAGCGTGGCGATCCAGCGGCCTTCCTCAGTGCCCCAGGCGCTCTCGACTTCAGCGAGCGCATAGCCGGCGACAAAAGCGCCCTTGCATTCGGCAAAGTCCAGCATGTACCTGAGTTTGTCGCCGCGGGTACGCGGATCAATGGGAACGAACACCGTGCCCAGGATGGAGGATGCCACCATCAGGTCGACGAACTCCGGGTGGTTCTGCATGATGATGCCGAACTTGTCACCCTTTTCCATGCCCTGTGAACGCATCCAGGCCGCCAGGCGCTGGCCGTTGCTCCACAGCTGGCGGTACGAGCGGGTGGTGTCCTCGAAGTCGCCACTTTTTTCAATCTGGACAAAGGTCAGAATATCCTTGTCAGTATCCTGCCGGCACCAGCTCTGGATCAGGCCGGCGAGGATAACGGGATTGGCTTGAGACATGATCAGTCCTCCCTGCCCAGGATCGTGACAACCGTTGCCGCCGCATCCAGACCTATCAAACCGCCACCATTGTGGGTCAGTCCAATGCGGGCGTTTTCAACCTGGCGCTGGTTGGAGCGGCCCTGGAGTTGCTCTGTGATTTCGACAATCTGCGCCGCGCCGGTTGCGCCGATCGGGTGGCCTTTACGCAACAGGCCGCCAGACACGTTCACGGGTATCCGGCCGCCCAGGCGGGTGCTGCCGTCGTCGATCAGGCGTCCTCCCTGGCCTTTTTCGCAGATGCCCAGGTAGTCATAGGCAATGACTTCGGATGGCGCGGAAGCGTCATGCAGTTCGGCCAGGCTGATTTCGCCCGGACCGACCCCGGCCGCTTCGTAAGCCTGCTGAGCGGCAAACTCGCCAACCGACATGTCACCCTCAGCCAGGTCCCAACCGGAAACCAGCGCGGACGAAAGCACGCGCACCGGTTTTTTCAATCCCAGTTCACGGGCTTTGCGCTGACTGACCAGCACGATGGCGGCAGCGCCGTCACCGATCGGTGAACACATCGGTAAGGTCAGCGGATCGATGATTTCGCGTGAGTCCAGCACTTCCGCCAGCGTCATGGCTTGCTGGAACTGTGCGCGCGGGTTCAGGCTCCCGTGAAAAGAGTTTTTGACCGTGACGCCGGCAAACTGCTCGCGCGTGGTGCCGTATTTTTTCATATGCGCCTTGGCGAGCAGCGAGTATATGTCCATGAATACAGAGCGGGTAATTCCGGCGTTTTCCTCGTCGACTTCCTCGCCGGCTATGGCTGCCAGGGTTTTCAGCGTTCCGGACAGACCTTCCGGATTTTCCGTGTCGACGGCGCCGTCAAAGGCGGCAAAGGTGCGACGTTTGTCCTCGTGAAACAGTTTTTCGAAACCACAGACCAGGGCGATGTCGTAGGCGCCCAGGCTGACCATCGTGCAAGCCTGGTTGAATGCCGTGGATGAGCTCGCGCAGGCGTTCTCCAGGTTGATGACCGGAATCCGGCCGATACCGAGTTCACGCAGGGCCACTTGCCCGCTGATCATTTCCTGACCTTGGACCACGCCTCCGGCGGCGTTCGCCATGTAAGCCGCCTCGATGGCGCTTGCTTCGATCCCCGCATCCGTCAGGGCCTCGGCGATGGCTTCGCCGGCCAGGCCTTTCAGGGTCGTGTCCATGTGCTTGCCGAAACGGGTCATCCCCACGCCGGCTATGTATGCGTTCATTTTCATGTTGATTCCTTATGCAGGCAGGTTGCAGAAATCGCCGCTATGGAATGCCTTTAGCAGCTCACGATGACCGAAAGCCTTTGCGGCTGACTGGAAGCCGGCTTGCTGCAGCTTACCGTCCAGCAAACGCTCCGCGGCCTCTGCGCAGACTTCCCCGGTCCAGGTGTAGGGTGCGGACATGTTCATGACAAACCGGGTAGTGACGTTGCGCCCCTGGCCATTGCAGACGATGATGCTGCGCTGAACGTCGAGGTCGTCCTTGGGCGGCTCGCCGCTGTCCATCTGGTCGCCCGCCGCATTGGTCCAGGCTTCCTTTTGTTCCTGTGGCAAATCACGCGCCTGGGCATTGAAAGCGTCGATGACCTGGGCAACACCATCCACGATGTGTTCGCCGATGGCCGTGAGAACCGAGCAGTTGATTACCCTCGGGTCATCCATGTACCAAACCGGTTCGCAAGCTCCGCCCCAGGGCAAGGCGCGAAGCATGCGATTGCGATGCGGGGTGGACACCTGGGCAATCATGTCGTGCGGCCACGGTTTCAATTCATTCTGTTCCAAGTAGAACTGGTCGTTGCAGACCATGCGCAGAAAAGACTTGGTGGAAGCCTCGGAAGGCAAGCCGTTGTCAATCTGGTAAAGAATATCGAGACTGTCGACGCCCTCTGTTTCCAGCACGACCTCCGCGGCTATCGCGCCCGCGGCCCACATGTATGAATTGGCCGGGTTCAGCAAAAGGCCCTTGTCGGCGAATGCCTGGCCGTATTGATCCTTGATGGCCAGAACCCAGTCCTGTTCGCCGGTGGTGTCAAGGTAATGGCAATCGGCCTGCAGGGCGGCCTCGACCACCGGCCAGGCGATTTGCATGAAGGGCCCGGCAACGTTGATGACGACGTCAATGTCCCGCAACAGCGGCAGTAATTCTTCGACGGTGTTGTTGGCGACGGCGATTTCGGCTTCATACGGGCGGCCGAGCCGGTCCTGCACGATATCCAGGCTCTGCTCGAGACGCTCGCGGTTGCGGCCGGCGCAAACAAACGGGATGTTCCGCGCTGCCAGGGACTCGGCCACTAGTTTGCCGGTGTAACCGCTGGCGCCATATACGAAAACTTTTGCATTACTGGACATGTTTTGTCTCCGGTTCAAATTGAAAATGTTGATGTGGTCAACTATAGAAGCCGGATCACTGAAACCGAATGTTCGGTCGGGACAATTACTTGTGATTAACGGCCAGGCGGCATAAGCTGTTCCTATTTGTACCTGTCGACGGTAAATGCCTGTTCACACGCCACCGCAGCACCCGGTCAAGTCCATCGAGCCCGTGCTCGAGGTTCTTGAAAGCATGGGGCTCAATCGACGCACCTGTCTCAAAGGCACCGGTATCATGCTGTCCCAGCTGGAAAATCCGCAGGCCCGGGTCACTTTTCAGCAGGAACTGGCCTTTTATCGCAACGCTCTGGAATTGACGGGCGATCCCTTGATCGGTTTGAAACTGGGTGAACCTTTTATTCCGCAACGCTACGGACTGTTCGGATATGCGCTGCTCAGCGCTTCTACTTTTCGAAAAGCTTTGAATTTTGCTGTGAAATTCGGCCAGCTGACTTTCAGTTTCTTCACTTTCGAATTCGGTGAGTCGGGAGGCGAGGCCTGGTTCGCAATGAAAGATCCGCCACCCATTGAAACGCGCCTGCACGATGTTTACCTGGACCGTGACATGTCGGCCGCTACCGTCGCATTCAGCGCGATCATTGGTGAAAAAGTCCCGATCACACGGGTCGAGCTGGCGCATGATGGACATGGCAGGCAACAGGATTACCGGGATTATTTTGACTGCGATGTCCGGTTTATCAGCTATCCGAGCCGGTTGTTGTTTGAGCCGCAACTGCTTGACGCCAGGCTGCCTCAAAGCGATCCCGATACCTCACAGCACTTTCGGCAACAATGCCGAATGCTGATTGCGCAACTCAAAAGCCAGAGTCACTTTACCGACGATGTCCGGATGTTGTTGCTGGCGCGCCCGGGCGAGTTTCCAGATATCCAATTCGTGGCGGAAAAGATCCACGTGTCCGTGCGGACTCTGCGCAGAAGGTTAAGCGAGGAAAACAGCAGTTTCCGGCAATTGCTGGAGGAGGTCCGTTTCCAATTGTCAAAGGAATACCTGATGGGTTCGAACCTGCCGCTAGCGGAAATTGCAGAGCTGCTGGGTTATAGCGAACCGGGGAACTTCAGCCACGCATTTCGTCGGTGGAGCGGTCAATCCCCAAGACAATTTCGGACCACAAATTTTGGTGTCCATGGCCAGGGCTGAGGTTCAATTGAAAGCCGGTTGCCTGCTGAGTGCGGACAACCTGGTCGCGACACAGGCAGTCCTGCGCCAGATTCAGCGGGACATCAGTTTATCCGGTGCTCAGTCACGCATCGCTGGTGTCGCCCGGAAAATCTGCCCTTTTTGCAGCAGGCTGAACCACATTTTTGCCGAAACAAATCGAAAGTCTTCTTGCGGCTCTGTGAAAACTGGTCGTTCCTTTTAGTGCGCTTGCCGGCCACTGGCGGGTTTATCCTATAATGCGAATTCTTTCGACAGGAGCCTGCCATGTGTGACGAACGAACCGAAAAAGACATTGACCGCCTTTTGCGCCGCCGCGGGATGACGCGGCGTGATTTTAACACCGCGCTATCCGTGGCCGCCCTGGCCGCCTTGTTGCCGTCGGTGGCCAACGCATACGAGGTGGTGGAGTCGGAAGTGATGGTGCGCACGCCGGATGGCGATGCTGACTGTTACCTGGTTCACCCTGCCGAGGGGCGGCACGCTGCCGTCATCATGTGGCCCGATATCAAAGGCATCCGACCCGCCTTCCGCATGATGGGTAAGCGCCTGGCGCAATCGGGTTACACGGTCCTGGTGATCAACCCCTATTACCGAACGGCACGTGGTGAAGTGATCGAGCCCGGCGAAAGTTTTGGCGATCCCGAGGTACGTGCGCGACTGATGCCCCATGCCCGTTCGCTTTCACCCAAAACCTGCGTTAGTGACGGTGGGGCATTTATCGAATACCTCGATGCACACCAGGCTGTGGACCCCGGCCGGCAGATCGGCACAGCCGGCTATTGCATGACCGGTTCGTACACGTTCCGCCTGGCGGCAGCCTATCCGGAACGAATCGGGGCTGGCGCCTCCTTCCACGGTGGCGGGCTTGCCACCGAAAAGGCCGACAGCCCGCACCTGTTGGTCCCCGAAGTTGATGCAGGCTTCCTGATCGCCATTGCCGAAAATGACGATGAGAAAGACCCCGAGGACAAGACTCTGCTCCGGGCGGCGTTCGACCAGGCTGGAAAGTCCGCCGAAATCGAAGTCTACGAAGGCACCCTGCATGGCTGGTGCCCGCCGGATGGAGACGCGCACAATCAGGTGCAGGCCGATAGGGCCTGGGAGCGGATGCTGGCGTTGTTCGAGCGGGAGTTAGCCTGACCCGGTCAGCAGTAGCCACCTCGATTTATTTGATACCGGGAAAAGGTATGACCGGGCGCCAAATGAGAGGCTGGCCCGGTCCTCCTTACAAGAGATTGTTTAGCCGCGATTTGCCCTGGCTTCATTGGCCAGTTTCGTGAACATAACGAGGCCGGCAAACGGCAGCGCAATGACATAGCCCAGGGCGATGAAGGGCGCTACCAAAAACAGGCCGATGTTTTTCAGCAATGTGGCCGCATTTTTCAGCTTGCGGTTTTCGACCGGCAGTTTCTTTGCGAAGGCTTCGAGCCCGAATTTAGCCATGTAGTAGAGACCGATCAGTGGCAATGCGATGACGTATGCCAGGGCGAGCAACGGTGCAGCAATTGCCATGCCGATGGTTTTGGCCAGCGTGCGTTTTTTGGTCGGAGCCTCATGCATGCTGGAGTCATTAACCACCTTCTCGCCATTCAGTGCGGAACTGATGTCAGCGTTCTTGTCTGAGACGATGCGGTCGAAACTGCGGCTGTCAACGGCGGCTTCTTCAGGGACCAGTGTTTTCAATTTGGCGTTCATGACTTGCTCCTTCCAGCGATCAGTAAATTTCTTCTTCACTGTATACGAAGCAATATTCGTGCCGGAAAGATTTTCAGTCGGCTGCAAACGATTAAACTTCTTAAATTCAATAAGTTAACCCAAAAGGATGCATTTGCGAGTGTGCATGCAAGGGAGGAATTTAGGGCCGAATGTATATAAAAAATAGACTAAGAAACGAAGGGTTTTTAAACTTCCCATATTTTTCAATGGTTTATAACAACACCCCTGTGTATAGGTTTTCTATACAGGCGGGACGCTGGAATCCCACCGGAATGCGGTAACGGTTTCGTAGCATCCGCCTTCGCGTGGGCTGATCGTAGTGCCCTTTTTCATGCTTTCTCCGATGTTGCCATGGCGCTCGCCAGAGCGCGTGCCGTGCGCCGCATCCCGACGATTTTGGCAAGCCACTGACCGGCTTCGCTAACCGCAATGCCCGTCAGGATCAGCGCCAGCCCGCCGAGCACGGCACCCGACAGCGGCTCGCTGAGAATGATGGCGCCCACCAGCACGGCCCAGGCCGGAACCAAATAATTGACTATGGACAGGAAAGCGGGTCCCGGACCCTGGACCAGTCGGAAGAACAGGACCGTGGACAAAGCGGTCGCAATCATCCCCAGCACCGCTATTGCGGCTACTGACTCCAGAGCGGCCGGCCACTGAATGGCGTTCACATCGGGCAGCGCGAAGGCGCCGGTACACAACGCCGATACCAGCAGCGTTCCTGACGACAGAGAAAGTGGATCCTGTTCACCCATGCGGCGGGCGAAAACGCTGCCGGCGGCATAGCTGAGGGCAGCTGCCAATGCTGCAAGCATCGCCCACAGCTCGACGTTGGAGGTGCCCAGACTTTTCAAGTCCGGGCCAATGACCAGGAAGACACCGCCGAACCCGAGCACGAAGCCAACCATTCGGAAAGCATTGAGGCGTTGGCCCGGAACGAAATAATGGGACAGTGTGATCACGTAGAGCGGCATGATCGCCATCAGCACGGCCGTCAGGCTCGAATCGATATGCTGTTGGGCCCATGCGACCAGATTAAACGGGAGGATCGTCCCCAGCGTGGCCACCGCTCCGATTGCCGCCCAGCCCCGACCGGGCGGCGGCAGGCGGGAGCCACTGAAGCGCAATGCAGCCAGCACCGTAATCAGCGCAATACTGGTTCGCAAAGCGACCACGACCGCTGGGGGAAACGAGCGCAGCGCCAGCTCGTTAAACAGGAATGCCGTGCCCCAAAAAATGGTCAGGGCAAACAGGATCATCCAGTCGCGACTGTCAGGTTTTCTCGGCATATCTATACAATATATGTACATAAGTGAAATTAAGGCGCTATAATAGCATATATATTTTTACAAAACCGATACATAATGGAAATTTCAGCATTTGACACCTTACCCATAGACGCCCGGCTGACAGGCGACCTGCGCTCCGATCACGCGGGAGAGGTGGGCGCGGTGGAAATCTATCGCGGCATGCTCGCTGTGGGCCGATCCAGCGAGCTGCGGGCTTTTGCAAGTGAGCACCTGGCGGCAGAGATGCGCCACCGGCAGTTCTTCGACGGCTGGTTGCCGCGCGAGCACCAGAGCCGCCTGTTATGGCTGTGGCGTGCCGCGGGTTGGTTACTGGGCGCTCTGTCGGCGCTGCTGGGCATGCGCGCGGCATGCCGGACCGTTGCCGCCGTCGAAACGTTTGTCGAAGGCCACTACCTGGAACAGGTGCAGGCGATCGGAGACGAGCCGGAGCTGCGGCCTTTGCGCGACCGCCTGGACCAGTTCTGTCGCGAGGAGGCGGAGCACAGGCGTGATGCGGCTCAATGGCTGTCGCGCAACGGCGCG
>JABDLD010000047.1 GCA_013001885.1 Lysobacterales bacterium
GAATGATCTCAAAATGGACCTGGGGCGGAAAAAGCTCCCGGTGAAGCCTTTCAAGATTCTCTCGTGCCTCTTCCGCCACCCAAACCGCATTGGAGCCTTTGCGTTTGGCGATCGCCAGAAACACGGCAGGAAACACCTCACTTCCTTCGGCGCCAACTCCGGCAGCAGGCCCGAACCCCAGCCAGGTGTAATTGCCTGGCTCCCCTGGGCCATCGCTGATGCGCGCGACATCACTGAGGTAGACAGGTGCACCATTTGTGACGTTGATCACCAGCCGTCCGAGCGCCTGCGCATCGCTGATAAAGGTACCAGCCTCCACCTCGAACGAACGATCGTGGCGAATCACAGCACCCGCCGGTAGTTGCACGTTGGCAGCCTCAATGGCCGCTGCCAAGGCAAGGGGTGTGGTGTTCCTTGCCGCCAAAGCCTGCGGGTCCAGTTGCACGCGAACGCGTCTGGGATAGCCGCCAGTGACTGTAACTCGATTGGTCTGATCGATCGCCTTGAGCCGATGGCCCATTTCCTCGGCCAATCGGCGCAGTTGATAGCCGTCGACTTGATCCGGGTCGTCGCTCCACAACGCCGCGATCATGATCGGCACATCGTCAACTTCCAACGGCTTAACCACCCAAGAAGAAACGATGGCAGGAATCGTATCCCGACTGGACTCTAGTTTGGCAAAAACCTTGACCAAGGAGTCTTCCCGGTCCTCTCCAACGTAAAAGCGCACGGTGACCACAGCGCGTCCAGACCGGGACATCGAATACACGTGTTCGACCCCGTCAATCTGGGAGAGCAGTTTTTCGAGCGGCGTACTGACCTGCCGCTCAACTTGACGCGCACTCAATCCAGGTGCCGAGACGAGAACATCAGCAAGTGGCACGATGATCTGCGGCTCTTCCTCTCGCGGCGTTATGATTAACGCGATGAAGCCGGCTCCAATTATGAAGATCACAGCCATGGCCACCAACGGCCCGTTCATCGCACCTGCGATCAGCTTTTCCCACGCGCCTGGGCTGGCATGATGCGCAGCCATGTCAGCTCAAGGCCATCTGATGCGGGCTGGTAAAGGAAATCGCTGAGATGTCATTCCCTGCCTGGTTCAGCATCCCCCGCACCCTGATCGGTTTGGAAGTGCTCAATCTCGCATTCTTCCGTGAAATGGGCCCTGCACTGAACGCCGCAAAACGCATATCGAACACCGGCGTACTCAAACGAGAGGGAATCGTCTAAAGCAGCTTCGCCACAGACCAGGCACGCGATTTTCTTGGCCACAGTGTTTTCCCTCCTTTCGGGCACCGGGTTCACGGGTAGCTACCGGATATTCATAAAGATGAATCAGATCCTCCATCACTCCATTGCACGACTTTGTTTCCGTCGAACGCCTTGATTGGTTACGCTTATTTCCCATTCGCATCGGCCGACTGCTGCAATTGGAGGGCATTGGATCCGAACTGACGGTGTCGGTCGTCATAAAGCACATCGATCACCTTATCGTCGACCCCGAACACGAGTGTGTAGCGAACACTGGGGCCTACTGCGCTCCCGTCTTGTACGTTTAGCGCCGTACCATCAGGTTGCACATAAGTCGTGGCAGG
This sequence comes from Lysobacterales bacterium, assembly GCA_013001885.1. GTDB lineage: Bacteria > Pseudomonadota > Gammaproteobacteria > Xanthomonadales > SZUA-36 > JAHEFT01. The sequence continues at coordinate 1,599 of JABDLD010000047.1, forward strand.
CTGTTTGCTGCGCAGCTCGTAAACCCAACCATTCGATCCGTTAGGCAGAATCAGCTCTTGATCAGGATGTCCGTGATGTGCATAGGCCGCCATCGATGATATGACACCAAGCGGATAGTTACTCAACACGTCCTGCGGTTTTTGGTCGAGGGAAAATCCTGGTGGCATCGGAAGGCTGTCTTCCCCAGCAATGGCTGTCGAAGCCAAGATAATTATCGAAAGTAATAGTTTCATCTTCTTTACTCACATTGATCTGACACAACGGGCGGATACACAGGCCGGCTTAATCAACCATGGCTCAATAGATTCCGAATCAAGAGTATTCTCAATACCCACCCGGCAACTGTGGGCCCAGAACGACAATTAGCCCTTAATGCAGCTGCGATCGAGACGGGACCGAAACGGCAAAACTGATACTTTGGATTCGCACGAACTGAACACCTGGCCCAGGCCAACCAGGGCCGGGTGTCCGATGGCGGTTAGTTGATTTGCGCCTTCCAGTCTTCCGCAGGATCCCAAGGAATGACCTGAGCGCTCCGGTCCGCCTCTAGCAACTCGGGATTTGCAAAGAAACTGCCGTACAGTTCACTCTCACCTTTCAGGGGTTCGCCCGTGGAACCGGCGCGATGGTCAAGGAGCACGCTACCGTACCACTCATCGATTCCGCTAAGCGCGTCATCATGAGCAAACGCTGCAGATGCCGCGACAGAAAGAAGGCTCGCAATAATAATTCTCTTCATGGTCTCACTCCGTTTCATAACAATTTGCGTATACAGCCTCAGCGGTCTGCCAAGGGTTGTCGAGCTAATTGCATTAGTCGTGCCAACCGGGAAGAAAAGACTTTTTCTAAGTCGTAACTGGCACTTAAGGTGGCAACTCTTCGTATCGAGAGTTCACTAGTCCACCCAGCCGTGCACACTTCGATGAATTTCTTAACGCTTTGTTAAACAGTTCTAGCGAGTGCTAAGCAGATGGCGCAGTCGTTGATCCAGTCGATTGCCGCTTGAAGTGCGTACTCGGAATGCTCATCGCGATGTGCCCGGCCTGCGGCATCTCCATGCGGATCAATCTGTGCATCTCGGATGTCATCCAGAAGATCCACACCTAAGCGAGCCAACCG
>JABDLD010000069.1 GCA_013001885.1 Lysobacterales bacterium
GTTCAGCGCCGGGCAGACCCACTTTGCTCAGCCCGGTCCGGAGAGGCGACTGTCCGGTGATGAAAGAGGAACGGCCGGCCGTGCAGCTCTGGTCGCCGTAATAATCGGTAAAACGCACGCCCTCGGCCGCGATCCGATCGATATTCGGGGTGCGGTATCCCATGGCGCCGTCGTTATATGCGCTGATGTTGTACACCCCGATGTCGTCGCCCCAGATGATCAGGATGTTGGGCTTGTCCTGCGCGTATCCGGCGCCGGTTAAGAGTAAACTCAACCCGGCAAGAAGTACCGCACCTTTGAATAACTTACTTAGTATTGATGGTCTGTTCATATCTGCATTGAACTCCCTGGTTTCTGTATATTGAAAAAAGTGTACTCATTTTATGCAAGCTCCGGAAGCGCCCGGTCGATAATGGCCCGGCATTCTGCGCCGCGGGGAAGCGTGCCGTAGAGCGAGTGGTTCGAATCCCCAAGCCGGGAAGCACAAAAAGCCGTTGCGACCTCAACGGTTGAATACTGGATCAACAGCGCAGCCTGAAGCATGACAGCCATTGATCCCAGGACGGACCGGCTGCGGAACTCCAGCGTTTCAGGATTCGCCATTTGGTTTTTTAACCGAATCACCGCATCGTCAAAAAAATCGTTGCTGCCCGATGCACGGTCCAGCTCGGCAAAATAGACATCAGCCACTTCAGGCTCTTTTTGCAATGCTCTCAGCAGATCCAGGCACTGTACGTTTCCACTGCCCTCCCAGATGGCATTCACCGGGGACTCCCGGAACAGGCGGGGCATGATGCTGTCTTCCATCACCCCGCTGCCTCCGATGCACTCCATGGCCTCAAAGGCGTGACCCGGCGTGCGTTTGCAGATCCAGTACTTGCCCAGCACTGTACCCAAACGGACCAGGCGCCTTTCATGCGCAGACCCTTCCCGTTCGTCCAGCGCCCGGGCGATGCGCAGGGTTAGAGCTGTCGCCGCCTCGCTTTCCAGTGCCAGGTCGGCCAACACGTTCTGCATCAACGTCTGCTCGATTAACGGTTTTCCAAAAGCCGCGCGCTGGCGAGAGTGATGAATGGCCTGCACCACGGCTTGCCGCATCCCTCCCGATGAGCCAATCATGCAGTCGAAACGTGTCATTGAAACCATATCGATGATGGTCCGCACGCCGCGGCCTTCCTCGCCGACCATAACCGCATATGCACCGCGCAATTCGACCTCGCTGGATGCGTTGGCGACATTGCCCATTTTGTTTTTGAGTTTCTGAATCTGCATCGCGTTCAGTGTGCCGTCCGGGCGCCAGCGCGGCATGAAGAAACAGGAAAGCCCCGCTTCGCTTTGCGCCAGCACCAGGAACGCGTCACACATCGGGGCAGAAACAAAGTACTTGTGCCCAACCAGCCGGTATTCCTGGCCGGGGCCGGGTTCACCAACGGGATAGGCTCGCGTCGAGTTACTGCGCACGTCGGAGCCGCCCTGTTTTTCAGTCATGGCCATGCCCATGGTTATACTCGACTTGTCCGCAATCGGCACATTGCGCGGGTCGTATTCATAGGACAGGATCTTTTCCGCGTATTCGGCGTATACGTCAGCCTGGTGCCTGAGAGCCGGTATGACGGCCGAGGTCATGGTCACGGGGCAGCCGTGGGCGGCCTCGACCTGGGACATCAGGTAGAATTTCGCGGCCCTTGCAACCTGGGCGCCGGCCCGGGGTTCAGTCCAGTGTGATGCATGCAGGCCATTCCCGAGGGAATACCGCATGAGTTCGTGATAGGCCGGGTGAAACCGGACCTCGTTGACGCGATGGCCGTTACGATCGTGCGTGTGGAGCGCAGGCCTGCTCTCATTCGCCTGGAATCCCAGTTCAATGATCTCGGCCCTGCCCGTCAAGCGGCCAAATTCCTGGAGCTCAGGCTCGGCCCAGGCCGCTCCTTCCCGCTCCAAGCCTTCCAGCAAAGCCGCGTCCAGCCGGTAAACATTGTGATTTTCAAGAGGAGTCGGCTGGTTTTCTACGCAGTGCGTTTCGGCAAGCCATTCGCTATCAGAATTTTTTAAGGACATTTCAAACCTGCATCTTGCAAGGGGAGCGAGCGGTCGGCAGCTCGAAAAGCCCGTTCATCCCAGGACCGGGAACTTGCGTTTCCTGGCCAGGCGCGTCATTCCGGCCTGGATGACCGATTCAATTTCTGTGTAAACCTTGCCAACATATTCGTTGTCGTTTTCCAGATCAGGATCAGCGCCGAGGTGGATTGGCTCAAGTATTTCAGTCCGGATTTTCGCCGGCAGCGGTACGTGCTGAAACGGCGTCAGATGCAGCGTCACTCCGAATGGAATACTCAGCGTAATAGGAGCGACATCGCTGCGCATCCGCTTTTTCAAACCCAGGGCCTTGGCCAGCCCGCGGCCTTCTGAAAGGACAAACAGGGTGTCGTGCCCGCCGATCGTTGCCACCGGCACGATGGGGACACCCTCTCGAATCGCCAGCCGGATGAACCCCGTTCTGCCTCCCAGCACGGCGATATCGCGCTTATCCCACGAGCGGTATGCATCCACCTCGCCGCCGGGCCAGAGAATCACGTCGTCGCCCTTGCGGAAGGCGGCTCCGATGTTTTCCCGGCTCGGTGAGATCGTTCCCATGCGCTTGAAGTAGCTGCCCAGTCCGGGGGCGCTCATGAGCACGTCATGCGCGGTGCCGTGCAGACTTCTTTGTTCGCCGAAATGCCGCCACCAAGCCAATGCAACAGTCCAGGCGTCCATGGTAAGCGGCCCGCCCGAGTGGACTCCAATCAGCAGCGACGGAACCTCGGGAAGGCTTTCCCAGCCCGCGAATTCCAGGCGAAAATAGTAATCCATCAACGCGTTCCAGAGCGGGGCTTGCGCGTTCATCAGCTCCGGGTCCGGCCCGTCGAGCCCTTCCTTTTTTGAACGGCCTTTCCCGCTTGCGCCTTTCTGGAGCGATTGAGCCGCCTGGTTCAGCCGGTCGAAGGATTTCTGGAGTTCTGACCATGCTTTTTTGCTGAGGTTGCCACCCGAGGCGAGTTTGTTGAGTGCTTCTATTGGTATGGCGCCCAGGGACGCGACCAGCTGCCCGAAATCACCGGGGCGGGAAGGTTTCTTGCCCGCTTTCTTCTTTGCCGCGGAGGACGTTGTGCTTTTTGCCGCCGAACTGAAAGACCGCTCCAGCCGTTTAAGCTCAGTTTCCAGGCCATCGGCCAGGCGCTGCGGATCCGGCAGTGCGTTCGGGCAGGACAACAGGCCGAAATCCAGCCGGTCGTCGTGACTCGTCACCGTGATGTTGAGTGCCTGACCGTCGATCAGCATGGAAAGAGGATACTGTTCCACGAGCATCGCGCCGTTGATATAACGCGGCTCCCGGGGTCCAGGCACATTCGAAATTACCAGGTTGGCAGCGGGCGGTAATCGATCGGCTACTCCCAGCGTCTGGGTCAGGACAACCAGCCCGCTCAGCAGTTGCGTGTAATTGTCCGACGCCCGGGCTGAATGCCCGCTGAGTTCCTTCTTTGCTGCAGAAACGGACGACTTGATCACTTCCAGTCGTTCGCCGGAATCACGGATGTCGGTACCCAGTGAACACATCATTACCGTGACCCGGTTTCCGGTTTCATTTTCCTCGGCTGAACGCAGGGAAACCGGCACCCAGGCTGTCAGGGGCCTGGCGGGCAGGGATTGGTTTTCAGTCAGGTAGTCGCGAAGTGCGCCGGCGCTCATGGCCAGCACAATGTCGTTGACTGTTGCACCCGAATTTCGGCCCAGCTTCTTGATGCGGGGCAGTAAAAAACTGGCCACTCCCAGCTTACGATCGGCCGTGATCGCTCTGCCCAGCGGAGTTTTTGGCGCCATGAAGGGCGCCTTGGCCGAACTTTCCGCCAGGTTCAGTACTTTTAATCCTTCGCGGGCGAGCGTAGCGGATAATTCGGGTACCGTTCGGATTTGATCTACCAGGCCCGCTGACACTTTACCCAGGCGGCCCAGCAGCCCGGTTTCAATCACTGGCGCCTTGCGCTTCAGGACCGGTTGCCAAAATGCGCGGGATGACTGAGCTTCTGGCGATGCCGACAATGACCCTACCAGGTGCTCCATGGTTGCGACTCCATCCAGTAGCGCATGGTGTACCTTGAAATAAATGGCCACACGCCGGCCTTTTATACCTTCGATCAGGTAGCATTCCCACAAAGGTTTTGAGCGATCCAGCTGTTTTGAATGGATGCGCGACACCATCTTCAGCATTTGATCAGTGGTGCCCGGTGCAGGTAACGCAGCGAAGCGGACATGGTCTTCGATATCAAAGCCAGGATCTTCTATCCAGGAAGGTAAATCCAATCCTCCGCCCAGCCTGTAGTTAAATGGCGGATGCGCGGTACCGGCGTCCCGCAAACCCTGCATGAACTCGTTCCAGAAATTCCTGCGATAGTACTTAGGAAGTTTGAACACCCACAGCCCGGCCACATGCGCCAGCTTGCTGGGCGTTTCGGTTTGCAGAAACGCCCAGTCCACCGCACTCAGCCGCTGTTTCGCCATTTACTTCAACTCACGCCTCAGAATTTTCCCTACCGCGGATTTCGGCAATTCATCGATGAAAACCACCTGCTTGGGTACCTTGTAGCCGGCGAGGCTCTGACGTAGATATTTTCGGACGTCGTCTTCGGTGATTGAATCGTCCGATTTGACCACAAACAGTTTGACCGCTTCTCCTGTGGCTTCATTCGGCACACCGACGCAGGCTGATTCGATCACGCCGGGCATGGCAGCGACCTCTTCTTCAATCTCGTTGGGAAAAACATTGAAGCCAGAAACCAGGATCATGTCTTTCTTGCGGTCGACGATGCGGAAGTAGCCTTCCTCGTCCATCACGGCGATATCACCTGTTTTGAAGTAACCGTCTTCGGTCATCACCTCGGCAGTGGCTTCAGGTTGCCGCCAGTAGCCTTTCATGACCTGGGGTCCTTTGGCACACAACTCGCCGGACTCGCCCTGTGCCACCTCGTTGCCGTCATCATCGCGCAAAGAGATATCGGTGGAAGGGACGGGAACTCCGATACCCTGCCTGTATTCGGATTCGGTCAGTTGGTTCACTGTCAGAATGGGAGAAGTTTCAGACAAACCGTAGCCTTCCTTGATGTATCGCCCGGTCAGGTCTTTCCATTTTTGTGAAATCGCCTGCTGCACCGGTGCGCCGCCGCCCATGGAAATCTTGAGTCCTGAAAAATCAATGTCGCTGAAACCAGGCGTGTGCAGCAAGCCGACATACAGCGTGTTTACGCCGGTGAAAATACTGGGCTTTGCCGCAGCCCAGATCTTGACGAAAGACTCCATGTCGCGCGGGTTCGTCACCAGCACGTTGGTGCCGCCCAGCTTGAAGAAGGTCAGCGTGTTCACCATCAACGCAAAGATGTGATACATGGGAATTGCGGTCAGGACAACTTCGCTACCCCTGTCGATCATTCCGCAGGACACGGACTCGAACTGGGCGATATTGGCCAGCAGGTTACCATGAGTCAGCATGGCGCCTTTCGACAGCCCGGTGGTGCCACCAGTGTATTGCAGGAACAACAGATCATCCTGCGCCATCCCGGGCTCCTGTAACTCGAGGTCAGCTCCTTTCGCAACTGCATCCGTGAAGGCGGTCGTGCCCGTCAGCCGGCCATCAGCCGGCGGGGAAGGAAGCCCTTTGTTGACCAGGTCATCGAGACCGAACAAGATCACGTTTTTCACCGGCGTCCGGGCAATCACCTCGGCCAGTGTCGGCGTTGATCCCGCAAAAATGATAATGGTGTCGACATCAGCGTCCTTGAGCTGGTGCTGTAATTCTCTGGGAGAATAGAGCGGATTGACGTTAACCTGAACGCCGCCTGCCCGGATGATGCCGAACATTCCCACCGCAAAGACCAGCGTGTTCGGCGCCATCATTGCAACACGGTCGCCCTTTTTCAGGCCAAGCTCATTCTGCAGATACGCGGCGAAATCCCTGGACAGCCGGTCGACATCCGCAAAAGTCATGCCGGTGCCAAAACTGCTGAACGCGGTCTTGTCGCCAAATTCTTCGACCGCTTTGTGAAACATTTCCGCAACCGAATTCACGCCGGACGGACTGATCTCGTTCGGTATACCTGCTGAATAACTTTTTTGCCAGATGCGTTCCGCCATGAATTTCCTCCCATTCATGAAGTTAAAAGTAAGGGCCGTTCAATTTAACAGTTAAAGTGCGCAATCACCAAGCAGGTTCCGAAAAAAAGCCGATGGCCGCACGGCCATCGGCTTTATCCTTACCAGCACAGCTTTCTGATCAGTGCACGGCTTCGCCGGACTCCAATTTCAGACGGCCCTCTTCCACCTCGTGCATCTGGTACTTCTTGGTCGGAATCAACAACCGTACCAGCGCCGGCAACAGGATCAGAGCGCCAAACATGTTCATGACGAACATGAATGTGAGCATCAGCCCCATGTCACCCTGGAACTTGATCGGCGACCAAAGCCAGGTGGCCACGCCAATCGCAAGGGTGAGGCCGGTGAACGAAACCGCTTTGCCGGTGGTTTTCAGGGTTTCGAAATAGGCGTCATGCAACTTGAGTCCCTTGTAGAGATAGGTCTCCAGCTTGCTGAAAATGTAGATGCCGTAGTCCACGCCGATACCGACGCCCAGCGCGATAACCGGCAGGGTAGCCACCTTCACGCCAATGCCCAGGAAGGTCATCAGGGCCTGTCCCAGAACCGAGGTCAGGGCCAGCGGCAGAACGATACAGAAGACCGCACGCGCGGACCGGAACGCCAGCAGGACCAGGAACGACACGACGCCGTAGACCCAGGCCAGCATCTTGTACTGCGCTTTGCTGACCACATCGTTGGTTGCCGCCTCGATACCGGAGTTTCCCGCCGCCATGACGAAACGAACATTCCCGGTGTCATATTCCTGTTTGAATTTCTCGATAGCGGCGGTCACCGCCAGCAGGGTTTCCGCTTTGTGGTCCTTGAGGAAAATCATCACCGGAACCAGGTTGCAATCCGCGTTCATCAAACCCGGAGGCATGGCCTTGCCGCTGACTGACCCGTTCAACACCCACTGGTTGCGCGTGATGGTGGCCCACTTGGGGCTGCCCTCGTTATTGCCGGCAATGGCGCGTTTGGATGCATCAATCAGCGAAACCGCAGACTGCACGCCCGGGACATCGCTCATCACCCACTCGAACAGATCCACCGCGGCATAGGTCTCATAAGTGACACACTGCATGTCTTCGGTCTGCACCATGACGACGAACACGTCCGTGCTGGCCGTATAATTTTCCACGATGAACTTGTTGTCGAGGTTATAGCGCGAATCCGCGCGAAGTTCCGGCGCGCCGGCATCGAGATCACCGATTTTCAGATCCTTGCCGTACCACAGCCCAAAGGCGAATGCCGCAATCGCGAGCACAACCAGTGTTCTGGCGACCTTTGGATAGGTATAGATGGTCGAAAACTCGCACAGACGGTGGTAGATGCCGCTGTTCTCGAATTTTTTCATCCGGCGGATTGCCGTGACGCCCACGCCAAGGTAAGACATCAGCACCGGCAAGAGAATAAGGTTGGTCAGGATAACAACGAGCACACCGACACTGGCGGCAATGGCCAGGTCGTGGATCACCTGGATCTGGATCACCATGAGCGTCGCAAAACCGATGCCGTCGGAAACCAGCGCGGTCAGGCCCGGAACATAGAGCGTGCGGAATGCATAACGAGCCGACTCTTCGTTATCCCGGCCCTCGGACCGCCCGTGCATGATGGCATTGATCATCTGCACGCCGTGGCTGACGCCGATCGCAAAAACGAGGAAAGGGATCAGCATGGAGTAGGGGTCGAGTCCGTAACCGAGCACATTCAACAGGCCGACCTGCCAGGCCACTGCAATCACCGAGCACAGGACGACTACGATCGAACTGCGGATACAGCGTGAGTAGATATAGAACAGGAGCAACGTGATGCCCAGTGCCAACAGGAAGAAAAACGCGACTTGACCGGCCCCGTCAATCAAGTCTCCCATGACCTTGGCAAAGCCCGTCATGTGAATCTTGATGCGGTCAGTTTGATACTTGTCCCGCACCAGTTGTTCCAGCTTCTTCGAAATTTCCCCGAAGTTGAGCGCCTCGCCGGTTTCAGGATTGGTCTCCATCAATGGGGCCAGGATGATGGTTGAACGGAAATCATTGGCAACCAGGTCGCCGACCTGGCCGGACTTCATCACGTTGGCGCGAACCTGCTGCAGGCTGGCTTCCGAGCCGTCGTACTCGTCGGGCACGACCGTGCCGCCGGTGAAGCCTTCCTCGGTGACCTCACCCCATCGAACGTTCGGGGTCCACAGGGACTTGACTCCGGAGCGCGCCACACCGGGAATGAAGAACACTTCGTCGCTGATCTGTCGCAGCGTTTCCATGTACTCTTCGGTAAAGATGTCACCCTCTGTCGTCTCCACGGAAATGCGCACGGCATTACCGAGACCGGTCAACTCATCCTTTCGCTCCAGGTAGGCGGCGATGTACGGATGTTTGATAGGAACCATTTTCTCAAAGCTGGCATCGGGCCTGACCTTGATGGCAGCTGAGACCAGGTATACGGTCGCCAGCAGAAAAATCAGCAGAACCCAGAGCCTCTTGCCGAAAATGAATCGTTCTACGATCGACTCGGCTTCCAGGAACGCATGCTCTACTTCGTCAACAGCACCTTTAACGGCGTCTTTAATTTCGTGTTCGCTCATCGCACCCGCCTCATTGCTTTGTGGAAGGGGATGCCACAGGCATTCCCGTTGCATCGGTTATCCTGAGCCCGCCCAGCCCGGCGAGCAGAACATTTCCGTCGGATTTCTGGACCAGGCCCGAAACGGTCCGGCGGTCACGATTTTTCGATGGCATGAATTGCTGCTGTCCAGGTGCCCGTGTCATGATGACGCCGCCCTGCCCCGCCAGGAACACCGTTCCGTCGCGCAGCAGTATCCCGTTCATCAGTGTCACCGATGTGCCTGAATCCAGCGACTCCCAGGTCTCCCCCCGGTCAACTGACCGGAACAGATTGCCGCGCAATCCGAAAGCCAGCAATTCATATCTATCCGACCCGTCCGGAACCACGACGATGCCGTAAAAAGAGCCTTCGTAACCCGGTTCAAGGCTGTCCCAACTCATCCCACCGTCACTGGACCGATAAATGTAGCCGGCTTCTCCCGCGATATAGAGGGTCCCATCAGGCGCCTGGGTAATTTGGTTCAGGTGAAATGCCTGGGCGTTGTCCATTCGGTCGGATACCAGGCTCCAGGTCCCGCCGCCGTCAACGGTGTGCAGCAACATGCCGTAAGAACCGACAACAAATCCTTCCTGCGCGTTGCGAAACCAGACGTCCAGCAACGGCCGAACCGGTCCTGCGGAGGTGTCGTCCATCGCGCCTTCCAGCATGAACTCTGCTTCTTCCAGCATGAACTCGGCGTCAGCCAGTTCGTCCTCGTCTGGCTCATCCTGTGATTGGAAGGCTTCCACTTCCTGACTAGCCTGTTCCACGATACGCTCGGCTACGGCTACGATCTGCTCATTGAGCTGATAGCCGTCAAGCTGCTTTTGCCAGGTTTTGCCGCCGTCGCCGGTGTGCAAAATCAATCCGTCGTGACCGACGGCCCAACCGGAATCAGGCGTTGGAAAATCGACTCCGGTCAACATCACCGATGAAGGCACAGCGGCCTGGGTCCAGGTCGCACCGCCGTCATCACTGACGATGATAACGCCGTGGGCACCAACCACCGCCAGGGCGTTGTCATCACGGCTGGAGATATCCAGCAGCAGCGTCTGGGTAGCGGCACCGCTTTGAACAGCCGGCATCTCCAGCAAATCAACCGCAAATGCCGGAGAAATGAATCCCGTGACCGCAATTGCCGTGAGCAAGAGCAGTCGCCTAAGGTAAATCGATTTTGTCATTAGAAGATTCCGATGCAGTGGTTAGCGGATCGAATGTACAACATACACAGACAACAATGCCAGAGGCCGGTGCATTACCGACCCCTGGCATGAGTTCAGAACTTAGCGTTTGCCGAGGCGTCTGAGTGCGCTCGTGTCGTAATCATCCCGCGACATTTTCAGACCGAAAATGTACGGTTCTTTTTCCTCGTTGGTCAAGCCGAGAGTCAGGTAGCGCCCGTCGTTCAGGTCCATCAGCGTCTCGTTGGTAATCCAGGGAACATTGATGGTGTAATACTGGATGGCATGCGCTTCACCGATACGCCACAACTGCCCCTGGCCGTCATACTGGTCTTTCACCATGATCTGCCAGGAATCTTCGTCGATGTAAAAGACGCGTTTGGCGTAGATATGCCTGGAACCTTCTTTCAGGGTCGCTTCGACTTCCCATACCCGGTGCAGCTCATAACGCGCGTAGTCCTGGTTCATGTGGCCCTTGTTATGCAACTGTTTGTAGGTCACGTCCGGTGAGTGCATCTTGTAGCTGTTGTAAGGAACGTACATTTCCTTCTTGCCCACCAACTTCCAGTTGTAGCGGTCCGGAGCGCCGTTGAACATGTCGAAATCATCCGCTGTACGCGTTCCATCCGAACCCTGGCCGGGGCCGTCATAGGCAACCTGCGGGGCGCGGCGCACACGGCGCTGACCGGCGTTGTACAGCCAGGCCCGGCGGGTGTCAGAAACCTGATCAACCGTCTCGTGCACCAACAGCACGGTGCCCGTCAACTGCGGTGGCGAGTGAATCGCGTAGGTGAAATAGATCAGCACATTACGGTCTTTCACCGGATCCTTGCCGCCTTCCAGGAAGTCAGGCCACGTGAACGTATCGGTGATCTGTACCGGCACGTAAGCGCCGTTCCCCTGCACCGGCACCTGTACGTAGGTGCGTTGTGCCGACCCGCCCCGATAACGCGTCAGGTGGTTCCACAGCACCTCGTAAGCATTCTGCGGAATCGGGAATGCATGCGCCACTTCGAAGTTTACGGCGCCGTTACCGTCGTTGATCAGCTCGGCTTTGGCCCCGTTCTCCCGAATTTTGGCATAAACATCATCCGACATCGCGACTACACGATGGCTTGGGTAGACGTTCATCTTGTACGTATCGGGATATTTTTTGAACAGGGCAACCTGCCCCGGCGAAAGATTCGCTGCGTACTGATCAACATTGGCGGCCGTGATCGTGAACAGGATCGGGTCGCTTGGGAAAGGATCCGCCAGGTGCGGCGTACCCGTGTAGTTGGCAGGCGGCTCGGTCAATCCTCCGGTCCAGGCAGGGATCGTGCCCGCTTCATTGCCGGCCCTCACTGAACCCATCGGGGTCAGGTCGTTATCCAGGCGCGCCAGTTCCGATTCCGGAACCTTGGCGACCGCGGCGGTCACGCTCAGCGCCAGCGCTGCGCAGACCGCAGCTTTCATATAAATGTGTTTCATATCCAGTAACTCCTTAAGCTGAATGCGTGATCAGAAATCCATCGACACGGTGAATGAGAAGAAATCCCGATCGCTCTGGGTGTTGGCGACGCCGCCTGAGAACCAGGTATACGCGATACTGCCGCGATACTTGGTCAGGTAATTGGCGCCCAACGCCACGCTGAACGCCTTGCGTCCGTCCTGAAATGACGGGGTTGGTGATGTGCCTTTCACATCATGCGCCCAGGCAATGCTCGGGGTCAGCTCGACACCGGCAAAGACGTTGGGATAATTGGCCGAGGCGCGGAACCGGTAACCCCAGGAATTGGAGGTGACGAAGCCGTCGTCATTGACGCCGCCCAGGTTGACCGGCGGTCCGAAAGACGGGTTACGTCCATAGGGCATGACGCTGATATCCGGAAGATCGCTGACTCCGATCCAGGCTACTTCACCGACCAGGGACACGCGCTGCGCGCCCAGACCCTGCTCCCAGAAGTAGATGGCCGTCGCCTGCGCCTGGGTCACGTCAAATCGGTCCCAGCCCTGTGCGAGGCCATCACCCGTCGTTGCAAAGCTGAAAAACGCCTGGCATGCACGTGCGCCAAACTGGCCGTAACTCGCGTACTCGACCGGTGTGCCACAAGCGGCGCCCTGCGAGGCCAGCACCCCTAGCCCGCCCAGTAGCTCCGTCGTTCCGTTAACGCCAACCGGTAAATCCTTTTTATAACTGACTTCACCGGAAAGGGCCACGGTTCCCACGTTGGTCGCGAAGCTGACACCGTAAATATCGATGTCTTCCGGGTATTCAACCTGGTAGTAACTGGGGAAAGGACCGCCGCCAAGACCGTTGAGAAATATTGATCCGTCAAGGGCGGCCTGTAAGTTGTAACGCACATTCAGGACCGGAGTGCGATTGTGCAACCGCTGATAGTAAAGGCCGAATTCCGTGTCGATTGCATCAACGTAGTTGCGAACTGCGACACCAAACTGGCCGCTGTCACTGGCCTCGTTCACGAACGGGTCCTTTCTGACGTTGTTGATGTTCTGCAGCACGAATTCGGGCACCCCGATGTCTGGAGCCAGCAACTGGTTACAACCGGACGCCGCGAAGTCCACATCCGAGAAGTAAGTACCGCATCCGTCAATCACGGTTTCTTCCCACTGGAACTGGTAGAAAGCCTCGAGGCTCCAGCCACCACCCAGACCCAGGTTACCGTAGATAAGCGCAACCGGGAGCAGGCCTTCCTTGATCTCCGCTCCGGGTCGCCGGAACGCAGAAACATCGATAGGGTTCAACACGTTTACACCCTGGATAAAGGTCGCTTCACCCCAGTTCACAACCTGTCGCCCTACCCGGACATCCAGCGGCATATTACCCAGATCGAAACTTCCATAGACAAACAGGTCGAGCAGACGGAGGCCTGAAAACCGAGCCCACTTATCGAAATCCGCGTCATCCAGCGTTTCGCCGACGACATAATTGTTGGGTGAGTGGCCATGCGGCCTGTCGCCCTTCATCAATTCAAAATCATACCAGTACTTGATGCGGGCGAATCCGCCGAACTGGCCATTGCTGATCTCGAACTCGGAAGTTCCCTTGATGATGTTCGAGAAAATATCGCCTTTCTCGAAGTTCAGGTTACCGTCATCCGTCAGGATAGCCGGGGCCGTTCCGCCGTTGCCTATTCCGATCAATGCGGGGTCGGGATCTTCTCCTCGCCAGGAAATGCCGTAGCTGATCGTATTGTCCCAGCTTCCTGACCAGTCACCCCAGTCAAACTGAACGGCATGCGCCGGTGACGACAGCGCCAGTGCTGCTGCAATGGCGAGCGGGCAACCGCGCAGACTTATCTTTGTGCCTTGCCTTTTTCTCATAGTGGTCTCTCCTACAGACAAACCTTGTTTGTGCAGCCTACCATCCTAATGAATTTATTAACTTATGAGAAGTAGCTTTTTCTGATTCTGGCAGGCCGACGCCACTCTTAATGACATAAATCAGATTGTTTCCTTCTCCGGATAACAGTCGTTGGAGGAAATATCAGCAGCAGTTTATTTGTTTTGTGTTAGCATTTTTTCATGAGAAAACTCTCGGCACTGGACCTCGCGTTCTTCGTAGCGGAATCAGAAGGCAGCCCGAAACACGTTGCAGGTTTGATGCTGTGCAAGAAGCCAAAGGGAAGTCCCGCCAACTTCGGCCGGAAACTGATCGAAGAACTCAAAACCCACCAGCAACTCACGGAACCCTTTAACCTGGTCATTCGTTTCTCCGGCCTCAAGGGACCGCGTTGGGAACTCTGCCAGGATTTCGATATCGATGAACATGTTTTCTACCACCGGTCCAAAAAAAAAGTCAGCTGGCTGCAAGCCAAGGAACAGGTCGCCCGGCTGCACGAGCCGTTGATGGACCGTTCAAAACCGCTGTGGGAATACCACCTGATCGACAATATCGAAGGCGCACGATTCGCCATTTATACGAAGGTTCATCATGCCTATGCTGACGGCATGACCATGTCCCGTTGGCTCGACCGGTGCCTCAGCACCTCGCCGGACGACATGCGGGTGCAGCCGGCCTGGACCCTGCCGGCGCAGGAGAAGAAAACGACCAGGCAAAAGCCGTCCCTGTTGGCCGGAGGTTTGCGCAAACTGAACAGCCAGGCCTGGAGTCAACTGGTCACCACGGGCGGAATTGCCAAACTGGCGGCGCAACAATACCTGGAGCGTTTGGGAATAACACATGATGCCGTTACGCTGGCGTTCAATGCCAGCGATGAAACCGCCCTGACCGGCAGTTCATCCGCCGGCCGCGGAATCGCGACGACGTGGATTGCCATGGAGCAGGTCAAGCGGGTCTGCAAGTTGACACGGTCGACACTGAACCACGTGGCGCTAAGCTGTATTGACGGCGCCCTGCATCGCTATCTGGATGAAATCGGCAGCCCTGTTGACCACCCCATCACCATCCAGATGCCGGTCAACCTGCGCTCCTCATATGACAATGAAGGCGCCGGAAACAAGCTGGGCGTTGCGCTGGTGCAGCTGGCTGAACCGACCGACGATCCGTACAAGCGGCACAACGAGGTAGGCCATTCGCTGCACCAGGTAAAACAGCACATCGAAAGTGTGCGCGGTGATTCGATGGAACAGTTCACCGTTTTGACCGCGCTAACCGGAGAGCTGATCGAAAAACTCCATTTAAGCAATCGCCTGCCGGCCAACGGCCACACCCTCGTTTCCAACCTGCCCGGCCCCCCGGATACGCGTTACCTTAAAGGCGCCCGGGTGGAACAAATGTATCCCTTCAGCCTGTTGGTGCCAGGCCTGCGAACGAACATCACATTATTCAGTTGCGGCGGAATCCTCAATATCGGCATCGTCGCGACCAAAGATCTCGAAAACCTCGACCAGTTGGCCCGGTTTATCAGGGAAGAGTTCGATTTTCTGGAGTCTGCTGTCCTCAACCCCTAAAGCGGGTACTTTACGATGCAAGATGAACATTTTGATTACATCATCGTCGGCGGTGGCTCCGCCGGATGCGTACTGGCGAACAGACTGTCCGCTGAAGGCAATAACAAGGTCTGCCTGCTGGAAGCCGGGCCGGAAGACAAAACGCTGTTCATTACGATTCCGGGAGCTTTCGCCTACTTCATGTTCACCAAAAAGTACAACTGGAGCTTCGACTCGGAGCCGGTTGGCGATATCAGAAAAGGTGAGCCGGTCTTTTGCCCGCAAGGAAAAGGCCTGGGAGGCGGTAGCGCCATCAATGCGATGATTTACATCCGCGGACATCGCGTCGATTACGATCACTGGGCGTCACTGGGTAACGAAGGCTGGGGATGGGAGGACCTGTTACCGTACTTCAAAAAGAACGAATGCAATGAGCGCGGCGGTGACGAGCTTCACGGCGATTCCGGACCACTTTATGTCTCCAATTGCCGTAACTACTACCCGATCAATGAGCGCTTTCTGCAGGCCGCCTCGGAGAGCGGATTTCCGTTGAACAACGACTTCAACGGCCCGGAGCAGGAAGGCGCGGGGCTCTACCAGTTCACGATCCGCGACGGCAAGAGATGCAGCGCTTCGCATGCCTATCTCAGGCCGGTGAGAACCCGCACGAACCTCTCGGTAGAGTGCCATGCGTTGGCCTCGAGGATTCTGTTAGAGGGCAATAAAGCCACGGGTGTCGAATACCGTCAAAAAGGCGAGATCCGGCGCATTTATGCAGATAAGGAAGTGATCGTCAGCGCTGGTGCCTACAACTCGCCGAAACTGCTGATGCTCTCGGGAATCGGTGGCGAGGATGCGCTGACCTCTGCCGGAATCACTCCGTTTCATGTATTGCCGGGCGTGGGCGAAAACCTGCAGGAACACGTCGATTCCTGTGTCTTGCAGGAAAGCAGAAAATCGGACGGGTTCCGGACATCCCTGGGCGGGCTGCTTAAAATGTGGCGGGAGCCCTTCCGTTACCTGTTCGGCAGGAAAGGTAAGCTCGAATCATCCATTACCCAGGCCGGCGCTTTCCTGAAAACGGCGCCGGACCTGCCGGCGCCGGATATCCAGCTGCACTTCCTGCCGCTGCTTTACGACGACAGCGGCCGCAACCTGAAACTGATGGCGCAAAGCGGCTATTCGTGCCATGTCTGCGTGCTGCGGCCGAAGAGCCGGGGACGCATGACATTGAGATCTGCGGACCCGGCGGAGCCGCCGCGCATCGAGCTGAATTTCTTTGACCATCCGGACGACCGGAAAACCATGGCCAACGGAATCCGCGTCGCACGCAAGATTCTTTCGGCATCGAGTTTTGATGACTATCGCGGCGCCGAAATGAACCCCGGGCCGGACGCGCAAAGCGACGATGAGATCCTGGCCCGCTGCAAGGAAAAGCTGGGGTTGGTCTATCACCCTGTGGGCACCTGCAAAATGGGCAACGACGAAATGGCCGTGGTGGACTCATCACTGCGGGTGCATGGGCTGGATGCTTTGCGCGTGGTCGATGCGTCGATCATGCCCACCCTGATCGGCGGCAACACCAACGCACCTACAATGGTGATCGCCGAGAAAGCCGCTGACCTGATCCTCAAAGGTAAATAGCCGGAGCGGTCACCTAATGCGAGGTGTGAAGCCGGGTACCTGGAGTCAGGACAATCGGCTGTCGGGAACAGCCGATTAGTGCACAGGGAGTCTCGAACGTGTCCTGACACCAGATACCCGGTTTCGCACCAGATTCGAAGCGCATTAGCCAGAACGGACAGGAATTGAGTCGAGGATCGATTCGCTCATACAAAAACGGCGCTCAATGAGCGCCGTTTCCATTTCTTACTGAAAGCGTGTTTCAGCTTTCTTCGTTGGCCGCCTTCATGCTAAGGCGTATACGGCCCTGCTTGTCGACCTCAAGGACTTTGACCTTAACCATGTCGCCTTCCTTGACTACATCGGTCACGTTTTCCACACGCTCTTCTGAAAGCTGGGAAATATGAACCAGTCCGTCACGGCCGGGCGTCAATGAAACGAACGCGCCGAAATTCATGATCTTAATGACCTTGCCTTCGAAAATCTGTCCCGGCTCAACATCCGCCGTGATCTGCTCGATCCGCTTGCGGGCTTCGTCCGCTGCCTCTTTGTTGACCGAAGCAATGGTCACGGTGCCGTCATCGGCAATGTCGATGGTACATCCGGTTTCCTCGGTGATGGAACGGATGGTTACCCCGCCCTTTCCGATGACGTCGCGAATCTTGTCCGGGTGCACCTTGATGGTCATCAGGCGCGGAGCGTATTCGGACATTTCACTTCTTGGCTTGTTGATGACCTTGTTCATTTCACCGAGGATGAAGTTACGGCCGTCGCGGGCTTGCGACAACGCGATCTTCATGATCTCCTCGTTGATGCCCTCGATCTTGATATCCATCTGCAAAGCGGTGATGCCCTCTTCGCTGCCGGCCACCTTGAAATCCATGTCGCCGAGGTGATCCTCATCGCCCAGGATATCCGAGAGCACCGCAAAACGGTCGCCTTCCTTGATCAGGCCCATCGCAATACCGGCGACCGGCGCCTTGACCGGAACGCCTGCGTCCATCAGGGACAGGGAAGTACCGCATACAGAGGCCATCGAGCTTGAACCGTTCGATTCAGTAATTTCAGAAACCACCCGGATCACGTAGGGAAAATCTTCCATGGTTGGAAGCATGGCGGCTACACCACGGCGAGCCAGACGGCCGTGGCCAATTTCCCGCCGCTTGGGTCCACTCATGAAGCCGGTCTCGCCGACGCAGAACGGAGGGAAGTTGTAGTGCAGCATGAACGGGTCTTTGTATTCACCGGTCACTGCATCGATGATCTGAGAGTCACGCCCGGTTCCCAATGTCGTCGCAACAATGGCCTGGGTTTCACCACGGGTGAACAACGCCGAACCGTGTGCGCGCGGTAGCACGCCGCACTCCACGCTGATCGGGCGGACCGTACTCAGGTCACGGCCGTCAATACGCGGGGCGCCGGAAAGAATCCGTTCACGCACCAGCGATTTTTCCAGCTTGGAGAAAGCACCCGAAACGTCGCCTGCCGACGGTGCGTTTTCGTCTTCTGCATCACACAGTGCGTCGACCACGGCTTTCTTGACTTCGCCGATCGCGTCATGGCGCTGCATCTTGTCTGCAATCGCATAAGCGTCCGTCAGCCCCTGCGTGGCCAGTTCGCCGACCTTGCCGGCCAATGATTCATCGCTCGCGGGAGCTTCCCATTCCCAGGCGACAACACCGACTTCATCCGCGAGTTCACTGACTGCCTGAACCACGGCTTTTGAAGCTTCGTGGCCAAAGGTCACGGCGCCCAGCATGACGTCTTCCGACAACAACTTGGCTTCCGACTCAACCATCAACACGGCGCTTTCCGTGCCGGCAACCACCAGGTCCAGGTCAGATTCAAGTAACTGGGTGCTGGTGGGATTCAGCACGTAATTGCCGTCGATGTAACCCACGCGGGCTGCGCCGATGGGGCCGTTGAACGGCATGCCGGACAGCGCCAGGGCCGCCGACGTTCCGATCAGGGCCGGAATATCGCCGCCAATATCAGGGTTGGAGGACATCAAGGTCGCGATTACCTGGACTTCGTTCATGAAGCCCTTGGGAAACAGGGGCCGGATCGGACGGTCAATCAACCGGCAGATCAGGGTTTCCTGCTCCGTGGGTCGGCCTTCACGCTTGAAGAAGCCGCCGGGAATGCGTCCCGCCGCGTAGAATTTTTCCTGGTAATTCACCGTCAGCGGGAAAAACGGCCGGCCTGGATCGGCCTCCTTGCGCCCGACAACGGTCACCATCACCTTTGTATCACCCATTGACACCATCACGGAGCCGCCAGCCTGGCGGGCGATCTGCCCGGTTTCCAGCGTGACCTCGTGATCACCATATTTAAACGTCTTAGTCAGTTTTTGCACTCTTCATTTCCTGTTTTCATTGTTAAAAGCCGTATATGCGAATGCTCCGGCAGACCGGTTGTCTACCAGAGCGAAGGCCGTGTCGTGATGCAGGGACGCTTAGCGTCGCAGGCCGAGACGCTTGATCAGGTCGCGGTAGCGCTCGATGTCCTTTTTCCTGAGGTAATCGAGCAGGCTGCGGCGCTGGTTCACCATGCGCAGCAAACCGCGCCGTGAATGATGATCGCCCTTGTGAGCCTTGAAATGGTCGGTGAGGTATTGGATACGACCCGTAAGCAGCGCTACCTGGACTTCTGGAGACCCGGTATCACTTTCTGAACGAGCGTACTCGCTGACAATTTTTGCTTTTGCATCTGCATCAAAAGACATGGTTCCTTCTCCATATCTAGAGCCGCAAAGCTTTTGTAAAAACCCGCCGGACAATGGGCCCGGTAGTTTAGGGTCTTTGCAAAAACTTCGAAGCCCCGTGGTTAATGAGCCGGCTATGATATACCTATCATTGCAGTTAAACAAGCTCTGGAACAGTCGCCCGCCCTGTTTTGAGGATAGCACTTCTTTGCCTGCGGCAAAACCGCTCTATCCCCATAACCGGGCTACTATTGGAGGTTCATTACTCGTTTGGGTTTCAAGTGGTTTTCAGGGGTAATTTCACCCAGACCGAGCAGGTCATTTTTCGGGCCGTAAACACGAACCGGGCCGGGTTCACAACCACTGGCTGTGACCGGATTGCCGTGGGTAAAACGATGGGCAAGTGTCTGGTCCAGCGTCACCAACGGCCAATCCGCCAGTCCTGCATCAACCGGCAACAGGCAGCTGTCGGTTTGCCCGGCCTCTGCCAACTGGGCCAGTTCATCCAGGCTGATCATGTCCTGTTCATGAAAGGGTTCCACTTCCAGCCGCCGCAATGCGCTGAGATGCGCGCAGGTGCCGAGTTTAGCTGCGATATCTTCCGCCAGGGTGCGGACATATGTTCCCTTGGAACAGCGGACCCTGAATTGCAGCAGGGGAGGTTCCCAACTGACCGACTCCAGGCCGTAAATCTCGACTGAACGTGCTTTCCTGTCCACTTCGACACCCGCACGCGCCAATTTGTACAGCCTCTGGCCCTCGTGTTTCAGGGCAGAATACATCGGCGGCACCTGTTCAAGCGTTCCGAGAAACGAATTAAGAATTTCATCGATTTTCGGCGCATCGAGTGCGGGCACGTCCATTTCCTGCAGAACTTCTCCCTCAATGTCACCGGTAGATGTAGATTGCCCCAGCAGAGCGGTGGCGAGATAGGTCTTGGATGAATCGAGCATGAAGCCGGCGGTCTTGCTGGCCTCTCCGAGACAGATGGGCAGCATTCCCGTCGCAAACGGATCCAGGCTCCCGGTATGGCCCGCTTTGCGGGCGCCGAAGATCCAGCGAACTTTCTGAACCGCCTGACTGGAAGAAAAACCCGCCGGCTTGTCGAGCAGGATGACGCCGTGGACGTCTCTGCCCTTGCGTCGGCGGCTCATTCTTCGGCGTCTTGTTCGGGTTCCCCGGATTCGCGGCGATCGGATGCGACAGCGGCATCGATCAGGTCGTCCATGTGCAGGCCGGTTTCGACCGAGGCGTCATGCGTGAAGTGCAGTTCCGGCACGGAGCGAATCCGCATCTCCTGGCCCAGTCGCGAGCGCAAATACCCGGCCGCCTTGTTCAGGGCCCTGATCGTGGATTCGGCTTTTTTCGCTTCAAACACAGTGACGTAGATTTTCGCGTGCGATATGTCACGCGAAACCTCGACATCCGACAGACCAATAAACCCGACGTCCGGATCTTTGACTTCTTTCTGGATCAGCTGGGCCAGTTCCCTGCGCAGGGTACCGGCGACCCGTTCCGACCGTTTGAAATCCCGGGGCATTCTTCAGTTTCCTCAGAGCGTCCTGGCGACTTCAATGCGCTCAAAGCACTCAATGTGGTCACCCGGTTTCACATCGTTGTACATCTTCACGCCAATACCGCACTCGGTTCCCGACTGAACTTCGTTGACGTTGTCCTTGAAACGGCGCAGAGATTCGAGTTCACCTTCGAAGATCACGACGTTGTCACGCAAAACGCGAATCGGGTTGTGGCGCTTGACGATGCCTTCCATCACCAGGCAGCCTGCAATGGCGCCCAGCTTTGAAGACCGGAACACATCCTTGACTTCCGCGAGACCGACAATCTGCTCCTTGACCTCGGTTCCAAGCAGGCCGGATATCGCTTTTTTGACCTCATCGATAGCGTCATAGATCACGCTGTAATAATGCAGGTCCAGTTCGTGTTCCTGGATCACCTTTCTGGCGGTTGCGTCCGCACGCACATTGAACCCGATGATGATCGCATCGGAGGCCTGCGCCAGCGACGCATCATTTTCGGTAATTGCCCCCACTCCTGAGGCAACGATGTTGACTTTCACATCATCGTTGCTGAGCTTGGTCAGCGCATCGCGCAGCGCCTCGACGCTGCCCTGCACATCGGCGCGAATCAACAGGTTAACGTTGGTCTGCTCTTCCTTGCCCATGCTGTCGAACAGGTTTTGCAGATTGGCCGCCTGCTGCCGCGCCAGGCGTCCTTCGCGCTGGCGATCCTGCCGCTGGGAAGCCGCCTCCCTGGCCTTGCGCTCATTGGCGACGGCCAGCATTTCGTCACCGGCCTGCGGTACGCCCGACAAGCCCTGAACGACTGCGGGCATGGACGGCCCGGCCTCTTCGATGGCCTCCCCGCTTTCGTCAAACATGGCGCGGACGCGCCCGAATTCCTGCCCGGCAAGAACCATGTCGCCGCGCCTGAGCGTTCCAGTCTGGATCAACAGGGTCGCTATGGGGCCGCGTCCGCGGTCCAGGCTCGACTCGACCACAACACCTCTCGCCATTGCATCAGGATTGGCGGTGAGTTCCATCACCTCGGCCTGCAGCAGTACATTTTCCAGCAGTGTATCGATGCCTTCGCCGGTCTTGGCCGAGACGTTGACGAAAATGTCCTCTCCGCCCCAGTCTTCCGGAATGACTTCTTCCTTGGACAGCTCGGTTTTTACCCGGTCAAGGTCGGCGTCGGGCTTATCGATCTTGTTGATTGCGACAATGATCGGCGTTCCCGCCGCGCGGGAATGCTGGATGGCCTCCCGGGTCTGGGGCATCACGCCATCGTCTGCAGCGACCACCAGAATAACGATATCCGTCGCCTGTGCGCCACGCGCGCGCATCGCGGTAAAAGCGGCATGGCCCGGCGTATCCAGAAACGTGATGACTCCGCGTTCGGTCTTCACATGGTAAGCGCCAATATGCTGCGTGATACCGCCTGCTTCCGCGTCAGCCACATGCGAGTGCCGAATATAATCGAGCAAGGATGTCTTGCCGTGATCAACGTGCCCCATGACCGTGACGACCGGTGGCCGAGCAACGGCGTCGCCCTCTGATTCCGTCTCTACAGCAATCAGCTCCCGCTCGATGTCTTTCTCTTCGGCAGCCTTGGCGCTATGGCCCATCTCTTCGACCACGAGGATCGCAGTGTCCTGGTCCAGGCTTTGATTGATGGTCACCATGATGCCCATCTTCATCAAAACCTTGATGACTTCACCCGCCTTGACAGCCATTGACTTGGCCAGGTCTGAAACCGTAATGGCTTCAGGAATTTCCACTTCGCGCATGACCGGCGCGGTCGGGCGCGAGAACCCGTGCTCCGAGGAAGCAGAGGAAGACGGGCGCGTTCGCACTCCCGGCTTACGGCGCCTGGCGGTGGCCCCTCCGGCCACATGCAGCTCTTTCCTGCCGTAGCGTGTTTTAGGCTTGCTTTTCTCCTGTTCCCTGCGGCGCTGTTCTTCGGCCAGTTTGCGGGCACGTTCCTCTTCGAGCTTGCGTTCTTCATCCTCGGCGCGGCGGCGGGCCTCATCCTGCTGGGCCTTTTCCTCCGCATCCTTTCGGGACTGTTCCTCAGCCGCTTTTCTGGCTTGCTCTTCAGCCTGAAGCCGGGCTTCCTCTTCCTGCTTCAGCCGGGCTTCTTCCGCCGCCTGCTTCAGGGCCTGCTCTTCTGCGGCCCGCTTGGCGCGTGACTCATCCAGCAGTTTCTGCGCTTCCTCACGGTCTGCATCCGGGGTCCCCATTTGTTCCTGGACCACTTCCCGCTTGACGTAGGTACGGCGCTTGCGTACTTCGACGTTGACCGTTCGCGTCGCTGCGCGAGGGCCGGAGCCGGATACGCGCAACTCGCTGACCGTCTTACGCTTCAGGGTCACCTGGCGCGGCGCCGTTGCATCGCTTTCCACTTTTCCATGACTTGCGCGCAGATGGGCGAGCAATTTTTTCTTGTCATCGTTGGAAACCGCGTCATCACCACTACTGGCCTCGATGCCGGCGTCGTTAAGCTGGGTTAGCAGCTTTTCGCTGTCGACACCTAATACGTCGGCCAGTTGTGTAACGGTTACTTTGGACATATGTTG
The DNA here is from genome assembly GCA_013001885.1 of Lysobacterales bacterium. Taxonomy (GTDB): domain Bacteria; phylum Pseudomonadota; class Gammaproteobacteria; order Xanthomonadales; family SZUA-36; genus JAHEFT01. Next base: position 23,261 of record JABDLD010000069.1, read on the forward strand.
CTCCTGAATATCTACTGATTCCCGGTTTGCTTAGGCTTCTTCGGCAAACCAGGGGGCACGCGCAGCCATAATCAGCGCTGCAGCGTCTTCTTCATTCATTTCATTGATTTCGATCAGTTCGTCAACCGACAGTTCAGCCAGGTCTTCCTGTGAGCGGACGCCTTTTTCAGCCAGCCGGAAGGCCAACCGTTCCGTCATCCCCTCGAGCTCCATCAAGTCTTCTTCCGGAGCGTTCTCATCGAGGTCTTCTTCCTTGGCGATGAGCTGGGTCAGCAGGGCATCCCGTGCACGGCGCCGGATTTCCGTGACAATCTCTTCATCAAATTCTGCAATTTCAAGCAGCTCGGATTCCGGTACGTACGCGACTTCCTCAATGTTGCTGAAGCCCTCGGCCACCAGGATATTGGCGACGTCCTCGCCTACATCCAGCTTTTTCATGAAACGCTCCAGGATCTTGTGCGCTTCCTCTTCACCTTTCTGTTCCGCCTGCTCCACCGTGAGAACGTTCAGCTCCCACCCGCTCAGCTCACTCGCCAACCGGACATTCTGCCCGCCGCGACCAATGGCCTGTGACAGGTTGGATTCCTCGACGGCAATATCCATCGCCTGGTTTTCCTCGTCCACGACAATCGCAGCCACCTCGGCCGGCGCCATCGCATTGATGACGAATTGCGCAGGGTTGTCGTCCCACAAAATGATGTCAATCCGCTCGCCTGCCAGCTCATTGGAAACGGCCTGCACACGTGAACCACGCATGCCGACGCAGGCGCCGATCGGATCGGTGCGTTTGTCATTGGACCGCACCGCAATCTTGGCTCTGCGCCCCGGGTCGCGTGCACCACCCATAATGGACAGCAGGTCCTGGCCGATTTCCGGCACCTCCAGTTCAAAAAGCGCCACCAGAAATTCAACAATGGTGCGACTGGCGAACAGCTGGGGGCCGCGGGGTTCTGTTCTGACTTCGTAAAGGTAGGCGCGCAGGCGGTCGCCCGGGCGTACCGATTCACCCGGAATCATATTGCGTTGGGAGATAAATGCCTCGGCATTCCCGCCCAGGTCAAGATAGACATTGCCGCGCTCGACCCGTTTCACGATGCCGTTGATCAATTCGCCGGCCCGGCTCTCGTATTCCTCGACGACCTGGGCCCGCTCAGCTTCGCGGACACGCTGGACAATGACCTGCTTGGCGGTCTGTGCTGCGATTCTCCCGAAATTCGCGTTTTCCATGGGCTCTTCGATGAACCCGCCGACCTCTACCTCCGGGTCGGTCTCGAGTGCGTCTTTCAGGAACACCTGGGCGTCCTCGATCTCCATCTCGGCGTCGTCTTCGATAACTTCCCAGCGCCGGAACGTTTCATAATCTCCCGTTGCACGGTCAATCGTGACGCGGATATCGCGCTCTTCTTCATTGAGCTTGCGCGCGGCCGAGGCCAAAGCGGCCTCCAGCGCCCCAAAAATAACGTCCTTGCTTACGCCTTTCTCATTGGAAACGGCATCCACAACCAGCAGGATTTCTTTGCTCATCGAGCTTCTCTCTGTGAAAATAGTTTGTCGTAATCGGGAACCAGGCGCGCTTTGGCGATGTTATTCATCTCCAGTGACACTTCTGATTCATCCACTTCAATCGTTACCCGGTCCCCCTCGGCGCCGAGAATTGTACCCTTGAACTTGCGCTGCCCGTCCTGGGGAGCAAACAGCGTAATTTTGGCAACTTCCCCGGCAAACTGCCTGAAATGCTCCGGTGTAAATAAAGGCCGGTCCAGTCCCGGCGAGGAGATCTCGAGGTTGTAATGCCCCGGAATGGGGTCTTCCACGTCCAGCAGTGCCGCCACTTCCCGGCTGACTTTCTCGCAGTCCTCCACCGCGATGCCGTCTGTGCTGTCTATGTAAACTGCCACCACCGGATTTTTCGTATTGCTTCCGTGCTCCAGGCCGACAAATTCGTAGCCCAGGTCTTCGACCAGGGGCTGTATCAGGTGAGTCAGCTTGACAGATTTCAACCTTGTCTCCGTTTCAACAATGCCCGGTTAATCCATCGGGCAGAAAAAAAGGGCTCGCCGGCCCCAATTCTTGACTGAACCAATAAAAAGGCCCCTGCTGGGGCCTTCTCAATGGGACTTGGTAGCGGGGGCAGGATTCGAACCTGCGACCTTCGGGTTATGAGCCCGACGAGCTGCCAGACTGCTCCACCCCGCATCAGCAAGTGGGGGATGATATAGACTCCCCCGATCGAATTCAAGCCCCGAATGAGGCCATACACACCGCAATCAGGGAACTGGAGAAAATTCCCAGTCCAATCATCATTATACCATTCAGAGATATTGCTGCACGGAAATCAACCGGCGCGTCAATCTCGGCCTCGGTCAGCGGCTCGTCGAAGTACATCAGCTTTACGACCCGGAGGTAGTAAAAGGCGCCGACCACGGAAAAAATAACCGCGATAATGGCGAGCCACATCAATCCGGCATCCAGCGCCGCCTTGATCACCATCCACTTGGCGAAGAAGCCGACAAAAACGGGTACGCCCGCCATTGAGAACATGACCATCGCCATGATTGCCGCGTACCAGCTGTTTCGCTGGTTCAGACCTTTGAAATCATCCAGTTTTTCCGCTTCCACGCCACGGGCGGACAACAGGATCACCATGCCGAAGCCGGCAGCAGACATCAGCGAATAGACGATCACGTAAAACATGCCTGCGCCGTAACCCATCGCCGTGCCCGGCAACAGCCCCATCAAGACGAAGCCCATGTGGGAAATGGTCGAATACGCCAGCATTCTCTTGATGTTGGTCTGGGCGATAGCGGCTACGTTGCCCAGGATGATCGAGAGTACCGCGAGAATACTGAGCATTTGCGACCAGTCGGCCTGCATGTCCACCAGGCCGGTTTGCAACAGGCGGATCGCCATCGCGAAAGCCGCCATCTTGGGAACCGAAGAGATAAACAACGTGGTGACCACCGGCGCGCCCTGGTAAACGTCAGGAATCCACATGTGAAACGGAACCACGCCCAGTTTGAACGCCAGGCCGACAACCAGGAAGACCAATCCGAACACCAGCAGCGGATCATCGCTTCCAACCGACCTGACCGCTTGCGCCACCTGCCCGAGATCCATCGTGCCGGTTGCCCCGTAGATCATCGACATGCCATAGAGCAGCATGCCCGATGCCATCGAACCGAGCACGAAGTACTTTATCGCTGCTTCGGAACCGAGCCGTGAATCGCGGTCGAACGCGACCAGTGCATAGGAGGAAAGGGAGATCAGCTCCAGTCCGAGGTAAATCATTACCAGGCTGTTGGCCGAAATCAGCAACATCACGCCTAACAGCGCAAATAATGAGAGCGTATAGAAGTCAGCACGGAACATCCGGAACTGCCGCAGACAGAATTTGGCATAGGTATAGACGATTGCCAGGATCAGGAAGCTGAACAGCTTCAACACGTCGCCCATGGTATCGCGGATATAGGAACCGTTGAATGCAAAGGCCTCTCGCACGCCATCTGCAGCGTAATCTGCGCGCAAGGTAATGATCGCCGCAAAGACCAGTGTGAGGATCGCCAGCATGTGAATGATGCCTCGGCGCTCTTCGCCGAGGTATAGATCCACGATCAGAATCACGCAAGCCATGACCATAACCCAGAGTTCCGGGGCCGCCAGTAACATGTTCGTACTATTCATATCCACGAGCCCCTCAGATTCCGGCTACTGAAAACTTCGGTTGTTGAATGTGCTGCAGCAGCTGTTCAACCGACGCATGCATCAGGTCGACCAAAGGTGCGGGCCAGAGCCCAACCGCCAATACGGCAACCGCGATCAGCCCAAGCACCAGTGCTTCTCGAGCATTGATGTCCTCAAGCTGCTCTACGTTTCGGTTGGCCACCTCGCCAAAGATCACGCGTTTCACCAGCCACAGGCTATAGGCAGCCCCGAGGATCAGGGTCATCGCGGCCAAAAAGGCGTACCAGAAATTGGCCTGGAAAGCCGCCAGAATCACCATGAATTCGCCAACGAAACCACTGGTTCCAGGCAAGCCCGAGTTAGCCATGAAAAACAGCACGGCCAGCGCCGCGAACCAGGGCATGGTGTTGGCGACCCCGCCGTAGTCGGCGATCATCCGGCTGTGCAGCCGGTCGTAAAGCACGCCAACGCAAAGGAACAGTGCGCCTGAAACAAAGCCATGCGAGATCATCTGCACCATGGCGCCCTCGACGCCGAGCGCTGCTCCCCGCCCGCTTTCCGTGTTCTGAAACACGGCGAACGCGATGAACAGGCCAAGAGTGACGAAACCCATGTGTGAGATGGACGAATAGGCGATGAGCTTCTTCATGTCCTGCTGCACCAGCGCAACGAACCCGATGTACACCACGGCGATCAGGGAAAGCGTGATGATCAGCCAGTCCAGCGCAGCGGATGCATCCGGAGTGATGGGCAGGCTAAACCGGATGAAACCGTATCCGCCGATTTTCAACATGATCGCAGCCAGCACCACCGAACCGCCGGTTGGTGCTTCAACGTGAGCGTCCGGCAACCATGTGTGCACCGGCCACATCGGAATTTTCACCGAAAACGCGGCGAGGAAACCGAGAAACAGCCATTTCTGCACCGCCAGGGTGAGGGGGAACTGGTGCCAGTCCAGAATCGACCAGCTGCCGGATTCCGAGTACAGGTAAATCAGCCCGATCAACATGAACACGGAACCCAGAAAAGTATAGAGGAAGAACTTGATCGTCGCGTAAACCCTGCGTGGACCACCCCAAATACCTATTACGATAAACATCGGAATCAGCATGGCTTCGAAAAAGACGTAGAAAAGCAAGGCGTCCAGCGCAGAAAAAACGCCGATCATCAGGCCTTCCATGATCAGGAACGCCGCCATGTATTGATTCACTTTTTGCTGGATGCTCTCCCAGCCCGCGATCACCACGATGAAGCCAAAAAAGGTCGTCAACAGGATCAGCGGAACTGAAAACCCATCAACGCCAAGACGGTAGAAAATATCGAACGTTTCGATCCACGGTTTGAGTTCGACAAATTGCATCGCCGCGGTGGAATTGTCGAAAGCCGAGTACAGCACGATGCTCAGGACAAAGGTCAGCAGCGAAACAGCCAGCGCCATCAGGCGGGCCAGCGTCGCACGCTGCTCGCCGATCGCCATGATAGCCACTCCGCCTAAAATCGGCAGCCAGATCAGAACACTCAGGATGGGCCAGTTAAGTGACATTATTTTTTTCGCCCCTCTACTTCAGCATTACCCAGATTGCGATCATGCCGATCAAGCCTACAATCATCGCAAAGGCATATTGGAACAGGAAGCCGCTCTGCCAGAGCCGGATCCTTTCGGAGATAGTCCCCACAAGGCGCGCAGAGCCGTTGACCAGGACTCCGTCGATCAGGCCTGCATCCGCTTTCTTCCACAGGCCATTGCCAATATTGATGACCCTGCGGACGAACACACTCTGATAAAACTCGTCCACGTAGAATTTGTTTTCGAGAATCCGGTGCAGCCTGGGCATTTTTTGCTGCAACTGATCCGCCATTGAAGGCCTGACCTGGTAGATGAAAGTAGCCAGCACAAAACCGCCGATCATCAGCCAGAAGGGCGCCGTGCCCAGAGCATGGGTCACCATGGCAACCGGGCCGTGAAAGTGGCTACCCACTTCGGCAACAGCGTCGTTTTGCGGTAAAACCATGATCGCATCGGAAAGCCAGCCGCCGAACAACACGGGTTCGATGGTCATGTAGCCGATTACTATGGACGGGATGGCCAACAGGATCAGGGGGACGGTGACCACCAGCGGAGATTCTTTCGGAGCATGCTGCAGAATGCCGTCAGGCGGGTGATCCCCCGCACCGACATCAACCCGGTAACGCGGCTGCCCGTGGAATGTCAGGTACAACAGGCGGAAACTGTAGAAAGATGTGATCAGCACGCCCAGCAGTACAGCCCAGTAGGCCACGTCTGACCCGAACCGGGTCGATGCATGAACCGCTTCGATGATCGAATCCTTGGAATAGAAACCGGACATGAACGGAAAACCGATCAGCGCCAGCGTTCCGATCCAGGCGGTAATCCAGGTTATCGGCATCTGTTTTCTCAAACCGCCCATGAAACGCATGTCCTGCTGATGATGCAGCGCGATGATCACCGAGCCGGCGCCCAGGAACAGCAGCGCCTTGAAAAACGCGTGGGTCATCAGGTGGAATATGGCCGCAGAGTAGGCCGACACGCCAAGGGCAACGGTCATGTAACCCAGCTGGGACAGCGTCGAATAAGCGATAACCCGCTTGATGTCGTTTTGAACAATGCCCACCAGGCCCATGCTGAAAGCGGTTACGGCGCCGATCAGCATCACGAAGCTGAGCGCTGCATCGCTCAATTCAAACAGCGGCGACATGCGGGCCACCATGAAGATACCGGCGGTGACCATGGTCGCGGCGTGGATCAGGGCCGAAATCGGCGTGGGGCCTTCCATCGAGTCAGGCAGCCACACGTGCAGCGGCGCCTGTGCCGATTTGCCCATGGCGCCGATAAACAGGCAGATGCAGATCACCGTGATCCACTGCCACTCAAATCCGGCCACGATGGAAACGGTCTCACCGCTGATGCTGCCGGCCTGGCCGAACACCTCGGAATAATCCATTGATCCGAAGCAGTAAAGAATCGCAGCGATCCCCAGCAAAAACCCGAAGTCGCCCACACGGTTTACCAGGAATGCCTTGAGCCCTGCAGCAACAGCCGATTCCCTCTTGAACCAGAAACCGATCAGCAGATAGGACACCAGTCCCACGGCCTCCCAGCCGAAAAACAGCTGCAGGAAATTATTCGACATCACCAGCATCAGCATGGAAAAAGTAAACAGGGCGATGTAGCTGAAGAAGCGCTGATAGCCCGGATCTTCCGCCATGTATCCAATCGTGTAGATATGAACCATGAACGACACGAAAGTCACCACGGTCATCATCAATGCACTCAGGTGATCAATCAGAAAGCCGACCTCGAACCGGATCCCGTCCGACACCATCCAGGTATAAACACTGTAATTCAGGGTTTCCAGGTTGCCGAACACCTGCAGGTACAACACATAGGCCGACAGAAAGAAAGAAACTCCGACACCCAGTATGGCGACCCAATGAGATCCGGCCCTGCCCACCTGGTTCCTGAATAGGCCGGCGACTGCAGCCGCCGCCAGCGGCAACAGGGGAATCAACAGCAATATCGTTTTAAGTGACATATCAGCCCTTCAGATCATCCAGTTCAGTCACATTTATTGTCTGGCGGTTGCGGAACAGCACCACGAGAATCGCCAGGCCGATCGCCGCTTCTGCCGCCGCTACGGTCAGGATGAAGAACACGAAAACCTGGCCGTCCAGATTGCCCAGGAAACGGGAAAAAGCAACGAAATTCATATTGACCGCCAACAGCATGAGTTCGATACACATCAGCAGGATGATCACGTTTTTACGGTTCAGAAAAATTCCGGTAACGCTCAGGCTGAACAGTATCGCGCCCAGTGTCAGGAAGTGTGTGAGTGTCAGCATGTTGTTATCCTCAGCTTCCCTGCCTGGGTTCCGGTTTCATTTTCACCAGGCGGACGCGTTCGTCCCGCTCGACCCGGACCTGATGGGAGGGGTTCTGGCGATGACCGCCCGCGCGATGGCGCAGCGTCAAGGCGACGGCTGCAATGATCGCGACCAGTAGAATCACACCGGCCACTTCGAACGCCAGCAAATAATTGGTGAATAACCATTCACCCACCGCCTTGGTGTTGCTGTATTCCTCCGGATTAGGCGCCGGCAACGGATAAGCACCCGCCTCGAACCTGCCCTTCGACCAGATCAACACCAACAACTCCGCAGCCATCAGCGCAGCCACCAGGATGCCTACCGGCAAGTACCGGATGAATCCTTCCTTCAGCGGCGCGACGTTAATGTCCAGCATCATCACAACGAACAGGAACAGCACCATAACGGCGCCGACATAGACCACGATCAGGATAATGGCGAGGAACTCAGCTTCCAGCAGCATCCAGATAGCCGATGCGCTGAAAAAGGTCAGCACCAGGCAAAGGGCCGCGTAGACCGGGTTGCGCACAGTGATAACTCCAACGGCGCCTGCCAGCATCACCAGAGAGAACGCATAAAACACTATTTCATAAATCGGCATCTGTTCTGCTCCGCTCAGCGATAGGCCGCGTCCTGCCGGCGATTGTCCGCGATGCTCTCTTCGAAGCGATCGCCGATAGCCAGCAGTTTGTCCTTGGTCATGATGTGCTCACCGCGATTTTCGAAGTGATACTCGAGGATGTCCGTTTCCACGATTGAATCGACCGGGCATGACTCCTCGCAGAATCCGCAGTAGATGCACTTGAAAAGGTCAATGTCGTAACGTGTCGTGCGCCGCGTACCGTCATCTCTCTGGGTAGAATCGATGGTTATGGCCAGCGCAGGACAAACCGCCTCGCACAGCTTGCATGCAATGCAGCGCTCTTCACCATTGGGATAACGCCTGAGCGCATGTAATCCCCGGAAACGGTTGGATTTCGGAGTTTTCTCTTCCGGGTAATTGATCGTGAATTTCGGCCTGAAGAAATACTTCAACGTCAGCAACAGGCCCTGCCCGAGTTCAATCAGCAGCAGGCTCTTGAAGTACCGGCTAATCGCGTTCATTTTCAGCTACCCCTCACAACCAGGCCAAATACGGAAATCACGGCGGCAACCATCACCCAGAAGATCGTTATGGGAATAAATACCTTCCATCCCAGCCGCATGATCTGGTCGTACCGGTAACGCGGGAAAGTGGCGCGAACCCAGAGGAACACAAACATGAAGAACGACGTCTTCAGCAGGAACCAGACGATGCTTCCCTCGCCCAGAAACGTATTGCCGAGGAGCGGGACATTCTCAAACGGTGACAGCCATCCGCCCGTGAACAACAGTGCCGTCAGGGCGGAAATCAGGATCATGTTGGCGTATTCGGCCAGGAAAAACACGGCGAAACCGGAACCGGCGTATTCAACGTGAAATCCGGCGACGATTTCCGACTCGCCTTCAGCCACGTCAAACGGAGCCCGGTTGGTCTCCGCCAGGCCCGAAATAATATAGATCATGAACAGCGGCAGCAGCGGCAGCCAGAACCAGTCGAATATACCACCCTGCTGCGCCAGCACGATTTCACTCAGATTCAGCGTGCCGGCCATGATCAGCACGCCGACCAGGGCAAAGCCCATGGAAATCTCGTAGGACACCATCTGGGCAGTCGAGCGCAATGCACCGAGGAACGCATACTTGGAATTGGAGGCCCAACCGGCAATGATCAGCCCGTAGACTCCCAGCGAAGACATCGCAATGATGTACAGCAGGCCGGCGTTGACGTTGGCGATTACCGCCCAGTCGTCAAACGGGACGACCACCCAGGCCGCGAAGGCGGGCGCGAGGGACAATACGGGCGCCAGAATGAACAAAAACTTGTTGGCGTTTTCCGGCAGGATAATTTCTTTCAACAGCAGTTTGAAGACATCCGCAAACGGCTGCGCCAGGCCCAGCGGCCCGATCCGGTTTGGCCCCCTGCGGATCTGCATGTAGCCGATGACCTTTCGTTCCATGTAGGTGTAATACGCCACGGTCAGGATCAATGGCACCACGATGGCCAGGATCTTGAGCACCAGGAAAAGCAGGTAGATCAATTGATCCAGCAATGTTTCAGGCATCAGGCCACCTCCACGGTAAGTGGCGCGACTGCAGGACCAAGTTCTCGCGTGGAACAGGTAGCGCTGCGCAGCCAGGCCCCTCCGGGCGGCACACGGGCCGTCACCTTTACCTCGAGTTCTGCGCTGTGGTCACCCTGCCGCACCCGAGCCATGGCGCCGTCGTCCAGCCCAATGCGGCCGGCATCCTCAGGATTGAGGCCAAGAAACATGTTGTTGGCTTGTTCGGTTTGCTGCAGCGGTTCCGAACGCCGGCACAGCGGGTCAATCGAGTACATCGGCAATTCACCGATACGGTAAAGCCCCTCCTGGTAAGCCGGCGCCTGCAGCGTCACGCCACCATCAGGTGTGTCTGCCGACTCCACCTCCGATTGCATATCGGCCATCACGTCATCGATGCGCACTTGCTGGAACCCTTCCAGGCCCATCTCGCCGCCGAGCCGGCGCAGTATTTTCCAGCCGGGTCGGGCATCTCCAGGGGCTTTTCCTGCCGCCTTGAAGTTCATGCCGGCTCCGTCCAGGTTTACCAGGCTCCCTTCGGATTCGGCCAGCGGCGCCAGCGGTAGAATCACGCTGGAAATCTCGCGCAGGCTGTCGGTCGCGTGGCTTACAACGGAAATCACGGATTCGGCCTTTTGCAGGGCGCTCATCACCCGGGCCGGGTTATCGATATCGTATTCAGGTTCGATGCCCCAGAGCACGTAACACTTCCGGGGATCTTCCAGCATTTGTGAAACATTCAGGCCAGCGGCGGCTTCGCTACCTCCCGGGCCGCGGTTCGGCAATGCACCTGCCAGCCGGGCGCCGGCAGCGTTGCCGCCGTGGGACAGCGTATTCAGTGCCGAGCCGGTAGCTTCGGCAACGTAAGCACTCAGCGCGCGAAGCCAGGAAGCATCCGGGTGCATCAAGGCAAACTGACCCAGCAGAACCAGCCCGCCACTGGCCTGTTGCAGCCTGCCGGCCAGCGCCTCGTGTCTTTCCTGGCCGGCAGCGCCGTCCAGAACGCTGCGCAGGAACCCGGGGGCCGACACGCCGCTGCTCTTCTCCACCGCTGCAGCCAGGGCCGCAAGTTCGCTGACCATGAACTGCGGAGCGACGATCGCGTCGAGGCTGGTATCGAAAGTGAATTCCCAGTTCAGCGGGTTGACCAGGGATATCTTCGCGCCCTTTCTCCAGGCCTGGCGGACCCGGTGACCGATCAGTGGCGCCTCTTCACGCGGATTACTGCCAACCAGCAATATCGCGTCGCTGCGCTCAATACCGGCAATTTTTTTCGCGAAGGGAGCACCGGCAACCGGCGCCGCATCGTCCGTGAAATCCTGCTGGCGCAGCCGGTGATCTATATTGTTGCAGCCGGACCGACGCAACAGGCGCTGAGCCAGGAAATACTCTTCGGTGGATGCTGAAGGGGACATCAGCATGCCGACCTGTTCCGCGCCGTGGGTTTCGATTGCGTCCCTGAGAATCCTGGCGACGGTTGCCGCAGCCTCGTCCCAGGACACGGACTTCCATTCGCCATTTTGTTTGACTTGCGGCGCGGTCACGCGGTCGTCCGAATAGAGGCCGATATGACTGTAACGGTCGCGGTCGCTCAACCAGGATTCGTTGGTTGCCTCGTTTTCACGCGGCACAGTACGCAGAATCTCGCCGCGGCGGACATGATGGAACAGGCAGGAACCCACCCCGTCGTGCGCCGCCAGTGAAGGCCTGGCCATCAGTTCCCAGGCCCGCGCCTGGAAGCGGAAGGGCTTATTGGTCAACGCGCCTACCGGGCAGATATCGATCACGTTTCCGGACAATTCGGAATTGATGCTGTTCTGCACGCAAGTGCCGATTTCCAGCCGGTCGCCGCGGCCGGCGCCGCCCATTTCGCTGGTGCCCGCGATTTCTTCGAGAAAGCGGACGCAGCGTGTGCAATGGATGCAGCGCGTCATTTCGGTTTGTACCAGAGGACCTACATCCTTGTCTTTGACCACGCGCTTGCGTTCAGTGAACCGCGAAACCGAACGCCCGTAACCCATGGCCTGGTCCTGCAGTTCACATTCGCCGCCCTGGTCACAAATCGGACAATCCAACGGATGGTTGATCAGCAGAAATTCCATCACGCCATGCTGGGCGTCCATCGCGCGGCGGGACTCGGTGTAGACCTTCATTCCTTCCATGACCGGCGTTGCGCAGGCGGGCACAGGCTTGGGCATTTTTTCCACGTCCACCAGACACATGCGGCAATTGGCTGCAATGCTGAGTTTGGGGTGGTAACAAAAACGGGGTATCTCGATGCCGGCCTTGTCCGTTGCCTCAATGATCATCGAACCCTTCGGGGCCTCGAGCGGGATGCCGTTGACCTCAATGTTGACCATATCCACGGCCTGTTCCACTGCTTGTTCGATCTCGGCGCTCATGCAGCCAACCCCTGTTGCCCTTCGACCATGGAGCGGCCGTTCTTGACGTAATAGTCGAATTCATCCCAGTAATGCCTCAGGAAACCCTGCACAGGCCAGGCCGCTGCTTCGCCGAATGCGCAAATGGTATGCCCTTCGATCTGCCCGGCGGCCGACCGCAACAGTTCCAGATCGCCTTCACGGCCCTTGCCCGCAACGATCCGCTTGAGCATCCGGTGCATCCAACCGGTCCCCTCCCGGCACGGCGTGCACTGGCCGCAGGATTCCATGTGATAAAACTGCGCGATGCGTTCACAGGCCCTGACCATGCAGGTCGTGTCGTCCATCACGATGACGGCGCCGGACCCGAGGCCCGAACCCGCCTTGCTCAGCGAGTCGAAATCCATGTCGCAGGCCATGATCATTTCAGCCGGCAAGACAGGCATGGACGAACCACCGGGAATGACCGCCTTCAACTCGCGCCCGGGGCGCATGCCTCCGGCCATTTCCAGCAGTTCGGAAAACGGCGTTCCCAACGGAACTTCGTAATTGCCGGGCCTGGCGACGTGGCCGGACACGGAAAAACATTTCGGACCGCCGTTATTAGGCCTGCCGATGTTCAAAAACCAGGCGGCTCCGTTACGCATGATGGCCGGCACGGAAGCCAGGGTTTCAGTGTTGTTGATGGTGCTGGGCTGACCGTACAGGCCGAAATTGGCCGGAAACGGCGGCTTGAAGCGGGGCTGGCCTTTTTTGCCTTCCAGCGACTCCATCAGAGCCGTCTCTTCACCACAGATATAGGCGCCGGCTCCCAGAGCCGAGTAAATATTCATATCAATGCCGGAACCGCCAATGTTCTCGCCCAGCAAACCGGCTTCGTACGCTTCTTTCAGGGCCTGCTCGAAACGCTCGAACGGCTCATGGTGAAATTCGCCGCGAAGGTAGTTATAACCGACCGTTGCGCCCATCGCATAGCCGGCGATAGCCATACCCTCGATGACTGAATGCGGGTTGAAACGCAGGATATCGCGATCGTGGCAGGTACCCGGCTCCGACTCGTCCGAGTTGCAAAGAATATACTTTTGCATCGGAGCGGACCTGGGCATGAAGCTCCACTTCAGACCGGTTGGGAAACCGGCCCCTCCGCGGCCGCGCAAGGCAGATTCCTTGACCGCGTCGATTATGTCCTCCTGCGCGGTTTTTTCTTCCAGAATTTTGCGCCACGCCTGGTAGCCGTCTGCAGCAAGGTAGCTTTCCATCGACCAGGGCTGGTCGGCTTCCAAAGTGGTGAATACGACGTTGTGTTTGGCCATGCTGTCTTACTCCAACCCGTCCAGGACCGCATCCAGTTTCTGTAAATCGAGATTTTCGTGGTAATGTCCGTCAATCACGGCCATTGGAGCGCCGCAGCAGCCCGCCAGACATTCCTCCTCCCGGACCAGCGTCACGCGCCCGTCTTCTGTCGTCTCGCCCAGCTTGACACCCAGTTTTTCCTCGGCGCGCGCAACGATGTCGTCCGCGCCGTTGAGCCAGCACGAAATGTTGGTGCAGATATGGACCTTGTGACGGCCCACCGGATCACTGAAAAACATCGAGTAAAAAGAGACGACTTCGTGCGCCCACACCGGGGGCAGTTCCAGGTAATCCGCTACTGCCTCGGTCAGTTCCGGCGAAATCCAGCCGCCGTTTTGTTCCTGTGCGGCCATCAGGGACTGAATCAATGCAGAACGCTTTTTGTCCTGAGGGAACTTGGAGACCCAGTGGTCGATAATGTTACGTGTTTCTTCTGTCAGCATGTCAGCGGTCCACTTCTCCAAACACCAGGTCCAGCGTACTGATGATGGCGACGGTATCCGCCAGCATGTGTCCGCGGGCCATTTCATTCATTCCTGACAGGTGGGCAAACCCCGGCGCCCGGAAATGCGCTCTGAACGGCTTGTTCGCACCGTCTGAAACCAGGTAACAGCCAAACTCACCTTTCGGCGCTTCAACCGCAGCATAGGTTTCGCCGGCCGGAACGCAAAAACCCTCCGTAAAGAGTTTAAAATGGTGAATCAGGGCTTCCATATCGTCTTTCATTTCTTCGCGTGTCGGCGGAATGACCTTGAAGTTCTTGAGCATCACCTGCCCCGGATTTTTCTTCAGCCAGTCTACGCACTGCAGGATGATGCGGGCGGACTGGCGCATTTCTTCAACGCGCACCAGGTAGCGGTCGTAGCAGTCGCCGCCGACGCCAACCGGCACATCAAAATCGACCTGATCATACCTGGCGTAGGGCTGCTTCTTGCGCAGATCCCACTCAATGCCGGAACCGCGCAACATAACGCCGGAGCAGCCCAGCTGCAGCGCTTTCTCCGGGGACACAACGCCGATACCCACGGTGCGCTGCTTCCATATCCTGTTATTGGTCAGAAGCGTCTCGTACTCGTCGATCTTGCTCGGCACATCCGCTGCAAACGCCTCGATGAAATCGAGTAAAGAGCCTTCCCGCCACTCGTTCCGGCGTTTGAGATCCTTACCCTTGGTCCAGCGCGACTCCTTATACGGGGCGATGCTGTCCGGCAGGTCGCGGTATACACCGCCGGGCCGGTAGTAAGCGGCGTGCATGCGCGCGCCCGATACCGCTTCATACATGTCCATTACCATTTCCCGTTCGCGGAAGGCGTACAGGAACACCGTCATTGCACCGAGGTCGATGCCACAGGAGGCAATCCACAGCAAATGATTGGAAAAGCGCGTGATTTCATCGAACATCGTGCGAATCCACTGGGCACGCGGAGGCGGTTCGATGCCCAGCAGTTCCTCGATGGCGCGGACGTAAGCATGCTCGTTGCACATCATCGACATGTAGTCCAGGCGGTCGAGATAGCCGATGGACTGATTGAAAGGTTTGCTCTCGGCAAGTTTTTCGGTCGCGCGGTGCAGCAAGCCGACGTGGGGATCTGCCCGGACGACGGTTTCGCCGTCCATTTCCAGCACCAGGCGCAGTACGCCGTGGGCCGCCGGATGCTGGGGGCCGAAATTCATCGTGTAATTGCGTATTTCAGCCATTTCAGTCTTCCTTCTCGCCGGCCGCCGATCCATTGACGGCGGCTTCCCCGGCCGCAGCCTCAGCCGCCTGGTCCAACTCATCCGTCTTGTAACGTGAGTCGTCTCTCAACACACGCGGAACTCCGACCCGGGGTTCGATTTCCACCGGCTCGTAAACCACGCGTTTCTTCTGCGGATCGTATCGAACGGCCACATTGCCGATCAGCGGGAAATCCTTGCGGAATGGATGCCCGGTAAAACCGTAATCCGTCATGATCCTGCGGAGGTCGGGATGGCCCTCGAAAACGACCCCGAACAGGTCGAACGTCTCACGTTCATACCAGTTCGCCGAACTCCAGATGTCAACCAGTGAAGGCACGATGGGCATGCCCTCGTCCGGTGCATAGCAACGAATTCTCAAGCGGCGGTTGTGCTTGAAGGAAAGCAGATGAGCAACGACTCCAAAACGCTGTTCCAGGTCCTCCGCTTCGGGCCGGTCTGCCCAGTTGAAGCGGCCGGGACCCTGGCCTTCAACGCCACGGTTGAAGCCTTCCGACGAAGCGTCATCGGTTTCCCATTCGGACTGTCCATAACTCAGATAATCGACACCGCACAGGTCGGTCAGCTGTTCGAAGCTGAACTCCTCTTCATCGCGCAGGGACCGGCACACCTCAAGCCAGGCACTGGTATCGACTTCCACGGTAAGAATGCCTTTCGTGGAAGCACCAATTGAAATCCGGTCTCCGAACCGGTCACTGAGTAGTTCCGAAATGGGTTTTGCTGGTTCGCTCATGCCCTCACCTGGCGATCGTCGATTCGCGGCGAATTTTCGCCTGCAACTGGAGGATTCCGTAAATCAGGGCCTCCGCGGTCGGGGGACAACCGGGTACGTAAACGTCAACCGGCACAACCCGGTCGCAACCACGGGTGACCGAGTAGGCATAGTGGTAGTAGCCGCCGCCGTTGGCGCAAGAGCCCATGGATATCACCCACCTCGGGTTGGGCATCTGGTCATAAACCTTGCGAAATGCCGGGGCCATCTTGTTGGTGAGCGTGCCGGCCACGATCATCACGTCTGACTGCCTCGGGCTGGGCCGAAAAATAACCCCGAACCGGTCGAGGTCATAGCGCGCCGCACCAGCCTGCATCATCTCCACCGCGCAACAGGCAAGGCCAAAGGTCATTGGCCACATCGAACCGGTTCTGGCCCAATTGAGCAGCGCATCGAGGGAAGTGGTCACCATGCCTCGGTCAAGCAGGGGGTTGGCGTCGGCGCTCGGGCGAAGAATATCGTCAACCGAGTCCAACGGGACGGGATTGTTCATTCCCATTCCAGTGCTCCTTTCTTCCAGACGAAGAAGAATCCGATGATGAGTTCAAGGACGAAGATGGTCATGGCGGCCAGGCCGAAAACACCCAGCTTGTCCAGGACCAGGGCCCAGGGTATGAAAAAGGCAATTTCAAGATCAAAAATGATGAAAAGGATTGCGACGAGGTAATAACGGACGTCAAATTTCGAGCGGGTGTCTTCGAATGCCTCGAAGCCGCACTCGTAAGGTGAAGATTTTTCGCTGTTTGGCTGACTGTGCCCCAGCAATGCACCGAGTATTCCACCCGTCGCAATCAGGATGGCGCCCAGTACGACAGAAATTGCGAGAAATACCAGAACCGGAAAATATTCTGCGAGCATGCTCGTCTCTCTTATTGATGGTCTCTAATGGTGCCCAAGGCCGGACTCGAACCGGCACGGCTGTCGCCACTACCCCCTCAAGATAGCGTGTCTACCAATTCCACCACTTGGGCCCGTACTTCACCCGGACTCAGCTTCCGCCGTCGCCCGAACCCGAACTATCTTCTTCGCTGTCTGCCGCCGGAACCTCATCGGTTGCCGCATCGGTTTCCAGCGCCGGCAGGTCATCACTTGCCGAGTCGAAAGAGGGTACATCGGTAATCAATGGCTCATCCGATGTAATAGAAACTTCACCTGGCTGCTGGCTATCCTCAACAACCGGGGACTCCTGCACGGAACTGACAACGCCGAGGTCGTTTTCCGGCACGGCGGACATCCTGGAAACCATGACAGCCATCGTCAGACTGATAGCGCAGAACAGGGTGGCCAGCACCCAGGTTGATCGGGTCAGGAAGTTGCCGGCGCCCCTGGCGCCAAAAACCGTGCCGGATGCTCCACTGCCGAAAGCAGCGCCAGCGGTGGCGCCCTGGCCTTTCTGGATCAGCACGAAGCCTACGAGCGCAAGCGCGATCAAAACGTGAAAAATGTTTAATACCTGCATAACAAATCCGATTCTCGGGGAAAATCAGTCGACAGCGTCGCGTATGGCGAGGAAGTCCGCGACCTTCAGCGAAGCTCCTCCGACCAGCCCGCCATCTATGTCTTCCCGGGCAAATAAATCGGCGGCATTGGTACCGTTCACGCTGCCGCCGTACAAAATACGTAATTGACCGGCGATTATATCATCCTGAGAAACAAATTTGTCACGTATAAACGCATGAACCGCCTGAGCCTGATCCGGAGACGCCGTCTTACCGGTTCCGATCGCCCAAACCGGCTCATAAGCCACGATCGCCCGCCTGAACCCCTCTATCCCGCAGCGGTTCAAAACTGCATCAAGCTGCCGCGCCACCACCGTTTCGGTCGTGCCGTTCTCACGCTCTTCAAGCGTCTCCCCAACGCAAAGAACCGGCACGAGCCCTGCCGCCAGCGCCGCCTCGAAGCGCTCGGCCACATCTTCATCGGATTCGGCGTAGATCGTGCGGCGTTCAGAATGCCCAACCAGCACCATGCTGCATCCGAAATCCAGCAGCATTCCAGCGGACACTTCTCCGGTATGTGCGCCCTGCGCCGCCGGGTTCAGGGTCTGGCCGCCCCAGAATATTGAACTGCCTGTGAGCAGGCGTTGTGTTTCGGCCAGGTAGGGGAAGGGCGGAAAAACAGCCATATCCGCGTTGCCAGCTTTGTTCGTACCGTCCAACAGACCTGAGAGGAGTTCCTGCACCATGGCGCGGGATCCGTGCATTTTCCAATTTCCAGCAACGAGAATTTTGCGCATGGTTCATCCTTTTGAGGTAAGTGGGTAAGCGGGCGCTAGAATAACCACGCACCATGAATATCTCAAGGTAAGCAACCGGAAAATTTGACGCCGGTCATGCAAAATCCGATGGGAGCGCAATCGCCGGGGTGGCTAAAATTTTCCCAGTTGGTCGAAAAAGCCGATTTCTTCAGCTGTTTGCCGTCCGATTCGGCATTGTTCCAGCGAATCGGGCATGACCGAGGAATAGGAATTGATTGGAATTCTCCCGCCCATGATCTCGGCAT
This sequence comes from Lysobacterales bacterium, assembly GCA_013001885.1. Lineage (GTDB taxonomy): Bacteria > Pseudomonadota > Gammaproteobacteria > Xanthomonadales > SZUA-36 > JAHEFT01. The sequence goes on from JABDLD010000069.1 coordinate 41,713, forward strand.
GTTGTTGCGGAAACAGGGGTCTTTGGTTTGGCTTCGCGTAACCCTGAGGAAAAATGGGTTCGCCGTTGGATAGGATGTACTTGTCCGTGGCGCCCAGCACGTGCAGCAGTTCGTGCGTAAACACGACCAGGTTGGTCGATTCGGTCGTCTTCCGGGCATAGGCTCTCACAATGCCGTAGCGTCCTTTCCGCATCCCGACAGAAATACCCGACTCGCCGTTCCCGTTCAGGCTCCGATACAGCACGAACATCTGGATGTCGGGCGAGACCAGGTCGTTCTCCAGGTCTTTCATCCACGCCCACCAGCGCATCTTCAGGCTCCACCAGCCAACAGCTGCCGGCTCGAACTGTGCCGGAAGTGGCGGCGGCAATTCTCGCCCGGGTGCGGCAAGCTGGAAGCGAAATGCAGGGGTTACCCTGAAGCCGTAGGGTTGCGACTCACGCTCCATGAACTGGTTTACGTCGGCAAAATCCTCGAGCTCGACTTCCTCGACGAACCGCAGCGTATCGGGGTCATCGTCTGCGGCGATGGGAAAAATCGTTACCAGGATGGGTCGTTCCCACGCGGCCATGGACCGTTCCGTCATCCATGTGCTGACCAGTATTACGAACAGGATACTGAGCAGAAAGACGACCCGGATTAATTTGAAAACACTCAAGAGCCGGCCACCATCATGGTGCTGATCAGTACGGAACCACTGTGAATGTTACTGCGCGTATCGATGTCTTTTCCCGCAGCGATGACATTCATAAAAATGTCCTTCAGATTTCCGGCGATGGTCACCTCTTCAATCGGACAGCTGATCTCGCCGTTTTCGACCAAAAAACCCGATGCCCCCCTGGAATAGTCGCCGGTCACCATGCTGACCCCCTGGCCCATGACCTCGGTGACATAAAAGCCATTGCGCATGTGGCTCAACAGGTCTACGCAGCCTTCACCGCCGGGCTGCAACAGCAGGTTGCGCACTCCGCCCGCGTTTCCAGTCGTTTCCAGGCCGAGCCGGTTGGCGGAATAATTCGAAAGCACGTAGCCGGTCAACGTGCCTTCATCAACCAGTCGCCTTTCCGTGGTCGCCACCCCTTCGGAATCGAACGAGGCACTCGCAGCGCCGCGCAGCAACCGGGGCCGCTCCAGGATGTTCAGCCACGGAGGAAAAATCATATCACCGGCGCGATCCTTCAAAAATGAAGCGTTACGGTACAGGGCTGAGCCCGAAACGGCGCCCACCAGGTGCCCCAGCAATCCTTTTGCGACATCAGGTGCGAACAGGACCGGCATTTCGGCTGTGGCCAGCTGGCGCGCACCCAGCCTGCGAATGGTGCGGCGCGCCGCCTCCGTTCCTGTCGCTTCGGGCGTCTCCAGATCGCTGAAACAGCGCCGGCTGTCATAGCTGTAGTCACGCTGCATGCTGTCGCCCTCACCCGCCAGCAGCACGCAGGACTGGCTGAAGCGAGTGCCGGCGCTGCGGCCGACAAACCCGTTGGAGTTTCCGTATACACCCAGACCCAGGCCGGCGTCGAACGATGCCCCCTCGGAATTGGTGATTTTGTCTTCCTGCCGGCCCGCAGCCTCACAGGCCTGGGCGCGGTCGATGGCGGCGCGAGCATCCATCTCAACCGGGTGCCACAAATCCAAATCCGGAAAATCGGTTGCCAACCTCGCAGGATCGGCCAGCCCGTTCGCCGGGTCTTCCTGCGTAAAGCGTGCGATATCGATTGCATACCGGACACAGTCCTCGATCGATGCCCTGCTCAGGTCGGCACTGTTGGCGTTGCCTTTGCGCTTTCCGATAAGCACGGAGACTGCGATACCGCGGTCTTGCATACGCTCAAGGGTCTCGACCTCGCCAAGCCGGGCAGTAACCGACAGGCCCTGGCTGGAGTGGGCGCTGACCTCTGCTTCATCCGCACCGGCTTTGCCCGCGAGTTTCAAAGCTTCGCGAACATGCGACTCCAGCACGTCAAGCTCGGCTTCACGGCTGAGCCCCGGCTGCGTTACCATGGATCGATCAGACATCCAAACCCCCTTACAGAATGGGAATATTCGTTGAGAACATGATGAAAGACAAGGAAAATCTTTCCGAAGACCTCCCGTTGGTCAGTAAAAGCCAGCGCCGCCGCGAGGCGCTCGAACTGAAATCCCTTGCGTTGGAGTTGATCAAGCTGAGTCAGGCCAGGCTGAATCGCGTGCCGCTGGATGCATCGGTTCGCGAAGCGATTGGGGACGCCCGGCGTATCAAGTCGAACGTCGCCCGGAAACGCCAGATGCAGTACGTGGCAAAACTGCTGCGCCGCGGAGATCCGGAACCGATTTTCGAGGCGCTCGAAGCCTTTGAGAGCGAGGCCAGGAAACTCACTGGACGCCAGCACCGCTCTGAGGCCTGGCGCGACTTTCTCCTCGACACCGGCGACCAGGCCGTTGGCGCGCTGGTCGGGAAGCGGGACGATACGGATACGCAGGCTATCAGGCAATTGATCAGAAACGCAAAACGGGAATTACAAAAAGGCAAGCCGCCGGCTTCGGCCCGCGCGTTGTTCCGCGAATTGCGCGTGATGGATGAAAGGCAACCGCTGCCGCCGCTGGACCCACAGGATCGCGGCGAATAGCCACGGCCGGGGTCACGAGCCATCGGTGCCGCCCACCGTCAAGCCGTCTATACGCAGTGTCGGCTGGCCCACACCCACCGGCAGACTCTGGCCGTCTTTACCACAGACGCCGACGCCCGAATCCAGCTTCAGGTCATTCCCGACCATCGATACGCGGTTCATCACGTCAGGGCCGTTGCCAATGAGGGTCGCGCCTTTCACCGGCCGCGTCACCCGTCCGTTTTCGATCAGGTAGGCCTCGCTCGCGGAAAAAACAAACCGTCCGGAAGTGATGTCAACCTGCCCCCCCGCAAAATTTGCTGCAAACAGGCCACGGTCGACAGAAGCAATAATTTCTTCCGGCGGAAAATCGCCCGCCAGCATGAAAGTGTTGGTCATGCGCGGCATGGGCAGGTGCGCAAATGACTCGCGTCGGCCGTTGCCGGTCGGGGCGGTATTCATCAGCCCGGCGTTGAGTTTGTCCTGCATGTAATTTTTCAGGATGCCGTTCTCGATCAGAACATTTTGCTGCGTGGGTGTCCCCTCGTCGTCTACAGCCAGCGAACCGCGGCGCTTTGCCAGCGTCCCGTCGTCCACGACCGTGACTCCGGCCGATGCGACTTTTTCCCCCATCCTTCCGCTGTAGGCCGAGGTTCCCTTGCGGTTGAAGTCCCCTTCCAGTCCGTGCCCAACCGCCTCGTGCAACAGGACTCCCGGCCAACCCGGGCCCAGCACCACGGTCATCGTCCCGGCTGGCGCGGCTTCTGCCTCCAGGTTTACCAGGGCCTGGCGCACCGCCTCGTCGGCCATATCCCGCCAACGGCCGTCGTCCAGCAGCGTCCGGTAGGTGAAACGCCCGCCGCCGCCGTCACTGCCCTGCTCGCGCCTGCCTTCCTGCTCGGCAATGACACTCACGCTCAGCCGGACCAGCGGCCTGATGTCCGCCGCCAGCGTGCCGTCAGTCGCGGCAACCAGAATCGTTTCATGCGTTGCCGAAAGCGAAACAATCACCTGACTGACGCGAGGATCCCTGGATCGGGCATAGGCGTCCACCTGGCGCAAAAGGTCTACTTTGTCAGCCGCTCCCATCGACTGCATCGGATCTTCGATTCCATAAAGCACCGGCTGAGCCTGGCTTTTCCATGCCTGGACCTGTCCTTTGCTGCCCTGGCGCGCAATGGCCCTGGCTGCTCCGGAAGCCTGTAAAAGAGATGGCATGATGATTTCATCAGCGTACGCGAAGCCGGTCTTGTCTCCTGAAACGGCGCGAATACCAACGCCCTGTTCGATCGAATGATTGCCGGAGCGAACCAGCCCGTCTTCAAGGACCCATGATTCATGACGGGAGGACTGGAAATAGATATCTCCCGAATCGACAGCCGGTCCCATCAGGTCATTAAGGACCTTTTCAAGTTGGCGGTGATCCAGCCCGCCCGGTTCGAGCAACTGCTGCTCCGCCAGTTTAAGCCTGTCGCTCATATACCTGACTCCTTTATTCCTTTGGCGGCGCCGGCGGCTCGACCCTATCGACATCTACAGTCTCGAAAACCGGATTATCCCAATCGCCCGTGATGGCATACTGTACCTGCGAGGCCTCGGCGATCTCGCCTTGCAGCAGTCCCTGCAACGCCAATCCGGCGGCTGCGCCCACTGGCCCGCCGGCCAGAGCGCCAATGATCGGAAGCGTGTTTCCAAGGCCGGGCCTGATGGTCAACAACTGATCGTATGTTTGATCTACCAGGTTGGTGCTGCCGCTAACCAGAATGTTGGCCGCGGATGATTTCAACATCATATCATCCGTCGTCGCGGTACCGTTTTCCAACTGGAATGTGCCGGTCGCCTGATCGAAAGAGAAACCGGCGTCGAACACATCGCGGAAATCAAGCGACAGCCTTTTTGGCAGAGCCTGAAAACTCAACAGCCCGAGCAGCCTTCCGCCGCCTGCGCTCGCCTCTGTAATATTGCCATCGGTGACATCGAATTCAATCCTGCCGTTCAAACGCGACAACGCAAAGGCGGCCGGTGATCCAGGCCACCATGCGCTGAAAGAAACCTGCGTCTGGCCGCCCTGCATGGAAGAACTGATGTCCATCGTTGTCAGAAATTCCCCAAGCGATTCCGAGGTCATGTTGATGTCGAAATCCGATCTCTGGCCCTGTTCACCGAGTGACCAGTCTCCCCTGGCCTGCACGGAAAGCTGGCTCGAAGCGGCGTCGACTTTTTCAAAATGGAAGCCGTCGGCGGTGGGATAGGCTTCCACCCGGGTTTCACCCAACTCCACACCGGAGTATTTGAACGACCGCGCATAAAGATGTAAAGCCGGGAGATCCGCCGGATTCGTTTCCGTATCGACGCCGCTCGACACGGGATCGCCCAGCGCCAGCCGGTCGAATTCCGCCGTCAGGCTGCTCATCCCGCTTTCCCCGGTCGTAAACCTTACCGACCCATCGAGTTCAGTGGCGCTGAACTCTGCCTTTACGTCCGTCTCCAGTACGTCAAAAGACATTTCAACATCGTCAAAATAGCGATCGAGGAACAGCATTTTACCGGCTCGTATGGCGCCTCGTTCCAACTCGAGCCCGCCCATACCCTCGCCTTCGGCCGCACTGTCGACTATCAAGTCGACCCAACCATCCAGGTCGAATACCTCCGTACTGCCCTCAATCCGGATCAGTCCCTCGGGCGGCATTTCCGGCAGGCCTGCCCCCAGGCGAATTACCGAACGCAGCGGCGACCGCGCATCGCCGGACAGGTCAAATCTCAACGTGGCGCGGTTGACGAACTCTACGTCAAGCAGCTGAACATCACCGGAAATCGGAAATCTGAACTCCAGCGGCCAACGCTCACCGGCCGGTTTATGCAACGGATCCGGGAAATTCAGTTCGACGCCAGCCAGTGCTGACCGGACGCTAAGCAACGTCAGGTTTTCCGCTGAACCGGCTGACGGCGCAACCGTCAGCGAGGCGTTCCAGAGACACTCGCCGTCCACTTTAGCCAGATCCGGGTAGCCGTCCAGAAGGAACCCGGGAATCACGTCCCGGACACCAAAGAGCCCGGTCAAATCAGCCCGAAATTTTTCTTCGTTTCCGGTACCGGCCGCGAGGTCCAGGCGGGCCGGGTAGCCTCGAAACCTGACATCCAGCGCATTTGCGGTAAAACCTGTTGCATCGTAATGCAAATCTCCGGAAATATTTTCCAGCGTGATATCCGATACAGGGTCCGAGAAAAAACCGTCGGGAACAGAAACTTTTCCGTCAAGCACAAGAGGGTCCTCGCTGGTACTGATCGGAACGGTCATCGAGCCCGAGGTCCTTGCTGCTCCAGAGAAGGTAAATTCCGAAAGATCCGTGTTGATCGTTTCCCGCAGCGGTGTTTGCTGAATTAAGCTCAGGATCTGGGGCAAGCCCGTGTCGGCGCTGTAGTCCAGTTCCAGCACAGCCGACTTCAGTTCAGCGATTCTTCCATTGACGGACTGAACCTCGGCGCCCCCGATATCGCCTATGCTGCCGGACACTGTCAGGGACGGACCCAGAAACCGCGCTCTGGCCTGCAGGCCGGCCGCTTCGGGCCAGCCATCCAGGTAGTTCAAACGCCCGTTGGCAATGTCTGCCATGGCCTCGAACCTACCTTTTCCTTCGCGGAACGGCCAGTCATCCATGTCACCATGAATCTGAAACCTTCCGTCCACCAGGTCTCCCCCAACAAGTCCCTTCCGCAACCACGCTTTTACCTTGTCCTTAAACAAAGCTTCCGGCAAGTACAGGCCAAGCCGGTCGATTCTCCCGCGCATCAATTTCACGTTGACATCGACTCTCGGCTTGCCTTCATCACTGGCAAATACAAGGTTGCCGCCAACGGCCAGATCGTCATTTTCAAGCCGGCAACCGTTGATTCCGGTTTGCCAGCCATCCCCCCACTTGAGGTCAACAACACACTGCGGCATGGAGAACCGAACCGGTTCACGAAACATGCGCGGCCAGTCTGCATCCAGCTGTTCGCTGCTGACTGCGACGATCCCTGCGCCTTTGCGCAGGGAGACCTGGGCCTGCAGCCCGCGCAGATCAGGCCAGCGGCCCCAGTCCAGCACGCTGGCGTCTGATAGCGAACCTTCAGCCATTATCAGCCGCCAGTCGGAATCCAGGATCAGGTCCAGGTCCTGTACGTTGCCGGCCGCTGCTCCAGGAAGAAAAGCAGGCCATGGCGTGCCGTAGATCGCCATAATGTCCCGCGCCAGGGTCAACGGCACATCGAGCGGCAGTTGGTCAGCGCTGATCCAGAGCCCAACCCCGGCACTTTTATCCCGAGCCACAGCCAGGCGGGGCGTCGTCCAGGACTGTCTGCCATCGTCAAATAAAAGATCGGCCAGGTCCAGGCTCCACTGAGCTTTGTCCTTCATCTGCCAACGAAACCGGGAGTTGATGCGATCAAGCTGCAGGTCCTGGTATTCGTTAACCAACGTAGCCTCGGTGAGGTCGAAGACCCCTTTGATCAGGTGGCCGTCCTGTCGCGACCACTCACCCCAAAACTCCGCCGTCAGCCAGCCACTGAGCGGTATGAAAGAATTTTTGGGTAACCGTCCCTGGAAAGCAGCGAGCATAAGCTCGCGGGCCGTGGCCTGCCAGTCAAAACTGACCATCTTCTGATCTTCGCCGATGTTCAAAAGCATCGTCGCGTCGACTTCTCCGTATTCCAGCCCGCTGCGGGCGTCAAAGAAACTAGCCTGGATTTCAGTCGCAAGTTCGTCTCCTTTCATGCGCAAAGCGCCCTGGATTCCCGAGAAGCCCAGCAGGATGCCGTGCTTTTCATCCTGGTACAAAAGGCTGGAATCCTGCAGGATGACCTCGCCGACCCGGGCAAGTTCTTTCAATGCGGAGCCCTGCGTATTTCCGCCCCGGCCGCTGACGCCAAACCCGGAAAGCTCGAACCGGCCGTCGGTCGTGTGGCGCAGCTCGAAGTCCGCGCCGATGATGCGGAAATTGTACAGCGCGCGGTTTGGCAATAGCAGGTTGAATAAACTCAGATCGAGTGCTGCCGACTCGATCGCCACCGCCCCCACCTGACTCTCCATTCCGCCCTCAACGGATTCGGGAGTCGTGGGCGGCATCAGCTTCATACCCTGCAGGGACAGTCGCGGGCCAAACGCCGTCCACTCGCCTTTGAAGCTTTCCAGCTTGACCGGCCGCCCAAACTCTGCCGACAGCCAACTTTCCAGTCGCGGTTGATAACGGTCACTGTAGGGCATCAGCAGTTTGCCGACACCAACGCCGACAGCCGCTAGGATCACCAGTATTGAAAAGGCAGTCCAGAGAAGGGTCTTGGCCCGCCTGAAAATAGTCTTCAGCGCAGTCATTTCAGAACTCAGAGCAGGACCACATCATACTGGTCCTGCGCATATTGATCCTCTCGCTGAAAACGGATCGATTTACCAATGAGTTCCTCCAATTCCGCGACCGTCGCTGACTGCTCGTCCAGAATTCGTTCCACTACCCTGGAGGATGCAACCACCATCAACTTGCTGGCTTCGAACTGGCGGCTGGAGCGCATGATCTCCCTGAAAATCTCGAGGCAGACTGTTTCGGTGCTTTTAATTGTTCCGCGGCCGTCGCAGTAGGGACAGGGCACGCAAAGCCTTCTCTCGAGACTTTCCGTGGTGCGTTTTCGGGTCATCTCAATCAGGCCCAGGGTCGAGATCTCGGTCAGCGTGGTCTTGGCATGATCCCTGGCGAGCGCCCGCTCGAAAGAGCTTAAAAGCTGCCGGCGATGCTCCTCGTCGTTCATGTCGATGTAATCGATGATGATGATCCCGCCCAGGTTTCGCAGGCGCAGCTGACGGCCAATGGCCTGGGCGGCTTCCAGGTTGGTTTTGTAAATCGTTTCCTCGAGATTGCGGTAGCCGACGAATCCCCCCGTGTTGACATCAATTGTGGTCATTGCCTCGGTCTGGTCAAACACCAGGTACCCGCCGGACTTAAGCGGCACCGTCGGTTTAAGAGCGTTCTCGATCTCGTCCTCGACCCCAAAAAGATCGAATATCGGGCGTTCCGCCGTATACTCCTCGATACGATCCAGCCAGTCCGGCACGAACCGCCGGGCAAAATCCGTTATTTTTTCAAACGCAGGCGTGGAGTCAATCCGCACACGGTCAACGTCTTCGTGCATCATGTCCCTGAGCGCGCGCAGAGACAGCGAGAGGTCCTCAAAAACACAACTCGCCGGCTCGGCGGTCACAGACCGGTCCCTGATCGCCTGCCACACTTTTCCGAGGTAGACCATGTCCGCAGACAGCGCAAAATCATTTACGCCTTCGGCGTTTGTTCTGACGATATACCCGTGACTGTCGGCGTCGCTTCGGAGCGTTCGCACCAGGTCTTTCAGGCGGCTGCGCTCTGCCTCCTCTTCGATGCGAGCTGAAATGCCGATGACGTCGCTGTCGGGCAGCAGCACCAGGAACCGCGACGGGATACTGATATTGGTCGTCAGTCGCGCGCCTTTTGAGCCCAGCGGGTCCTTGATAACCTGAACCGTCACCTCGTCATCCTGACGCAAAAGATCCTGAATCTGCGGCTCGTCGGGGGGGCTGTCTCCTACCGCAAGCGGGTCCTGGCGAACCATGTCGCGGGCATGAAGAAACGCGGTTCGTTCCAGCCCGATTTCGATGAATGCGGCCTGCAGTCCCGGCAGGACGCGGGAAACCTGGCCCCTGTAAATATTGCCGATGTAACCCGTCTGACTTGCGCGCTCCAGCCACACTTCCTGCAGCATGCCGTTTTCGACCAGCGCAACCCGGGTCTCCGAGGGAGTCGAGTTAATCAGAATTTCTTCGCTCACGCTCGAATCACCTTGACAGAATTCATCTTAGAATAGCACCTGGGCACGCTGCAGTAATTGCGCAGTCTCATACAACGGCAAACCCATCACACCGTAAAAACTCCCCTCGATCCGGGAAATTTTTTCCGCGGCCTTGCCCTGGACTCCATAGGCGCCTGCCTTGTCCATGGGATCGCCGGTGTCAATATAGGATTCAATCCACTCCGGATCCAGCGCCGCGAACGTGACCTTGCTGATGTTCAGGGCCTGGTGAATTTTCTCAGCGCTCTCCGCGACAACGACCGCAGAAAAAACCTGGTGTGTCCTTCCCGAGAGACCGCCCAGCATTTCCCTCGCCTGTCGCCGGTCCGCCGGCTTGCCAAGAATCCTCCCATCCAGGATGACCGCAGTGTCAGACCCGAGCACCGGCAACTCGTTTCCTTCTGCTCGCATCACTGCCAGCGCCTTCTCCCGCGCCATCCTGAGTACGAAATCGGTGGGCTTTTCGTGTTGCAGCGGGATTTCCTCGATGTCCGCCGCAACCACGCGAAATTCGACACCTATCTGGCACAGCAATTCCCGCCGCCGGGGCGAGGCGGATGCAAGCACGATTTGCGGTTGCTCGGAGTGGCTCATGGCGGGTTCGCTGCTCAACTTCGATGATAGGGGTGGTTCTGAGTCACGGTCCAGGCGCGGTAAAGCTGCTCGGCCAGAATGGCCCGCACCAGCGGATGTGGCAGGGTCAGGCGCCCGAGGGACCAGGTTTCATGGGCCTCAGTTTTACAAGTATCCGGCAGTCCGTCCGGCCCGCCAACCAGGAAACAGACACCCCGTTCTTCACGCATCCAGTGCTCCAATTTTTCAGCCAACTCGAGCGTAGACCACTGCCTGCCTTTTTCATCCAGGGCAATCAATCGGTGACCGGATGGCACTGCCGCCAGCAGCGCATCGCCCTCTGCCTGCCGCAAGGACTCGATATCCGCATTTCGCGACCTTTTGCCTAGCGGAATTTCCTTCAGTTGCAGTGACATTCCGCGTCCGAACCGCCTGGCATATTCTTTCCAGGCAGTCTGAACCCAAACGGGCATTCGCTGGCCCACAGCGGCTACGGTCAGATTCATTGGGGGGTGACGCGATTCAGGCGGATCGGCTGGCGCCGCCTCGCTGCTGACTGCTGGCTTCCCAGAGTTTTTCAAGGTTATAGAAAGCACGGGTCTGAGGCAGCATGATGTGAACAATCACGTCGTTCAAGTCCACCAGCACCCACTCGCCCTCTTTTTCCCCTTCGATGCCCAATGGGGGGTGGCCTTTTGCCTTCGCGTTCATCAACAATTTTTCGGCCATCGATTTGACATGCCGCGTGGAATTGCCGCTGGCTACCACGAACAGATCCGTCAACGGGTTGTGCCCGGCGACATTGACTTCCTGAATATCGATGGCTTTTAGGTCTTCGAGAACGGAGATCACAAGATCTCGGAGTTGATTGGTTGTGAACGATTCGTCAGCGGTTTTATGGGTCAAATGTAATCACCTGGATTAAGAACCTTAGATTTTAGCCTTTCGGGGCCTGAGCCGCAAAATAAAGAGCATTTTTCCGGATGTATTCGATAACCGGGTCCGGCAACAAGAATCGCGGCGACCGGCCGGCTGAGAACTGTTTTCGAATACCGGTCGCAGAAATGGCCAGCTGGGTCACGGCCAGTGGCAAAACCCGTCCGGCCGGGCATTCATGCAGCTGCCCCACCTCGCCGGTAAGCCGGCGCTCAATAATTTTCCTGAGCTCACCTTTCCAGCCAATTCGGGACTCGGGGCGGCGCATGATCGCGAGGTGTGCAAGGCTGAATAGTGTTCTCCACTCAAACCACTGGTCCAGATCGTTGGCCGCATCCTGGCCGATCACCAGGATCAGCGGTTTATCTCCCGACTCCCGCCGGATTTCCCGCAGAGTATCCACCATGTAAGACTTGCCGGGCCGCCTGATCTCCCGGTCGTCAACACTGAACCCGGGGTAAGCCTCAACTGCCAGTTGCAACATGGCGAGGCGGTGCGGCGCGGACGCACCGGTGAATGTTCGCAGGGCCGGGGTTCCAGCGGGAAGCAGGCGAAAATCATCCAGGCCAAGCGTTTCCCGGGCTTCCAGTGCTGCGCGTAAATGACCGTAGTGCACCGGATCAAAGGTGCCTCCAAACAAGCCGATGGCTGCGCGTGATTTCGTGGCGGAGGCGGTCATTTTTGTGTCCTAATCCAGACTGACGGCGCCTGGATCACAAAGATGCCAGAGAAGACGGTCCAGCGTCTGCCAGGGATCCCCCGGTGCACGGCCCTTGCTTTGCCGGTCGATCAGGGTCAGGGCCCTGAACGACTCTCCAAAATCGTATTCCGACAGCTGGTTGACTGCCCTGCGAATAGGGCCCTGCCGCGCCGGCCAGATACGCAGGCGTCCAAAAACGGCGGATTCACTTTCACCCGAGCGCGCCGCGACCCGCACCGTATCGGCCAGCGTGAGTTCACGGTGCAGGGCACCGCTGACGGCCTGGATCGCGACATTGGTCCGTTTCAGACCGGATGCTACACGCAGGCATTCATCCAACCGGCCCTGCAGGGCGCACTCTACCAGCCGGAATGCATCAAACCGCGAGCTGTTTGCCACGGCGCGGGTCACGTCCTCGGCAGTCACTTTTGCGCCCTGCTCCAGTAGCAGCAGCTTGTCGATTTCTTGCTGTGCAGCCAGCAAATTGCCTTCCACCAGGTCGGCAAGCATTTCGATGGCGCCGGCTTCCGGTTTCAGTCCCGCAGCCATCATGCGTCCCTTGATCCAGCGCGGCAGTTCGTGGGGTTTTATCGGCCAGATTTCGACCAGTACGCCGGCACGCGCCAGCACAGAAGCCCATTTTGACTTGCGCAGGGATGTGTCCCAGTGACCGCAGGAAACCAGCAACAGTACATCCGGATCGGCCGCTTCGGCCATTTCGATCAGAGCTTTTGACCCATCCCGGCCCGGCCTTCCGGTGGGCAAGCGAATGTCGACAATCTTCTGGCTAGAGAACAGCGACAGCGAGGCCGCATCCTCGGCAAGCAGATCCCAGTCAAATTTCTGCGAGACCTCGTGAACCGTCCGCTCGGCGAAGCCTTCCTGCTGTGCAGCGCGGATCACCTGGTCGCGGCACTCCTGGACCAGCAGGGGTTCTGCGCCCGCAATCAGGTAGACACGCCCCACTGACCGGGCGAGATGCGCCGGAAGTTGATCGGCTTTAACGGTCATCAGCGATTAGCCGGAACTGACCGGCACGGCCTCCAGGCGGGCAATAAGTAATCGGGACAGCGTTTCTGCCAGTTCGTTTTCCAGGTACTCCTGTTCCCTGGAACCGGCAAGAATCCGTTGTTCGTCAAAACTGACCTCCCGCGCTTGCCTCAGGTTTTGCCAGCCAATCAGCTCCTGCCCCTGTGCGTCCAGCAAGCGGAAACGGACGGTGTAACTGATTCGGTATTCCCGGACGCGCGCATTGTCGCCGATGGTCAAAACGTCGGTGGCGACGTTGTTGACCGGGATTTCAAGCACAGCGGTGGCCTCTTCGGCGCCGACAAACTGAACGCCGTTCTGTTCGAGCATCGCACGCACTTTTCGGCCCAGGGTGCTGTATTCATTATCAATCAGCATTTGCGTCTTCGCCATCTGCGAAGGCAATTCGACGCCGGTCCGTAACTGGAAGCCACAACCGGCGGCAAGCAGCACGACGCTCAAAAATCCGGCCAACAAGCGAAGAGACATCAGCTTCAACCCACCACGATATTCAGCAAACGATCCGGTATGTGTATCACCTTACGAACGGCTTTACCATCGATATGACGATGCACGTTCTCAATCGCCATGGCCTGTTCCATCGCCTGCTCCTGCGTGGCGCCGGGCTCCAGTTCCAGCCGGGCGCGCAACTTGCCGTTGATTTGCACCACCAGCGTGACCTGAGTCCGCTCTCTGGCTGCTTCGTCCGCAACGGGCCATTCCGCCTCGCACACCGGGCCCTGCCCTCCCAGCAAGCCCCAGAGTTGCTCGCAGATGTGCGGCGTAATCGGAGCCATCAACCGGACAATATTGGCCCAGGCTTCCTGCACCACGGCCCTGGATTGTCCGTCGGCGGTTTTGAATTTCGCAAGATGGTTGGTCAACTCCATCACGGCGGCAATTGCCGTGTTGAAGGTGTAACGCCGGCTGATGTCATCACCGACCTTGGCAATCGTGTCGTGTAAAAGACGCCGCATTTCTTTCTGGCGGTTGTCCAGCGCAGCAGGCTCGAGTTCCTCGCAGGGACCGCCGTCAACGTGATTCATGACCTGCGACCAAACCCTTCTCAGGAACCGCGACGCGCCCTCAACCCCGGAATCGGACCATTCCAGCGACTGGTGCGGCGGAGAATCCGATACCGAAAACAGCCGCACCGTGTCGGCGCCGTAGCGGTCCATCAAACGTTCCGGGTCGACACCATTATTTTTTGATTTGGACATTTTTTCGGTGCCGCCAAATTCGACCGGCAACCCATCATCATGCAATGTTGCACCCGTCGGTCGGCCTTTCGAGTCCCGATCAACATCGATTTCGGATGCATTGATCCAGTGAATCCGGCCGTCTGCTTCCTCGCGGTAATAGGTGTCCGCAACCACCATGCCCTGGCACAGCAACCGCGTGGCGGGCTCATCCGAATCGACCATGCCGGCGTCCCGCATCAGCTTGTGATAGAAACGGAAATACATCAGGTGCAAAATGGCGTGCTCGATACCGCCAATGTACTGATCGACCGGCAACCAGTACCTGGCGCGTTCATCCAGCTGGCTGTCCGCATCGGGGCAGCAATAGCGGGCGTAATACCAGGAAGACTCCATGAAGGTGTCAAACGTGTCGGTTTCTCGCTCGGCTGGCTCGCCGCACTCCGGGCAGGTCGTTTTACGCCATTCGGGATCGGCTTTGATCGGCGACTGGACGCCCATGAATGAGACGTCCTCGGGCAACACCACGGGCAACTGGTCTTCCGGCACCGGCACGGCGCCACAGCTCTTGCAGTAGATTACCGGAATGGGGCAACCCCAGTAACGCTGCCTGCTCACGCCCCAGTCGCGCAGGCGGTAATTGACCTTGCGTTCACCCAGGCCCTCTGCTTCCAGCCAGCAGATCGCTTTCTCCTTGGCTTCGGCAACGTCCATGCCGTTCAGCCATTCGCTGTTGATGGCGGGCCCTTCCTGGGTGTACGCCTCGCCTTCCCAGCCTTCCGGCGTTGCCACGGTCCGGATGATGGGAAGACCGTGGCTGACGGCGAAATCCCAGTCGCGCTGATCCTGCCCCGGAACCGCCATAATCGCGCCGGTCCCGTAACCCATCAACACGTAATCCGCAAGGTACAGCGGAACCGGCTTGCGGGTGAACGGGTTATACAGGTAGGCCCCGGTAAACACACCGCGCTTCTCCAAACCGCCGCCCACCGCAAGGCGGTCTTCCTCGGTTGCCCTGCCGGCCTGTTCCACAAATACCGCGACCGCCTCGGCACATTCAGCCGTCGTGATCTCAGCCACCAGCGGATGCTCCGGTGCCAGCACGGCATAGGTCATTCCAAACGAGGTGTCGGGTCGCGTCGTGAACACCCGGACACCCCGGTCTTGCGGATCAAACTCGCCGTCCCCGGAGCACAGCTTCATTTCGAACTCGGCGCCTTCGGAACGTCCTATCCAGTTCCGCTGCATGGTCTTGACCGCATCAGGCCAGCCCTCGAGGTCATCCAGACCCAGTAGCAGTTCTTCCGCAAAATCGGTGATCTTCAGAAACCACTGGGGAATCGACTTGCGCTCGACAACGGCGCCAGAGCGCCAGCCTTTGCCGTCGACCACCTGCTCGTTCGCCAGCACGGTCTGGTCCACCGGATCCCAATTGACCTCGGAATCCTTGCGGTAGGCCAGGCCCTTGCGCATCAGGCGCGTGAACATTTGCTGCTCCCAGCGGTAATAATCCGGTTTGCAGGTTGTTACTTCGCGGGACCAGTCATAGGCGAACCCCAGGCGCTTGAACTTTTCGCGCATGTTTTCGATGTTGGCGTAGGTCCAGATGGCAGGGGCCGTATTGTTCCTGATGGCCGCATTCTCGGCAGGCAGGCCAAAAGCGTCCCAGCCCATGGGCTGCAAAACGTTGCGGCCGCACATCCGGTGATATCGGCTGATCACATCGCCGATGGTATAGTTCCTGACGTGCCCCATATGCAGCGCACCGGAAGGGTAAGGCAGCATGGAAAGACAGTAGAATTTTTCCTTTTCCGGGTCTTCCGTCACGCGAAACACATGGTCGCGTTCCCATTGTTGTTGGATTTCTGGTTCAATTTCCCCGGGATTGTAGGGCGTCGTTGCCATATAAT
>JABDLD010000090.1 GCA_013001885.1 Lysobacterales bacterium
ACGAACCCGCTTACAAAACTGCCGTCCTTGTTGGTTGCCGGCGGAACCGGCGCTGCCTGTGTAGTTAGAACGAAAAAAGAAAAGATCAGAGCCAGAAGCACGCGCATATTCATTCAGTAAGTCCCCGTTAAGGTGCAGAGCCAGTCAGCTTTCCCCCCAAATTTCCGGGAGAGGTCACACCCTGCTAACATGCAGGGCGCATTTATTTTTGCCAATCCTACAACACAAAGACCTAAAACGCACAAATTGGATTTATAACTTGAAAGTTTTTAATACATTCCGATGACACGCTGGCTACTCGTTATTGCACCTGCTGCATCGTTGGCGCTTTTCTTCCTGTTGCTCAACAGTGGCTGGTCGGCGCATGCATCAATCACCGCGGCCGTCACCCTGTTGTGCGCAACCTGGTGGATATTCGAACCGGTTCCCATTCCGTTCACCTCACTGATCCCGCTGGCGGTATTTCCCCTGCTCGGCGTGCTGACGCCCGCCCAGGTAGGCCAGTCATTCGGCAGCCCGCTGATCCTGTTACTGATGGGCGGATTTATGCTTTCCACCGCCATGGCTGACTCTGGCGCGCACCGGCGCATCGCGCTGTTCATGGTGAACCTGTTCGGCGGGGGTAACGCCAGGGGCCTGGTACTGGGCTTCATGGCCGCAGCGGCAGTGCTCAGCATGTGGATCTCCAACACCGCCACTACCCTGATGTTGTTACCGGTCGCATTGGCCGTATTAGAACAAACCGAGAAGAAAATGCAGATCCCGCTGCTGCTTGGTATCGCCTATGCCGCGAGCATTGGCGGCCTCGGCACCCCGATCGGCACTCCACCCAACCTGATTTTTATGCAGGTCCATCTGAACCAGTTCGGATTTACCCCCAGTTTTCCGCAGTGGATGAGCTGGGGCGTCCCGGTAGTGATCCTGCTGGTGCCGCTCGCCGGTTTATGGCTGACCCGTGGCGTCAGGCTGGCCAAGCCGGTGGAACTTCCCGCGGTGGGCGAATGGCGCTCAGCGGAGAAAAGGGTGTTGATCATGTTCAGCATGACCGCGTTTTTCTGGATTACCCGCCAGGCCCCGTTCGGCGGCTGGAGCGGAATGCTGGACCTGCCGATGGCAAATGACGCCTCAGTCGCGTTGATCGCGGTCGTCCTGATGGCGGCGCTGCCCAACGGCGAGGGCGGCAGATTGTTGAACTGGGAATCGGCCAGCAAAATTCCCTGGGGCGTGCTGCTGCTGTTCGCGGGAGGCATCGCCATTGCCAATGCTTTCGTGCAAAGCGGCCTCGCCGATCATTTGGCCCAACAGCTAAGCGGACTCGCCCGGCTGCCTACGTGGCTGTTGCTGCTGTCCGTATGCCTGTCCGTCACGTTTTTGACCGAGGTCACCAGCAACACGGCAACGGCCAGCCTGTTGATGCCGGTGTTGGCGGTCACGGCCACGGCCACCGGCATCAACCCGATGCTGCTGATGGTGCCCGCTGTTCTCAGTGCCAGTTGTGCCTTCATGCTGCCGGTAGCGACGGCGCCCAACGCCATCGTGTTCGGCAGCGGAAAAGTTAAGATAAAAGAGATGGCGCGAGCCGGGTTCGCTCTGAACATTATTGGCGCGTTCGTTATCACGGCGGTCTGCTTGCTGCTCGTGGAATAGCGGATCATCCGGGCCGTTCGTAATTTCCGCCTGAGTCAGGAAACGTCATTTCTTTTTCGGAATGTAGAGGTCCGTTACCGTCCCCTCAAACACCTCGGCCGCCATGGCCACGCTCTCGGACAGCGTCGGATGGGGATGGATGGTCATGCCGATATCACCCGCCTCGGCCCCCATTTCTATGGCCAGCGCGCATTCCGAGATCAGGTCGCCTGCGTTGGGGCAGGTAATGCCGGCCCCGATGATGCGGTTACTGGAGGCGTCAAACAGCAGCTTGGTGAAACCCTCCGTGCGATCGTTACCGATGGCCCGTCCGCTGGCGGCCATCGGAAACTTGCCCACGCCGTATTCCAGCCCGGCTTTCTTCGCCTCGGCCTCGGTGACGCCCACCCAGGCGATTTCCGGATCGGTGTAGGCGACGGATGGGATCGCCCTGGCGTCGAAAGCGCTTTTATGGCCTGCACAGACTTCGGCAGCCACCTTGCCTTCATGGGTCGCCTTGTGCGCCAGCATGGGCTGCCCGACGACGTCGCCAATGGCAAAAATATGCGGGACATTGGTCCTCATCTGGGCGTCCACGGAGATAAAGCCGCGATCGCCGACTTCGACGCCAGCCGACTCCGCGTTGATTTTTGAGCCGTTGGGTGTTCGCCCGACCGCAACCAGGACGCGATCAAACATTTCCTTGCCGCTGTGCTTTCCTTCGAAATGAGCAACCAGGCCTTTATCATCGACATCGATCTGCTTGACCCGGGTTTCCAGGTGAATGGCCTCGTACTTTTTGGTGATCCGCCGCTGCAGCGGCTTCACCAGGTCCGGATCGGATCCGGGCATCAAACCGGGAGTCAGTTCGACGACGGTGACACTGCTACCCAAAGCCTGGTAAACGCAGGCCATTTCCAGCCCGATAATGCCGCCGCCGACAACCAGCAAGCGAAGCGGAACTTCTTCCAATTCCAGTGCATCGGTAGAGTCCATAAGCCGCGGATCGCCCCACGGCATTCCGCCCAGTTCCATTGACTGTGATCCCACCGCAATGATGGCGTTGCTGAAGGACAGGGAACGGGTGCCCCCCTCCGTTTCAACCGTGACCTCGTTGGGTCCGGCGAAGGATCCGACACCCTGGATGACTTCGACTTTGCGCTGCTTTGCCATACCCGCAAGGCCGCCGGTCAGCTTACCCACGACACCTTCTTTGAAGATTCGTAATTTATCAATATCGATGAACGGCTCGCCAAAACTGACGCCGTGCTGTTCCATTGCGGCGGCTTCATCGATGATGCTGGCCGTGTGCAGCAGCGCTTTGGACGGAATGCAGCCCACGTTAAGGCAGACTCCGCCCAGGTCCGGGTAACGTTCCACCAGCGCAACTTTCTGTCCCAGATCCGCCGCGCGGAACGCCGCAGTGTAGCCCCCCGGGCCGGCGCCTAACACCAGTACGTCGTAATCGAACTCGCTCATTGCAGGTTTCCCATTAGCCTTTTTGACTTCCACCCTGGAGCACCAGTCGATCGCCCTCCTGCCTCAGGTTGAAATACTTTAAAAAACTCATACCCAGCAGTGCTTCCCTGCCCAGGCCGGGGGTAATCGTAGCGCGCACGTCGCTCAGCGCCAGCGAGCCGAGACTGACCCGGTCCAGCCGGGTTCGCCAGGCCACAGCCGGGCCTGCTGCGGTCATCACGGTAATCCGGGGGCCGAATTCCAGGCCCAGCGCGCGCGCCGTTTTATCCGATATCGCCACGTCGGTTGCGCCTGTATCCAGCAGAAACACCACCGGCTGGCCGTTGATCTCACCTTCGGCGACGTAATGGCCCGAACGATTCGCCTGCAGCGTCACCATCGCCCGCCCGTCCACGCCGATTCCCTGCTCCATGCCTCCGCTGCGTTCGGTGATTGCATGGTAGAACGCGGTCAGCCCGAGCATCAGGCCGATGACGGCGAGCCAGGCAAAGGTTTTTCCGGGGCGCGTGCTCAACGGTTTCTCCGGCTCCTGAACTTCCACCGCCCGGTCAGAGCGTCAGCCGCCTCAGGTCTTCGAGCCTGCTGGCCAGAAAACGCGTAAACCTGGCTGCTGCAGCACCGTCAATAACCCGGTGATCGTATGAGAGCGACAATGGGAGCATCAACCGCGGCTGGAATTCTTTTCCGTCCCAGACGGGCTGCATGTTCGAGCGGGAAACACCCAGAATTGCCACTTCGGGAGCATTGATGATCGGCGTGAAGCCGGTGCCGCCAATTCCGCCGAGACTGGAGATTGAAATGCACCCGCCCTGGATATCCTGGGGACTCAGTTTCTTTTCGCGCGCCCGCGCACTGATTTCGGCCAACTCGGCGCCCAGTTCCATGATGCCTTTACGCTCGCAATCGCGAAGCACAGGGACGACCAGGCCGTCCGGCGTATCAACAGCAATTCCGATGTTGAAATATTTTTTCATTACCAGCGTTTCGCCATCACGGTCGAGTGACGCATTGAAAGTCGGAAATTTCTTAAGTGAAGCGACCATTGCCTTGATCAGGAAAACCAGCGGGGTCAGCTTGAAGCCCTGGGCCACGGCCTCGTCCGCGTTGGCCAGCCTGAAGGCTTCCATATCGGTGATATCGGCCTGGTCATGCTGGGTGACATGCGGAATGCCTACCCAATTGCGGTGCAAATGCCTGGCTGAAATTTTCTGGATACGGGAAAGCTTTTTGGTCTCGACATCGCCGTAGCGGCTGAAATCAAATTCCGGCAACGGCGGAAAATCAAGATCCAATCCACCGAATCCGGGCACGGCGGCCGCGGCCGGTTGATTGATGGCCGATTTAACGAACTCCGTGATGTCGTTACGGGTGATCCGGCCCTTATTGCCACTCCCGGCGACCCGGGTAAGATCAACGCCCAGTTCACGCGCGAATCGGCGAATTACCGGGCTTGCGTAAGGTACCTTTGCAGGATCGACTGCTGCCGCGCCGCTCACGCGCTCTGCATCCGGTGCAGCCTGTTTCTGTTCCACAGGAGACGGGGCTTCAGTCTCTTTGGTCTCAGTCTCAGTCTCAGTCTCAGTCTCAGGTTCGCCTTCGGTTCCGGACTCCGATTCGGCTTCTACCTCCGCCTTGGAATCACTATCGGCTTTGGCCTCTGGCTCTGGCTCAGACTCCTGGGCCGGCGCCTCTGATTCGCTTTCGGACACTTCGAGTATGGCCACCAGATCACCTTCGGACACCGTGTCGTCCAGCTTCAGCTTCAGCTCACGGACAATCCCGTCTACGGGAGACGGAACTTCCATCGTGGCCTTGTCGCTTTCCAGCGTAATCAAGCCGTCTTCTTTTTCTACACGGTCGCCCTCGGAGACGAGCACTTCAATGACGGGAATGTCACTGAAATCGCCAATGTCGGGAACCTTTACTTCGATCGTGTTACTCAATTTCCGCTCCAATCAGGCTGCCGGGATCACACCGTCACCGGGTTAACTTTCGCCGGGTCGATTCCGAGGTTCTCCCTGGCCGCCAGTAACTCGCTCATGCTGATCAATTCCCGCCGGTACAGGGCATACAGGGCGGCATAAGCGATGTTGAACCTGTCCACTTCAAAGAAGCTGCGCAACTGCTCGCGCGTGTCCGAGCGGCCGAAACCGTCGGTGCCGAGAACGATAAAATCCTCACCGGCCAGGAAACCGCGGATTTGATCGGCAAATGCCCTGACGTAGTCCGATGCAGCAATCACCGGACCTGTCCGGTCACGAAGACACTCGGTCACCCACGGAATTCGTGGTTCCTGTTCCGGGTTCATCCGGTTCCAGCGCGCGCAATCAACACCGTCACGCCGCAACTCGGAAAAACTGGTTGCACTCCAGATGTCTGCCGCAACGCCGTAGTCCTGATCCAGGATATTCGCCGCCGCGATGGCTTCCCGCAGAATCGCGCCGGAACCGAGCAGCTGGACTTTCTTGCTGTTGTCGGATCCCTCGCTGAACAGATACATTCCCTTGCGAATTCCCTCTTCCGCGCCCTCCGGCATGGCCGGATGCGTGTAGTTTTCGTTTTCTACCGTGATGTAATAAAAAATATCCTCGTTTTCCTGGAACATCCGGCGCATCCCGTCCTGAACGATCACCGCCAGCTCGTAGGAAAACGTGGGATCGTAGGAGATGCAGTTGGGTATCATCGACGACATCATGTGGCTGTTGCCGTCCTCGTGCTGCAGGCCCTCGCCATTGAGCGTGGTCCGGCCCGCGGTGCCGCCCACCAGGAATCCTTTTGCCCTCATGTCGCCGGCTGCCCACGCCAGGTCGCCGACCCTCTGGAAGCCAAACATGGAGTAGAAAATATAGAACGGTATCATCGAGACGCCGGAAGTGGAGTAGGCGGTGGCGGCCGCAATCCATGACGACATTGCGCCGGCCTCCGTGATGCCTTCCTGCAATATCTGGCCCTTCTGATCTTCCTTGTAGAACATCAGCTGATCGGAATCTACCGGCGTGTAGAGCTGGCCCACCGACGAGTAGATGCCCAATTGCCGGAACATGCCTTCCATCCCAAAAGTCCGGGCCTCATCGGCCACGATGGGAACGATGCGCTCGGCAATTTTCTTATCGCGCAACAGCAGCGAAAGCGCCCGCACAAAGGCCATGGTCGTGCTGATTTCGCGGTCGCCGGAGGCTTTCAACAACGATTCAAACTTTTCGAGTTCAGGTGCCTCCATCGGGCCGTCATGACGCCGGCGCTGCGGAATGAATCCGCCCAGCTCCTTGCGGCGTTCGAGCAGATACTTAATCTCCTCGCTGTCTTCGCCGGGGTGGTAATAGGGCACGCTTTCCAGCTCTTCGTCCGGTATCGGCACACCGAAACGGTCGCGAAACTGGCGAATGGAATCGATGTCCATTTTCTTTTGCTGATGGGTGATGTTCTGCGCCTCGCCGGCCCCGCCCATTCCATAGCCTTTCACCGTCTTGGCCAGGATAACCGTAGGCTGCGCGGGCGATGCGATGGCGGAACTGTAAGCGGCGAAGAGTTTGTAGGGGTCGTGGCCTCCCCGGTTGAGGCGCCAGATGTCCTGATCCGTCATGGTCGCCACCATTTCCTTCAACTCGGGGTACTTTCCGAAAAAATGCTCACGGGTAAAAGCGCCGCCCTTGGCCTTGTAGGTCTGGTATTCGCCGTCAACGGCCTCTTCCATACGCTGGCGCAGCAGGCCGTCTTTGTCTTTGGCGAAAAGCTTATCCCAGTAGGACCCCCAGATCACCTTGATGACACGCCAGCCGGCGCCGCGAAATACACCTTCGAGCTCCTGGATGATTTTTCCGTTGCCCCGAACCGGACCGTCCAGGCGCTGGAGATTGCAGTTGACCACGAAAATCAGGTTGTCCAGTTTCTCGCGCCCGGCCAGTGAAATGGCGCCCAACGATTCAGGCTCATCGGTCTCGCCGTCACCCATGAAGCACCAGACCTTGCGGTCAGACGTGTCGGCTATTCCGCGGTTATGCAGATACTTGAGGAAGCGGGCCTGGTAAATGGCCATGATCGGCCCCAGCCCCATGGAAACCGTGGGCAGCTGCCAGTAATCGGGCATCAGCCAGGGGTGCGGATACGAGCTGAGGCCCTGGCCGTCCGATTCCTGCCTGAAGCGGTCCAGCTGCTCTTCCGTGATCCGACCCTCTAGGTAGGATCGCGCGTAAATTCCGGGGGACGAGTGTCCCTGGATGTACACCAGGTCGCCGCCTCCGGGATGCTCAGCGCCGCGGAAGAAGTGATTGAAACCAATGTCATACAGCGTGGCCGCTGAAGCGAAACTAGCGATGTGCCCGCCGAGTTCTCCCCCGCGCTTGCTCGCCCGCACCACGGTGGCCATCGCGTTCCAGCGAATGATGGAACGAATCCGGTATTCGAGTTCGGTGTTCCCCGGGTGTTTTTTGCCCAGTTGTGCGGGAATCGTATTTATGTAGGCTGTCGTCGCCTTGTATGGCAGATAGCCTCCGGAACGGCGAGTGTAGTCGACCAGTTGCTCGATCAGGAAGTGGGCTCGCTCCGGGCCCTCACGCTCGAGAACCGCCTGTAGCGATTCAAGCCACTCCTGCGTTTCCTGCTGGTCTGAATCCTGTTCGCTCTTATTAATCTCCTGGCTCATTCTGTTTCCTTAAACTCCATAACGGGCACGGCCATCAATATCCAGTTTGATATACCGAAGCGTATTGGTTCCACCAGATTCACACATCTCATCGCCCATGGTCACGATGACCCGGTCATTATCCGCCACCGCGCCGTGGGCCAGCAGCGTGCGCAGGGCCTCCGCGATCACTTCGTCGGCATCGTCACTCGAAGAATCCTGCTTGACCGGAAAAACATCGCGAAACATAGCCATCCGCCGCCTGCTTCCGGCATTGGTTGAGAAAGCATAAATCGGTACCGCCGTCTGCACTCTGGACAACCATTGTGCAGTTGAACCGGATTCAGTCAATGCAATAATGGCTTTCACGGCCACATGGGTGGCCATATACATTGCAGCCGAAGCAATCGCCTGGTCAATTCTCTGAAACCTGACGTTAAGCTGCATGATGTCGCCTTCAGCCTCAAAATGTCTTTCCGCACCGAGGCAAATGCGATTCATGGACTCGATGACTTTTACCGGGTGTTTACCGACAGCCGTTTCGGCGGACAGCATGACCGCATCGGTGCCGTCCAGAACCGCATTGGCCACGTCCAGCACCTCTGCACGGGTCGGAACCGGGTTTTCAATCATCGACTGCATCATCTGCGTCGCCGTGGCAACGATCCGGTTGTGCTTGATCGCCGTTCGGATGATCCGTTTTTGCAGCCCGGGCAGTTCTTCGTCCCCAATCTCCACCCCAAGATCGCCGCGGGCCACCATGACGGCATCGGTAGCATCGCAGATTTCTTCCAGGTTGTTGATCGCTTCCATACGTTCGATCTTCGCGATCAGGGCCGCTTCGCTGCCGGCGTCCCGCAACAGCGCCCGGGCCCGGTTCAGATCTTCGGCGCAACTGACGAAAGACACGGCTACATAGTCGGCGCCCAGGCGAGCAGCCAGCTTGATGTGCGGCAGGTCGTGTTCCGCCAACCCCGAAATCGACAGTCCCCCGCCCTGCAAATTTAGACCCTTGCGATTTCGCAGGATACCGCCCTGTTGCACCAGGCAGTGCACCCGGCCCGCTTCAATCGATTGGACCTGAATGGAGATGAGGCCGTCATCGAGCAGTAATATGTCTCCCGGCGTGACATCAGCGGTAAGGCCTTTATAGCTCACCCCGACACGATGCCGGTCGCCCGGTGTGTCAACATCTTCGGTATCGAGCGTGAAGTGAGCACCGTCCACCAGCTCCACTTCCCCGTCTGCAAATTTCTCGACCCGGATTTTTGGGCCCTGGAGATCGACCAGCAGCGCGACCTGCCACTTCAGTTTTCTCGCCGATTGGCGGACCAGGGTTGCCCGCCTTTCATGTTCCTGTTCGTCGCCGTGCGACATGTTGACCCGAAACACGTCGACGCCAGCCCTGATCAGACCCTCCATTACGGCAGGATCGTCAGTGCCCGGGCCGAGGGTCGCTATGATTTTGGTCCGGCGGCGGTGACTGGCTGTTTTTCTGATATCAACGTTCATGGCGGCGATTATAAAGGGAATTGATGACAACTTTTGTATCAATTTGGATGGGGCCGCAGCGTCACAACCGCCGCCGGGCCTGGCCGGAAGCTTTCAGATGGAACTGGAGCTCTTACTTTCCAGCCTGGTGCGGGTACTGGTCGAAGACCACGTTGACTGCGGTATAAATGGCGTCGCGAAGACGTTGTGCGGTCTTGTCGCTGGCGTCGGTAACCGCTACGCCCTGCCAGCTGACACGCTGCTGTTCACGGTCCACCAGGTCAATAAAGACGGACACTTCGGTGGTCCGGGTTGCCCGGCTGCCCACGCCGACACCTAAACCCATGCTGGAGCCGTAATAACCGCCGGGCCGGTTGTAAAACGTGCCGCTCATGTAGGGCGCGGAATAAGTCCTCATGCTGACCTTGTCGTCGTTTCGCATCGAAACGTTGATCATCAGGTCGGGGGTCTCTGACCTGCGGTAACCGCGTTCCGTCATTTCCCGGGTAATGGCCTCGCGAAAGAGTTCACCGAATATGGCGGAGTTGTTTCCGCCCTCGATCCCCATGGGGTCGAAAAAATTCCAGCTGCTGTAACGGCTGAAATCCGCAGAAGGGTCTTCGTCGCTTCGCACGGCGAGCCCGGAGGAGCATGCGCCGGTGAACAACGTGACAAGCAAAACGGGAACCACCGCCAGCAGGCCGCGGTGCTGACGGCACCTGGTCAGAAAATGTTGCATATCGGTTATCCGGATGATGGATTAGGGACCGGGAATTGGCTGAACACTTTTTCAACGGTGTTGTTTACGGTCTCCCGCATCTGGCCCTGCATTTTTTCAGTCAGCGTAAACGTTGCTACACCCTGCCAAACCATTTTGTGTTCTGTTGCATCCACCATGTCAATGTAAACGTTGGCCTCGGTATACTGATGCACCGTGGTGCGGGTCGCGCCTCCGCCATAACCCCATGGGCTGCCGTAGTGACCGTATCCGCCCATACCGTAATAGCCGCCGTACAGATAAGGCTCCTGGTAGGTGTTTACCCGTACTTTTTCTTCTGCACCGATGGAAACATTGATCTGCAGTTGCGGCGAACCCGACTTGGCCAATCCCCTGGCATCCATCTGCGCACTGATGGCGTCACGAAAATGCTGTCCCAGCAGATTGGAGTAACCTTCGCCCTCGATTCCCATCTGGCTGAAAAAATCATACGACCGATACGCGCTCATATTGGCTTCCGGATCAGTATCACTGCGAACTTTAACGCTGGGCGCGCACGCCGAGAGAAGCACTGCCAGTGCACAAACCGAGAACAGGGTCAGAACGTTTGAGCGGCTACGAATTGATTTCATGGGAAACTCCAGGAAAGGCAAGGCCATATCGTACCAGCGGTTGAAGCGCGGGTCATCTGTTGCTGATCCAAGGTGTCAGCGATTGGCTGCAGCTTCAAGAGCGGCAACTGCCGGCAAGGTTTTACCCTCGACGAACTCCAGGAAAGCCCCGCCGCCGGTCGAGATATAACTGATATCGTCAGTAACACCAAATTGGTCGATGGCTGCCAATGTATCGCCGCCGCCGGCGATGCTGTAGGCTGCGGAGCGCTCGATGGCTTCCGCCATCGCCCGGGTGCCGTCTGCAAAATTACGGAATTCGAAAACGCCGACCGGCCCGTTCCAGATAATGGTGCCAGCCCCGGCGATGATTTCCGAGTAGGCCATTGCGGTCAGCGGGCCGATATCCAGGATCATCTCATCGCTGCCGACGGCATCAACGCTCCGTACCAGCGGCTCCGCGTCTTCGGAAAACGACTTGGCGACCACGACATCTTTTGGAATCGGGATCGACCCGCCATCGGCGTGTGCTTTCTGGATCAGGGCCTGGGCCTCGTGAATCAGGTCAGGCTCGTACAGGGATTTCCCCACGTTGTAACCAGAGGCGGCAATAAAGGTGTTGGCTATGCCGCCGCCAACGATCAATTCGTCTACCTTTTCGAGCAGGCTGTCCAGCACGGTGAGCTTGGTCGAAACCTTCGAGCCGCCGACTATCGCAAGCAGCGGGCGAGAGGGATGCTGCAGGCCTTTCGCCAGCGCATCCAGCTCCCTTGACAGTAGCGGCCCGGCACAGGCGACCGGTGCAAAGCGGGTCACTCCCTCCGTGGAAGCCTGGGCGCGGTGCGAGGTGCCGAACGCATCCATCACGAAAACATCACAAAGAGCCGCCATGGAGCGGGCGAGCGCTTCGTCGTTCTTCTTTTCGCCAGGATTGAATCTCACGTTTTCGCACAGAACGACCTGCCCCGGATCGACATCGACGCCGCCCAGCCAGTCAGTTTGAAGCCGCACTTCACGCCCCAACAGCTCACCCAGGCGGTCAGCCACCGGCTGCAGCGAAAACACCGGATCGGGCTCACCTTCGACCGGCCGGCCCAGGTGCGACATGACCATCACAGCAGCGCCTTTTTCCAGGGCCATGCGAATGGTCGGCAGCGCAGCCCGGATGCGGGCATCGGAAGTGACCCTGCCATCGCTGACAGGGACATTCAGGTCTTCCCGGATCAGCACCCGCTTACCGGACAGATCCAGGTCTTCCATGCGTAGAACGTTCATAAGTCCTCAGAGTTTCATCAGGGCCATCGTGGTATCCAGCATGCGGCAACTGAAACCCCACTCGTTGTCGTACCAGCTAAGCACTTTTACCAGCCTGCCTTCCATGACCCGGGTCAGACCTGCATCGAAAATCGACGAGTTCGGATTGTGATTGAAGTCGCAGGAAACCAATGGCTCATCGTTGTACGCCAGTACGCCGGCCAACGAACCCTCGGCTGCTGTCTTGACGATACTGTTGATTTCTTCGACGGTGGTATCGCGCCCGGCCTGGAAAACCAGGTCCACCACCGACACATTGATGGTCGGAACACGCATGGAAAAACCATCGAGTTTTCCGTTCAACTCAGGAAGCACGAGGCCTACGGCCGCCGCAGCCCCCGTCTTGGTGGGAATCTGGCTCATGGTTGCCGAGCGGGCGCGACGGAGGTCTGAATGATAGACATCGGTCAGAACCTGGTCGTTGGTGTAGGCGTGAATGGTCGTCATCAAGCCGCTCTCGATTCCGACGCCTTCATGCAGCACTTTGGCCAGCGGCGCAAGGCAGTTGGTTGTGCAGGAGGCATTGGAAATGACCTGGTCTGATGCTTTCAGGGTGTCGTCATTTACACCGTAAACAATCGTGTTATCCACTTGCTGGCCGGGTGCTGAAATAATGACCTTGCTGGCGCCCGCCTCGATGTGTTTGCCGGCCGTTTCCTTGGAGCGAAACAGGCCGGTGCATTCGAATACAACGTCCACACCCAGTTCAGCCCACGGCAGTTTCGCCGGATCGCGCTCGGCGAAGACCTTCACACGGTCACCGTTGACTACGAGGTCACCCCCGTCGACGATGACGTCATAACCGAACGGTCCATGCGCTGTGTCGTAACGGGTCAGGTGAGCATTGGTATTGGCGTCGCCCAGGTCGTTGATGGCCACGATGTCGATTTTTCCGTTCCAGCCGTACTCATGAATCGCGCGCATGATGTTCCGGCCAATTCGTCCATATCCGTTAATTGCAACTTTTATCGCCATGTTTCCAATTACTCCTGTTTGATAAAGTTATTCGTTTTCCGCGATCGAGTCGCGGACAGCCTGGCTGACATTTTCAACCGTCAGCCCATAATGTTCGAACAGTTCACTGGCCGGCGCAGAGGCGCCAAAGCGGTTGACGCCGATAACCCGGCCCCGGTCCCCGGCAAAGCTTGCCCAGGCTGCGCTCACGCCTGCCTCAACGACGACACGCGCCGTGATTGCTGCAGGCAAAACCGACTCGCGGTACTTCGCGTCCTGCTGCATGAACAGTCCGGGATTCGGCATCGAAATCACGCTCACATTGACGCCGTCGGATGACAGTGTCTCTGCAGCCTCCACGGCCAGCTTGACTTCGGAACCGGTCGCGACGATCAAAGCGTCCGCCTTTTCATCTGCCTGGAGAAGTACATAGCCCCCGCGCGACACGTTTTCAAGCTGGGCACTGGTCCGGGGCTGGTGGGGGAGCCCCTGCCGGGTAAATATCAACGCGGTTGGCGTGCCTTTGCTCTCCAGCGCGCACTTCCACGCTACCGCCGACTCCACCGTGTCGCAGGGACGCCAGACGTTGAGATTCGGTATCAGGCGCAGGCTTGCGACATGCTCGACCGGCTGGTGCGTTGGTCCGTCTTCCCCCAGGCCAATGGAGTCATGGGTGTACACGTGAATGTTCCTGACCGGCAACAGGGCGGACATGCGCACGGCATTTCTGGCGTAATCGGAAAAAACCAGGAAAGTCGCGTTGTAGGGAATAAATCCGCCATGCAGGCCGAGTCCGTTGCAAATTGCCGCCATGCCGAACTCCCGGACTCCGAAATAAACGTAATTTCCCTGCTCCGTTCCGTCATTGACGTCCACGCTGCCCGACCAGATCGTATTGTTCGACCCGGCCAGGTCCGCCGACCCTCCGATCAACTCAGGCAACAGTGGGCCGAAGGCGTTCAGCGCAATCTGGGAAGATTTTCGCGTGGCTACATCGCCCCCTTTACTCTGAAGTTCCGCAATAATGCGATTGGATTCCTCACCCCAGCCTGCAGGCAAATCGCCGGACATCCTGCGCTCAAATTCATCCGCAAGACCGGCAAAATCGCTCCGGAACGTTTCAAACCTGCTGCGCCAGGCCGTTTCCGCCACGGCGCCTGCCTCCCGGGCGTCCCAGGCTTTTGCGATATTCTCCGGAATCTCGAAAGGCGCAAAATCCCAACCCAGATTTTTGCGTGTTGCCTCAATCTCATCCGCACCCAGCGGAGCGCCGTGTGTGGCTTCCGTACCCTGCTTATTTGGAGAACCAAAACCAATTACGGTTCGTGCGCAAATCAGCGTCGGGCGGTTGCTTTCCGCTTTCGCCGTGTCGATGGCCTGTTGAATTTCCACCGGGTCATGTCCGTCTACTCCGCGAATCACCTGCCAACCGTAGGCCTCGAAGCGCGCGGGTGTGTCATCGGTAAACCAACCCTGTACTTCGCCATCGATGGAAATTCCGTTGTCGTCCCAAAAAGCAATCAGCTTGCCCAGGCCGAACCGCCCTGCCAGTGAACATGCCTCGTGAGAAACACCTTCCATCAGGCAGCCGTCACCAAGGAATACCCAGGTGAAGTGATCGACGATTTCATGACCGCCCCGGTTGAACCGGTCTGCAAGCACCTTTTCGGCCAGCGCCATGCCGACTGCATTGGCTATTCCCTGCCCCAGCGGGCCGGTGGTGGTCTCCACACCGGGAGCCTCTCCAAATTCGGGATGGCCCGGCGTTTTAGAGTGCAGTTGCCGAAAATTCCGTATTTCGGACATCGGCAGGTCGTAACCGCTGAGATGCAATACCGAGTACAAAAGCATGGAGCCGTGCCCGTTGGACAGGACGAAACGGTCCCGGTCGGGCCAACCGGGGTTGGAGGGATTGTGCTTCAGGTTGTCCCGCCACAACACCTCGGCGATGTCCGCCATGCCCATCGGCATGCCGGGATGGCCGGAATTGGCTTGCTGGACAGCATCCATTGAGAGTGCGCGTATCGCATTAGCGAATTGGGTTCGGTTTGCCATGAGGAATTTCCGTCTGAATGAAGGCTCTTAGCCGGATCGTGTTCAACTCTTAATTTTGTCCAATGTGCGCCAGGGGAGCAATAGCCCGCCGGCAATCAGCGCGCACTTTTTTCGCTTGAGGTGACGAGGGTCACGCGCGATTGGCTGCTTTGCCGAACTTTTTGAGCTTCCCGGCTTTGTAGTCCGACCAGTACTCATCCAGTTCCTTCCTGACAACCGGCAGCAGGAAATAGATCCCCAGAATGTTCGGGAACGCCATAGCGAAGATCATCGCATCCGAAAAATCGATGACTGAACCCAACTGCATCGACGAACCGACCACGATAAAAAACAGGAACAAGAGCTTGTAAACGACATCCGTAATCAGAGACTCGCCAAACAGGTATGTCCAGGCTTTCAGGCCGTAATAGGACCAGGAAATCATGGTGGAGAAAGCGAACAGCAAAACAGCGACCGTGAGAACCCAGGGAAACCAAGAAATGTTGGATTCAAAGGCTGCTGAGGTCAGGGCCACACCCTGGCTCGGATCCACCGATGGATTCCAGGTGCCGGTGATGATGATCACAAGAGCGGTGATCGTGCAAACGACCACCGTATCGATGAAAGGCTCATACAGTGCAACGAACCCCTCGGTAACCGGACGACTGGTCTTCACTGCCGAGTGCGCAATGGCCGCAGAGCCAATTCCGGCCTCGTTGGAAAACGCGGCGCGTTTGAAACCCTGGAACAGGACGCCCACGACTCCGCCGGCAATACCCTCAGCGCTGAACGCACCCGAGATGATGGAGGCAAACGCGGCCGGAACCTCCGTCAGGTTCATGATGATGATGATAACGCCGGCGGTCACGTAGATGACGGCCATCAGGGGCACAATTTTTGAAGTAACGCGAGCGATCCCCTGGATGCCGCCGATTACGACCAGCCCGACCAGGGCCGCGACTATGACCCCGAAAAGCCAGCCCTTGTCGGCGAGCCAGCTTGCATCGCCCCCGGTCACCGAGACCAGTTGGGTGAAGCTCTGGTTCGCCTGAAACATGTTGCCGCCGCCAAAAGAACCGCCGACGCAAAAGATCGCAAACAGGATGGCCAGTATTTTTCCCAGCACTTTGAGCTTTTCACTGCGCTCGGCCAATCCCTTGGACAGGTAGTACATCGGCCCGCCCGATACCGAGCCATCGGTGTATTCATTCCTGTATTTCACGCCCAGCGTGCATTCGACGAACTTTGACGACATGCCGAGCAGCCCGGCCAGTATCATCCAGAAAGTTGCCCCTGGGCCGCCCAGCGAGACAGCAACGGCTACGCCCGCAATATTTCCCAGCCCAACCGTGCCTGAAAGCGCCGTTGCCAGCGCCTGGAAATGGGTTACCTCACCCGCTGCCAGCGGATCGCTGTAGTCACCCCGAACCAGTTGGAAACCGTGTTTGAAAGCACGGAAATTGATAAACCGGAAGTAAAAAGTGAACAGGGTAGCTGCAAATATAAGCCACACCAACACGAACGGTATCTGCACGCCGGCAACCGGGAAGGAGGAAAATATGAACCCGGCCACTGCATCGGCATAAGGCCTGATCGACTCGTCGATCCTGGCGTCAATACCGTCGTTCGCCATCGCCGGCAGCGACGCGGCCAGCAATAAGATGGCGAGGGCAATGCTGTGCCCTGTTTTTATTTTCTGCACTTGACTCTCCAGGTTTATTTCTTGGCTCAGGGGACGATGGTGACGGGCACTTTTGAAATCTGCACCAGCGTATTCGCGACGCTCCCGAACAATTGTGTCTTGATTTTCGATGATCCCGTTTTGCCAATAATGATGTTCGTCGCCCCGAACTCCTCCGCCACGCCCGAGAGCGTCTCAGCGGGATGCCCGTGTCGGATCACGCCTCTTGCGAAAATGCTTTTTTCCCTGAGTTCGCTGACGATCGGGTCGATGATCTCCTTGTGCGCCCGGTCCAGTTCTGCCTCGCGGCGCTTGTGGCGCTCTTCGTTTTCCTGCGGCGTATTGAATGAGAATGGCGACCAGTCGATGACGTGAGTCACGATCAACTGGACTTTCGAAACCTCTGCCCGATCGGCGGCATATTGCAGGGCTCTGTTACTGCATTTGCTGCAGTCGACCCCGACAAGGAGAACTTTGCTCATTTTGATCTACCTCCTGCATTCAGGCGCATATACTAACCCATTAGCCTTGCTCGTCGCGCCACTTGATGGAACAGCCGATCGAGGCCACCTGGTCGGCCGGTCCCTGGCCCGTTTCGGCCACCATTTTCATGGCCAGAAATAATTCCCGCGGGGTATCGGCGCTTCCGGCCTGCCGTCCGCTGGCGTCGAGCCGGCCTCGATACTGCAGTTCCAGGTTTTCGTTATAGCCGAAGAAATCCGGCGTGCAGACCGCGCCAAACGATTGCGCAACATCCTGGGTTTCGTCGAACAGATAGGGAAATGGGTAACCAAATTCCCCGGCAACCCGTTTCATGTTGTCGAACGAATCCTCAGGATAATCTTTCGGATCGTTCGACATGATGGCGACGGACCAGACACCCAGATCCCATAACTCCTTCGTATCGCGAACCAGCTTTTCATTGATTGCTTTGACGTACGGACAGTGGTTGCAGATGAACATGACCAGCAGACCTTTCGGTCCGACACAGTCTTGCAGTGTCCGCGTGCGGCCATCGATACCCGGCAGTGAAAAATCCGGCGCCTTGACTCCGAAATCACAAACCGGCGTGCTGGTGCTTACCATTTTTTCAACGATCCTGATTAAAATCTCAGTATATCAGTCCTGCCGCTGCATTAAGGGCGCGCAATAACCTGATTTTTTGCTATTATTAAATTAAACTTTTTAACAATGCAGTCGTCTAAGCTTCGTCATCATTTTACGGGGCGCGGTTGCGTTCCGATTAAACAGGCCTATGAGCGTCCGTCAAACACAAACAGTATTCAGAGCAGGAGCCCTTCTCACCTGCCTGTTGCTGTGGGTGGCGCCCTTGTCCCTGGTGGCTGATGATCACGATGTGCCCGTTTCCGTTCTGGCCAACGACACGTTGCGCCTGATGTCGGACGACCGGGTTAGCGATTTCCCCGCTCCTGCGTCTTTTCCGCTCGCGGTCGATAACGACGCCGGGCTTGATTTTGACCTTGGCGGAAGCGCCACGAGAAAATTGCAGTTACAGCTGAACCAGCCGCTCACCCTCAGCATGGGCACCACTGCGCGTGTGAACGACTCCGGCGGCGACCTGTTGGGGCTGGACGCCACGCTCAATGTTCCGCTGTCCGACAACTTCAGCCTGGCTGCAGGAGTCGACCGGCAGGCCGGTGCGGCAAAGTTCCAGTCACTGGGCAGCATTCAGTGCATGAACGGCACCTTGCGCGCGGATTCATACACGGCCTCGGGCTGCCGGTTCATAGATGAACCGCTCGCATACAGCAATCAAACGCGAATCGACCTTGGCGCTGAAAAGAATTTCGGCCGTTCCTCCGCGTCGTTCAGCTGGTTCACGCAAGAATCCGAAGTCCGCCAATCAGGGGTCAGGCCCCTCGGCAGGCCGGGCAGCCAGGCAGTGATGGGAAGCAGCCTGCTGTCGCCGAACCTCGGCAACCCCCTGCTGTCACCGAACGGTTACGACCCGCTGCAGTACCTGAACAGTGAGGCCAGTGGTGTCAACCTCAATTTCAAGGTCGGCATTGCAACGGACACGAGTGGGGACATTCGGGTCGGGTTGGCGTTTTCACGCATCCTCGACGCGAGCTATCAGGGCCTGTATTCAAACGGTGGGGACCCGGTTTCATGGACCATCGCCGAACCGTTCAGTACGGCCAAAATGAATGTTGAGTGGTCTCGCGGAGCCTTCAGTGGCGGGATCCAGGGTTTCTATCGCGAGTCGGTTGATTTTCTGAACCGGGACAGCGTCGACAACCTGACGACGTTCGACGTGCATTTCACCTGGCGCACGCCCTGGAACGCGAATTTGAGTGTCGGCGCAAGCAACCTGCTCAATGCGGGTTCGGAGCCGTCCAGCACCGACAGCCAGCCGGTTGATCCGTTCGAGTCAATTTATGGCCGTATTCCCTACGTCAGGTACAAGCAGGACCTCTGATCCGCTCCCGGCCCCGGCGTCCATCTGCTTCAACATGCCAAAACGTGGCATTTTTTTTGCAAAGGTTAAAAAATGAAAAAAGTTCTCAATGTGCTTATTTTGTTGCTGCTTAGTATTCCCGTTTTGGCCGCAGCCGACTTTTCTTCGCTCGAAGAACAAATGACGGGCAAAGAGTATGCCGCTGCCGGCCTGGACAAGCTGTCGCCGTCGGAGCTCAGCGCCCTTAACGCCTGGATTCGGGACCATTCACTGGGCACTCTGAGTACCGTGGCCGCCGTAACAGACACCGCCGCCGCTGACGACGAAGAAAAAGATAAGGACAAAAAACGCAACACCATCACCGGCACCCTGGTCGGAAAGTTCAGTGGATGGGACGGGCAGACAGTGTTCAAGCTGCAGGACGGGTCGATTTGGGTCCAGGCCGATAAAGACAAGTTTCACATCAAGGAAGTGGAAAACCCGACCGTGGTCATTGAGCCGGGTATGTTCGGCTCATGGCACCTGAGTATCGAGGGCCATGACTCCGAATGCCGGGTGAAGAAAATTCAGTAAGCCTCACGGCTTGATCACAACCGCGGTCACAGGTTTCTCCTGAGTTCGCTGCTGACCTTCATTTTTTGACGCATGGCTTTTTTCAGCTGACGGGCGTGGAACAGAAACCCCCTGACCACCAGATAGGCGAGGGCGGCCGCGCCCATGAGGATGAAAGGACCCATCGATGACGGCTCAGTAAATCCCCGCGAATCCCACCAGTACCAGCCGAACGCCCCGACAAAAACAGTTATGACGGTATAACTGATCATGTTCAGCCGATAAATCCGGTCGCGTAACTTTCGGGCTCGGAATATTTCCAGATCGGATTCGGTCACTTCGCCCATCTGGAATCCGCAGTAATTACAAATCACCGCTCTGCTGGAAATATTCCGGTTGCACTCAGGGCATGAAATGATACTCACGTCACTCTCCGAAAAACCTCAATTCTGCACGCAATCCGCCTACGTCGCGATTACTGAAATGAATCGACCAGCCGTAGAGCTCACACAGACGCTTGACGATTGCCAACCCGAGCCCAGCACCCTTTCCGGTAATGTTCTCGCCGCGATAGTGCCGATCGAATACCCGGCTCAGGTCCTGTTCCGGAATGCCCGGGCCGGTGTCCTCCACTCTCACACGGCCATTTCCGATCGTGATCACCACCTCCCCTTCCGGCGTGTAGCGCATCGCGTTACCGATCAGGTTACCTACGGTCACCGCAACAACGGATTCCGGCGCGATGATACTGACCCGGTCTTCTTCCACCACGCGCAGCGTCAGCGGCTTGTTTCCGACCAGGGGCTCGTAAAGATGGACTACTTCATTGACGATCCGCCCAACGGGGTGCGACGAACTGTCCTTGTCGATACCCTGCTCTGCCCGCACAAGGTGCAATAAAGCCGTCGTAATGTCGGCTGATTGACGGGCTGCGCGGGCAATTCTGAGCAGGCGCGTGCGCACTTTCGGCTCCAGGTCGGGCTGCGCCAGGAGCAATTCAGTGGCGCCGGTGATTACGGTCAGAGGCGAGCGTAGCTCGTGACTGACATCGGCATTGAACTCGCGGTCGCGTTCCACCAGGTGATGAAGGCGGTCCGCGTAACTGTCCAGCGCCGCTGCCAGCTGCCCGACTTCGTCATCGGCAAAATGTTCCGACAAACGCTCCGGCTTGCTCTCCTCGGAGAGCGTATCGAGCCGGGCGGCAAGATCGGTCACAGGTTTCATGACCCGGCGCGACGACCAGGTGCCGAGCATGAATGAGAGCACCGAAAACAGGAGGACGACACCCACCAGAGCGATGATCAGTTGCTTCTTGATTCTGCGGTTGTCGCTGACGTCGTAAATGAGAAACGCCCAGAGGTCGTCATCTTTTCTGATCGCTGCTTTGAAGACTCCGCCGGAAATATTGACCTCATGCACACCTGAGGGCAATTCCCTGACCTCGTCACTGACCGTGCGGTTGGGGTCGCCGGGACGGGTGATATAGCCCTGAATTCTGGTGTAGAACGGCTCGACAACCGAGGGATCCACACGCAACTGGTTAACGTAGTCGTTCAGTTCCTGCGCCAGTGTGGCCCCAATCAGCTGGTCTTCGAGGTAATTCTGAAGCGCCAAAGTACTGATGGCGAACAAGGCGCTCAGCAGGGTGCCGAGCAACAGGAAAGACAGGACTATTCGACTTCTTAGCCTACGACGATACTGCATCCGGCTCCACCAGGCGGTAACCGATTCCGTGGCGGGTTTGAATCATGTTGGTTTCGAATGGCTTGTCGATCGCACTTCGGAGTGAGTGGATGTGCACCCGCAGACTGTCACTGTCCGGCATTTCTTCGCCCCAGACCTCCATTTCGAGCTCTGCCCTGGAGACTACGTTGGGAGAGGCTTCCATCAGGCAGTGCAGGAGTTTCAAACCGATTGGATTGAGGTAAATCTCCTGGTCGCCGCGGCTGACGTTCAGCGTATCAAGATTGTAGACAAGATCGCCCACTTTCAATTCCCTGCGATTTTTACGGCGCCCCCGTCCTGCAAGCACTTTGAGCCGTGCTTCAACTTCCTGCAGCTCAAAAGGCTTGACCAGGTAGTCGTCTGCTCCGGTTTCGAACCCGGCCAGCTTATCCTCCAGGCGGTCACGGGCAGTCAGCATGAGCACCGGCGTTTCCTTGCCGGCTTCGGCCCGCAGTTTTCGGCAAACGTCCAGTCCGTCCATGCCCGGCAAAGCCAGGTCGAGCACGATGGCATCGAATTCGTTGACAACAGCGAGGTGCAGGCCGGTAATGCCGTCGCCGGCAAAATCGACCGTGTGGCCGTGATCCTCCAGATAGTCGCCCAGGTTCGCGGCGATATCCGGATTATCTTCAATAATCAATACACGCATTTATCAGAATCTGTCGCCCAGCACCTCGACGCCTTCCAGTCCCTTGGCCAGTGTCTCGGCATCACCGCCCTCATCCAGCTTGATCATCAGCCGGACCTCGTTCGCCGAATCGGCGTAACGCAAGGAGTCATCGTAGGAAATTTTGCCTTCCTTGTACATATTGAACATGCACTGGTCGAAAGTGATCATGCCGTGATGACCCGAATCTCTCATGACCAGCTTGAGCTCGTCGATTTCGCCTTTGCGAATGAGGTCCTTGATCAGCGGCGTCGCCAGCAGCACTTCGAACGCTGCCCACCGGCGGGAGCCGTCTACGGAGGGGATCAACTGCTGGGCGATCGTCGCTTTCAGGTTGAACGACAGGTCGAGCAGAATCTGTTCGCGCTGTTCTTCCGGGAAAAAGTGCAGAATTCGGTCCATGGCCTGGTTGGCGTTGTTTGCGTGCAGTGTCGCGAGCACCAGGTGACCAGTTTCAGAAAACGTGATGGCATGTTCCATCGTTTCGCGGGTACGCACCTCGCCGATCAGGATCACATCAGGCGCCTGCCGGAGTGTGTTTCTCAGCGCCACCTCGAATGATTCGGTATCGATACCGACCTCGCGCTGGGTCACCAGGCTCTTGCCGTGTTGATGAACGTATTCGATCGGGTCTTCGATCGTGATGATATGCCCAGTCATTCGCTGGTTGCGATAACCCACCATGGCGGCCATCGACGTCGACTTACCGGTACCGGTTGCACCGACAAACAGCACGATTCCGCGTTTTTCGAGCGCCAGCTCGGACATCGCGTCCGGACATCCCAACTCCTCGAAATTTGGAATCCGGGTTTCGATTCGGCGGCAGACCATTCCGGTCATGCCCTGCTGCACGAATGCACTGACCCTATAGCGGACGTCCGGCCCGAGTGAATAGGCAAACTGCAATTCCTGGGTGTTGCGGAATTCCTCTTTTTGCCGCTCCTGCATCAGGCTGAGTACGATTTCGCGACATTTTTCGGGGGTGAGCAAATCGGTTGAAATAGGCTTGATCTTGCCATGGACCTTGATGCAGGGAGGCGCGTCCACCGTCACGAAAAGATCCGAACCGACTTCGTCATGCAGCTGTTTCAGCCAGCCATCAATGAGTTTCATTTTCTCCCTCCCTTCCTACTGGAACATCTTCTTGTCGACGGCCCTTCTGGCAGCCTCGATCCGGTTGATGATGCCTCTCGTCACCAGCGCTTCGAGCGCCTGGTCCAGAGTCTGCATCCCCACGTTCTGCCCGGTCTGAATCGCCGAATACATCTGGGCGACTTTGTCTTCCCTGATCAGATTTCGAATGGCCGGAGTGGCAATCATGATTTCCCAAGCGGCCACTCGACCACCGCCGACTCGCTTCAACAGGGTTTGGGTGATGACCGCGCGCAGGGATTCTGACAGCATTGAGCGTACCATCGACTTCTCGCCGGCCGGGAAAACATCGATGATGCGGTCTACCGTTTTCGGAGCTGAGCTGGTGTGCAGCGTTGAGAAAACCAGGTGGCCGGTTTCCGCAGCGGTCAGCGCCAGCCTGATGGTTTCCACATCACGCATTTCACCCACCAGGATGATATCCGGATCCTCACGCAAGGCGGCTCGCAGTGCCTGGTTGAAACCATGGGTATCGCGGTGAATTTCACGTTGGTTGATGACGCATTTTTTGCTTCGGTGAACGAATTCGATTGGATCCTCGATCGTAAGAACATGTCCCTCGACATGGTTATTGAGATGATCGATCATCGCCGCAAGCGTGGTCGACTTACCGGAACCCGTCGGGCCGGTCATCAGGATCAGGCCTCGCGGCGCATCGATGATGTCCCGAAAAATGGGCGGTGATCCGATATCCTCCAGGGTCCAGACTGAATCGGGAATGGTTCGGAATGCCCCGCCCACTCCTCGGTCATGGTGAAAACAGTTGACCCTAAAGCGCGCCAACCCCTGCACGGCGTAGGAATAGTCCACTTCCAGATTAGCCTCGAAGTCACGCCGGTGTGCGTCGCTCATCGTGCTGTAAATCAGTTCCTGAAGCTGAGCCGTATCCAGCGCAGGCAGGGTCAAGCGGCGAATATCTCCGTCCACACGAATCATCGGCGGAAGCCCTGATGACAAGTGCAAATCGGAAGCGTTGTTCTTCACCGAAAAAGCAAGCAGCTCAGCAATATCCATATTGTCTCCTTGTAACTATCCGGTCGCGTTACAATACACCAGCATTAACACGAGGATGCATGTTTCCAGTCCATGTCTCATACACACCAGATACAACCATAGATCAAGCCCTGTCTTCCTGCAAGATGAATAACTTAAAAGATAATCTTCATAAGATTCGTGCACGAATCTCATCGGCCTGCAAAAAAGCCGGCAGAGATCCCCAGGAAATATACGTACTGGCCGTCAGCAAGAGGCACCCGGCGCGCACCATACAGGCGCTTAGTCAGCTGGGACAGTCGTCCTTTGGCGAAAATTACGTGCAGGAGGCCCTGGCCAAGATCAAGCTGCTTGAGCCGCTGAACCTCGAATGGCATTTCATCGGCCCACTGCAGTCAAACAAGACCCGCCAGGTCGCTCAGCACTTTCAATGGGTTCAGAGCGTTGACCGCCTGAAAACCTTGCGACGGCTTTCAGATCAGCGCCCGGATGACCTTGAGCGTCTCAATGTCTGTATCCAGGTCAACATCGATCGCGAACCTCAAAAAGGCGGCGTCATGCCCGAACAGGCCCGGAAACTGGCCGAAGCCGCGCTAAATTTGCCGCGAACCCGGCTACGCGGTCTGATGGCCATTCCCAGAGCTGGGTCGGATCTTCACGATCCGGCTGACAGCTATCAGCGCATGAACGTCCTGTTTCGCTCTTTGCGTGCAGATGGAATCGAAATGGACACTTTGTCGATGGGGATGTCGGCTGATCTGGAAGCGGCCATAATGCATGGCAGCACCATGGTCAGAATCGGCACAGATCTGCTCGGCGAGCGGCCGCGTAACGACAAAAACTGAATCGAGAGGTATCCGAACCAAATGTTAATTACCTTTATTGGCGGAGGAAACATGGCGACCGCCCTCATCAGCGGGCTGGCCAACCCGCCTCGGGCGCACTTGAAAATTCGGGTTTGCGATCCGAGTGCAGGAGCCAGAGCCCACCTGGAAAACACGTTCGGCATCAAGACCTTCTCCCATGCCGCTGCCGCCGTTGAGGGGGCAGATATCATCGTTCTGGCCATCAAGCCGCAAAACATGCCGGCGGTGCTGGAGGAGATCAAAGGCAGAGTCCAGCCTCAACAATTGGTCTTATCGATCGCTGCGGGGATTACGATTGCCAGCATCAGCAACGAATTGGGCGCCGGCCCTTCCGTGATCCGCTCCATGCCCAACACGCCGGCGTTGATCGGGCATGGCATCACAGGAGTGGTCGCGGGTCCGGACTGCACCGGAAATCAATGTGAACAGGCGGAAGAAGTCCTGTCGGCGGCGGGCGAAGTCGTGTGGCTGGATGATGAATCGCTGATGGATGCCGTAACGGCTATCTCAGGCACCGGGCCCGCTTATTTTTTCCTGTTGGCCGAAGCCCTTGCCGCCGCGGCACGGGAGCTGGGATTGAATTCCGAAACGGCCGACCGGCTGGCCTCGATGACCTGTTTCGGCGCCGGCGCCATGCTGGCCAGCAGTCCGGGCGAAGCTGAAGAACTTCGGCGGCGCGTCACCTCACCCGGCGGAACGACACAGGCTGCGATGGTGATCATGGAGAATGGCCGTTTCAGTGAACTGGTGATCCGGGCTGCGAAAGCGGCCCGTGACCGCAGCAGGGAGTTGGCACTGCAATGAACGGTTCGAACGCATTTTCATACCTTATCGGCACGCTGCTCGATCTCTATATCGCGGCGGTTCTGTTCCGGTTGTTACTGCAGTGGGTTCGCGCCGACTTTTACAACCCGGTCTGTCAGTTCCTGGTGAAAGTCACCAATCCGGCCATTGTGCCCTTGCGGCGCGTGATACCCTCCATCAAAAAGCTGGATACGGCATCCGTGGTTCTTATCCTGGCGCTTGAATTTTTCAGTGTCTGGATCGCAAGCCGAATCGGGTCTTCGCCGTTGGGGCTAGAACAAATCGTTATTTTCAGCATCAAGAAGCTGTTTGCCACTTTGCTGATGACCTACTTTTTCCTGATCATCGCCGCCGTGATCATCAGTTGGGTCGGCGCACGCATGCGCCACCCCGTCATACCGCTGGTTTACCAACTGACGGAACCGGTCCTGGCGCCGTTCAGGAAGATCATTCCGCCGATTGCCGGGATTGACCTGACACCGCTGTTTGCGTTGATCACCATACGTTTTCTGCTTCTTCTGATAGGATGGTGAAACCTTTTTTCCAGGAAATTAAGGGATCGGACCTATGAAAAAGCTGTCAGCCGCACTGCTATTGCTTATAGCCGTTTGCTTTTCTTCCGCCTGCCAAGCGCAACAGTCACAGGACTTTGGGGAGTATGTCGTTCACTACAATGCGATTAACACCAACCTCATTCCGCCCCAGGTGGCGCAGGGTTACGGCATTCAACGGTCATCCAGCCGGGCTCTGTTGAACGTGACCGTACTGAAAAAAGTCATGGATACCCCAGGTACGCCGGTTTCGGCCGAGATCTCGGCCAACGGCACCAACCTGACCGGTCAAAACCGCGAACTAGATCTGCGCAAGGTAGAGGATTCCGGGGGCGCCATTTACTACCTGGGCGTGTTCCCTGTGCATAATCTCGAGACGTACCGTTTCAATATTGAAGTGGCGATTGAGGGCGAACCGGAACCGCTGGTTGTCAAGTTCACACAACAGTTCTACACCGAATAGCGTCAGGCGATGATCGTGACGTCCATGCGCCGGCGGTGCGGCCGTGTGCGGTGCTCCCAAAGGTAAACACCCTGCCAGGTTCCCAGGGCCAGCTGGCCATCGCGGATGGGCAAGGTCAGTTCAGAGCTCGTCAATGCAGACCGGATGTGGGCGGGCATGTCATCCGGGCCTTCCATGCGGTGTAACCAAGCGGGATCGCCGTCGGGAGCCAGGCGGCTGATGAAATGCTCCAGGTCACGGCGGACGTCCGGATCAGCGTTCTCGGTGATCAGCAGTGAAGCGCTGGTGTGGCGAAGGAATACATGACATAAACCGGTTTGCGCCTTGCTTTGAAGCACAACGGACTGCAATTCTCCGCTGACATCCACAAATCCGCGGCCCGGCGTCGAGATTTTGATTTCGAAGATCAGGGATTCAATCTCAATCTGGACCAGGAGCCGTTTTCGAGCGTATACAGAAAGCGATCGTGCAGGCGAAATTCCCTCTGGGTCCAGAACTCTACGGTTTCCGGACTCAACACGAATCCGGTCCAGAATGGCGGACGCGGCACCTCCGCCCCCTCGTACTGCTGTTCCAGTTCCTCCACTCTCCTCATCAGCGTCTCGCGACTGTCCAGCGGCTCGGATTGGCGTGAAGCCCAGGCCCCAATCTGGCTGCCGCGGTCCCGGGTTGCGAAATAGGCGTCTGCCGCCTCTTCGCTCACACGGCGAACCGGACCTGCCAATTGCACCTGGACTCCGCTGGCCTTCCACAGAAAAGTGGCAGAAGCCCTCGGACAGGCGGTGAGCTGCTGACCTTTGCAGCTGTTGATGTTGGTAAAGAAAACAAAGCCATCTTCATCCAGCGCCTTCAGAAGTACCGTCCTGGAACTGACGTTGCCGCTGCCATCACTGGTTGCAAGAACCATCGCGGTCGGCTCCGGCTCGCCCGAAACCCGCGCTTTTTTGAACGCCTTATTGAATTCGTCAATGATCTCGCCCGAAAGACTCATCGATGTCATTCACCCGAAGCCTGTGCTCTCTCCAAACGGCGCGCCTTGGCTTGTGGAAGCGTGCGCAGCCAGACCAGCCACACGACCAGGGCATCCAGAATGATGAGCGCCTGCCACAGATACAGGTGAAACCACTCGAAAGCCACCTGGTTCCACTGGCCCATGTAGAAGAGACTCACAATGCGAACGAGGTTCAGGCCCTGGATCATGAAAAATCCGATCAAAAAACCAATGAGCTTATGCTTGATAGGCGCCGGAAAGGCAAAAATGGCGGCAAAGAGGATTATAACGGCCTCTACTCCGTTGCATCCGCGCTCAATTCGCACGCCAAAACCGGTGGTTTTGTCCCGAATCACGTTTGAAATGGACATGACATTGTCGTCAAACAACTGAATGATCCAGACGCTGACATCGGCGATAAAAGAAGTGAATGGCAGGATGACGTACTTTTCCGCCGGCTGTAGAATCTCCAGCGTGAAAAGCCCAATAAGCAATACGGTGAATAAAATAAAAAAGCGGATCATAAAAAGTCGCCAAATGGCCTGTCCGGAATCGGGGCAATATAACCCAAAGTCGTGTCCGGTTGCACGTTGCCGGGGTTACCGTGAGTAGTTCCTGTACCAATATTTACCTGGTCGGCCCTATGGGTTCGGGTAAAACCACGATTGGGCTGCGCCTGGCAAAAATGATGGGGCTGGAGTTTCTCGACAACGATCATGAACTCGAAGCGCAAACCGGTGCCAGCGTCAACCTGATCTTCGACCTGGAGGGAGAGGAAGGGTTCCGGCGCCGGGAGACCGCCATGTTGAAAAAACTGACTGCCAGGAAAGACGTAGTCATCGCCACCGGTGGCGGCACGGTATTGTCAAAAGAAAACCGTGAACTGCTCAGGCAAAATGGCACCGTGATTTACATGCGAACGTCTGTTGGCCAACAAATCAACCGTTTAAGCCGCGACAAGTCCAGGCCGCTGTTGCAATCCGGT
Organism: Lysobacterales bacterium; assembly: GCA_013001885.1. Lineage (GTDB taxonomy): Bacteria > Pseudomonadota > Gammaproteobacteria > Xanthomonadales > SZUA-36 > JAHEFT01. The sequence goes on from JABDLD010000090.1 coordinate 28,698, forward strand.
GATCGGGAAGAGAAACTGGCCCGTCTCGCACAGGATCGGAACCCCTTGTACGAAGAAATCGCGGACATAGTTTTTCCGTCACACAATCGCGGCCTGGACGCCGCCACACGCGCTCTGCACGAGGCCGTGATCTCGCACCTCGAACAGGAAAGCCGTTGAAACGGGGCCTGAAATGAAAACCATCCAAGTCAAACTCGCCAGCAACACTTACCCGGTGTACCTGGGACACGGCATGCTTGCAGACCCTGAGCTCTGGCGCAGACATCTGGGTACCGGTAAAACGCTGATCGTTAGCAACGAAGTCGTGGCGCCGCTTTATTTGGAAGCCGTGAGATCCGCCTTGGGCGGCGGGGAAGTGGATGTCCATATCATTCGAGACGGAGAACAGTTTAAAACCACGGACACCTGGCACGGCATCATTGACAAGCTGGTCAGCATGCAGGCACGCCGGGACGTCACCGTCATTGCGCTCGGCGGGGGCGTGGTGGGCGACATCACCGGATTTGCCGCCGCCTGCTACATGCGTGGCGTCCGATTTCTCCAGGCGCCTACAACGCTCCTGGCCCAGGTCGATGCTTCGGTGGGAGGCAAAACCGCGATCAATCACGTAAAAGGCAAAAACCTGGTTGGCGCTTTTCACCAGCCGGCAGCGGTCGTGATTGACCCGGCCACGCTCTCAACGCTGGCGGCACGAGAGTTCAACGCGGGGATGGCGGAGGTGGTCAAGTACGGGGCAATCCGCGACCTGGAATTTTTCGAGTGGCTGGAAGAACATGTTGACGCAATCAATGAGCGCGACAGCAGCGCCCTGGATTACCTGATTCACCGTTCGGTCAGCAACAAGGCGGAAATAGTCGCAGCGGACGAAAGAGAAGCCGGCATTCGCGCCCTGCTCAACTTTGGACACAGTTTTGGACATGCGCTGGAAGCGGAAACCGCTTACACGGAGTTTCTTCACGGCGAGGCCGTATCGATAGGAATGGTCACCGCCGCCCGCCTGAGCGAATCACGAAAACTGTGCAGGCCCGGCACTGCCCAGCGGATTTCAAGCCTGCTGTCGAGGTTTGGGCTCCCTGTTACCATCCCCGCCGGCATTTCAATCAGCGGCCTGCAGGGTGCGCTGGACCTGGATAAGAAGGCGGTTGCCTCGAGTCTGAGGCTCATTCTGCTGAACCGGATAGGCGATGCAATAATAGACAAAGGAAGCCGGCCGCAAGAAATTATCACCGCAATGGAAAACAGCCTTGACCCAGCCCGGTCTGGCCATACGGAGTAAAACTGAATGGAATTGAAGAACGACTGCTTTTTGAGGGCGCTGATGCGCCAACCGGTTGACCGGACCCCGGTGTGGATCATGCGCCAGGCGGGACGGTACTTGCCTGAATATCTCAAAACACGGGCTGAGGCGGGCAGTTTTATGAACCTGTGCCAAAACCCGGAGCTGGCCTGCGAAGTGACTCTGCAGCCGCTGAGACGCTTCAAGCTGGATGCCGCCATCATATTCTCAGACATCCTGACGATCCCGGATGCGATGGGGTTGAAACTCTATTTCGTCACAGGGGAAGGCCCTAAATTCGAACACCCCATCAGGACCGCTGAAGCGATCAGAAAGCTGCCCAGTCCCGATGTGAACGATTCGCTGCGCTACGTTATGGACGCGATTTCAACAACCCGGCGGGAGATTGGCGGCCAGGTCCCCCTGATCGGGTTCAGCGGAAGCCCCTGGACTCTGGCGACGTACATGATCGAGGGTGGTTCCAGCAAGACGTTTCCGAACGCCAAGAAACTCCTGTACCAGGAACCCGAACTCGCGCACGAGTTGCTTGGAAAACTGGCCGGTACGGTGACCGACTACCTGAATGCGCAGATCGAAAGCGGCGCCCAGGCCGTTCAGATTTTCGATACCTGGGGTGGAGCACTGTCCGCCGGGGCTTACCGGGAATTTTCATTACGCTACATGGCGCAGATCGTTGCCGGGCTCAAGCGGGAAAACGAAGGCAGGCGCGTGCCCGTGATCCTGTTCAGCAAAGGCTGCAACACGCAGCTCGAGGCCCTGGCGGATAGCGGTTGCGATGCGCTCGGAGTCGACTGGACGATTACCTTGAAAGAGGCCCGGAAGCGGGTTGGAGATCGAGTGGCGTTGCAGGGCAACCTGGATCCGGCGATATTGCTGGCTGGTAAAGACGTTATTCGCCACGAGGTCGAAGAGACTCTGAACAGCTTTGGACCGGGTAACGGCCACGTTTTCAACCTGGGGCACGGCATAACACCTGATGTAAACCCAGACCATTTGTCGGCGCTGATCAGCGCGGTACGGGAGTTCAGTCCCGGTTTTCATTCCTGAGGGCCAGCATGCGCCACTCGAGGGCGAATTCGAGCAGGAGCCGCCCCAGGCTGGACTCCAACACCGGTGCTTCGAGCGCTTTGCATTCCGGCGCCTGGCCGTGACCGGTCAGCGGGGAAAGTAACAATCCCGGGGAACCCACGGCCGCTGACCGGGGGTCCTCACTGATCACGAGGCAACAAACCGCGCCCGACAAGCCTTCAGTATCCTCACCGCAGCGTATACCCAGACGCGCCAGAAACCCCGACACGCTGCGGCCCATTGAACCGGATACATTCAATTGGCAGAAGATCTGAGTCAGTAATTGACTGCGCGGCCCGGCCGGCGGACGTGTCCCTGCCCCCAGAACTTCCGGCACGATGACTTCGAAAAGGGCCCCTCCCCCCTCAGGACTCGAGCAGCTGATACAGCCCTGCATCGCTTTGACCAGTTTCCGGCAGATGTACAGGCCAAGTCCCCGGCTTTCGGGAGGACCTGATCTCATTCCGCCGAGCTGGGCATAGGCGGTAAAAATCCGCTGCGCCGCGGCTGCGTCAACACCCGGTCCGGAGTCACTGACCCTCAGGCAAAGTGATTCCCTCCCGCTATTTTTGCCTGGAACGGCAGCGGCTTCGATGCATATGACCCCGCTCGAAGTGAACTTGATCGCATTGCCGACCAGGTTGTCCAGTACTTGGCGGATCAGGCAGGCGTCCAGAAACCAGTGCCTGGACAAGTCGGGATGGGTCAGCATCAGTAGACGATTTTTTCTCGATCTTGCTGCCGGCGTGTGGCTGATCAGTACCTGTTCAACCAGCTCTACGCCGTCGACGCGCGACGGCGACGAACGATTGCCGGATTCTGCACGGGCTGCAGATGCGGGATTCACGGATTGGATCAGCGCCTGCATTTGACGGCCGGAATTTTCGATTGCGCCCAGCCAGCGCTGCTGCTCCGCCGAGAGTCCGGAATTGCCGAGCAACTCGGCCATTCCAAGAATACCGTTGAGTACGTTTGCCAACTCGTGACCCAGCACGGCCACGTCGTGATTGGCCGGAATAACCGGAAATGAAATGCCTAAATTATGCCCCATGAACTGATTCCCCTGCACACCGCGTTACGTCGTCCGAAAGCGGAAAACGCGGGGCGCGCGGTGCCCTGAGCGTTCAATTTACCCCGACAACCCTCCCCTGGCAACTGCATTGGCAACAGCAAATACTTGATATTTTGCTGCATAGGCGTCAAATTCGACTGGCCATGCCTGTGCGCTTACTCGTTTCAATCGCCATTCTCATCATTGCCTTCCTGGTGCTTTTCCTGGTGCTCATCGCCTCGGAGACTGCTCTGACCGTATGGCACTACCTGAAAGAAGCGCCCGTCTGGATTCAGTTCGGTTATGCCGTGATCCTGGTGGGGCTGCCGCTGTTGACGCTGGTGCTGTTCTGGAGCTGGTTTCGACCCGGCAAGAAAAAGAAAAAGACCGAACAGCGCGCGCTGACGTCGGAGTCACTGCAGGACGAATTGCTTGAATTCGCCGGGCAGGGGGTTGACGTATCCGCGGCACTGGAGGAAATAAGGGAACAGCGGAGGCGCCGCAGCACAGGCGAAATATTCATTGCCGTTTATGGGGAAGTAAGCAGCGGTAAGAGCAGCCTCGTGAAGGCGCTTCTTCCCGAGGCGCAGATCGAAACGGACCCGCGGGCCGGAACCACCACGGATATCCGGCACTATTCATGGCAGGCCGCTTCCGGTGACCGCGTGGTCATTGCCGATCTTCCCGGCTTCAATCTCGAAGACGATACCGCAGCGCTGGAGGAGACCCGACGCTCTCATCTTGTCATTTTTCTGTGTGACAGTGACCTGACTCAAAGCCAGGCCAAACAACTGCAGCTTCTGATTGAGCAGCGAAAGCCGGTGATTCTCGCCCTCAATAAATCGGACAGGTATTCCGCGGATGAACTCGGGATTTTGCTGGAAGAAATCTCCCGTAAAACCGGCCTGCGGCGACAGGATATCGTAGCCGTCAGCGCTGGGGGTAAAGAGGAAGTCATCCGCATGCTGGGCGAGGGCATGGAGCAACGAAGTTCGCGGGACCGCCGTCCGGAAATAGCGGACCTGCGTCACTGCGTTCAGCGCCACCTGGACCGGGACCGGGAACTGATGGAGTCTTTGCGCGATACCGCTGTCCTGACGATGGCGAGTGAGAAGCTGGACGCGGCAAAAGACCGGCACCGGGCGCAGAAAGCCGAAGAACTGGTGAGCAAGTATTCCCGGCGCGCGGTTATCGGCGCCCTGGCCGCCGTGGCTCCGGGTTCCGACCTCGTCATCCAGGGCGTACTGGCAACCCGGCTGATCAGGGAACTCTCGAAACTTTATGACGTACCGGTAAAGGAAATCGAAATAGAGTCTTTCCTCGAACTTGCCGGCGGAAAGGTCAGGAACATGACAGCCCTGACGCTCGCCATTGCCGGTAACGCGCTGAAGGCGTTTCCCGGCCTCGGAACCATTTCCGGAGGGGTGATACATGCAGTCGCCTATGGCATGATCTTTGACAGCCTGGGCAAGGCCGCGGCTGAAACCATGGCCAGCCGGGGGGAATTGCGGCCCTATCCCGCAGCAGAAGCTTTCGAGGATCTCTTGCATGACCATCTGGAATCGGGTGCAGTCCAATTTGCGAAACTGGCTGTTTCCGGCAAAAAGCGCGGCGACGATCAATCCTGAACAGCACCTGCTGGACACAAACCGGAACATCAGGGAACTGGTCGAGGACCCCAACATCCCCGCCTCCGTGCGGGCAGAGCTCTCCGCTGAATTCGAAGAAATTGAATCCATTTCCAGCAAGCTCCGCAACGGCGAGATTCACATAGCGGCATTTGGCCGTGTTGGCGTCGGTAAATCGTCGCTGCTCAATGCACTGTTGAATCGCAAAGCGTTCAGCACCAGCCCCCTCCACGGGGAAACGAAACAGGAAAGTCGGGTCGATTGGCAATCGCTGCAAGACGGCCATGTCGTTTTGATCGACACCCCCGGAATAGACGAACTGAATGGAGAAGAGCGGGAACAACTGGCGCGCCGTGTCAGTGCCAAAGCCGACGTCACGCTGATGGTCTGCGAGGGCGACCTGACCGACTCGGAATTCCAGGCGCTCAGACAACTGTGCACAGCGAATCGAACCGTGTTGCTGGTGTTGAACAAGGCAGACCGCTATACCTCTTCCGAACTGGATGCGCTGTTGAAAAGGCTGCAGGAGCGATGCGGCCATTTGTTGCGCCCGGAGCGAGTCATTCCCGCCAGTGCTGATCCGCGCCCGGAAACGATCATTCAACTGGACAAATCGGGCTCGGAAAAAGTGACTGACCGCCCGGTGCCGCCCGATATTGCTCAGCTCAAAGCAAGTCTGTGGTCACTGCTGGAGAAAGAGGGCCAGGCGCTGGCCGCCCTGAATGCCGCCATTTTCACCAGTGAACTGGATGAAAAAGTTGCGACACGGATCGTCGCGGCCCGCAAATCTGTCGCGGAGAAAATAATTCGTAACTACTGCCTCGGAAAAGGGCTTCTGGTTGCATTCAATCCGGTGCCCGTGACGGATCTTCTGGCGGCTGCTGGCACCGACATCGCGATGGTTATTCATCTTGGCGAGGTGTATGGATTCAAGCTGTCACGCAGGGAGGCAACCAAGCTGTTATTCACCATATCGGCCCAGTTGGTGGCTTTGATGGGAGCCTACTGGGGAATGAACCTGGTTTCCAGCGCGATGAAAACGGTCAGTGCCGGCCTGTCCACGGCTCTCACCGCCACGGCCCAGGGGGCTCTGGCCTGGTATGCCACCTACCTGACTGGAAAGATGGCGCAAACGTGGTTCTCAAAAGGCAAGTCCTGGGGTAATGCCGGTCCGCAAAAAACCGCCCGTGCCATCCTGGCCTCCCTTGACCGGGACGAGCTGCTCAGAAGCGCCCGGGCGGATCTTGTATCAAGGATGAAAAAGAAACAGCCTTCATCGTGAGCGAATGGAGATATCTCCGCTGAATGTCTCCAACCGGAGCTGCGCTCCGTTATCGCCGACCCGGTACCGCAAGATTTCACCGGGGCCCCTGGAAACCCTGTCAGATTTCCCGAACTCCGAGTTGATACTTCCACTGTAACTCTGGGCGGTAAATTCTGCCTGTTGCGACCCGGGAAGACGCAGCTTGATGTCACCACTCATGGAATCACAGCTCAGGCGCCCTTCGTCAGCGAGCGAAAGCGTAAGCGTCATATCGCCCGATACGGATTCATACCTGCCGCGGGTTATTTCACCAGCCTCCAGCGAAACATCGCCAGACACGGTGCTCACATTCACCTCGCCGGAAGGGCCCACCAGGGCAATTTCACCACTTACCGTTTCCACCGTTGCGCGCACCGATGAACCCTCAAACTCCACGTCGCCGCTGACGGACTGAAGCTCCAATTTTTGCGGCGAGGCCTCAATTTCCAGGTCGCCACTGACGGTGTTCAGCAGAATGCTCTCTCCGCGGTTTTCGCTCACTGTCATATCGGCACTCACGCTGTCCGCCTCGATGCTCGCTGACTCGGGAATCCGGAGATACAGGTCGGTTCCATCAACGTTGCGCTTGTTCTTGCTATTGCGCACCCGGATCGTTACGCCCGTTGAGGTCGGCGTGATTTCGAGCTCTTCGACGTGGTCACCGAGTTCTCCGCGGATCTGCACTTCCGACCGGTCCCAGCCGATAAACTCGACCTTGCCCGCCAGGTTTTCCACCCGGACCAGTCCGTTTTCGGTCATTTCGACTGTCTCGTCGACAGATTCCCCAGCCAGCCCGGTAACAGGGACCAGCATGGCCGCGGCCACGATCCCCGCGGCTACCAACAGCCTCAACATGGTCTTCATATGGTCATCCTCCGATTATTTCGATCCAGTGCCACGAGCTGCTTCAGGAAACCCAATTGACGGGCCCGAAGCTCCAGCATTCTCTCACTCAGAAACAGGTCGCCGGGATTTTGCTCCAGCGCCGCCATCAGGGCCTTTTCAGTGCTGATAAGATCTGCCCAGCCACTCTCGATTTTTTCGACAGTCATGGGTGAGAGATCAGCATCAGGGCTCCCGGTAATAATGAATTCTCTGAACGCCGCCACGTACTCGGCATCCGCCGTGCCGGCTATCAATGGCACGACGGTGAAGGCTGAACCGGCGTCAGCTGCAGCAGTTGTGCCAGATGAGGGGTCGTCATTGTTCCACGCGGGCTTCAATACCACGCCCGCTGCCAGCGCCAGCACAACGGAAGCTGCTGCCGCCAGCCACCCGTTCCGCCTGCGGCGATAGCCGGGGGCGCCCGCGGGCATGCTTTCAATCCGTGCCGCAATCTTCGCCCAGGGGTCCCGCTCCGGGCGAATCTCACGAGGCAACCCGGCCAGTCCTTGCAGCAGTTTTTCTTCAGTCAGTTTTGAACTCATTTCTCCAGTTCCTTCCGGACCAGGTTTCGGGCCCGATGTAGTTGGGCTTTCGATGACCCAACCGCCATGCCGGCAGTTTCGGCGATTTCGGCATGGCTGTATCCTTCGATGTCGTACAGGACCAGCACGGTGCGGGCTCTTTCCGGCAATCGCGCAATGGCCTGTTCCAGATCCATCCTCAACCCGGCATATACGTCTTTGTCTCCCGTGGCGCCCCGCTCCGCCGCTCCTTCCAGGGCGGTCTCCCGCTCCAGGTACCGCATGCGCGAGCGCCTGTCGCTCAGCGCAACGTTTACAGAGAGGCGGTGCAGCCAGGTTCCGAACAGGCTTTTACCCTTGAAGCTGTCCAGCTTTTGCCAGGCACGGACAAAGGATTCCTGTAACAGATCCTCGGCCAATGCCTTGTCCCCGCCGCATAAACGCCATACCAATCCGTAGATGCGGTCCCGGTGCTGCCGGTACAGGTTTTCAAAGGCTTCAGCATCACCGTTCCTGGCGCGCTCCACCATCGCGGCTTCATCATCGTGATGTGCGGTGTTCGCTTCCCACGAAGCCACTGCGCGCTCCTCCTGTGAAAAATTAGACACATTACCGCATCAAAGGGTTTAAAGATGCACGGTAAGTTTAGTCTATGGAGAGAGAGGATGGATGCCTGCAGACCGGTCAGGACGGTATCAATGTCCTGATCACATGTTCAATGTAAGCTTCGAATTCTTCACTGCTCAGGCTCGGTGTCTGGTGCTGCCTCTGCAACTGGAGAAATCCGAGATAAACCGAATAGGTGAGCCGGCCCTGATGGCGGGCGGCCACAGGGTCCATACCAAGCTCCTCGAAGGCTGCCGACAGGTGCTCCATGCGTCTTTCAGCGACCCGCCCCAATACGGGTTCAACCTGTGGATGACCGGCCGCTGCGCACAGTTCGCTGTAAACTTCGTGGGTGAGTTTCTCTTTACCAACCCGCCTGAAGAAAGATTTTAGCCGGTCACGCGGATGATCGATTTCGCCCAGCGCCTGGTTCACGTTTCGGCTGTCGTGCTCCTCCCATTGCTCCAGAGCCTGCTCGAGCAATGATTCACGACTGGAAAAATGCCAGTAAAAGCTGCCTTTTGTAATACCCATCCTGCGCGCCAACGGCTCGACAGCGAGCGCCTGGACTCCCCGCTCTGCAATCAACTCCAGCGCTGCCCTTTTCCAGTCCTCGGCCGAGAGCGTGACTTTTTCATTCTTTCTCAATACGGTCATGACAGCTTCGTGAATTCTCAAGCAACCTGGGGTCTTAGTGTACCGCTTTTTAACGGAACCAAGCGCCTGTTGACTTGTCTTAAAAGGTTCACCATACTCCAGCGTATGGTACATTAGAAGTCTAGCAGTTTTTAATATGCTGGGACGCTATCGAACTTCGAGTTCAGGAGAACAGTCATGACGTGGTTATTGCTCTTAACGCTTTTCGGTATTTCAGTCGCCTGCGCCTTTTACGGTACCGGGTTGATGATGTGGACGCTGGCAATGGCCGCGGGTATCGTTGTTCTGGCAGCGACCGGTTCAGTACCGCTGCTGAGCCTGATCGTCATTACAGCCATCTTTGCGATGATCGCTATTCCCCTCAACGTGAAACCCTGGCGCCAGCAGCTGGTCAGCGGACCCTTCCTCAAGCAGTTTCGGCGCATGCTGCCGGAAATTTCCGAGACGGAGCAGATTGCACTGGATGCGGGAACGGTTGGCTGGGAGGGCGAGCTATTTGCCGGAAAACCTGACTGGAGCCTGCTTAAGAAACAACCTTACCTGGCGCTTACGGTCGAGGAGCAGGCTTTTCTGGACGGTCCCGTCGAGGAACTGTGCCACATGCTCGATTCCTGGGAAATCACCCACATCGACGCTGACATGAATCCTGAGACCTGGGATTTCCTGAAGAAAAACAAGTTCTTCGGCATGATCATTCCCAAGGAATACGGGGGCCTCGGTTTTTCCGCCATGGCCCACCGGGCCGTTCTGCAGAAAATATCATCGGTTTGCGCGCTTACCGCGTCGACGGTAGCCGTGCCCAACTCATTGGGGCCCGGCGAATTGCTCCTGCATTACGGAACGGACGATCAGAAAAACCACTTTCTGCCACGCCTTGCACGGGGCGAGGAAATCCCCTGTTTTGGGCTCACGGGTCCTACAGCAGGATCAGACGCCACGTCGCTTCCCGACTACGGAATCGTCTGCAAAGGTAAATACGAGGGCAAGGAAGTCCTGGGCGTCCGCCTGAACTTCGACAAACGTTACATCACACTGGCCCCGGTTGCGACCATCATCGGTATCGCGTTCCAGATGCATGACCCGGACGGTTTGCTGGGTGACGAGAAAGAACTGGGTATTACGCTGGCGCTGGTTCCGCGCGGCACGAAAGGTGTGGAAGTGGGACGCCGCCACATGCCAATGAACCTGCCGTTCATGAATGGTCCGGTTCGCGGCAAAGACGTCTTTGTTCCTCTCGACGCACTGATCGGCGGCGTGGATATGGCCGGACAGGGCTGGCGGATGCTGGTGGAATGCCTGTCCGTGGGCCGGGCAATATCTTTGCCGTCAACTTCAACCGGCGGCAGCAAGATGGGGGCATTCGCTACCGGAGCCTACGCGCGGATCCGCAAGCAGTTCAATATGCCGATCGGCCGGTTCGAAGGCATCGAAGCTGCGCTGGCCCGTATTGCCGCCAACGCTTATGCCACCTCGGCTTTGTCCCGAATGACCGCCACCGCGGTGGATCTCGGCGAGAAGCCTTCCGTTCCCTCAGCCATTGCGAAGTATCACACAACTGAAATGGCGCGTGAGGTCATCCGCGACGCGATGGATGTTCACGGCGGCAAGGGCGTGATCATGGGTCCGAGAAACTACCTTGGCCGTGGCTGGGAGGGCATCCCGGTATCCATTACGGTGGAAGGCGCAAACATCATGACGCGCAACCTGATGATTTTCGGCCAGGGCGCGATTCGCTGCCATCCCTATGTGCTGAAGGAAATGCAGGCCGCACGGCTGGAAAATGCCTCTGAAAGAATCGACCGTTTTGACGACCTGCTGTTTTCACACGTCGGATACTCGATCAGAAATGCGGCAAGAAGCCTGATCCTGGGATTGAGTTTTGGCAAGTTCGCGATGGTGCCGCATGACCGCAAGACATCGAAGTACTACAAAAAGCTGTCCCGGTACTCCGCGGCCCTGTCTTTCATCTCTGATATCTCGATGCTGACCCTGGGCGGTAAACTGAAACAGAAAGAGCATATTTCAGCACGACTGGGCGATGTGTTAAGTCATCTTTACATATGCTCTGCCATGCTCAAACGCTACGAATCAGAAGGTCGCCCGGCTGCCGACCAGGCCATTCTTTCCTGGGCGTTCCACAGCGCGATTTACAAAATCCAGATCGCGCTGCGGCTGGTCATAGACAACTTCCCGAACCAGTACATGCGTTTTCTGCTGCGTTTTGTTGTTTTCCCGTTCGGGCGTCGTGAAAAAGAGCCTGGTGACCGCCTGACACACAGGGTTGCCCAGTTGTTGCTGTCGCCCTCCGACACACGGGACCGCTTGACCAGCGGCGTATTCAAGTCGGCGACCTCGGATCACCCGATTTGCTTCATGGAAAGGGCACTTCCGCAAGTGATTCAGGCTGAACCGCTCGAACGCAAGCTGTTGAAGGCTATCAAGCAAGGGGAAGTCAGCGGGCTTACCTGGGAAGACCGGGTCAAGGATGCCCTCGACAAATCGGTTTTGAGCAAGGACGAGGTCGATATCCTGGTCAAGGTTCATGAACTGGTGTCAGAAATCATCGCTGTCGACGATTTTGAATCTGAGGATCTCCAGCTGGGCAGAAAACACAGAACACCCGTAGATACCCAGCACGCAGCCTGATTTCGCTGCTATACTCACGGCCCCGGCCGGTTGCTCATGGCATTTTGACCTGAGCCGGCCGGGGCTTTTGCTTTGGGTGCCCGGAATAACAGGTTAGAGGCTGAGAAGCCGCACACCTGCCGGGTGAAACGGGAAGCCGGTTAAAATCCGGCACTGCCCCCGCAACGGTAAGCGAATCAGCCGGCTTTAGCCGGGCTGTGACCTGCGGCCTTATGCCACTGCACTCTGTGCGGGAAGGCGCCACAGGGGTTCATTTCGAGAGATGAATCATTCGCGAGTCCGGAGACCGGCCCAATGCACCCAGTAACCGTGTTGCGGAGGGCAACCTGGGTCTGTGGATTTCTCCCGGCCCTCTCCCCGCAGCCCATAACCGGCGCGGGTGTGCGCTTCGGAGATATAATGAGGTCCATCGTAAAGTCATGCACGTTGCTGTTTTTGGCAACTGGATGCTCCCGCCTGCTTTTTGCCGAACAACTGGAAACCTACGAACTCAAGCCTAACCTCGTGGTGACGCCGTCGCGGATGATTGAAGCCGTGGAAGATTCACTCGCCTCGGTCAGTGTGATCACGCGCACTGACATCGAACTGTCCGTAGCCGAAGACCTGCTGGACTTGCTGCGCCTGCAACCCGGCATCGACATCGTTCGCTCCGGAGGCGCGGGCTCCCAAACCAGCATCTTCATGCGCGGTAGTAATTCCAACCATATCCTTGTGCTGATTGACGGTGTGCGCGTGAGCTCAGCCAACACGGGCGCCTACGTATGGGAACAACTGCCGCTGAACCAGGTCGAGCGTGTTGAAATCGTCAGGGGGCCAAAGGGCAGCCTGTATGGATCAGATTCCATCGGCGGAGTCATCCAGGTTTTTACCCGGAGCAATCCCGATCCTTACGCACGGCTGACCATTGGCAGTTACAGCACCGGTGAATTCGAAGGCGGCCTAGGCTACCGCGGTGAGAACACCCAAATCAGCGTCAATGCCGGTTATCGGGACGCCGGCGGTTTTTCCGCCCAGAACCCGGATGGTTTCAGCTACGACCCGGATGACGACGGGTATAGAAATACCAACCTTGGGGTCAGGGGATCGACCCGGGCTGATTATGGTACCTGGCAATACAGTTTCCTCGGACTGGACAGCGAAACGGAATTTGACCAGGGTGAGTCTGAAACCCGGCAGTACATCGCATCGGCCGGATTCGAGGGCTCCATTTCACCGCGCTGGAAATACCAGGTTCTCGGGGGTTACACGAAAGAGAAGCTGACCTCGGACTTTGGCTTTTTCACCACCGGTTTCGAATCGAATCGTTATGAACTGAACTGGCAAAATCAGTACACCAACGACAGCGATGGCACACTCAGCTTCGGCGCGGACGTCTATCGTGAAAGCGGCCGGTCCCGCGACTCGTGGGATGAAAGTCGAAACAACGCCGGACTGTTCGTCAGTTATGACCAGTTACTGAATCGCCTGCATGTGCAACTGGGCGGGCGGTATGACGACAACAGCCGGTTCGGTGACAAACTTACCGGGCAACTGGCCCTGGGCTATGACCTGAACGAGGCCTGGCAGCTTGTTGGCAGCTATGGCTCCGCGTTTCGCGGACCCAATCTGAGCGAGCAGTATTCTCCAGGTTTCGGGGGGCTTTTCGCCGGCAATCCTGACCTGAATCCCGAATCGTCGCGTTCAGGCGAAGTGGGACTGCGCTGGCACCACCAAAGCCTCGGCGCCTTCCTGGCCTCGGCCTACCGTACAAAAGTCGATGACCTCATTGCATTCAACGGCGACCAGTTCAGGGCGATCAATATCGACCGCGCGCGGCTCAAAGGGATCGAACTCGAATATTCTCTGTCTTTAGACGGCTGGCTGCTCAATGCGAACACCACGTTCCAGAACACAAAAGACCTGTCCACTGGAAAATCGCTGCTGCGGCGCCCTGACCAGAAAGCATCCGTCACGCTGAACCGAAGCTTTATCAACGGCTCCTGGGCTGGCCTGGAATGGTTTTATTCAGGCAAACGCGAGGACTTCGGAGGAATCATGCTGGATAGCTATCACTTGCTCAACATCAGGGCCGGCTGGGTTTTCAAACCGGCCTGGAGAGTGGAGTTCAGAGGAGACAACCTGACCGACCGGGATTATGAACCGGCGTTTGGATTCAACGCCGCAGGAAGGTCCTGGTTTGTCTCACTTGCCTGGATGCCCTAGCCGGTGTCGGCCTTATCCGCAGCCTTCTGCCGGCGGCGCAGTTCGTTGCGCATTTTCATCGGGTGCTCAACCCGCCGCAGCTTGTCCAGCAAATGATTTAGAGCGCGAAGCGGATGGCGCCAGGGCATCCGGGGTCCGGCAAATAGCATCACGTCGCGGGCCATTTGGCGCTGTGCCGGCTTGTAGCAGTGAATCGGGCAATTCGCACAAGTTGGCTTCTGTTCACCGTAAGGGCATTTCTCCAGCCGCCTCCCGGCATATTGCATCAAGCGATTGCACTCCGGACAAAGGCCGGCGCCGTCGTGAGAGCTGTGGTGGTGCTCGCAATAGATGCGCGTCATACACACCAGCGTTTCATGTTCGCGTCTTAATCGGCCTTTAAGCTTGCTCATCACTGGATAATAGTAGTATTTTCAATTCATCTATCTGACCGGAATCAAATGTACCGAAGATCAACCTTTTTGATACCCTGCTGACGGCGATGACCCGGGTTATCCTGCAAACGTTGACGCTGCTTGCCTGCCTGGCGCTATCGTCCTGTGCGAGAGCGCCTGCTGAGCAGCACGCTGAATTTTTCATCTTCGGCACCCTGCTGGAAGTGACGACCTGGAACATTGAGGAGTCTGAAGCGCAACCGGCATTTTCTTCGCTTCATTCTCAGTTCCAGCGTATGCACAGCGAATGGCACGCCTGGGAACCGGGCACGCTGACAGAGATCAACCGGGCGTTCGCTACTGGTCTGCCGGCCCTGGCCAGTCCGGACATCATTGAAATGATCCGCCACTCCCAACAGGTCGAGGCGCAAACGTCCGGACGGTTCAATCCCGCGATTGGCAGCCTGGTGGCGCTTTGGGGTTTTCACACATCGGACTACCCGATTGAAGGTCCGCCCCCGCAGCGTTCACTGATAGAACAACTCGTGCGCCAGAAACCGTCCAGCCTGGATATTCAAATCGACGGACCGACTCTGACGACCTCGAACCCGGCTGTGCAACTCGATTTTGGCGGTATCGCAAAAGGTTACGCCATCGACATCGCGATTCAATCCCTCAAAAAAAGGGGAATCAAGGACGCGATCGTCAACGCGGGAGGCGACCTGCGGGCAATCGGCCGCCACGGAGACCGGCCTTGGCGAATTGCGGTTCGGAACCCGTCAGGCGGCATCATCGGTGCGCTGGAAGCGGGTTCGGATGAGGCCATTTTCACCTCCGGCAATTACGAAAGGTTTCGCCAGGACAAAGAAAGCCGTTATCCGCATATCCTCGATCCACGCACCGGCTGGCCGGTAAAAGACGTTGCCTCGGTAACCGTCATCGCATCTGAGGGCTGGCTGGCGGACGCGGCAGCAACGGCGCTGATCGTTGGCGGACTCGAGGAATGGCTCGAAGTGGCCCGTGCACTGAACCTGGCACAGGTGCTGGTGGTGGATGAGAACGGCAAAGCCTACCTTACGGAAAAAATGGACCGGCGAATGGAATTCGTTGACGGTATTGAAAAGGAAATCGTCCGGTTTTAGAACATCCCGGTTTCCAGCCGGGCCACTTCCGACATCATATTGTGGTTCCAGGGAGGATCAAAAGTCAGTTCCACGTTCACCTGGCTGATGGTAGGAATCAGCAGCAACTTCGAACGGACATCGTCCACCAGGATATCACCCATCCCGCAACCGGGCGCGGTCAGAGTCATCTCGACTTCGACGACACGATCACCCTGCCCATCGGTGTGCATCTCACAGCGATAAATCAACCCGAGGTCCACTATGTTGACCGGAATTTCAGGGTCATAAACGGTTTTCATTTGGTCCCACAAAAGACGTTCAACGTCATCCTCGGTGGCATCCTCAGGCAGGCTCGGAGGCTGTACGGGCTTTCTTCCGATGGCATCGGCGTCAAGGCCCGCAACCCGGAACAGGTTGCCGTCGACAAAAACCGTGAAACTTCCGCCCAGCGCCTGCGTGATATATCCCACGGTGCCGGCCGGTATCGTGACTTCATCGCCCGACGGGATCATCACGACATCACAATCGCGTGAGAATGTACAAGGCTGGCTGGTATGAGAAAACATAGCTGTCAAGAATGTGGCCTGCTGCATGATATCTCAAGCAGCAGAACCACAAAGAAATATTTTCAGCCCATCTGGCTTTGCTGATAATTTTCAATTCCGACGCGGTCGATCAGGTCAAGCTGGGTTTCAAGCCAGTCCACGTGCTCTTCTTCGGAGTCCAGGATGCTGTCGAACAGGTCCCTGCTCACATAGTCCCTGCAGGCTTCGCAGTGAGTGATGGCATCCCGCAAATCAGGAATAGCTTCCATTTCCAGCGCGAGATCGCATTCCAGCATTTCCCGCGTATTTTCGCCTATCCGCAATTTTCCAATATCCTGCATATTGGGCAGCCCTTCGAGAAAAAGGATGCGTTCCACCAGCGCGTCCGCATGCTTCATTTCGTCGACGGACTCGTGAAATTCGTAATCACCGAGACTGGTAAGACCCCAATCCTTAAACATCCTGGAATGCAGGAAGTACTGGTTGATAGCGGCTAATTCATTACGTAAAACACGGTTCAAAAACTCAATGACTTTCGGGTCACCTTTCATTCAGGACTCTCCAGGGTGTGATGAAACCGACCTTCCGGCCGGCAAAAAGATTCATTCTACAAAAGGAATCTATTTGATGCAGGAATGAGAATCGTTTGCAGTTGGGGCAGATTAACCGCAGGAAACGAGCCGGAGTTTTTCAGAGACTTCCGGGATTCCCGCTTCTTCCAACGCCTGGCTCAATACCTGGCGTGTCATTTTGACACAGCTTCCGCACTGCGTGCCGCAGCCGGTCCGCATGCTCAGATCACGATAGGTTTGAACGCCGTCGTCCACCGCTTGCCGAATGGCCGATTCATTCACTGCCTTGCAGATACAGATATACATGACGCTATCGTAACCCTTTCCGAAAACCCTGAAACTGATTCAGATCATAAATGCAAATGAGAATCATTGTCAATTAGGAAATTCGCCGGCTTGACGGCAAATCAGCCGGATTGCGGGAGAGAAGGCACCATGGGCTCGAGTAATTTGAGGGCCTGTTGATACACACCGCGCTTGAACGTGATCACGTTATCGACCGGGTACCAGAAATCAACCCATTTATAGGTACAGAATTCAGGGTCCTTGCATAAATCCAGTGAGAACGCGGACTCGTCTCCCAGGAACCGCAGCAGGAACCAGACCTGTTTCTGACCGATGCACAGGGGTTTGCTGTAATGCCTCTGAAACTTGCGCGGCAAGCGATAGCGCAGCCAACCCGGAGTTGAACCGACGACTTCCACCATGTCGGGCATAAGGCCAGTTTCCTCCCTGAGTTCACGGTACATGGCTTCAATCGGCGTTTCATCAGTGTTCATTCCGCCCTGTGGAAACTGCCAGCCGTCGTTTCCCGCACGCTGCGCCCAGAACACCCGCCCATCATCGTTCATGAGGACGATGGCAACGTTTGGTCTGTATCCGTCGGGATCAATCATTTTTGCTTGTTTGCCCTGATGGGGGCATGTGGTACTTTTATATTCCAGATTCCAGAATGTTAATCGTTTCTCCCCCATGATGCCAACAGCACATCGAAGACTGTTGTTCCTGCTGCTCGCCCTGCTCTCTGCAGTCAGTATTCTGGCCGCATCTGCGATTGGCTCGGTAACGCTGGACTGGGCCCGCTGGTCGGCCGCCATCACCGACTCGTCCTCTGAGTTCGGTGAACTGGTCTGGCGCCTCCGGCTGCCCAGGGCGGCCGCCGCCTGGACCGTGGGCGCGCTCCTGTCGCTCTCCGGATGCCTGATGCAGGTGCTGTTGCGTAATCCCCTGGCAGATCCGTACATCCTCGGGGTGTCCGGAGGCGCCTCTTTTGCCGCCCTGCTGGGAATGACACTGGGTCTGGCCGCCGGCATCCTTCCGGCGCTGGCCTGGGCAGGGGCCATGGTTTCCATTCTGATCGTGTTCAGCCTGTCGCGGGGCGAGGGACCCTGGAGCGGCACGCGGTTGCTGCTTACCGGTGTGGTCACTGCATCCGGCTGGGCCGCGCTCATCAGCCTGCTATTGACCCTTGGTCCGGATAGCAGCCTGCGCGGAATGCTGTTCTGGTTGATTGGCGATCTCAGTTACGCGCGGCTGCCTTACTGGGCGCCGGCCATCCTGCTGCTGGTTTTCCTGGCCTGTTTCGGTATGGCCCGAAGCCTGAATGTGCTTGCCATGGGTGAAACAACGGCCCGGTTGCTGGGCGAACCCACCCGTAAACTGCTGTGGCTCGTTTATCTCCTGGCCTCGATACTCACGGCGACCGCCGTGTCCATTGCCGGCAATATCGGTTTCGTCGGCCTGATTGTGCCGCACCTGATGCGGCTGCTGGTGGGCTCCGATCACCGGATTCTGCTTCCCGCGGCCGCGATGTTTGGCGGTCTTTTCCTGGTGCTTTCCGATACCCTGGCCCGCACCGTTCTGGCGCCGAGGCAATTGCCCGTCGGGGTGGTCACGGCGCTGCTGGGCGTACCGCTTTTTCTGATGCTGCTGAATCGCGCCAGGGTTAAGCAGTGAGCGTACTTGCCTGCAAACAGGTTGATGTCCGCATCGCCGGAATCCAGGTGGCGAACAAACTGGACCTGGAAATCCGTCAGGGTCAATTCTGGGGCTTGCTTGGCCCAAACGGTATCGGAAAAACCACGTTGCTGAAATGCCTGTCCGGACTGGATCATGCTGCCGGCGGCAAAGTTTTGCTGGAAAACAAGGACATTAACCAATTACCGCGCAAGTTGCTGGCCAGGCATATCGGAATGTTACAGCAACATACCGTGTACGTTTTCGACAGCAGCGTATTGCAGACAGCGTTGACCGGCCGTCACCCGCACCTCGCGTACTGGGAACGGGAAGGTGCCACCGATCTGGGAAAAGCCCGCGACGCACTGGAGTCGGTGGGACTGGAGGGATTCGAAGCGCGCAGCGTTACCGGCCTGTCGGGAGGAGAAGCACGGCGCCTGGCGTTTGCGGCTCTGCTGGTGCAGGAACCCGGGATCATGCTGCTGGATGAGCCCACGAATCATCTGGACCTGAAACACCAGGTTGAGATCATGCGGATGATAGAACAAAGAACACGGGGCGGTTCTTCTTCCGCATTTGCCGCACTGCATGACATCAACCTTGCTGCAAGATACTGCAGTCACGTCGTCATGCTGTTTGGAGAAGGCGCCTGGTGTGCCGGTCCCACCGCTGAAATGCTGAATGAAACGAGCCTCGAGAGATTGTACAACTGCCCCGTGGAGCGGTTAGAGAGCGCTAGCGGGCCACGGTTTCATCCGAAGGCAGACTAGCCCGCATTTGCGTATACAGGCGGCCCAGTCTCCAGGCGCCAAATCCCCAGACGCCCATGATCGGAACGTAGATCCAGGCAATATGTGCAATTGAAATGCCGGCGGAGGTCAGTCCTTTGAAAATCCAGCTGGCGGTCACGTCACTTCCCCGGTATACCGCCGTATCGATAAAGTTCTTGCTCTTGTACTTGGTTTCCCTGTCTACCACGGTAAACAGCATTTCCTTGGTCGGGCCCAACACACCGTAGTTAAGCGATCGCTGCGCAACCTGCACAGCGGCAAACAGTACCAGCCCCATGGAACTGCCCAGTATCACGAACCCGGCGGCCAGCAATCCCGGAATCATCACCAGCGTTCTTGGCATTCCAAGGAAGCGGACGAGACGGGAGGTGATGAAAAACTGGAATGAAAAGGCCAACACCTGAACAATCTGGTCGACGTGGCTGAAAAAAGTCGTGCGCTCTTCAAATCCGGCAATATTTTCGCTGACCAGGACCGCCAATCCGTTGAACAGAAAGGTGGATGTCAGGTTGTGCAGCAACATCAACAGACAGGCATAAAGCAGGTACTCCGAGCGAAACACCTGGACAGCGCCCTCCCAGACACTGCCGCCAATCACCTCCGTGGGCTGGTTCTGACTCTGTTTGCGCGAATACCTGCCGAGAAAAATGGCCAGGAGCGTGGCCAGCATGAGCAGGAACGAAGCGGTAAACATTACACCGGCAGCTCCAAAACCGGGAACGATTCCCTTGGTAATTGACGGCGCAATGATGGCGCCGATACTGCCGCCGGCCATAATAAAACCAAACAGCCTCTGAGCCTGCCCCGGCCGAAAAATATCAGCCATGAAACTCCAGAACACCGACACGACGAACAGGTTGAACACACTGAGCCAGATATAGAATGCCCGCTGCATCCACATCGGCGTCGCATCGCCCTCGAAGCCCAGCGCAAACAATACCAGGTGGCTGATGAAAAACAGGTAAATGGCGGGTATGAACTGGCCCCGGCGGAAGCGGGATACCAGGAAACCAAACACCGGCACGATGGCCAGCATTGCAATGAACGTGCCCGTATAAAGCCAGTGCAGTATTTCGCTGTTGTTAGCTGCGACGGCTCCGCGTAAAGGGCGCAACATAAAGTAGCCGCCCAGCAGGAAGAAAAAGTAGAAAAAGGCAATGCCAAGGCGCGGCCATTCGCCATGCTCGACCTGCACCAGCCGCTCAAAAAAGTTTGCGCCTTTTTCTGTTGTTGTTTCGGCCGGCATCAACCGTCCAGAATGCTGACGGACTGACCGGGCTGCAGCCTCTCGTTGCCGCGGATTACAACCATGTCTCCCGGCGCGACATCGCCCAAAATTTCAACATAGTCGCCGCGCCCGGCACCGACCCGGACTCTGATCTGTTGAGCCTGGTTTTCGCTGTCAACTACGAAAACACTCTCGCCCTCCGGCCGTAAAACCAGCGCATCGCGAGGCACTGCCAGAACTTTGCGGGTGACTGCGGTGGGGATGGATACGCGGACGGTTTGACCAACAGGGAGCAAGCCGGGTTCCAGGTCGAGCCTGAGCTCGAACTGATGTGTATTGTAGTCGCCCACTGCGACTACGGTTCTAACACGGACTGTTGCCGTCAAAGTTCTTGAGCTGACATCGAGCGCCTGTCCCTTTTTCACGAATGGGAAATAATCAAGCGGCGCCCGGGCGATAATTTCCAGGCTGGCCTGATCAACCAGGCGCACCACGTTGCTTCCCTCGATCACCCGTTCCCCGGGGGTCATCAACCGCTCCACAACGACGCCGTCAAAGGGTGCGCGAATCCGGGTCCGTTGCAGCTGGTCCGCGATTTGTTCCAGCTGGGAGTTTGCGATACCCAGGTCACCGCGCGCCACATCACGGTCAGAACGTGTTTGCTCCAGTTGTGTAGCTGCCGCCAGGTTCGATTCCGCCAACCGGCTGAAGCGCTTTTCCTCACTTTCCAGGAACCGCAGCCTGGCTTCCGCCCGGCTGACCTGGGCCTGCAGTTCAACGTATTGCAAGCGCAGCATGGTGTCCTCGATTTCGGCAACAGGGTTACCGACTACAACTTCCGTGCCCACATCCGCAACGGAGATCAGCCTGCCGGGCACTTCTGCCGACAAACGCGCGTCATTTCGGCTGACCACCGTGCCCGGAACCATGGTCACAGGCGCAATATCCTGTAAGCTGGCTTCGGCAACCCGGACCAGTGCCGGACCTCCCATCTGCGGCCAGCAAAGACCGGGGATGAACAGGAACGTGGTCGCCAGGCCTGCCGCTATATGTCGATGTATTTTCATAGTTTATGTCGTCTCAGGCACCAGGTTGGCAGCCGGATTCAATTCTTCATTCATGCGCAGAAGGCTGGGAAGCAGGATCAGTGTGAACAGCGTGCTGACCAGCATACCACCCACAATGACAGAGGCCATGCCCCGGTATAATTCCGTGCCGGCACCCGGCATCAGCATCAGCGGCAGCATGCCAAAAATACTCGTCGTCGTACTCATCAGTATCGGCCGGAGGCGCAATCGAACCGCACTCTCCACGGCATCCCTCCGGCTCATTCCTTCCTTCTCCGCATCGCGTGCCCGGTAGACCAGCAGGATCGCATTATTGACAACCAGGCCCAGCAGGATGACGAAACCGATCATGGTCAGCAAGTCCATTTTCTGCCCGCCGGAAGCAAACAAGGCGAGATCGACCAGCCTCAGGGCCACGATTCCACCCACCGTCGCCATCGGGATGGTCGCGATAACCAGCAATGAGTCGCGGAATGAGCGGAACAATGCTGAAATCAGCAGGTAGAGGATGACGACTGCCAAAAGAAAACTGCCCATCATGCTGGACAGGGCTTCATCAAGAGCCTCCGCCGTTCCTCGGTACTTGATCGAGCCGTCTGCGGGCATCTTGTCCCTGATGGCCGGCGCCACCTTATCCCTGATGATATCCAGTGCCTCTTCCATCGCCAGTGCCGGCGGCGGCGTCACATCCAGCGTGAGGGTCCGCTTGCGGTCAATCCGCCGTATCTGGGATGGCCCTGCCGTGCGTGTAACCCGGGCCAACTCCCCCAGTGCCAATACTTCTCCGTTGGCTGTTGCTACCGGCAGAGCGGTCAGTTCTTCCGGCGTATACCAACCTTCTGCCCGCATCACGACGTCGTAGCGCCGGCTGCCGTCAAAATACTCGCCGAGAAATGCGCCGTCACCCATCGCCCGCACCACCATGGCCATATCGGACCTGTTCCAGCCCGCTTCTGCAATTTTACGGTCGTCCGGAATCAAGAGAATTTCAGGCTCGGCCAATTCCAGGCCGGGCACGGGCCTGATGTTGCTCCCCGGCAGGGCTTCCATGACGGCGAAAAAACCGGCCCGACCGGCATCCAGGAGTGACGCAAATGAATTCGCGGAGAGGTCAATCGCGATGTTCCTGCCGCCCCTCGAACCGCCGAAAATCGGGTCGCGCCCGGTAAATCCAAAAGTGTCGGGAAACCCCGTCATGATCTCCTGGTTGAATATCGCGATCAGCTCATCGACTTCATCTTCGTTGACCGCCTGGCCGCCGATGAAAGTTCCCCAGCCTTTTGCGCTGCCAAGGAAATAATTATTCAACTGAGGCTGTTTGTCCCCCGCAAGATAGGGTGCAAGCCGCGAGTCGATCACGCCTACCAGCTCTTCCCGAGCCGTCTGTACGCCCAGTCCCGGCGGGGTGACCATGAAGCCGAAGATGAAGTTCTTCTTGCCCTCGGGCAAGTAGTCAGCCGCGGGCAGCAAAATCGAGAAAATGATAACGGGCGAAATGGTCAGGACGCCAATCCAGGTCCAGCGCTGGCGCGAAGTGTTGGTCCAGCTCATGATATGGCTGGTCACCCAGCGCCACCAGCTGCGGTGGTGGTCGTCGATGGCCTCGCCCTTGATCCAGTTGGCTGCCGCCGTGGGCAACACTGTCACCGCCACCAGCAACGAAGCAACCACTGCCGCGGAAATCGTCACGGCCAGATCGCTGAATAACTGGCCCGCCTCATTCTCTAGAAAAATGACCGGCATGAAAATCGCAACCGTGGTGGCGGTAGACGCCAGCAACGCGCCCCATACCTGTGAGACGCCGCGCATGGATGCTTCGTTACCCAGCAAGCCCGCCTCGCGCTGCCGAAAAATATTTTCAAGCACCACGATTGCGGCATCCAATACCATGCCCGTTGCGAAGGCCAGCCCGGCCAGGGAAATGATGTTCAGCGTCCTGCCGCTGATGTCGAGCACCATGAACGCCATTAACAGGCAGAGTGGAATGGACAGGGCCACGATCACCGTCGCACGGAACTTGCGCAGAAACCACCAGAGCACGACGACGGCCAATGTAATGCCAATCATCAGGTTGTTGCGCACCATGCCGACAGAGGCAGATATGTAAACTGTGTCATCGGCGTCCTGCTCGATTTCCAACCCTGCGTTTTCAAGTTCATTGGCTGCCAGGTCGGCCACGGCCAATTTGAGTTCAGACATTACATGGTAAACATTCACGCCCGACTCCGGCATCACGTTGATCGCGATGGAAGGCCCTCCGTTTTGATGCAGGATATTGGTCGGGTCCACCATGACCTTTTCGATCCTGGCGACATCGCGGAGAAAAACCGGCTTTCCATCCCGCCATTCAAGCACGAGATCACCCAGTGAGTTGATGTCGTACTTTCCGCTGAACCGCAGGGTAAACTCACGCCTTCCCACTTCGTTCAGGCCGGCGGACACATCAGAATTGGCGCCGAGCCGGGAAGAAACATCGGTGATATCGAGCCCGATATTGGCCGCCTTGAACGGATCGAAAGTTATCCGGATTTCATGTTTTCTGCCGCCGAACGAGCCGACCTGTGAGACCCCCGGCACCCGCTCCAGCCGCGTGATGATGGTTTCATCGATAAAGTCCTGATAACTCTCGATCGGCCTGGTATTGCCCGGTTTGGGCGTAACCGCCCACCAGGCTATTATCTTGTCGAAATTTTCGCCACCGAGACTGATCACCGGTTCTTCAGCATCCACCGGGTAACGCGGAACCTGGTTCAGCCTGTTCATCACCTCAATCAGCGCCCGGTTCATATCGGTCCCGATCACGAACTGGAGATTGATGTTGCTCCTGCCGTAATTGGCGGAGGACTGCATCTTGAGAAGGCCGGGGATGCTGCGCAGAACATCTTCTTGCGGCTCAACGATTTCCGACTCGATTTCATTCGGCGCCGATGCACGCCATCCCGTTGAAACGGAAATTTCGGGGCGAGAAATATCGGGCGTCATCTGGATTGGCAGGCGCGTCAGGCTTATCACACCAAAAATCGCAATCAGGATGCAAGCCACGATCACCGCAACCGGGTTGGAGAGAGAGATTTTGGTTAGTGTCACGGCGTGTCGGGCAACCTTAATCCGGTGCGAACAGCAGATTATAGCGTGTCTTGATCAAAGTCAGGCATCACCGGAATTATTCCCCCCGGCTGTGCAAAGACTCTTGTTAATATTCCGCCATTGGATATGATGAACTGTTGCTTCAATACGCATACGTATGGAATTTGATTACATCATCGTCGGTGCGGGTTCCGCGGGCTGCGTGCTGGCGAACCGGCTCAGTGAAAATCCCAACAATCGCGTGCTTCTGCTGGAAGCGGGCGGCAGGGACTGGCACCCGTTTATCCACATGCCGGCCGGGCTGGCCAAACTGATCGGCCTGGATTACATCAACTGGTCCTATGAAACCGAACCTGAGCCGGAAATGAACGGCCGCCGCATGTATTGGCCGCGCGGTAAAGTGCTCGGCGGATCCAGCTCAATCAACGCAATGTGCTATTGCCGGGGCCACAGGAAAGACTATGACTCGTGGGCGGAGCAAGGCGCCTCCGGATGGGCCTTTCAGGATACTCTGCCCTACTTCATGAAGTCGGAGGACCAGGAAAACGGCGCCTGTGATTACCATGGAACAGGCGGGCCTCTGAGCGTACAGAATTTGCGCCACACCAATCCTCTGTCGCAAGTATTCATCGATGCCGCCTGCCAGGCCGGCCATCCCAAAACAAATGACTTCAACGGACCTCATCAGCGCGGTTTCGACTTTTACCAGGTCACCCAACGTAATGGCCGGCGCTGTAGCACGGCCGTAGGATATTTGAATCCGGCACGCGGCCGTGAAAACCTGGTGGTTAGCACGCACTCCCACGCCGTGCGCGTCATTCTTGACGGAAAACGCGCCGCGGGTATTGAGTACCGCCGCAAGAAAAAGTCGCAAACGGCAACTGCCGGGCATGTAATCCTTGCAGGAGGCGCCATCAACTCACCGCAACTGCTGATGCTGTCAGGAATAGGCCCGGCAGACCATCTGAACTCATTTGGGATCCAGGTCGTGCAGGACCTTCCGGGTGTTGGCCAGAATCTGCAGGATCACCTCGATGTCTGTACCCTGATGCACTGCAGGAAATCCATCACTTATGACCAACTGAGCGAGGTCACCACCGGAATACGTTACCTGTTCGGAAAAAACGGGCCCGGCAGCTCCAATATCGCCGAGGCCGGCGGTTTTATCGTCAGCCGGTACGCTGAAGATGACCGGCCCGATATACAGATGCACTTCGTGCCGGCATTCCTCGATGACCATGGCCGTAATATCCTTCCCGGTCACGGGATGACGATCCATGCCTGTGCACTCAGACCGCAAAGCCGGGGTGAACTGAAATTGAAATCGGCCAACCCCCTGGAGCCGCCTGCTTTGCAGCCCAATTACCTTGGCGCCGACTATGACCGGGAAATGATGCTGGAATGTGTCAGGCTGTCACGCGAGATTTTTGCCCAGGAGGCTTTCAAGCCGTACGCAGGCGAGGAGATGGCTCCCGGCACCGAAGTGCGGTCCGCAGAGGCTCTGCTCGGGTTCATCCGCGAAAAATCAGAAAGTATTTATCACCCGATCGGAACCTGCAAGATGGGAACAGATGGGATGGCCGTGGTTGATCCGGCGTTGCAGGTCCGGGGAATAGAAGACCTTTGGGTTGTCGACGCATCAGTGATGCCGACGCTGGTCTCCGGCAACACGAATGCCCCGACCATCATGATCGCTGAGAAATTTACTGCGGAACATGCAGCAGGGGCAAGGGGACGTGGATCAAATGGCTGCTGACGCGCAGCAGTTCCATCTCGGTGGCATCCAGGCGACCGTCATGCAGGACGACGCCGGCCATTGCAGTTACCAATTTTTCCTTTTCAGCTGATTTCAGGCGATCGAGCCTGGGCAGCGCAGAATCCATAACGGCCATCCAGTCACGCTCGTCCGGCAGCGGCGTTTGCGGGTCCATGCCGAGGGTTTCCAGACCAACGGCGAAAGCAGCCTCAGCTGAACCGGGGCCGGTCGAACCGTGGCGGGCCAGAACCGCAAGCAAAGCCCGCGCTTCCATTGAGTAATCTGCGATCTTTTTGTCGCCCGAAATGCGCACCCGATGCGGATTGTGCGACTCCCACAGATGCATTTTGATCACCCGCGCCAGCAGGTACTCGAAAATATCGACCCGCCCATCCGCATCAATCATCGCCTGGGCCGTATCCAGCACGCGGCTGATGAAATCCGGAGGGCGCCGCTTCAGTGCGGGGAAGGCAATTTCAAGCAGCGGCAACCGTTGCTCCGGGGACGGCACGCCGGCGGCCTTGAACAGTGCCTGGACCTGGGCTTCGCTGTCGCCGCCCATTTTGCCGGAGACGGCGAGCAACTGTTGCTCGCGCACGTTCCGGTCGCCGTCCAGCAAAGTGTAAAACAACACTTCCGGCGCCCATTCCGTGGAGTGTGCGGCCTGGGTAATGTGGTCCGGTATGGAAGCGGCAATCGATGCCGCCATTAACATCCTTTCCCAGTCGGGTTGACCGATGCCGTCGATGATGCCGCCCGCATCAAACATCCGTTTTTCCGGGGTTGCTGACTCGCTTCTGCGTTTCTCCTCTGCGCGTCTGGCCTGGATCTGATCCCTTTGAATCCTCGCGGCAAGGCGCTCCAGATCCTCCGGCTGAAACTGAGGGTCCACCCGAGTAATCCGCTTATTCAAAGGCGGGTGGGTGGAAAACATCATCATTTTCCGGCCGTCACCAAACAGCATGTGGCTGATTTCTTCCGAATCTGCGTCCAGGTAAGAAGCATCGGAGTAAACGGCAATTTTCTTCAATGCTCCTGAAATTCCATCCGGATCACGGGTAAACTGCACGGCGGAAGCGTCCGCGAGGTATTCCCGCTGACGGGAAACGGCCGCCTTGATCCAGCGCCCAAAAAAAAGCCCGACGTAACCCACCGCCATAAGGCCAAACGCAATCATCAGCACAATCGCTCCGTTTTTATCCCGTGAGCGGCCGGCGATGTGTGAGTGAATCAACACGCGGCGTCCTATCAGGGCCAGTAACAGGATCCCGAAAAGTGTCCCCATCAGGCGGATGTTGATACGCATATCGCCATTCAGAATGTGGCTGAATTCGTGCGCGATCACACCCTGTAATTCATTCCTGTCCAATTTTTCAAGGGTCCCCCGCGTAACCGCCACTGCCGCATCGGACGGTGTAAAACCGGCGGCGAAGGCATTGATTCCGGACTCCTGTTCGAGGACGTAAATTTCCGGCACGGGCACTCCCGAGGCCAGCGCGATCTCTTCAACGACATTGCGCAGTCGCCGACGCTTGGCGTCCCGGGTGTCTGATTCAACCAGTGTGCCGCCCAACTGCCGCGCCACCTGCCCGCCGCCGGAACGAAGGCTGGCGGTCTTGAACAGACTGGCCAGACCGATAACAGCGGCCGAGGCAACAGCGCCGCCGGCCAGCAAAGGTGCGTTTGCCGCAATCACCTGGGTGGCTGAAAGCGCTTCTCCGGCCTCGTAAGATGTCAAACCGAGCGCCAGCAAAAGGATTACGTCAATCGCCGCCACTATGGCCAGCACGGCCAGAACGAAGGCGACAACCAACCAGCGGGTCTGCTTTCGCGCCCGATCCTGGTGTTCAAAGAAGTTCATCCCTGCTTAGAAACTTACCTTAGGAACTTCACGTTTTGACTCATCTTCAATTTCAAGCAATTCCGCAGCCTTGAAACTGAACCAGGTCGCAAAAAAGTTGTTCGGGAATGATTCGCGCAACGTGTTGTAGTCCATCACTGAATCATTGTAGGCCTGGCGCGCGAACGCAACCTTGTTCTCAGTGGTGGTCAATTCTTCTGAAAGCTGCATCATGTTTTCATTAGCCTTCAGGTCAGGATAGGCTTCTGACAGCGCAAACAGCCTGCCCAGAGCTCCTGAGAGGCCCTGTTCCGCCTCCGCCAGTTTTTTCATGGCGTCCGGATCGGACGGGTCCGCCGCGGCCGCCTTGAGCCCGGATACCGCCGTATTACGCGCATTGATCACGGCCTCAAGCGTCTCGCGTTCATGTTTCATGTAACCCTTGGCGGTCTCGACCAGGTTTGGAATCAGGTCGTGGCGCCGGGTCAGCTGAACATCGATTTGCGCAAAAGCGTTTTTGAAGCGATTCCGGCCGGCGACCAGGCGATTGTAAATCGAGATCGCGAGACCCACGACAACGACGAGGATTACCAGGATAGTCCAACCCATTTTTCATCTCCCAGGTGAGTGTTGTGGGAAAGTGTAGCAAATCCCCCGTCAGTGACGAGGGTGAATGAAGTCATGCATGCTTAAAACCCTTCCGTGGCTTAACTTTTCTTCTGCGCCAATTCCTTTTCAATCCTGGCCCAGGAGTCGCGTAGCGTGACGATGCGGTTGAGTACCGGCCGGCCCGGCCGGGAGTCAACGTTGTCATGGCAGAAATAACCGGTGCGCTCGAACTGGTAAAAATCACCGGCAACGCCCGCAGCCACAGCGGGTTCCACGATCACGTCCTCGATTACATCCAGGGAATGCGGGTTGAGAAATTCACGGTAGTCTTGCTCTTTGTCGCCCAGCGGGTTGGGGGTCGTGAACAAGCGGTCGCAAAGCCGAACCTCTACGGGTACGCCGTGAACGGCGGAGACCCAGTGAATCGTGCCCTTGACCTTGCGTGAAGCTCCGGGCATTCCCGAACGTGTGTCAGGGTCGAACTTGCAGTGAAGTTCCACGACTTCACCCTG
Source organism: Lysobacterales bacterium (assembly GCA_013001885.1). Classification (GTDB taxonomy): domain Bacteria; phylum Pseudomonadota; class Gammaproteobacteria; order Xanthomonadales; family SZUA-36; genus JAHEFT01. Next base: position 58,023 of record JABDLD010000090.1, read on the forward strand.
GTCGTCCTTGATGACCTCGTCGCATTGCACGATGAAAGCATTGCGCAAACGAACTTCGCCGCCGGGTTTCAGGCGGAAGAACTTTCGGGGGGGATCTTCCATGAAGTCATCCCGTTCAATCCAGATTTCCCGGGTTAACGCGACCTCGCGAGTCCCCATGTCGTCATTCTGGGGGTGCACAGGTGCATCCAGCCACACAGTTTCGCCCTCGGGAAAGTTGGTAAGGACGACTTTGAGCGGGTTGAGAACCGCCATGGTGCGCGGCGCCCTGACGTTCAGGTCGTTACGGACCGCATTTTCCAACACGCCCATCGAGATGATGCTGTCGGCCTTGGATATGCCCATCTCGGTCCAGAACGCGCGGATGGCTTCCGGCGTAAATCCGCGGCGACGCAGCCCCGCCAATGTGGGCATGCGGGGGTCATCCCAGCCGCTGACCCGTTTTTCCTCGACCAGTTCGCGCAGGCGTCGTTTACTCATCACCGTGTAATCGAGATTACCCCTGGAAAATTCGATCTGCCGCGGATAGCTCGGTGCAGGAATATTTTCCAGGAACCAGTCATACAGCGGACGGTGGTCCTCGAATTCAAGCGTGCAAAGGGAATGCGTGATGCCTTCAATGGCGTCCGAGATTCCATGCGCCCAGTCGTACATGGGGTAAATGTGCCATTCATCGCCGGTACGGTGATGCGAAGCATTGCGTATTCGGTAAACGACCGGGTCGCGCATGTTGATATTCGGAGACGCCATATCGATCTTCGCCCTCAACGCCAGCGTCCCGTCCTCGAACTCACCGGCTTTCATTCGCTTGAACAGGTCAAGATTTTCGTCAACCGGGCGGTCTCGATACGGGCTGTTCCTTCCCGGCTCTGTCAGTGTGCCCCGGTGAGCGCGAATTTCTTCCGCGCTCAATTCTTCAACGTATGCCTTGCCGGTTTTTATCAGGTGGAGCGCGAACTCGTAAAGTTGCTGGAAATAATCGGAGGCGTGGAACAACCCGTCCCACTCGAAACCCAGCCAGCGAACGTCCTCCATGATCGCGAGCATGAAATCCTCGTTTTCTTTCAGTGGATTGGTGTCGTCAAAACGCAGATTGGTGCGGCCGCCGAACTCCGCCGCCACACCAAAATTCAGGCAAATGGATTTTGCGTGGCCGATGTGCAGGTGGCCGTTGGGTTCCGGCGGAAACCGCGTGACGATTTCATCATGTTTACCCGTTTCCAGGTCCTTGATGATGATGTTCCTGATGAAATTGGTGGGCGTGGAAGCGCTGTCACTGCTCATTTTGATGTCCCTGCGGTTTATGGCCTTCGAAATTCGTGAATTCTACCGTAAATAGCTTTGATTTCGGGATACTTTCCTGCATTTCAGCACGATAAAGATCATTTTCGGGCTGACAGTCGAAGAATCGCCATGACCACGATGAAACCTGCAATCATGAGTGTGACAGACGCCAGCTCTTCGCCGTTGAGTGACCCGGGCCAGCCCGGTCAATGCTTCAGTGCCAAAAATGACGATGACAAAAACGTTGAATTCGCCATATGCGTTGATGATGCAGGCGTACTTGCCGAGGATCAGCAAAGCGAATGAGCCGGAGATCCCGGACACGATATCTGCGCTGCCCATGCAACCCTCCCCGCACAAAGGACTGGCCGCCCGCCTGCCTGGAGGGAGGGAAAAAGCGCTTGGCCATTGTGTTCTCACCCGGCTTCCATTTTTGCATTCAGAGTCGACCCAAAATGACCAATAACATCGCAAAAAAAAGCCCCGGAAAGATCCGGGGCTGGAAAGTGCATCGCGTAGGCATAGAAGTGTGGGGACTGCCTGTTTGGTAATGCGATGCACTAGGCACAGTCAACTTACACATTAAGAATAACGATTACATGTTAAGAAACTGTGAATTGATCGTTTTGAAAGCGTGATAATTGGAAAAAATATTCAAAATCCGGACTAGGCCACCCGTTGACGTGATTTTTTCAAATGCACGAGCAACAGTGAGATGGCCGCGGGCGTCATGCCCGGTATCCTCGAAGCCTGGCCCAGGGTGTCGGGCCTGACCCTTTCGAGCTTTTCCCGAACTTCGGAGGAAAGGCCGTGAACGCTACCGTAATCGAACGTGCTTTCAATCGCCGTGTGCTCGTGCCGCAGGCGCCGCTCGATGTCGTCCTTCTGCCGCTCGAGATAGCCCGCGTACCGCACCTGGATTTCTACCTGTTGAGCTACCTGCTGATCGGATACTCCCGGCCCAATCCCGTCCACGAAGGTCAGCCTTGAATAGTCCATTTCAGGCCGTTTCAGCAAGTCCAGCGCCCTGCTTTCTTTGCTTACGGCAATTCCGAATGCCGCTTCCAGCGAGCGAGCGGCTTCATTTCCGGGCGTAACCCAGATGTCGTGCAACCTCTGCCGCTCAGATTCTATGGCGTCACGTTTACGGCAGAATGCGTCCCAACGGCTATCCGGCACCAGCGCCAACTCACGGCCTTTTTCGGTCAGGCGCAAGTCCGCATTGTCCTCTCTCAGCTGCAGGCGATATTCTGCCCGGCTGGTAAACATCCGGTAGGGCTCCAGCGTTCCCTGGGTCACCAGATCATCGATCATGACTCCCACGTAAGCTTCGTTGCGCGCCGGCACCCACACCGGCTCACCACGTGTCATGCGCGCCGCGTTGATCCCTGCGACCAATCCCTGGGCCGCCGCCTCCTCGTACCCGGTCGTGCCGTTTATCTGGCCGGCAAAAAACAGGCCGGGCACGTGCTTCGTTTCCAGGTGGCCGTACAGTTCCCGCGGATCGAAAAAATCGTACTCGATAGCATAACCGGGACGGGTGATATGCGCATGTTCGAAACCGCAAATGGAATGAACAAAAGCTAGCTGAACATCGAACGGCAAGCTGGTTGATATTCCGTTCGGGTACAACTCCCGGGTGTGCAGTCCCTCCGGCTCAACGAAGATCTGGTGCTTGTCCCGTTCCGCGAAGCGTACGACCTTGTCTTCGATCGACGGGCAATAACGCGGCCCGACACCTTCGATGATCCCGGTGTACATGGGCGAGCGATGCAGCTCAGCCCGGATAATATCGTGAGTGCGCTCCGACGTGTGCGTGATCCAACAGCAAACCTGCTCCGGATGGTCGCTGCCGTCTCCGATGAAAGAAAAAACCGGCGCGGGGTCATCCCCAGGCTGTTCCTGCATTGCGCCGAAATCGACGGTCTTGCCGTCAATGCGCGGTGGCGTGCCAGTTTTCAGGCGGGCTACTGAGAACGGCATCTCCCTCAAACGGGCTGCGAGCGTATTGGAGGGAGGATCACCTGCCCGGCCCCCCTGAAACTGCTCTTCACCGATGTGAATCTTGCCGCCGAGAAACGTGCCGGTCGTCAGAACCACCACCGCCGAATGAAATTCAAGCCCGGTCGCTGTGCGGCATCCCGCAATCCGGCCATTCCTCATCAAGAGATCGTCAACCGGCGCCTGGAAAACCGCGAGGTTTTCCTGCTGTTCCACGTTCTGCCGGATAAACGCGCGATATAAATTCCGGTCGCACTGCGCACGCGTGGCGCGGACTGCCGGCCCCTTACTGGAATTCAGGGTGCGTAACTGGATTCCAGCCGCGTCAGCGGCGCGGGCCATAACGCCCCCCATCGCGTCAATTTCCCGGACCAGGTGCCCCTTGCCAATGCCTCCGACCGCCGGGTTACAGCTCATTTGGCCGACCGTTTCGATGCTGTGCGTCAGTAAAAGCGTCTCCGCCCCGCTCCTCGCCGAGGCGAGCGCGGCTTCGGTGCCGGCATGGCCGCCACCGATAACAATCACATCAAATATACGAGGGTACTGCATCGTCACTTCAACCGTGGTTATCCGGACCGCGTATTGTACTGAAATTCAGGAAAAACCGGCAACTGGGCAGATTTCGCCCCCGGGCTCAATCCTTGTCCCGTAAGACCGGCCTGCTGGAAGAGCGGTAGCTGCGCGACGGAGGAGCCGCTCGGGGCGACATTCGGGCCGATCTCGCTGGAGTACCTGCCTTTATGGCCGGTACTGACGAATAAGGCCGGGTGGGGACGCGCTTGAAGGATGTACCCGGTTGTACCCGTTCGCCTGTCCGGTAGCCGTTTTTCCGGTTGTCTTTCGCTGCGCGATACAAATCCCTTTCGTACAACGCCCTGCGCAGCTCTGCATCAGAGAGCGGATCCGTGCCTGGAGCCGGGTAAGTCGGACCGGGGCTGGCTACCGGCCTGCCCCTGTGACCGCGATAATGGTCCCAGCGCATGCGGTGCGGCGGAGCCCAACTGGCCCAGTATCCGCGGTGGTATCCGTAAAACGGGTAGTAACCGGGCGGATACCATATTGAAAAGTAATGCGGGTAGAAGTAAGGGCTGTAATAGGTGAACGAAAACGGATAGTGCGAGGTTATCCACCAGGGATAAAATCCAATGTCGGCGTACAGCACCGAGCCGGCGCTTCCGAAAGAAGTTTGCGTGTCTTGTTCTTCGATGTAATAGTCACCCTCGCTGGAAACGTAAACGGGACGATACGGGCTCGCACAGGCAACCAGCGTCAGGATCAGGAGAGTCAGCAGCAGTATTTTCATGCTGTTATTAGAATATCATGCTTGAAATGATGGTGCTTCGAAGGGAGGCAGGGAGAGACTGAAATGAGCAAAGCTGTTTACGAGCTGCAAGGCTATGCGATCGTTCTGGACAAAATCGTTTTCGTCACCCGGGTTTTCACCGCAGAGGATGGCGAAGGTTTCCAGTTCAATATACGCTTCAGCGGCGAAACCCGGCTGGCCCCGAAGTTTGCAACGCGGCATGAAGCGGATCTTCAGCGCAGCCTGGTCATCAAGGCTCTGAATGACATCTGATACCTTTACCGGAAAGCAGCTGGTACTCGAAGCCGCATGCGGGCGCAGGGAAGCAAGACTCCTTCCCTGATACCGTCAGAATTGCACCAGCCTGGCACCGGCCTGGCCCATCGCGTAGATCACGACCTCCAGCCAAGCTGCCTTGCCCCGGTCCATTCCTTCAGGAATCTCGATAACGAACTCGCCTGTCGTATGAGGCTGGCCGTATTCTTTCCAGCTGACGACGAGTTTACCGGCTGAATAAGCTACCGCCTCGAAACTGGTGCTGCATTCGGACCGTGGCAACAGATTTCCGCAGCCTGCAAACGCACCGGATTCCGGAGCGTTGATCATCACGTCGGTGACCGGAAAGTGCAACTCGTTACGGATCACGATGCCCGCAATAAGGATCTTCTGAACAGCGCCGGTCTGCTGACGAACGGGAACAGACGAACACGCCGGCATGGCGGCAAACGCGAGGACGAGCAGAAGAAAGACTAACCGAATTTCCCGCCGCTTGTTGAAGTTCACAATGACCCCGTCGGTTCACGCTTCAGGCTCTGACTTTTTCATCCCGAGCGCATTGTTGATGATTTCCGCAACATCAGGAGACAGGCTTTCAACCTCGGCAATGCGTTTGAGCTCTGTCTGCATCAGCCGCTGGCGGCTCTCATCGTAGCGCGTCCAGGCATTGAAGGCCCCCGCCATGCGGGCAGCCATCTGCGGGTTAATGGCATCGAGAGCCAGGACCTGGTCGGCGTGCAGTCGATATCCCGCACCATCAATCGTGTGAAAACCGGTGGGGTTCATCATTGCAAACACACCAATGAGGGAGCGAACCTTGTTCGGGTTCGAAATACTGAAGCCCGGATGGTCAAGCAGTTCACGCACCCGGCCCACAGCCCGGCCGCCCGGCATCGCTGCCTGGATCGCGAACCACTTGTCCATCACCAACAGGTCATCACTCCATTGGTCATGAAACTCCTGCAACGCCGCGTCAGCCGCCGGCGCACCGCTCCACACCAGGCCCTGTAGTGCAGCCAGCGTGTCCGTCATGTTGTTGCTGGTCTGGAGTTGCGCCTGCGCCAATTCGAAACCACCCGGCGCCTCGAGTAAAAACGACAGGCAGACATTGCGCAGACTGCGCCGCGCCATGGCTTCAGGTGTTTTTGAGTATGGCCCAGCCATGGCCATTGATTGATAGCGATCCAAAAAAGCACCCTTTAGCCGCTCAGCCAGGCTGGCTTTTACGAACTTGCGCGCGGCGTGAATAGCATCAACTTCGACAATCTCAACCAGTTCCGCCAGGTAATCTTCAGCCGGCAGAGCCAGGGCTTCGGACACCAGGGCGGGATCAGAGCCCGTATCGGCAAGCAGCGCCTGGTAGGCGGTTACCAATTCGGCCGCGAGCCGGGGTTCCCCGCCGGCAACCAAGCGCCTTACATTGGCCAGGATTTCGCGCTGGGAGAGAAGCTGTGCCGCCTCCCAGCGCACGAAATCGTCACTGTCGTGGGCCATCAGAACCGCCAATTCCGAGCTGGAATAGGGATAGTCAAGTT